>NZ_JBHVPB010000003.1:237881-601796 GCF_042887565.1 Paenibacillus sp. NPDC057934
AACGCCGACAGCATCACCGTCGCCAACGCCGACAGCATCACCGTCGCCAACGCCGACAGCATCACCGTCGCCAACGCCGACAGCATCACCGTCGCCAACGCCGACAGCATCACCGTCGCCGACACCGACAGCATCACCGTCGCCAACACCGACAGCAACACCGATACCGACAGTGCCACCAGCGACAGCTTCCGCTACGCCTGAGGCCAGTGCGTCGCCTACGGTAGCGCCGCCGACGGATGGACCAACAGCAACACCTTCGGCAACACCGACAGCTACACCAGTACCAACGTTGCCGCCGACAACGACGTTCGAGCCGGTAGCAACAACGACTCCTGTACCAGGAGTCGTTGCTACACCAACGCCATCCCCGTCACCGGGTGCTTCAGTAACGCCATCGTCAACTCCTTCGGCAACGCCGACAGTTGTACCAAGCGCAGGTCCAACAACAACACCTGCTCAACCGACAACTCCGGCAACACCAGCTATTCCGCAGGTGACACCACCTGTGAAGCAGGAGACAACGACCGAAGAAGTGCCAATTGAAGGTGAGATTCCGCTTGGAGGTGTGCCAAGTATCGGTGATAAACCGGCACATGGTAAGGTTACCCTGAAGCCAAACGGCAAGTGGGTTTATACACCGGACCCTGGCTTTATCGGAAAAGATAAATTCACGATCATCGTGACCGATAAAGACGGAAATGAAGAAGAGGTCGTCATCGAAATTGATGTTGAGGAAGTACCGAAGGGTACGGTAACAGGAGAGCCAGATAGTAATAGCAAAGGCAAAGGCGAAAAACCTGCCGTATTGCCGAAGACTGGCGAAGACAGCCCGCTTCCGATCTACCTAGTCGGTGGATCTCTGATTATTCTCGGTTATGTACTGAACAGAAGATTCAGAAGAGGCGGCAAACAGGAATAGAGATAAGAACTGCACGAGATATTAAAAAGGTCTAAATGAAAGGAAAACGAGCCCATCTCCAGATGTAACGGAGATGGGCTCGCTTCTTTGTAAACCTCAGAAATACCAGAAGTTTTTTATCTCTACAAAGGTTTCAGGTTGTGCAGCTTCCAATCAGAATACCAACGTTCAATATTGGACGGCAGTTCGGTACTGAGGTCATCCTTTAGCAGTTCGGTGAGAGCTTTGTACTGCTCCTCCACCGCAGAACGCTCTCCGATGCTGTCATAGACCTTCATCAGCCCCAGATGGCCTTGTTCAAAATAGGGTTGAAGCTGGACGATCCGTTGGTAGACGGTTACAGCTTCAGGAATTCGTCCACTGCCAATATAGTAATCGGCGATCCCGATGGCATGATGCAACCAAATGGTCCGAAGCCGCTGTCGTTCACTTTCAGCCCACAGATAGTCATAGTCCCCGAAATAATCTCCAGAATAAAGGTCGAACAGTTGTTGATGATCATAAAAATTGCCATCCCCGATGGGATCAAGCGTAAGAATGCCGTTTTCCCACTGGGCAGAATCAATCAGCATCGAACCGCTCTCCAGAGTGTAGCCCTCACCGCCACTGACATTGTTAATCTGCAGCTCAATACCGGCCTGCTTCAGGCATTGCCTGACTTGGTAGATCGTTGTATAAAGATGGGTTGAAGCTTTTTTAAGATTAAAGTCAGGCCAGAGCATATCTATCAGTGTGTCTTTGCTGACAAAACGGTTGCGGTTATGGAGCAGAAAAGCAAACAGTTCCTGCGCCTTGTTGGTCCGCCAGCGAATGGTACTTACGTGAACGCCTCCCCGTTCAAAACGCAGGGAAGGAAAACAGCGAACCATAAGCCTATCTGAGGAGATTATCGGCTTAGCCGCTCGTTGTGTCCGTTCTTCAAGACGATTAATGGTCTTTAAAAGCCGGTCACGGATAACAGGCTTTAGTACATAGTCCAGCGCGTTGACTTCAAACGCCTCCAAGGCATAATTGTTATAAGCTGTCACGAATACAATATCAGCCTCAGGGATATGCTCATGCATGATTTCCGCAGCCTGCAGGCCATTCATCTCCGGCATATCAATATCTAGAAAAATAACGTCCGCCTTCCACTTTCCTGCTTCATTGACCGCTTCCACAGGGTCCGTATATGTGGCGACTACATTCACTGTCCCTAGCTCTTTAAGCATGTGCTCCAATTTCATCAAGGCCAGCCGCTCATCGTCCACTAGTATTGCCTGGATCATTACTATCCCACCACTCAGACTTAGTTTTATCTTGCAAGACCCTACAAATCGTTCCTTCTCAATGTACAAATAAGCGCGCACTAGTTCAAGTTCCCGCTAAAAGAATTCAGCATTCAGGGACTGAAGCTGAACTTTGAGTGCTTTAATACTGTTGCGAAGCAGTCAAAGGCAGTCCGTCCGGCCAGAAAAGCATCGTGTTCAGGATGATTTTTCTCATATCTATAATAACAGAGTTAATTCGACAAAAAAGGCATCATTCCCTCTATAATGGTAATAACTTGTGCTATAAATGATTGGGATAAGCCAGTTGCTTGGTCTCAAATTAAAAAATAATGTGAAAAGATTGCAGGGAAATTGCGCTACCGGGCGTCTAACTAAAAGAAGCAGGAGGAGGGGAGACAACTGGAAGAGGCGGAGTGGATATCCGCTGTGCTGAGTGGTGAGCATCAAATGTTTGAACATTTGGTGGACCGTTATCAAGGCATGGTGTACAGAGTATGCGTTAAAATCACGGGAGAGGCCGAGTCCGCCAAGGATATGGCCCAGGAAGTTTTTATCAAAGCCTACAAAGCGCTCCCCTCCTTCCGGGGACAATCCTCTTTCTCTACTTGGCTGTATCGGATTGCCTACAGAACCTGTCTGGACTGGAAACGGGCCAATGACAGGGAGTGGCGGCACCGCAGTATAGCTGAGTACACAGAGAATGATTGGGTGACGTCGCAGACTCCAGAGCACGCAGCGCTTCGCAAAGAAGCATCTGCTGAACTGGATGAGAATTTGAACAGCCTTGCAGAACCGTACCGGTCGGTTGTACAGCTCTATTATTTTCAGCGACACTCTTATCAGGAAATTGCCGAGCAGCGGGGTGTTTCTGTCAAAACAGTGGAATCACAGCTGTATCGCGCCAGACAGATGATGCGTAAACAAGGGGAGGAATGGCGATGAATTGTGCAACAGTTAAAGAATGGATGCCGCATTATATAGACGGTCTGCTGTCTCCAGAGATGGAGCTGAGCATCAGGTTGCACATTGAGTCCTGTCCCGATTGTGCCCAGTGGCTGGAAGAAGTCAGGGAAATGTCGGCTTTGTGGGCGGATATGGAATCCCGGCTGCCGGGTTCTGAGGAACTGCTGGAGTATCCCGATTTGAAAACAGATGTGATGGCCCGTATTGAATCGCTAGAAGCCGAGCGAAGAGAGCGTACGGTTACAGGAACGCTGGCAAGACGACGGTTCGCGCCCAAAACTTCTTGGATGCACTATGGTCTTGCGGCCTGCCTGACTTTCCTGCTGCTCCAGTTCGGTGTCTTTGAGAATCTGGCTTACGGAATCACGGAGATCAATGGACATGTGTCAACCTCAGTGAATTCATGGTTCAGAGCCAATAAATAACGATGATTTGCAATCACAAAGATTAGCACATTACAAATTATGGGAGGATATTGTATGATTAGAAAGAGACGCTGGCTTACCTTTTTTCTGGCGATGATTCCAGGGGTCGGTCACCTTTACCTTGGATTCAAAAAGCAGGGTCTGCAGTTTATGATCGGAGCATCCATCTGCATCATCTGCATTCCGTCTGAACCGATGATTTTTCCGTTCGCCTTGGCGGCGCTATGGTTCTATCAGTTATTTGATGCGCTGCAAAAAGCCGCTTGGATGAAGATCGCAGCAGCAGAGCATGAACGAATGATGTTCCAGCCGGATGCTTTCGGCGCTCCGTGGACGATGGATCTGCATTCAATGCCGGGATACCCGCAGGATGATATGAACCCGGCCTGGGTAGGGATTGGCTGCGTTGTCGGCGGCATTCTGCTACTGATGATTACAGCGTTTCCAGGGTTATGGGACATTCTGTCAGAGATCAATTTCGGCACGATTCTACTCTCGCTGGTGCTGATTGGCTATGGGCTGAAATTGCTCAAGAGTAATACAAGAGCCTAAGAAACGGGGAGTTATGTCAATGAGTAGATGGAAAATCGGAAGTTTCACCGCAGCGATCGGCTGTATCGCGGTTGGCGCTATTATTGCGTTAGCCCAGTATGGTATGTTGAGCTACGCTGCTTTGGGCTTTTTATGGCCCGCCTTGCTGATCCTGTTCGGTCTGGAGATGCTGCTTAGACTCTTTATCCGCTCAGATGTCAAAAGCCGTGTAAGCGGGTGGGCTATTGTTCTAATCATTCTGCTCGTTGCTGCAAGCGGAGGTCAGTCACTTTATGCTGGAGGCTCGCTGGGTGGATTGTTTGGCAATAATCAGTTGGTCGCGATGAGCGGAACGGCAGAGGCGGGTTCTGAGATCAAGGCGGTCAGGATTGAGCTGCCAAATGGCAAAGTAACTGTAAAGGGAGAAGTTGACAAGGCCGAGGTTCAATATGAGGGGAGCCTGCTGCTTCCCGGCGATTCAGAGAGTGAAGCGAAGAGTAACCTGGACAAGAAATGGGAGATCAAGGCCCAAGGGGATACACTGGTTCTGAGGCTCGCAGGTAACAATAACTGGCTTTCCAATATACAGTTTGGCTTCTATAGCAAAGGCCCTTATCTGAATGTAAGTGTTCCGCAGAATCTGTCCGTAGAAGTGATCACTAGCGACGGCTCTATCGAAGCTTCCGGACTTCAGTCCGGTTTGACAGTTGACACTTCCAATGGGACGATGAATCTGCATGATATTGCTGGTGGCTTGACAGCCCATTCCAGTAACGGATCGATTACGGTGAAAAATATTCAGGGCGAGGTGGATTTGGCCAGCTCCAACGGATCGATGACGCTTGATAAAGTCGATGGGGCCCTGACTGCCAAGAGCAGTAACGGCAAAATAACGGTTAACTCTGGGGTAACCGGGGATTGGAGACTGACAACGAGCAATGGCTCCGTTGTTCTGGGAATACCAGAGGCTACTGATGCCACTATCTCCGCGGACACCAGTAACAGTTCACTCAAAGGCAATGTGAATTGGGAACGCAGCAGCGATACCAGCGGTACGGCTAAAGTCGGCAAAGGTACTTATAAAGTTACTATCTCTACAAGCAATGGCGGTATCACCGCAGATACGACAGAATAGTAGAACCCATAATAAAGGGAGCTGTCTTTTCCGGTATAAGTCCGGGGAAAAGACAGCTCCCTTTGTTGAATGTAGGCTCAGCTTACAGATATCGAGTTAAAATGCGGTCCGATTCATCGCGTACCGAATAGTTTTGTGGTCTTATCATGTATGATCAGTTCTTACCAGGGCTTACCAGGCGTAGGCTTTCGGTGCTTCTCCGCCCGGACCAGGGAAAATTTCGTCGAGACGTTTCAGTACAGACTCGTCCAGCACGATTTCCAGGCTGCGCAGTGCGCTTTCGAACTGCTCCAGTGTGCGCGGTCCAATGATCGGCGCGGTGACCGCTGGATTAGCCAGCAGCCAAGCCAGGGCAATATTGTCCTGCGGCTCACCCAGTTCTTGGCTCAGCCCGGCAAATGCCTCAAGCTGGCTCTTATACTGTTCTACGCGGTCCGTGTTGCCACCACTGCGGCTGCCCTCAATCTTCTTAAGGGCGTTGCGTCCTAGCAGGCCTCCGTCCAGCGGGCTCCAAGGGATGATCCCGAGACCGAGACTCTGCGAGGCTGGCAGCACTTCAAGCTCCGGCAGGCGGCAGGTGAGGCTGTACTTGTGCTGCTCGGAGACAAGCCCCAGGAATCCGCGTGCTTTAGCTTCCTGCTGGGCCACAGCGATATCCCAGCCAGCAAAGTTGCTGGAGCCGACATAATCGATCTTACCCTGGCTCACAGCCAGCTCAAAGGCACCCCACAGCTCGTCCCAGGACACGCTGCGATCCACATGGTGCATCTGGTACAGCTCGATGTGATCGGTCTGAAGACGCTTCAGGGAGCCTTCCAGATGACGGCGGATTTTGTATGCGGAGAGGCCAGCTTCATCATTTGGGCCATCCAGCTTGTCGCTCATGGAGCCGTAGGCTTTGGTCGCGAGGACAACTTTCTCCCGGCGTCCACCACCTTGCTTGAACCAGCGGCCGATAATGGTCTCTGTCAGGCCGGAATTTTCGCCCCAGCCATAAATGTTAGCGGTATCAAAAAAATTGACCCCTGCATCCAGCGCGGCATCCATAATCCGGAATGCTTCTTTTTCATCCGTAGATGGGCCAAAATTCATTGTTCCCAGACAGAGGCGGCTAACCTGCATGCCTGATTTACCAAGTTTAGCGTATTGCACGGTGTAATCACTCCTTCAATAAGTTTGAAATAGGGCGAAACCGGTTGCTTTTTCTTTTACTTATTAATTGTAACCAACTTCTGGGACAAGAGCAAATGCATCGGGGAATATTTACACATGAGCTATGAAACTAACAATAATAAAGTTAATTTACAAATTGTTACATATCGAGTAAAGTCATCATATTCATTGGGTTCTATACTTCAAAGAGGGATTGAAATGTCGATCACATCGGGAGGATTATTCTTATTAAATGGACTTAGTGTAGTCGGTGTATTGTTATGGCTAGCTTCGCTTGGAATGGGTCTGTATGCCTTTGTACTCTTTGTGAAGCTTGACCGCAGAGGTATACAGCACTTGATCTGTACATGTATGACAAGACGATTGACAACAACCGACCCGGGTATGGCGACGGACTGTGAAGCAGAAGCAGTTCAACAGGCAAGTAGAGTCTAGGAGTAAACCTCTCTATATAAGCCGAACAAAAGAAAATAACAAAAAAGCGAGAAGGAATGAAGGGGGAAGTTTGGAACTGTAGGAGTGAAAGCGCTCGCCTAAAAGCTTTCCGAAGGAAAGCTCGCATCGGAAGCATAAGCTCTCCGGATTTCAACCGTAAACAGCGGTATAATGGAAAGAAATCTGGAGACAACAGCGGCCGAAAGTCCAAACATTCCACCGTAGCGACGGCCGAGTCTTACGTTAGGATCTTAAGTTCGTCTTTATATATTTGAAAGGAGTATCCCTATAGGCGGTGCCTATAACCTCAATAGAATTTATATCTTTGTTGTTTACTGTCCGTTATGATACAACAATAGAAAGAAGAACTATGTCTGTGTGACCGCAGACCACTTGAGGAGTGACTGGAATGAGTGAGGTTAAGAAGATTGCGGTAATCGCAGGGGATGGAATCGGACCCGAGGTTGTGGCTGAAGCGGAAAAAGTATTGAAGGTAACGGAAGAAGTGTTCGGCTACAAGTTTGAAACGGAGCATGCGCTATTCGGAGGCATTGCCATTGACGAGAGAGGCACACCGCTTCCAGAAGATACGCTTCAAATCTGTCGCAGTGCGGATGCTGTATTGCTAGGTGCTGTAGGCGGACCGAAGTGGGATAACAACCCGAAAGAATTGCGCCCGGAAACAGGTCTGTTAGGTATTCGCAAAGCGCTTGGATTGTTCTCCAATTTGCGTCCGGCTAATGTCTTTGATTGTCTGAAGGATGCGTCCACATTGAAACCAGAAGTGCTGGAAGGCACAGACCTCATGGTCGTGCGCGAGCTGACAGGCGGCATTTACTTCGGGGACAAGCTTCGTCGTCAAGGTGAGTATGGTGAAGAAGCAGTAGATACCTGCGTATACAATGTTACAGAGGTTGAGCGCATCGTACGCCAGGCGTTCGAAATTGCTGGCAAACGCCGCAAGAAGCTGGCAAGTGTAGATAAAGCCAACGTTCTTGAGACTTCGCGTCTATGGCGTGAGGTAGTGAACAGAGTGGCTCCTGAATACCCGGACATCGAGCTAGAGCACGTACTGGTGGATAACTGTGCGATGCAGCTTCTGCGTCGTCCGTCGAGCTTCGACGTTATCGTTACCGAGAATATGTTCGGAGATATCCTAAGTGATGAAGCAGCCATGCTGACAGGTTCCATCGGAATGTTGGCTTCCGCCTCCATGGGCGAAGGCAGCTACGGCCTTTACGAGCCGGTACACGGCTCCGCGCCTGATATTGCAGGCCAAGGTCTTGCCAATCCAATCGCCACTATTCTGTCTCTAGGCTTGATGTTCCGTTTGACCTTCGGTTATGAAGATGCGGCGGATGCCATTGAAGCGGCAGTAGCGGAAGTACTGGATGCGGGACACCGTACAAGCGATATCGCTGTAGATAAGAGCCAAGCGATCAGCACCACACAAATGGGCGATCTGATTGCGGCTGCTATCCGCAAAGCCTAAAGAAACATTCCAACCCGTCGCTGATCTCATTTTGAGTCGGTAACCATGTACTGAAACGTCACAAAAAGTTGCTTATTTATAATTATTATAAAAAAATAATGAATGTAATATTGACTTTGATTTTGTGCGATGATACCATTTGGTATGTAGCAGTAAGACAGTAACTGTCCATCAAAATTCAAGAAAGACATCGGCTTCTTGGTTTTCTTCGGAAATCATGCAGATTTGTTGTTTTTCTTACATAATCAAGGGAGGAATAAGCAATGGCAGAACGTTTGGTAGGTAAACCGGCTCCGGATTTCACTTTGGAGACTGTATCGGGTGATGGTAAGGATTTCGGAAAGGTTAGCTTGTCCGATTATCATGGTAAATGGCTTGTATTCTTCTTTTATCCACTAGATTTTACATTTGTATGCCCAACTGAGATCACAGCACTTAGCGATGCTGCAGCTCAATTTGCGGAGCTTGACACTGAAATTCTGGGTGCCAGCACTGACTCGATCCACAGCCACAAAGCATGGATCAATACACCTAAGGATTCCAATGGCCTTGGCCAATTGAACTTCCCGCTTGCCGCTGACCTTACGAAGAAGGTTGCCAAAGACTACGGCATCCTGATCGAAGAAGAAGGTATCGCTCTGCGTGGTCTGTTCATCATCGATCCAGAAGGCGAACTGAAATATCAAGTTGTTAACCACAATGATGTAGGCCGCAGCGTGGAAGAAACGCTTCGTGTGCTTCAAGCACTGCAATCCGGCGGATTGTGCGCAATGAACTGGAAACCAGGCGATAAGAACTTGTAATCCGTTCATTCAGCATTGTGATCTTTGATAGCTGACAAGGACCTCCTTGCGGGATTTTTCCCGACAAGGGGGTTTTTTGCTCCAAATCGTTTGTATTTTTATAAAAGAAGCGTAATACAATACAATAATACGTAATTCGTAAATTTCGGATCATCCAAGGAGGGTGAACAATCATGAGCTTTTGCTGTGGAGCGAGTATGGTAGGAACAACGGGAACCCTAAAACATTATCGCACGCAAGTCCATAATGTTCCCCTGCTTTTTTGCCCGGTATGCCACCGGGTTGAGGTACATTACAAGGTTGAGAATGAATATGAGATTCTTGCGGAATATGCGCATGGTGATGGTGTGACGGATGTGGATTTCCAGGATTATGTCATGGAGGACGAGGAAGCAGTCTTCGAGAATGTCGTAAATGTCGAGAGCGAGGACCCTCTGGCGATTGTCCGCAGTCAAATTGACATGGCCCTTGACCTGCTTGCTTTTGCCAAGCAGATTCAGGATACCAAATGGGAACGCGAATTGAAGAAAAGACTGGCTGTCATGAGCCAGCGGCGTCATCGTCTTCAACAAAAAGCATAAGATGACACATACTGATTCTATGAGAAAAGAACCTCTGCTGTTGCAGAGGTTCTTTTCTTTATTTTGTCAAAATTGCATTGTATATCGTTATTAATGTAAAAACAGGAACGTGTGCACGCTTTTTTTATGCTGCTTCGGGACTAAATTTAACTATATTGAGAAAAATACTATGTCTTATGTATCATTTTATGAATATTTTTACTATTCGACAGTTTCTCTGATTGCGTTGTCTTCTCCACTTGGATATGATTGGAATATAGTTGAAACGGTTGGATAACAAAGAACGATTACCGAATGTTCTGGCGTCTTCGTCATATACTCAAATACATAGTCATTTGATGTCGTTGAGCGCTTCGTCATTTGCAGTAGAAGGGGGAACTTCGTATCGTGATAAGCCAATTTCAAGAAAGCTTGCATTTAACGGCAAGAACGTTTCAATCAGAAATGTTGGACACGACTTTTGAGGATGTTCTGGAGCACATTGACAGTGGGATCATGCTTTTTGACGAAGAGGGAGTTCTTAGCTTTGTGAACAAGCAAATGTACGGGATGCTGGACCTGCCGCGCAGTTCGCTGGTTGGATGCACCATGTCTCATCTGCTGGCCCATGTTCAACTAAGCCGCTTCAAGAAGAAGCTTGTACTGCGTATTTATCGTGAAACCGTCTATAAGGGGAAGCCAAGTTATGAATATGTTGATGAATTCGGCCGTTATTGGAGAGTCACCCTGTCCTCGGGAGAACAACTGAAAGGGTCGTATCTTTTTACGGTGAAGGAAATCTCCGATTACAAGCTGATCGAGCAAACCGCCTACCAAAATGACAATCTCGCTATGCTAGGCAAGCTGTCAGCGTCCATCGCCCATGAAATCCGCAATCCTCTGACCGCAATCCGCGGCTTTATCCAATTGCTCCGTCCACACCTGCACCAACTCGGCAAAGAAGAGTATGCCAGAATTATACTGGCTGAAATCGACCGAGCGAACGATATTATACATGAATTTCTGACCTCCTCCAAACCTTCTGTACCTCAAGTCGGAATGATCTCAGTGTCTGCATTGCTTAAAGAAGTTGTGCTTTTGACAGAGAGCGAAGCTCTAATGAAGGGCTGCCAGATCAATCTCCACCAACTTCAAAACGACCTGATCATATCTGTGGATGTGAAGCAAGTGAAGCAGGTGGTTCTAAATATGATAAAAAATGCAATGGAAGCGATTACAGATCGAATAGACAGTGATATGGGTAGAATCGAGATCGGCGCACGGAGAGAAGGTGCGGAGGTCCGCATTTTTATTTCTGACAACGGCAAGGGTATGGACATTCTCACCTTGGACAGGTTGTTTAGCCCCTTCTTCACCACCAAGGAGAGTGGGACGGGACTGGGGCTGTCGGTCAGTGACCGGATTATCAAAAATCACGGGGGATGCATTTCTGTCAGCAGCCGGTTGAATGAAGGCACGCAGTTTGTGATTTCGCTGCCTCTGATTCAATAGTAAACCTGCATTGGAGGGTTTGTTTCAAATATTAGTCCCATAGCGAGAAGAGACAGGTTGATATTTTGTCAGGTCGAGAGCCCACATCTCCCGCCTTACAGGAGATCAGCCTGTTCTGTGTTACAATAACGCTTAGACTTCTGGGAACGACAGATGGAGGGATTACAATGAATATTGAGTGGAGCAGTGGAAGACTGACTGATGCCGTACAGGCCGATGCTCTTGTGCTGATGATCTCGGAGTCAGAAGCTCAGCATGGCGGTATCTCCGCAGACTGGGATAGACGATTACACGGATTGAACAAGGCGGGATTGTTTGAGGGCAAGCTGAACCAGACTTACGCGTTACTGCTGGAAGATCATCCGGCTTGTTCTTTGGCTATTCTGGCCGGAGTAGGGGGCGCTTCCCTGGATAAATCTGACTTGCGGCTGTGGGCGTTTCAGCTTGTCCGTACAGCGCTTAGATTAAAGGTTAAGCGAGTGATCCTGCATTTGCCACAGGACTTCTCTCTGCGCACAGCAGGGTTGTCAGACATGAAAGCCGCACATGCGCTGAGCGAAGGCTTTGTACTAGGTGCTTACCGCCGGAAGCATTATAAGCTGGATCAGTCCCAGTTTGGTATAGATCATCTTTTGATCCATCAGGAGGGTGAGGTAGAAAAGGGGAGAGCAGCAAGTTGGAAAGCGGGACTTGAGCGGGGACAAGCCTTTGGCGAGGGCACGAATCTGGCACGTGACTTGACGAATACACCGGGCAATCTGTTGGTGCCATCCGATCTAGCCGTTGCCGCTATTGCGGTAGCAGAACGATACGGTCTTCCAGCAGAGGTGCTAGATGAACAGGAGATCGCTAGAAAAGGTATGGGTGGACTGATCGCTGTGGGCAAAGGGAGCGTCAATCCACCACGGATGATCGTGATCCGCTATCAGGGTACGGGAGAGTGGGAGAATGTCATCGGGCTGGTCGGCAAAGGGATTACCTTCGACACAGGAGGGATATCCCTGAAAAGGGCGCCCGGTATGGAGGACATGATCAGTGATATGGGCGGAGCCGCTGCGGTTCTGGGTGTTATGGAGGCGTTGGGGCGTCTGCGACCGCCCATTAATGTAGTGATGGCGATTCCTTCGGCGGAGAATATGCCGGCAGGAAATGCATTCAAGCCCGGGGATATCGTGACTTCCTACAGCGGGCGGACCATCGAGGTGCTCAATACGGATGCCGAGGGACGAATTGTACTGGCAGATGCACTCACGTACATCAGGGAATGGGGAGCGGAGCGCATTGTGGATGTGGCAACCCTAACTGGAGCTGTAGTGTCTACGCTGGGCGATATTGCTACTGGTGCTGTAACGAACAATGAAGCCCTACTGCAAGAGATTAGAGAGGCAAGTGACAGTGCGGGTGAAAAGATATGGCAGCTCCCGGCATATCCCGAATTTCGGGATATGCTCAAGAGTGAGGTAGCGGATATCCGCGGCAGTGCTGGAAGATATGGCGGCGCAACGACCGCCGGACTGTTTATCGGCACCTTTGCCGAAGGCCTACCTTGGGTGCATCTTGATATTGCCGGAACGGCGTTCCTGGCAAGAGAACGCGGAGTCAATCCTAAGGGGGCGTCAGGCGTTATGGTCCGCACGCTTCTGGAATGGCTGCTCAGCCAGGCATTGCTGCCAAAGGCTGACACTACTGAATAACTATATAGATTGAACTGGAAAATTTAACATAAGGGGAACGGAATGGAGGGGAAGTTTGGAACTGAAGGAGCGAAAGTGACCGCCTAAAAGCTTTTCGTAGAAAAGCTTGCATCGGAAGCAAAGGCTGTCTCCGGATTTTATCCGCGAATAGTGGTACAATCTAAAAAAAATCTGGGGACAACAGCGGCCGGAAGTCCAAACGTTTTCCGCAATGACGATCTAGCCCCGTGTAAGTATTCTAAGTTCAATCTATATAGTTGGAGCATAACAAGCTCGCTTCGAATAAAAAGGCAGTGCTTCCCGATTTGTTGGGGAAGCACTGCCTTTGTTCCGTTCTTGAAGAGTCTATCCAGAATCAATTGCCGGGTCTGCGTGAACGAATTTGCTCGGCAAAGGATTGAATGCCGTCCATCAATTTGTCTCGGGTCTTTTTATTCCGCAACAGATATACAGCTCCTAATGCCGCGGTGGTAAATAACGTTCTTTTGGCACCCATCGTGTGCACCTCCTCGGTCTAGTCTGCAGTCTGTGTATAACAAAAACATACCCGTGACCGAAGATAATTAAACCAAGATATTAATGGAAACCAGCCTTCCGTACGCGTCAGTGTTTGCTTTTGACGCTTTCGCCGCCGCAGGAGAGCGGGGAGTCAAGTGAGGCTGCAGCACAGGTCTTGCCTTTGTCACAGCCGGCACAAGCGCCTTGTTTTCCCTTCTGCACATGACGGTAGATCATCCAGCCTGAGTAGCCGAATACAAGCCCAATGATGATAACGTTGATCATGATTTCGCCCCACCTTCTACCGCTGTTCGCGGTTCGATTATCTGACTAATCTCTTAGCTTACGACCATCCAAGCAACCGTCCGCCCTGAAAAACAAGAAACGACACGATATAGGCGAGTACCAAGCAATAGCCCATGGAGAAGAAAGTCCACTTCCAGGAATTTGTTTCCTTCTTGATCACACCGACGGTAGCCAGACATGGAATATAGAGCAGAATAAAGATCATGAAGCTGATGGCGCTCAGTGGTGTGAACACTTGTGAAATCTGGTTTTCTAGCCCGGTAGTATCTGGGGCGTGATAGATAATATTCATGGTGGAGACTACGACTTCTTTAGCTAAGAAACCAGGAACCAGCGTGGAGCCTGCTTGCCATGTGCCAAAACCCAGCGGCGCCAGCAGTGGAGCGATCAGGCCACCGAATTTCGCAAGATAACTGTCATCCATCGCGACATCGAGTCCGCCAGGTCCAGCATAGGAGACCAGCCAGATGATAACGGAGCCCGCCAGGATAATGGTTCCGGCCTTGCGCAGAAAGCCTTTACCTTTCTCCCACGTGCTGCGCGATAGAGTCTTGATCTGCGGCATCCGATAAGGGGGCAGCTCAATCATGAAGACAGAGGACTCGTTTTTAAAGAGAAGCCTGGAGAATATTTTACATAGTATCAATGCAAAGACAATGCCTAGAACATACATTGACAACACAGCAAAGGCTTGTCGTTCCGGGAAAAAGACTGCTGCAAACAGAGCATACACCGGAAGTCGTGCAGAACAGGACATCAGTGGCATAAGCAGCGTGGTCAGCATCCGGTCCTTTGGCTGTTCGATGCTTCGCGCGGCCATGATGGCCGGTACGTTACAGCCAAATCCGATGATAAAAGGAATAAAGGCTTTGCCGTTCAGTCCCATCCGTTCCATGGTGCTGTCCATCAGCAGACAAACGCGAGCCATGTAGCCGGAATCCTCAAGGAACGAAATAATCAGGAATAGGATGAAGATCTGTGGTACAAATACAATCACACCACCAACACCGGCAATAATACCGTCGACGATCAGCGCATGTGTAAAATTGGACGCTCCGAGGAATCCTAGCATAGAATTGGCACCTTCACTGATGGGGCCCGAGATCAGTCCGTCCACGATATCTGACAACGGACCGCCGACCCAATCGAAGGTAGTTTTGAACAAGGCATACATGATTAAGATAAATAAAGGCAGTCCCCAGAATCGATGCGTTAGCAGGGTATCCAGTCTTTCGGTCAGGTTATGCGGCTTCTGGTCTGCTCTGTCCAGCACTTCCAGACATAACGAGGTGATATAGTCCATTCGGACCGAACGGAGCCACTGGGGTAGCGTCAAGGCTAGATTCTTTCGTTGCAGCTCGCTCTGACAGGCATCCCCAAGCTTCACTAAACTGCTGATATCCATACGGGCTTTCAGGAAATCCAGAACAACGGGATTCTGCTCCATCAGTTGTAGAGCCATCCAGCGGTGGTTCGGCAATTCCTTCATATGTCGCAGCTTCTGCTCTATTGAGGAAATGGCTGCTTCGACGATCTCTCCATAATGGAGCTTGAAGTGCACAGGAGGGATGTCTGCGGATTGTCCGATAAGGCTCAGAATTTCTTTGCAGCCCTTGCCGGTTCTTGCTACCAACGGTAGTACGGGAATGCCAAGCCTGTCCTGCAAGATCTTTGGATTGACATGAATGCCACGTGCTGTAGCCACATCAATCATATTCAGACCCAGCAAGGTGGGTTTGCCGTATTCAAGTAATTGGAGTGTAAGCAACAGGTTGCGTTCCAACTGTGAGGCATCGACAATATTGATCAGTGCCTCCGGTGATTCTTCAATCAGGTATTGGGCAGCCACGCCTTCATCGCGGGAGAGAGGGTGAAGGGAGTAAATACCGGGTAGGTCGATAAGTTTGCCTGCGCCGTTCTTGAGGCTACCGACTTTTTTCTCAACGGTTACACCTGCCCAGTTCCCTACATATTCATAGGAAGCAGTCAGCGTATTGAAAAGAGAGGTCTTGCCGGTATTGGGATTGCCGACCAGTGCGATTGCGCTCATGAGAGATTAACCTCTATTCTGGAAGCTTCCTTCCGGCGGATGGCGAATAGCTGGCCGTTGCATTCCAGGGTGATAGGCCCTAGAAAAGGACCTTTTCCTTTAAGCCGGATGCGGACACCTTCCAAAACGCCAAGATCGGCCAGACGTCGGCGCAGGATGGGATTGATGCCTTCTATTTTATGAATGGAACCGGTAGAGCCGGATGGCAGTTGAAGCAGAGAACTTAGGTGCAGAGTCATAAGAACCCTCCATAAGATACTGATAATCAATCTCAGTGGTCTTTTTATGTAATGTAGCATGATTCATGGGGAAACTCTGTGATTTTCGTCATTGTTGCCTGTAGGAAAATATCTTTACATTTTATTCTTCATTAAAGTATTATTGAACGATAATCCATGATTGCATAGTTGAAGGGAGAACGAATCGTGAAGACTAATCAGAGCAAAATCGTCGATTGCACCATCCGCGACGGAGGTCTAGTGAATAACTGGGATTTCAGTGTGGAATTTGTTCAACAATTGTACGCCGGCTTGAATGAAGCAGGTGTTGATTATATGGAGATCGGGTATAAGAATTCGCCCAAACTGCTGAAGGGTGCTGAAGGCGCTGGCCCTTGGCGTTTCCTGGACGATGACTTTCTGCGCAAGGTGATCCCGCAAAAAGGCAACACTAAGCTCTCTGCCCTCGTTGATATCGGCCGTGTGGATGAGAATGATATCCTGCCGCGTAGTGAAAGTATGATCGACCTGATTCGGGTGGCTTGCTACAGCAAAGATGTAGACAAGGCGCTGCAATTGGTACAGACCTTCCATGATCTTGGTTATGAGACCACTATCAACATTATGGCGTTGTCCAATGTTATGGAGAACGAACTGTTGGAAGCCTTCGAACTGATCAACGAGAGTGTTGTTGATGTAGTGTACATCGTAGATTCCTATGGTAGCCTGGATCATAATGATATGAAGTACCTGGTGGACAAGTTCAAGACTCATCTTCCGAACAAACGCCTGGGCGTTCATACTCACAACAACCTGCAGTTGGCATTCTCCAATACGCTTGTAGCTGCTGAGAACGGCGTGGAACTACTGGATGCTTCTTGCTACGGTATGGGACGTGCAGCGGGGAATTGCCCGACAGAACTGCTAGTGACTCACTTGAAAAATACAAATTATAAACTTCGCCCGGTGCTGGACGTTGTGGAACGCTTGATGATTCCACTGCGTGAAAAAGAGGAGTGGGGCTATATCATTCCTTACATGATCACCGGTACGCTTGACGAGCATCCCCGCTCAGCCATGGCTCTCCGTTCATCGGAAGACAAGGACAAATCGGTAGATTTCTATGACAAGCTCACCACACCGGAAGTTACCTTTGGGGAAAAATAAACGGCAGCTTTCGCTATAAGCACTGACCCCGCCTTGGGGAAGGTGCTTTTTTTTGCGAAATGATAAATTCATCTTCGTTAAAATGCAAAAATATAGGAAGAAGACTGAAGACTCTGTCGATAACACTTTTTTATTGTCGAAAGAACGCTGTAACTTTACAGGCCTAACCAACCGATATTTATAAATAGGGTAAAAAAATCCATTCTCAATTAGATATGAATATAGATATCATTTTTTCGGACGCGAGGGACTTATGAGACAAGAAGAGAAAAAAACAATTCGTGCGGCTATATTGGGGGCGCTGCTGTTCCTTCTGATTCAGATTTTTCATTCATCGTTAAATCTGGATGACGATTGGGCCTTGCTGGCAGCGTTATACCTTATTGCAGGCTGTTGCAGTGTTGCTTTCGGGTTTGCAATTTTTGCACAGGGCTGGCTGTTTTTCTCGAATAGATTGTCCAAAGCGAGACTATATGCCTCTGCGCTATTTTTAGGAGTGTGCATCTTTGATTTCCTGCATACGCTCAGCTTTGTCGGCATTCCCTGGATATCTTCCTACATAAACTCTGATGAATCATTGTGGCTGCTGACCTCATCGCGTCTGGCCAGTGCGCTTGGCATCCTGTTTATTTTCAGCAGAAAATCCCCTGCCGTCTCCTATTCTCATAAGAGCAGAGTGTTTCGGGTGTCTCTTATGCTCATTGTGCTGTCCCTGAGTGTATTCTTTTCCGGAAGAACTATATTTCCTCAACTACTGACGGATGCCGGTGAGAGCACGTTGAAACAAATTGTGGATATTGCCGTGCTTATTCTCTACCTGATCGGCGTTGTCGCCATACTCTTTCCGGACAAGCAGGAGAAATCCGCATCCTTGTTGATTATCATCCGGGCGCTGATTTTCTTCGCTCTGGGGCAAACGTTCTATATGTATCCTCTTCACCTCGGCGATGTGGATTATCTGTTCGGGATGATCTGCGGCGTAGTGGCCTATTATTTCTTGCTCACCGGGGTGTATCGGCTGACGATTGAGGAACCCTTCCATGAGAAACAGCAGATAGAGGCCCGGATCAATTATCTGGCTTTTCATGATGATCTGACGGGCTTACCTAATAGACGCCGGCTGATGCAGCGCGTAGAAGCAATGATCAAGAACACGAGCAGGGACGAGGCCAAGAATCTCTCCGCAGTTGCCATCCTGAATATTAATCATTTCAAAAATATTAACGACTCTTTGGGTCATTTTGCCGGGGATCTGCTTCTCCAGATGGTCTCCCAGCGGATCAGTTCCGCAGCCAGACCTCATGAAGAGCTCTTCAGCATGGGAGCGGATGAGTTTGCTTTTCTGATGAAAGAAATGGCCAGCCTGGAGGATTGCCTGGTTCGAGCCAGGGAGCTGCTGGGGCTGTTTGAGACGCCGGTTAATCTGGAATCGAGTGAATATCATATTTCTCTGAGCCTAGGCTTGAGCATTTACCCTGGGGATGGAGAAACGGCTGAACAATTGATCCAGAATGCGGATACAGCCGTGCATAATGCCAAGGAGCAGGGCGTTGATATAAGGCGCTACATACCGGCTATGCAGATGAAGGCCAAGGAACGCTTGAAGCTGGAGAATGATTTGCGGAGAGCGTTGGAGCGGGACGAGTTCTATCTAGTTTATCAACCTCAGGTACAGCTTGAAACGGAAGAAATCGTGGGGATGGAGGCGCTGCTGCGCTGGAATCACCCTAAGCGCGGGCTGGTCTCTCCGGCGGACTTCATACCGATTGCTGAAGAGAGTGGGCTCATTGTACCCATAGGGGAATGGGTGCTGCGGACAGCTTGTCTGCAAAATAAACAATGGCAGGAGGCTGGCTACCGGCCCATCTGCGTGTCCATTAACTTGTCGATGCGCCAGTTCCTGCAGCCCAACCTGGCTGGCAAGATCGGAAGCATTTTATCAGAAATCGGACTGGACCCAAGTTATGTGGATCTTGAGATTACGGAGAGCATGACTCTGGACAAGGAGACAGCATTCGAACAGCTAAAACGGCTTAAGGAGCTTGGTGTGTTCATCAGTATTGATGATTTTGGGACAGGCTACAGCTCTTTGCATTATCTCAAGAATATGCCGATTGACCGGCTCAAGATCGACCGCTCCTTCGTGGCCGAAGTGATGGAGGACAGCAACAATGCGGCTATCGTCTCGACTATTACGTCCATGGCCCACCACCTGAAGCTCAAAGTCACCGCCGAAGGCGTCGAGAATCAAGAACAGCTGCAATTCCTGCGCCAGCAGCGCTGCCATGAGGGGCAGGGCTTTCTGTTCAGCAAGCCGATCCGGGCGGCGGAGTTCGAGGTCTCATTTCTCCAGTCCTCCATGCTGGGTATGCCACACTGATTCCATAAATTTCAACTTAGGCATATCCAAGTATTGCATTTCAAGCTAAAGAATGATAAGATAACTCTTGTATTCAATTTTCAATTGCGGGTGTAGTTCAATGGTAGAACTTCAGCCTTCCAAGCTGATAGCGTGGGTTCGATTCCCATCACCCGCTCCAACATTTAAATAACCCAAACCCTTGCGTTGCAAGGGTTTTTTTGTTGTGTATATGGATATATTGTCAGACTACCTTTGGTTTTTTTGCACGCATATATTAAATTTGGAGCCAGCGATGATGTCATTTTTCTGTGGCACAGCCGCTGTCTGATCACTCTTTAAATTCAAAGGAGTAGTGCTTATTTTCTTTCCCATTGGAAAAACTTTAAAATAGGGCATACTTCATTGTGGTTTCACAACAAGGTTTCTCTAGACCCACTCGCTATTTGTCTGTTAAGTTTTACTTAATCCTGGAAAAAAGGTTGTGAAGCTCTTGAATGGTTCGAAGACTGCTTTCCTATCTGTGCTTAGCAACACATTCATTGTTTCGTTAAAACTTGTTATCGGAATAGTTACAGGTTCTGTAGCCATTATTTCGGAAGCGATCCACTCCGCACTGGATTTAGTTGCTTCGTTGATTGCTTTTATTTCGGTGCGAATATCGGCGCGTTCTGCGGACAAAGGTCACCCGTATGGCCATGGAAAAGTAGAGAACATATCAGGCACCGTTGAAACGTTACTTATTTTTGTAGCTGGGTTCTGGATTATTTATGAGTGTGTGCATAAAATAATGAACCCGACGGAAATTGAATTTCCCTTCCTGGGCATCCTTGTTATGGTTGTTGGGGGTGGCGTCAACTTTGTGGTTTCTCTGAAGGTTAAGAAGAAAGCTGAAGAACTTCATTCTGTTGCGATGAAATCAAATGCGCTGCATCTGCTTACTGATGTTTTCACATCTTTGGGGGTTGCATTCAGTTTATTATTGGTTACCCTCACGGGATGGACAATACTGGATCCGGTGATCGGGATTGTGTTGGCCCTCTATATCATGAGAGAAGCTTTCAAGCTGCTTAAGGAATCATTTCCTCCTTTGATTGACGCCCGATTAGCAGAGGAAGAGGAAAACGAGATCCTGCGTCTCATTGAGTCATTTCAAGAGAGATATATTGAGTTCCATGATTTTCGCACCCGCAGATCCGGTCCGGAAGAGTATGTGGATTTTCACCTTGTGATCCCGTCCATAATGGATGTTAATACTGCGCATCAGCTATGCGACGAAATTGAGCAAAGCATTAAAGCAACATTCGTACGTGCCCAGGTGATGATTCACATTGAACCAGAGCATGAAAAGTTGGCCGGCCAACCACTTTAATTCAGAAATATCGGCCGAAATTAATCCTCATTCAATTGGATGTCTTTCAGGATTGAGTCCCAGCTGTCATAATCATTCATGTCCTCCGGGACTTCTAATACACAGACGTTGTTAATATCCCAATTTATTTCTCTAACGTATTGCAGGTCAGGTACTGGATTCAGAATAAGTACAGTGAAGCTGTTCTTTTGCAAGCACTGAGACAATACGGATTGGAGCTCTACTGCCTGTTCGTAATGACTGGCCCATCTGACGAATAACGTGCTTTGGCTCTTCGTTAAGCGGTCCCAGAATCGTGAAATTCGTGAATTGAGTTTTGCTTTGTACGATGAATAGGATGATGTCCAATCCGAACCTTCAATGATCGGAAAATCATGAACGGAGATAATATTGTACTGTGTGTCTTTGATGAAATAGGATTTTACCGGAGTGTTCTCTTTCCGCTCGGGGTAGATGGGGGCTCCATCATCCAGCAGAAAGTGGGTTTCTTCTAACATACTCAGGTTTTCAAACTCCATAAAGTTCTGAAACTTGTTTCTATAAAGCCTGCTCACATCACTCAATGAAAAAGAGATCATCCAGTCGAGCGGCATGGCGAATTTTCTTAGATTGTTTCTTCTCAGATTTATGGCAGGTGCACAGGACATTCCTAAGCTGACTATTAAATCATAGCTTTTCTTAACCTCATGCAGTTTCATGTAATCACCCTTTGCTAATCAGATTCTCTTCATTTAGTAAGTTATATGTTTGTAAGCTCCGAATGGATTGGACGGGTAAATTAGAGGAATGAATTCAGGAAATATACGATGAAAAACAACTATTTAACCCTACTCATGGCCCTGCTCACTTTAATTTTGGTCTTCGGACAACCTGGTTACAAAAGTTTATACATCATTGGGTTTACTGGGGCGACAAGCTCCTAACCCTACATATGATCATGGATTATTAGGTTATCGCCAAAAAAGCCCGGCCTCCTTAAAATGGGAGGTCGGGCTTTAATGTAATTGTCCTTACACTGTTTTCAAAAACTCAACAATGGTCAGCAGACCTTTATCGAAATTCTCCAGGTTGAAATGCTCATCCGGTGCATGCAAGTTCTCGTCGTCAAGGCCAAAGCCCATCAGAACAACCGGTGCTTCCAGCACGCGGGCGAAGCTTTCCATGATCGGAATGGAGCCGCCGTCTTTGGTGAACAGCGCACGGGTTCCGTACACTTTACCATAGGCATCAGCTGCGGTTTGCAGGATTGGATGTGAAGGATCGCTATTGAAGGCGCGGGCCTTCTCCATTTGCTTCACATGAACCTTCGCACCTGTCTGAATATTAGCTTTCAGATGAGCTTCGATGACATCAAGTGCGTGCTGAGGATCTTGGTCACCTACAAGACGGCAAGTGATTTTGGCATGTGCCTCTTTAGGAATGACCGTCTTGCTGCCTTCACCTTGGAAGCCGCCGTATACACCGTTCAATTCAAGCGTAGGACGAGCACCAATCCGCTCTACGAAACTATAACCTTCTTCTCCGTACAGCGAATCCAGTCCAAGTCCTTCTCTGATCTTGTTCTCGTCTACGCCCTGCTTGGCGAACTCTTCGCGCAATAGCGGGGACAATTCCGGAACGCCTTCGTAGAAGCCTTCAACTGCGACGCGGCCTTTATCGTCATGGAGGCTAGTCAGCAGCGATACGAGGGCATGCAGGGCGTTCGGAACGCCACCACCGTACGAGCCGGAGTGCAGATCGGTCAGGGCAGTCGTAACAGTGACTTCCAGCGAGCAGAGACCGCGTAGTCCTGTGCAGATAGCCGGACGGCCGCGCTCCAGTAGCGAGGTATCCGAAACAAGCACCGCATCTGCTGCGAGCTTCTCTTTGTTAGCTTCGAGGAATGGCGGCAGATTCGCACTGCCGATCTCTTCCTCGCCCTCGATGCAGAGCTTGATGTTGACTGGGAGAGTACCTTCTTCCTTCAGGATGGCCTCAATAGCCTTGATGTGCAGGAAGACTTGACCTTTATCGTCTGTTGCCCCGCGGGCAAACAGCTTGTCACCCCGGATTTCCGGTTCAAAAGGCGGGGTCGTCCACAGATTCAGCGGATCTACCGGCTGTACATCATAATGGCCGTAGACCAAGATGGTCGGTTTGCCCGGCGCATGAAGGTAATCGGCATAGATGACAGGGTGTCCGGCAGTGGGATGAAGCTCGATGTTCTCCAGCCCGGCCCGTTTCAATGTATCGAGCAACCAGTGTGCTGCCGCCAGAACATCATCCTTGTGCGCAGACAAGGCAGAGATGCTGGGAATGGTAAGCCACTGCTTTAACTCGTCGAGATGTGCTTCCCGGTGAGTTTGAAAATAAGATTCGTATGACATGTGATATGTACCTCCTTAAAATGTATGCCCGCACGACGGGCTTAAGGTCTAGCCAGAGGGTCAGTGAACCGAGAGTCTAGTCTTTATATTACCGTTCTTAGAATGCGTGCTACAGGAAACATTATACTGGAGAACGCCAAAGTGAGCAAAAAGGATTGCAAAATGTAGCCAGCACCTCCTTTTTCCCTTGATGTAGCGCCACTTGACGGTTCTTTCCCAATTATTGATTACTAAGCAGTAACCATGATAGACTGGGTAAACCTAATTGGCGAAGCGCTGTACAAGCTGTATGTGAGGTAAGAGGAACGATTACATGAACAGAGGATGGGAATATTTTGCATAAAGAGGTTGGAACACCTGCATTTATCTATACTTACGCTAGCTCAGTGGATGAAGAGTCCCTGTGTGCGATGGAGCTGCGCTGCCTGTTTGGGCAGAACGTGGGCCCATCTATTTTTGCCAGTGATATTGAAGTGGACGTCAGCCGCAGTCCTTTTGTTAAGGAACGGATTGATGTTATGTATGCAGGCGACAGCTTGCCCGAGATCTATGAACAGACGGAACAAGTGCAGGTAGGGGAGAAGACGTTTAAAGTTATTTTCGTCAAGACCAACGATCTGACGGCTGCGAATAAAATCGAATATGATGAACGCAGAGGAATTGAGCGGGAAATCGGCTTACGCATAGAGGGTGAAGCGGATGTGAATGCCCCGGAGCTGGTATATGGCATAGTCACCTTGGGCGGGCGCTGGTACTTCGGGCCGTACCATAAGAATAACGCGGATTGGTTCCGTCATATGAAAAAACCCCGCAGTTACTCCATTGCGCTCAGCACACGTGTGGCCCGGGCAGCGATTAACATGGGTGTTCCGGACCCGCAAGGCATTCGGGCCATTGACCCCTGCTGTGGAATTGGTACGGTTATGGTAGAGGCCTTGTCCATGGGTATCGATATTGTCGGCCGGGATATCAACCCGATGATTGCCACCGGAGCCCGAACGAACATTGCTCATTTTGGATACAGCAGTGAAGTTACCCTGGGAGATATCGCCGATATTCAGGACCACTATGACGTTGTATTCGTAGACATGCCTTATAATCTGTATTCCAGCATTACACCGGAAGAACAATTTTCCATTCTGACCAACGCCCGGCGGATTGCCGACCGTGCCGTGATTGTGGCGATTGAGGCCATGGATGAAATGATTACCGATGCGGGATTCACGATCAAGGACCGCTGTATTGCAAAAAAGGCGGGTTTCTCCCGTCACATCATGCTCTGCCAATAGACTCTACCTACGGAAGAATCCAAGGAGAAGAGGGATTATTCATGGAACAGAAATGGTTATCCTGGGCTAAAGAGATCCAGGCGATTGCCCAGACAGGTCTTGCTTATGCTAAAGATGTGTATGACGTAGAGCGGTATCAGGCGCTTCGTGAGCTGAGTGTGGATATTCTGGCCCAATATTCTTTTGAGAGCAAAGAGAAGATCAGGCTAGCTTTTGCAGGAGAGGAAGGCTATTGCACGCCCAAAGTGGATATTCGGGGTGTAGTATTCCGCGAGGACAAGATTCTGCTCGTCCGTGAGAAGCTGGATGGCAAATGGGCGCTTCCTGGAGGCTGGGCGGATATTGGGTTTTCCCCGAGTGAGGTGGTTGTTAAGGAGATTGCTGAAGAAGCGGGCTTTCAGACCGAGGCCGTCCGCTTACTGGCTGTACTGGATAAAAAGTTTCATGAGCATCCCCCGGAACCATATCATATCTACAAGCTGTTCATCCTCTGCCGAATTACAGGTGGTGAGGCTTCTGGTGGTGTAGAGACTAGCGAGGTTGCTTTTTTCGGGGCGGACGAGTTGCCAGAGCTTTCGGAAGAACGGAATACGGAGACTCAACTGCAGACGATGTTCGAATATTTGCAAAATCCCGACAAGGCAGTCATATTGGACTAGGAGTCATGCATATAATGTATGACTTCCCGGTGTATAGACGTTTCGAATACCGGAAAGTGTGGTTAATATCCATTATGTAAGCACTTACAATTTTAAAGCCCGCTGAGCCTTTATATCTAAAAAAAGACTAAAATTTTTACTTTTTGGGCCAGGCGGTCTACATTTTTTCCTCTGCTGTGACGATAGATATTTTAGGAGGGGATCGCATGGAACAAGAAGAATTGAGACTTCCGTTGCAACAGGAGGGTGTGAAACGTCCTGCGGAAGGCAATATTGCTACCGGGCTGTTATGGGGCCTTCTGATCAGCATCCCGCTATGGATTTCGGTCTTTGGCTGGATTATGGGCATTTGGCGTTAAAACCAGCACAGAGTATACACTTATTCTATAACTTTAGCCGCATATAACAAAGGCTGCTTCTTCGAACCGAAGAGAGCAGCCTTTTTGGTATTTTTAGAGGATATGAGATGGTGAGTAGACAACTTTAAAGTTCTCACACAGGACCATTATCCCGGTGTCAAAAGCTACATTCCACAAATCGGCCTCCCGAGAGAAGAAATCCTCATGGACATCGCGCCAATAGTCCAGTGTCCGGTCGCCTTCCCCTTCCGTAAAGGCAAATTCTGCGCCAACTTCATTAAACGGCAGAATGTCCACCTTTGTGGTTAGAATCACTGCTTTCGGCTGGCCCTGTCCGTTCAAGAGAATGTTGTGGGTGCCAACGCTGGGAGGTGTTCCCCCTTCCAGCTCATACATTGCATAGTTAGAGGATGTTCCTGTCTTGATTCCCCGCAGCACGAGGTTCAGGAGCTCGTCGGCCATCTCCGGGCTATCGCCAAAGGCCCATGCCTCATAGTGATCACCAGCTTCGGGATTCACGCGAAGATAATCTTTCCAAAATTGCTCGATATGCTCAGTGTTATTCATAGTATTCACTCCAGGTGTTTTTTTAGAGGGAGCCTTCCGTGTGCCAAAAGATGAGGGGAGGACGACTCTACTTGCAGCCGTCTTTTTATCGCATCTTATCGCATCGTATCGTATCGTATCTTATTGTATCTATCGTATATGGCATCCAATAACGCTCTGCTTCAACGCTTGGGTTCAGCGTCTCATTTCACGTTAAATGCACAGTGTGCTCTGCGGCTCGTGTCAGATCGCAATCAACTGCTGTGTTACTCAACAGCACCTTCCATGGCTTCCATCCAGGCAGAGTATAGCTCATCCAGCTTCTCCTGTGCAGCATCCCGTTCCTGCTGGAGCTCTACGAGCACAGTCGCATCGTTGCCGATTAGCGGGTCCATCATCCGGGTATCGATGTCTCCAAGCACCTGCTCCGCAGCAGCGATGTCCTGTTCCCAGGTGGCTTGAGAACGAGCAGGGCGAGAAGCCCCCCAGCCTCCGGAGCTCTTCTTCCCGGAACCTTTAATTCCGGCACCATCTGTTTGTGATGGAACCCATCGGGAGCTATCGTGTTTGCCAGAAGTACTGGCATTCCTATCCGTTGCTCCAGTACCATTTCGCTGTGACGAGCTAGCAGCATTCTTGCCTGATGTCATAAGGTCTTGCTGCGACACACCAGCAGAGGCCGCTAGTTCAGCCTGCTTCTCTTTATAGTATTCATAGTTCCCCTGGAAGACATGGAACCGGCCGTTTTCAATACACCACAGCTTGCCGAAGCAGCGATTGATGAAGAAGCGGTCATGGGAGACGGCCAATACGGTTCCCGGGAATTCCTCTAGCGCTTCTTCCAGCGCTTCGCGGGAATCAATATCAAGATGGTTGGTGGGCTCATCGAGAATCAACAGATTCGGACGGCGGTGCATCAGTACCGCGAACCGCAGCCTGGTCCATTCGCCGCCAGACAGGTTCGCAATGTCTTTGAACACATCGCTTCCGAAGAATAGGAAGCGGGCAAGTTGCCCGCGGGCTTCTCCTTCCTCGAGCCCTGCTGCTTCCCGGAAATACCGGAGTACGGATTGTCCCCCGTCACCAGGCACTGCCTCCTGAGCGAGATAACCGACAGCGGCCCGGGAACCCAGAGTGCAGCTGCCGCTGTCCGGCGTTTCCTCCCCAAGAACCATTCGCAGCAGCGTACTTTTCCCTGCACCGTTGCCGCCAATGAGAGCCGTTGTTTCGCCATATCGCAGGACTTCACTGGCGCCCTTGAACAGTAGGCGTTCGCCGTAAGACTTGGCAACCCGGTCCAAGATCAGCGCCTGATTCCCGGAGCGGTCATTCTGCTCCAGTTGCAAATCCATGGTCTTGCGCTCCAGAATCGGGCGCTTCACCTTGACCATCCGATCGAGAGCCTTCTGCATGGAGGCAGCCCGGCGGTGGAAGCTTGGGTTCGGCGGATTGGAACGGTTGCCCCATTCAATCAGGCGTTTGATGCTATCTTGCATTTGTTTAATTTTCTTCTGTTGTTCCTGGTAATCCGCAAACTGCTGGAGCAGGCGTGTTTCTTTTTCCTTTTGATAGTCACTGTAATTCGTGTGGTAGGTGATGGCTTCACCATCTTCAATCTCAATCACCTTCTTCACCAGTGCATCCAGAAAGTAGCGGTCATGGGAAATCGCAAGAATGGTGCCATCATAGTCCTGCAGGAACTGCTCCAGCCATTCGATGGCAGTCATGTCCAAATGGTTGGTCGGCTCATCGAGCAGGAGCACATCGGGACGGCGCAATAGCAACTCAGCCAGGCCCACCTTAGTTTTCTCCCCGCCAGAGAGGGAGGTGAAGAGACGGCCGTACTGGCCCTGTTGAATGCCTAGTCCCGCGGACACCCGCTGGATGTTGGCTTCGATCTCATAGCCGCCAGCATTCTCGAACTTGTCCTGAAGGCTGCCGTATTCCCGGAGCAGCCGGTTCCAGTGTGCTTCATCGGTTTCAGCGTTAAGTAGGGACATTTCCTGTTCCAGTTCCCGCAAACGTTGCTGCCATTGCAGCGTCTCGGCAAAGCTACGCTGAAGGATGTCATACACGGTGTCATTTTCCTCAAAATCTTGAATCTGTGAAAGCATGCCAACGACACTGCCTTTACGGATTGAGATTTGTCCCTGATCCGGGCGTTCTCCGCCACTGAGAAGGTGGAAGAGAGTAGTTTTGCCACAGCCATTACGGCCGATCAGGCCGATTTTCTCACCTTGGCGAATTTCAAAGGTAATGCTATTCAGCACGAGCTCGGCGCCGTGGTATTTCTGGACATTTTGACATTGAATAATCATAGGTATTCTCCTTTTAGAACACCCTTCATCCGCCGTTACACCAATACAAAAAGACCGCAGGGGAAACATCCCCACGGTCTTGTCATCTCCGATAATTATATCCGCTCGGGTGATGGCAGGAAGGGTATTTCGCAATTGTGTAGTGTTATTGAGTTCTTGAAAATGGACAGACTTCTCCCGTTGTTGACATTTTCATTAACGATGCCAGCCATTGCCAAAGGCAGCCGGCTAATAACACTATTGGTCCAATTGCGATCCATCCTACCACACCTCCTTTTTTTAAATATAAGGAATTATATGTTTTACGCTATACATTGTCCTTATATTTCTCGCTGAAACGGATACCGTCCCTTGAGAGGACGGCAAAGCCGTTCCTACTTGCAAATTTACATTAATAGTAATCAATTCGTCTGAAATAAGCAAGCCTAAATTGTATATTCCTGGTCATTTCCTCGAATGATTGCCGAAATTCCTAATAATATATGAGTATATGACGGAATGTAGTCGTCAAATTACAGGACAGAAATGGGGAAGGGCCAATGGCGCTTTTTGACGGAATATTGGGCAATGCTTCACAGGTGGATCTGGCGGAAGTACGCAAGGAATACGGTCAGATTCTGATCCTTGATGAAAAGATTGAGCGAGCCTACAAGCTGGTACGGGATATGTTTATTTTTACAGATAAACGGCTCATTCTGGTGGATAAGCAAGGGATGACTGGGAAGAAAACGGAGTATCATTCCGTCCCTTATAAAAGCATCTCCCATTACTCCGTGGAGACCGCGGGACATTTGGATCTGGATGCCGAACTGTGCCTCTATATTTCCAGCAGTACAATTCCTATTAAGAAGACGTTCAACAAAAACGTAAATATTTATGAGGTTCAATTGGTCCTGTCGCAGTATATTTTGAAGTAGTTCTATGAGTGCTTGACGTACCAGAGGGAACGTAAGATAATCGTTGGAACGAACCTGCTGTTCAGGCAGGAAACAATCGGCGATGTACAATTTCAAAAAACGTCTGCACCAGCGGCAAAACGGCTCTTGTCCCTTCCAGGATGAGTTAGCCGTTTTTCTTAGAATACGGTCAGACCAGTTAAGGGTACGCTGATAAATAAAGAGGGGGAGATCACCATGACTTTTGAGAGAAAACCTTTGGCAGATTGTGTACCGGAGCTTGTGGCTACAGCCCGAGGCGACCGGCCGGCTACGCTGGTAATTACTGGAGGTAAGCTGGTGAATGTGATCTCCGGAGAAATTTTGGATGGGATGTCTGTTGGGATTCAGGGTGGACGTATCGCTTATGTGGGCAAGGATGTCTCGCATATGATTGGTGAAGACACACAGGTCATTAATGCGGATGGAAAATATATTGCACCTGGACTGCTCGATGGTCACTGCCATATTGAGAGTACGCAGCTAACCGCGACGGAGTTTGCCCGCGCGGTGTTGCCGCTCGGGACTACCGGCGGTTTCTTCGATGCACACGAAATTGCCAACGTCTTCGGATTAAAAGGCATCAAGCTGATGCTGGATGAACTGCGCGGGACGCCACTGGCAGGGTATATGCAGGTGGCATCCTGCGTGCCGGCAGCGGGACCGGAGTTTGAGACCACCGGCGCGGCTATTGGACCGGAGGAAGTAGCGGAAGCTTTTACCTGGGGCGAGGATGTGATCGCACTGGGCGAGGTGATGAACTTCCCGGGCGTTGTCTATGGCGACGAGAAGATGCTGGGTGAAATCCAGGCTACGCTGCGGGCTGGCCGGCAGGTGGACGGGCACTTTACCTGGCCGTCCAGTGACTGGAGACTTCCGGTCTATGCGGCAGCGGGTGTTACGGGAGACCACGAATGTGTGACGGCAGAGGACGTTATTGAGCGCGTCCGGCTCGGTATGTATGCCAAGCTGCGCCGCGGTTCCGCCTGGCATGATGTGGCGAAGACGATCACAGCGCATACGGAGCATGGAATTGATCCTCGCCGGATTATGCTCGTGACCGATGACCGCAGTTCGGAATCGCTGCGTGATGAGGGGCACATGGATTTTGTGGTGCGTCATGCTATCACTCAGGGTGTGAAGCCGGTGACGGCTTTCCAAATGGCTACGATCAACACAGCAGAGCGTTTTGGCGTGGCCCGGGATATCGGCTCTATTACGCCGGGTTCCTGTGCTGATATCATTTTGCTTGATGGTAATCTGGCAGATGTTAATGTTGTGCTAACCATCGCAGCAGGTATCGTAGTGGCTGAGAATGGCATAGTGACAGCGCAATTGCCTGCATTTATCTACCCTGCGGAAGTCAGGGCTTCGGTCCACTTGGCGCAGCGCCCGACTGCTGATGATTTTATCATCACAGCACCGATAGCGTCGGGAACATTGCCTACACGAGTTATCAAGGTTCGGGAAAATCATGTAGAGACTATCGAGCGCATTCTTACCCTGCCTGTGGAGGGTGGCAAGCTGCAAGTGGGTCAAGAGGGCGGACTGTGTAAAATTGCTGTTCTGGAGCGCCACAAAGGGACAGGCAATAAATCGGTGGGCGTTGTGGAAGGGATCGACTTCCATGAACCGGCGGCCATCGCCATGACCGTGGCCCATGACAGCCACAATGTGCTGGTTATCGGGAATGATGACGATCTCATGGCCCGTGCCGCGAATGCAGTCGCTGATGCCCAAGGGGGAGTAGCGGTGATTACTGCTTCAGGAGAAACCTTATTCCCGCTGGCGATCGCCGGACTGATGTCCGCGGAGCCGTTCGAGATCGCTGCCGCCCAGTCAGCGGCTATCAGCACCGCTCTTTATAATGCGGGCTGTACGTTGAATTATGCTTTTATGACCCTGTCGCTGCTTGCACTGGCAGTGATTCCGACCCTCCGCATTTCCGATAAAGGCCTGGTGCGGATTTCTCCGGAAGACGGTATACAACTGGTGCCATTGTTTGTACAAGATTAAATAGAAACAGTTGCTCCGTTAATAGAGTGATGACTCAGATATAACCGAAAAAGAGCTGCCATCTAGGGTGTTTTGCCCTACTGTGGCAGCTCTTTCTATTTTTAGTAATAAGTTAGGCTGTGCCTGCTCATAAAAAGGATATATATTAAACAAATATAACAAAATTGAATCATTTTCTTTGTAAAAATAGTATAAAATCATTAACTATATAAGACGCTTAAAAGAAAGTAACAAAAGCGAGAAGGAATGAAGGGGAAGGTTTGGAACTGTAGGAGCGATAGCGTGCGCCTTTGTGCCCAGATTTCAACCGCTAGAAGCAGTTATAAAGAAGAAATCTGGGAACAAGAGCGACCGGAAGTCCAAACATTCATCGTAGTGACGACCGAGCCTTAAGTGAGGATCTTAAGTCTGTCTTATATAGGTGCTGTTAAAGTGTCGATATTAATTTTAAAGTATTAAAATTAATGACATTTATTGAAAGAGAAGGGGTGCATCAGAGATGATCAGATTAGGAACGCAGGACATTGTGGATATTGCCATGAAGCAAATTGCCGGTATTTTCAAAATGGAGCCGATCGAGCTGAGATTTGTCAATGATTTTCAAGGGGAGAAATACCTCCTGACCAATGACAAGCTGCACCTTAACAACAAGCAATATTGGGCGAAGGTGATGGAATGTGTCTTCGAAGACCAAGTCAGACCTGTTCTGATGTGCGAAGTGCTATATTTTCTTCGTAATGAATTCCTGGAAAGTGAGATACAGCTGAACTTTTCCTACGATTTCGCCGAAGGCGTGGAAGGGGAGGCCGAAGCCTCCGCAGAAATCTGCTTCAACGATTCACCTGAGCTTACACGGAGTGAAATTGCCGAGTTGATTGACGTGGCTCTGTCCATGCAGGATAAGCAGTGGTTTGATGAATTGACTGACAAATACAAGCAACTGAGCGTCTAAGTACGGGCGTCCAGTCCATAGAGCCGTTACCGGCAGTACAAGCCGTCCTTTCGGGATCAGAGATGATCTGCGGAAGGGCGGCTTGTGTGCGTTATCCAGCCCTGGGCGTTCTGCTCCACCTGATGGGTCAGAAAGGACAGCCATTCCTCTTCGGTGTTTAAGCAAGGAAAAGCGGTGAAATTCTCCCCTTGCCCCCCGCCTGCAACGAATAACTCTCGTCCTTCTATAGCAAGCTCATGCAGGGTTTCCAGACAATCGGTCACGAGACCTGGTGAGAAAATAGCCGGTCTTCGTATTCCCCGTCCCGCCAATTCGCCAAGTACATCTGCTGTTGCCGGTCCAACCCATTCTTCCCGTCCGAACCGGGATTGAAATGCAAGCTGCCAGTTTCCTGGTTCCCAGCCCATAGCCTCTGCCAGCAGCCTAGCCGTCTCTTTGCACTGCTCCGGGTATGGATCGCCGGTATCAGCGTACCGCTTCGGAATGCCGTGAAAGGTCAGAACGTAATAATCGGGCTCGTCCGTCATCCCCTCCAACTGTCGCTTAAGATGATCCTTCATGGCCGAGATGTAACCGGGTGCATCATAATAAGCCTCCATGAACCGGAGGGCGGGTACAAATCGCTTGGTTGCCGGACCACGTGCGCTGCGTCGTCCAAGTACGGCAAAGGCGGCTGAATCATACATGGAGGCGGTTGTCGTCGAAGAATACTGCGGGAATAGCGGGACGATAATGATCCGTGTCACTCCCGATTTTTCCAGTGAGGTTACAGCCTGCTCTATACCGGGTTCACTGTAGGCGAGGCCCAGCTCGACCTGGTAACGGTTTCCCAGTAGTTGTTGCAGTCTAGCTTGCTGCGCCAGGGAATGGGTGAGCAGCGGCGAGCCGTCCACTCCCCAAATCTGCCGGTACAGCTCCGCTGAGCGGCGGGGCCGGGTCCGCAGAATGATCCCACGCAGTAGAGGCTGCCATAATAGTGGTGAATAGTCGATAATCCGGCGGTCGGACAGAAAGCGCCCCAGATAAGGACGGACTGCCTTGGCACTAGGTTCGGACGGTGTTCCTATTTGAGCAAGAATGACCCCGATGGGTGGTTGCTTGTTCACAGGGTCGATCAACTCCCTTCGTCGTGGCATCCAGTTAAAATAGCATACCTGACACAGGTTGCACAATTAGTGTAATCACTGCAATTTTACAGCAAGAAAAAAATGTAAGATATGAGAAGGAAAGAACTATGAATAGTAAATAACTAGAAAATAGTGATGTTTATTATAGGGGTTGTGATTTTATATACAGAGAACAGGGATAGGAGTCTGATAACATCAAGCCAGAAATTGCCGCTGAGAGGCTTTTATCCAAACATGTGAATTAATTCACCTTTGTACTAATAGACGTTTTTTGTGGGCGGCGGATAATGCGATTCAAATACTGGAGAGGGGGGATGAACCCTTATGAAGAGGCATGAGATTCTTCATAAGAAAGCAATGAAAGCGCTATGATCAGATTTATTTATAAAAGAGCTACATACTACTGGGGATTTGGTAAAGGAGAATACAGATTGAAAAAACAAAAGTTTATATCATTGACTGTCAGCGCGGCACTACTGCTGTCGCCGCTCGCTTACACGCTTCATGTACCTGCTCTGAACCTGAAAGTTGACGCTGTGTCTGCCGCTTCGGAGGAAGCACCGGCGGCGCCTGCCAAGCCTGCGGCAACGCCTAAAGCGGAGCCAACGGCCAAACCAACCGCCAAGCCAACGCCAAAACCAACGGTTAAACCTACACCCAAACCTACGGAGAAACCGGTAGCAACACCGCAGCCTACTGTGAAGCCAGAAGCTACAGTTAAACCAGTGGCAACCGCCAAACCGGTCGTGACAACCCCGGCCAAGTCAGAAGCAACAACCAAACCTGCGGCGACTCTTGTTCCGGCAGCAACCGTCAAACCTGTGGCAACCCCTGCTCCGGCAGCAACCGCTAAACCTGTGGCAACACCGCAGCCTGTGACCGTTCAAGAGAACGTGTATGAAGACGGAATCTACGTGGCTTACGGTAACGCGTACTCCAAAGGTACAGAAGGCGTCAAAGTTGCCATCAAGGACGGCAAGATTACCGATATCGAGCTGATGAGAACCAGTCCGAGCTTGATTGACCGTGATGCTCGCTACAATTACAGCGGCGTATGGCAGGCTTATAAGCTAATGCATGAAAGACTGCTCGGCAAAACAAGAGACCAAGCCGCGGCTGTGGATGCCGTATCTGGTGCAACGCGGACCAGTGATGGCTGGAAATTGTCCGTGGACAGAGCCTTTGAACGTGCACTTAAGGTGAAGCCGGACGATGCAATATATTTTACCGGCGAACATATGGGGATTGATCCCGAAAGAAAATACGCCGTATTCTCCACTTATGATGAGAACAAACTGGCAGCAGTGAAGGTATATCCGCTGAACAGTGCTGGCGATATTGTGGAAGAGAAAGCTTTTACACCGGAACAAACAGCCACTGTAGCAGCGATTACGCCTGCACTGCTGGGTAGCGGAACAGCCGCCAAGCCTGTTGCCGGATTGGAAGGTGATTTCAAGGCTGCAGTCAATGCTTTCTGGGATGCTGAGCAAAATGCCAAGATTAATAATTCTTCCGCTTATATCGACGGATTCTATTCTTCTTACGGAACAGCGAGAACTGTCGGTGTAGAAAGAGCGGATGTCATCATTCGTAATGGCAAGCTGGTAGATGTGAAGCTATACAGACTTGGTTCCAATCTGATTGACAGAGGCAATACCGCTTATGCTGATGTCGTTAAAGCCAACGCTCCAATGGCAGCAAAGTTCCTGGCAAACGGGTCTTATATCCCTAATTACAATGAGAAGGTTGACGGAGTCTCCGGAGCTACTGAGAGCAGCCATAGCTGGAATCAGGCTATTGAAAGAGCTTTCGAGAAAGCGCTGAAAGATAAGGGCGAAGAGAAATATTTTGACGGCAAATTTGCTGGTGTAGATAACGGGTCCAAGCTTCTCCTATTGGTTGATCTTGCAGGAGATAAGGTAACTGGCGTGAAATTGAGTCTGTTCGGTGCTGACAAAAAGCTGATTGCCGACGACAAATTAACTGCCGAGCAGAAATCCATTGTAGATCGTCTGACAGCGGATCTGCTGGCCAAAGGCGTTCAACTGACAGACATCGCGGGCCAGGAAGAATTGTCGGGAGCCGCAAGAGCTGCACTAACCGACGCGCTGGACAATGCATCAAAAGCACAAGGCATGTATAAAGATGGTAAGTTCACTGCTTATGGCAATGCGTATGATAAAGGCTCGAACAGAGCTGATGTAACGCTGCGTAACGGTAAAATTGTAGACATCGCCCTTTACCGTGTAGGGATGAACCTTGTAGATAGAGGAGCTGCGGCCTACCCTGAGGTAGTCAAAGCTATTCCGCAGTTAACCGAGAAATTCCTTGCAGCAGGCACCAGAGAAGGTGTGCAAGAAGTGGATGCGGTCTCCGGCGCTACCAGCAGCAGCACAGCGCTGAAGGCTGCAGTGGACAGAGCTTATGGTAAAGCGGAGGTTGTGGAGAAAGAAAAGGCTGCTTATTTCGATGGGATCTTTATCGGCGTAAGTAACGACCAACTCGTGAATGTGATGGTAACCACCAAATACGGCATTCCTGTAAAAATGATGGTTTACTATCTCGATAAAAACGGCAATACCCGAACAGAAGGTCAGTTAACTGAGGCCGAAAGAGCGGTGAAGGCTGAGATTGAGGCCGGGTCGACGCCGGGACTGCATAAGTACGGATACCGTGCGGCGGCGTTCGGCAGCAATGACGCTGAGAAGGAAATATCCGCGAAGGCGGTAGAAGCGATCAAATCAGCACTTGAAGCAGCGGGTAAATAAGGCGCAGTAAATTCTTGTTTTGCAGCAAGGGGTTGTCTCAGGCCAGTAAAGCGGCCTGGGCAGCCCCTTTTGGTTTATATATTGCAGATTCACTTACAGTTGCACACACCAATGAGACCCTGATTTTGGCTGCATCCTGCGGCTCTTAATTTTTGGACAAATTTGCAGGCAGACGGTAATATAATAGTTTTAAAGGGTTTCAGGAGGTGAGTGTCTAAAAGTACTATATACAGCAGGCCCCAGGCTTGTTATTAATGGGAGGCTTCAACATGACACTTATTAAACAACTGGCTCCACAGGATGAATTTGTCGGCTATTATATTTTGCGGGAGCTGGCAGTCAAACAAACAAACGGTACTCCTCCAAAGGATTATTTTGATATTGTTCTCGGTGATTCCAGCGGGCAGCTGACCGCGAAGTACTGGGATGTTAGCGCGACGGACAAAGAATCTTTTTTTCCGATGTCGCTGGTGAAGATTCGGGGGATTGCCCATACGTATCGTGAGAAGCTACAGGTTAAGATTACGAAGATCCGACTGGTTAATGAAGCCGACGGCATAGCGCTGACGGATTTTATCCGTTCTGCTCCGATTCGGCCTGTAGATCTGATTCACACGATCAAGAATGCGATGAACAGTATCGCTGATCCAGATATCGCTGCTATTGTATCGTTTTGCGTGGGCAAGGTAGAAGAGAAACTTATGCATTATCCGGCGGCTAAAACGCATCACCATGCCTATTTCGCCGGGCTTGCTTATCATATGGTTCGTATGCTGGAGATCGGTGACTTTCTCTGCAAGCAGCGTCCTTTCCTGAACCCGGATCTACTCAAAGCAGGCATCATTCTTCATGATATTGCCAAACCGGAGGAGATGATCTCACAGCTTGGAATCGTCTCGGATTACAGTGTGCAGGGCAAGCTGATCGGACATATCTCCATGGCTTCTAACTGGATCACAGAGGCGGCAATCCGCACCGGTTTGGATTTGGAATCGGAAAAGGTGATGGCGCTGCAGCATCTGGTCTTGTCGCACCATAATCTGGGTGAATGGGGTAGCCCTGTTCAGCCGCAAACAGCCGAGGCGGTGGCGCTGCATCATATTGATGCGATGGATGCCAAACTGCAAATGGTAGAAGATGCACTAGATACGACGCCTGAGACGGAGGAATGGACACCATTCATTCGCGGACTGGAGAACAAAGCGGTTTATCGGTTGAAAATTTGATAAGACAGAACCCCCGACGAATGTTCGGGGGTTCTTTTTTTGCGATTATAGCAGGCATTATAGAAAAACTTTATATAAAAGAATTCATCGAAGCTGCCGGTCTGCTAACATGGTCCTTCTTACGCGTGCTCTTCTTCGGCTTCTTGGGAGCGGAGAAGGGCGTGTACCCTCCGGGATACATCGTTCCACTCGCATAACCTTGCGTGCCGGCCAGAAGCAACGGGTCATGCTGCTCCTCCCGTTCCATCAGTTTTAGCAGGATCGAAGCGGAGGCGCGGGCATCGTCAAGGGCGTCATGGTGCTTAAGCGGGATGCCAAAATGCTCGGAGATCACATTCAGCTTATGGGAGGGCAGATCTCCCAGCATTTTTTTTCCTAGAACATAGGTACAAAGATATTGAAATACCGGATAATCGAGATAAGCGCCATCAAGGCAATACCGTAGAACACTCATGTCAAAAGAAGCATTGTGCGCCACAATAATCTGTCCTTGCAGCAGTGGTTCCAGTGTAGGCCATAGCTCGGAAAAGGTAGGCTGCCCGGCTACCATAGACGGAGTGATGCCGTGAATGGCGATGTTCCAACCATCGAACCGCTGCTGCGGATCAATGAGCCAGGCATGTTCTGCTGTGATGATGCCTCCGCGAACCTCTACAAGTCCTAGTGCGCAGGCACTGGATCGGCTGGCATTGGCCGTTTCAAAATCGATTGCTGTAAAATCCATGGGTAAAGCCCCTTTTCTATTATGTAGACGCTCCTGCACAGAACGTACAAGTCATAGATTCAATTTTGCCAGAAAAGACGGGCCGTTTCAAATGCTATCTAATAAAAAAAGGGTATTCCACAAGCCTTGAATGGCTACGGAGTACCCTTTTGTGTATGTAACACAGTGGTTATTGACGCTCAGAAAAATGCTCCCTGGCAGGATAGTTTCTAATTCTGGGTCTGAAGGTCTGACTTAAGACACGGCATTCTGCTGGAATTGCAGCTGATCGAAATCCAGGCGGAAGCCTTTAACGAGATGATCCCCGTTGTCAATATCTGTCTCATAAGCTCGCTGGAAGCCCAGCTTTTCATACAACTGAATTGCCGACGCCATCATATCAGAGGTGTGCAGATTTAGGGTGCTTGCTCCAAGTTCGAGGCTGCGTCGTATCGATTCCTGAATGAGAAGGGTAGCAATTCCCCGTCCCCGAGCATTGGGGGAAACCGCGAGCAGGCGGATAATGGGAGAGTCGATGCCAAGCTCAGGCTTGCCGTAAGCGGCCTCCGAGGAGAGAAACAACAGCACACTGCCTACAATCTGCCCATCTATTTCGGCGATGATTCGTGCTTCCGGCCGGTCGCCGTAGGCGGATTCCCGGATGGAGTTGCTATATTCTTTCCAGGATAGTTCCGGCATAACAGTTGCATATTGGCTATAAGCCTCCAGCATCAATTCGGCGATAGCCTCACGATCTTGCGCGGTGGCTTCACGAACACTCACTTCATGTATATGACCCATACGGTGCCTCCTTTGTTTGACTATATTCTTTTTGTAAAAATGATTATAATACTAAATCCCGATAGATATAAGTGGCATTTAACAATTTTGATTAATAAATTGAAAAATTCAATTTGAAATGAAAGACGAAACGAAAATCCGTTGACAAAAAAATAAGGGATGACTAAGATAGATACAAAATCTCTATAGGTCGTTGCGGTCTTAATTCATTGTTAATCCATTGGAATAATTGAAATTATCGTAAAACGTGAATGGGGGAGCTCAAGTGAACATCGAAAATATTGAAGCCTTTGTCTATATCAATCATTATGGCAGCTTTAACAAGGCAGCGGATGTCCTTTTTATCTCTCAGCCTACGGTTACGGCACGAATTCAGTCTCTGGAACGGGAGCTTGATAGCAGGCTGTTCGACCGACTGGGCAAAGTGATTCATCTTACGGATAAAGGCAGACAGTTCCTTCCGTACGCACAGCAGATTCTGCAAACCTATCAGAAGGGCAAGCATCAGCTCCAATCAAAAGGCAGAATTCCCAACGAGCTGCGCATTGGCAGTACCGTATCGGTCGCCAATTATTTACTGCCACGTCTTCTGCCGCATCTCAAAGAGTGCTATCCACATATGAACTTTAAACTGACCACAGCCTCCACCGAGCATCTGATCGAGAAGCTGAAGTCGAAAGATATTGATCTTGCATTTATCCGTAAGGTTGTGAATCCGGCTTTTCAAGCCTACCCGTTCTGCGAGGATCCGATCTCTCTCTATGTGCACGAAGGTCATCGTTTGGCTGGTGCAGGGCGGGCATCGATTCAGGATATCCGCAATGAGCCACTGGTGTTCTTCGAGTGCGGGTCCCTGGATTGGCTAAGGCTGCATCGTGTTTTTGAGAGTCTGGAACAGCCGCCGAATATTTTGTATCAAGTAGATAATCTGGAGACAGCCAAGAAGCTGGTGATGAAGAAAGCCGGAATTTGCTTCTTGCCAGCCCTCAGTACAGAGGAGGAAGTGGCTGCTGGGAAGCTGATTCCCGTGCAAATTGCTGAGACTGCAGGTATATCCCTGCGTACCAGCCTCATCACCTTAAATGGTGAGAATGCCGAATTCATTGCCACATTGCTAGAAGAGGGCGCGGTCAGCCCAAAGAATCAACTAATTGTATAAATGAATAGAAAAACTCTATTAGCGCATGGGCACCATGCAGTGATAAAGTTAATTGCACATAATCACTACTAAAACGATGGGGATTATAAAATTAAAATAAGGTGGGGAGGACAGAGGATGAGCGAGGTATTTCGACAGGCAGATCTAAAGGATGCAGAGCAATTGGTAGATATTATATATCGCGCCTATCATCTGATCCGCGAGCTCGGGCTGCACTGGCCGGCAGCAACCGCCGACCTGGCTCTGGTCCAGGAGAATGTAACGCTCAATGAGTGTTACCTATTGGAGAAGGACGGAGTCATTCTGGCGACAGTCACACTCTCCAAGGGGGATGAAATCAGTCAGCGTACGGGTATCCCTTTCGTCAAATGGTTCGCCGTCGATCCGAATTACAGCGGGCAGGGCTATGGAGGCAAGCTGCTGGATTGGGTGGAAGAGCATATCATTCATGACCGCCTGGGCGCCTCTGCCGTGACCCTGGCAACAGCCAAGAAGCATCCCTGGCTGGTCCAGATGTATGAGCGTCGCGGATACGAACGGTTCATGGAATTGGAAGGAAGAGATGGGGACGGTTTGATGTACCTTTTGAAAAAAACGCTCCAATACAAACAACAGACTATTCAATAAAAGGGGATATAAAGATGAAGAAGACATTTGCACTGACATCGATACTAGTATTGGCACTGGCGGCCACGGGTTGCGGCTCGAACAACAGCAGTAATAGCAAGGAAGGGAATTCGGCTGCAGCACCGGAAGGCGGAAAGACAGAGGCGGCTGCTTCCACACCGGTAACCAAAATTATCGTGGGGACAGGCACTAAGTTTCCAAAGGTCTGCTTCATTGACGAGAACGGTAAGTTGACAGGTTTTGATGTGGAGCTGTTGAAAGCGATCGACGAGCACTTGCCGCAATACGAGTTTGAGTTCCAGACCATGGACTTTAGCAACCTGTTGCTGAGTCTGGAAACGAAGAAGATTGATCTGGTAGCACATGTTATGGAGAAGAACCCGGAACGTGAAGAGAAATATCTGTTCAACAAAGAAGCGTATGGGCACTGGAGAAACCGGATCGTAGTAGATAAGTCGAACGACTCTATAAAAACACTGGATGATCTCAAAGGCAAGAAGGTCTTGGTCGGAGCAACTAGTGCACAGGCGCAGATCGTGGAGAACTATAACAAGGATCATGACAATGCCATCAATATTGTTTACCAAAATGGTGCTGCTAACGATACCGTCAATCAGGTGACCACTGGACGGGTGGATGCAACGCTTGCGGCAGATTTTGTACTGCCGGTGATTGACCCGCAGAGCAAGCTAAAGGCCGTAGGCGATGGTTTGTCCTCCGCTGACATTCTGTATGTTCTCCGCAAAGATGATGCCGATGAGCAGAAGCTGTCCGATGCGATTGATGGAGCGATCAAGGATTTGAAAGCAGATGGGACACTGAAAAAGCTGAGCACGGAATGGCTTGGCGCAGATGTGACTTCTGACACAGTAAACTAATCAGCATCCCTATACAGGGGAAGGGAGGGTGTCTTCATGGGTGCACCGTTTGATATAAGCTTTGTTTTATCGTTTTTGCCGAAGCTGCTGTCCACTTTAGGCATCACGCTTCTGATAGTGGTCTGTGCATTGGTCTCCGGAATCATTGTCGGGTTTTTCGTGGCCCTTCCCCGATTGTACAAGGTACCCGTACTGAAGAACTTATCGGAGATCTATATTTCCTTTTTCCGGGGAACACCGGTGCTAATCCAACTATTCCTGTTCTATTACGGGCTGCCTGAAATTCTGAAGCTTGTCCATATTGATGTCACACGGGCACCGGTACTGTTCTTTGTCATTTTGACCTATGGCCTGCATACGGGGGCGTTCATGTCTGAAATGATTCGGGCTTCCGTAATGGCTGTGGACAAAGGGCAGGTAGAGGCGGCATATGCCACGGGGATGACTGGTTATCAGGCATTTACAAGAATTATATTGCCACAGGCGTTAGCTATTGCCGTACCTGTCTTTTCCAATCTCGTTCTGGCATTGCTGAAGGATACTTCGTTGGCCTTTACGCTGGGGGTTATGGAAATGACGGGTAAGGCGCAGACGCTGGGTGCATTGACACAGCATTTTATCGAGGCTTATCTCGCGCTTGCCCTGATTTATCTGGTTATTAGTTTTACGATCGAGAAGTTGCTGCTCGTGGCGGAACGTCGCCTGATGCGGCACGAGGTGCGGGATCACCCGGAGAAGAGAACGTTTGGTCTTCAAAAGAATAAATCCTTCCGGCGTATCATTGCCGAGCTGGAATCTGGTAAAGGAGGCGTCGGCCTGTGAAGTTGGACCCGTCATTTATATGGACCGCCTTCGTGCAGCTGCTGGGCGCTGTACCAACGACATTATATATCACGGTTGTATCCGTTCTGGTTGGTTTCATCATCGGTACGGCGGTGGCCCTGATCCGCATTTACAAGGTACCCGTCCTCTATCCGATTGTAGTGGGGTATGTCACCTTTATCCGTGGAACCCCGATGCTTACGCACTTATTGCTGATCTATTTTGGGCTCCCGGTATTGATTGACGGGCTGTCGGCCTACTTCGGCTGGAGCTTCCGGTCGGTTAATATGCCGATGATCGGGTTTGCCTATATTTCGTTCTCCATCACTGCGGGTGCTTATATGTCCGAGGTAGTCCGTTCCGGTCTGCTGGCAGTGGATAGAGGACAGATCGAAGCGGCTCATTCCGTGGGCATGACCACACCTCAGGCACTCCGGAGGATTGTATTCCCACAGGCGCTGGCAGCCAGTCTGCCCAACCTGTCCAATTCTGTGATCGGGATGCTGCACGGTTCAACGCTGGCTTTTACCGTATCGGTTGTGGACATCAACGCCAAGGCAGAGATTGTTGCTTCAACGAACTGGAAGTTTTTTGAGGCCTATGTGGCAGCGGCGCTTATTTTCTGGGGACTTACGGTGCTCATTGAGCGTCTGACTGCCGTAATCGAAAAACGGATCAATCTGTACAATCGAGGTGGAGTAGCATGATCAAGCTGTCGAATATATCGAAGGCTTTTGGCCGAAATCAGGTATTGAATAACATTAATTTGACGGTGACCAAAGGTGAGGTTGTCGTCATTCTGGGACCCAGCGGTTCGGGGAAGACGACGCTGTTGCGCTGCGTGAATTACCTGGAGAAGCCCGGTGATGGCGAGATTGCTATTGGTGACTTTAGCGTGAACTGCAAACATGCGCGTAAGAAGGAAATTCACCAGCTTCGGCAAAAAACGGCGATGGTCTTTCAGCAATACAATCTCTTCAGACATAAGACAGCTCTGGAGAATGTGATGGAAGGACTGCTGGTAGTGAAGAAGCTTCCCAAGGAGGACGCCAAGCAGCGGAGTATTGCCTTGTTGGAAAAAGTAGGCCTCGGGAATAAGCTGGACGCTTATCCTAGCCAGCTCTCCGGCGGACAGCAACAGCGTGTCGGTATTGCCCGCGCATTAGCGTTAGAGCCTGAAGTCATCCTGTTCGATGAGCCGACCTCTGCACTGGACCCGGAACTGGTAGGAGAAGTGTTGGCGGTTATCCGCAAAATCGCCAAGGAAGGGATCACAATGATTGTCGTGACCCATGAAATGGGCTTTGCCCGGGATGTAGCGAACCATGTAGTCTTTATGGACGGCGGTGTCATTGTTGAAGAAGGCACACCTGGCGAGGTCTTTAACCACCCGCGTGAAGAACGAACGAAGCAATTCTTGAAGCGAATTACACCGGAACTCAACTATTCCATTTAGGAGGTATTCCCCATGACGATAACTATAAGTGTATTAGACCAAAGCCCGATCTATCCAGGAGAGACATCAGAGGAGGCCCTTCATCATACGATTGCTCTGGCACAGTTATCCGAGCGATTGGGATTTCGCCGTTTCTGGGTATCAGAGCATCATGATTCTGAGCAGGTAGCCGGTTCTTCACCGGAGGTGCTGATTTCGCATCTCTTGGCCAAGACTGAGCGCATCCGCATTGGTTCAGGTGGCATCATGCTGCAGCATTATAGCCCCTACAAAGTAGCGGAGAACTTCAATGTACTGGCCACTCTGGCTCCGGGCCGGGTGGACTTAGGCGTTGGACGCGCACCCGGAGGACTTCCCCGGAGCACGCAGGCGCTGCAGCAAGGAACTCCCGGAACAGCATCATTGACGGAGAAAATCGTAGAGCTGGAGAAATATGTACACAACACGCTGGAGGAAGATCATCCGCTGTTCGGGATCAAGGCTGGTCCGATCCCAGCGTCTCCGCCTGAGATTTATGTGCTCGGCGCAAGTGTGGCAAGTGCGGAAATTGCCGCAGAGCTAGGACTACCTTACGTGTTCTCCCTGTTCATTAACGGGAATCAGGAGGTTGCGCTGGAGGCTATTCGGGCGTACCGCAGCGGTTTTAACACCGCGGATGGCAAACAGCCGCAAGCCATTATAGGGCTGTCGGTCGTTGTGGCTGACACCGCGGAAGAAGCGGAAGAATTGACCAGCGCACTTAAGCTCTACAAAATTCATCTGGCCAGCGGAAAGTCGCTGACCGTGGCCAGTCAGGATCAGGCGGATGAGTTTATCCGTCAGAGCCAGGAAGAATACACGATCGAAGAGAAGGAAGCGGTAATCTTGAAAGGGACCCAGGAAACTGTACGCGAACAGCTCCTGCACCTTCATCAAGCATCCGGTGTTGACGAATTCATTGTAACTACAAATGTGCAGCCATTCGAGAAGAGGTTGCGTTCGTTTGAATTGCTGAGCGAAGCGCTGGCCGGAGTGACAGCTGAGGCTTAGCTGTGCAATGCATCTTAATCTTAATATAGTTTTTGAAAGGAGGCAGGGTCATGACAAGTCCAGTAGCAGTATCCCAGGCTGAGGCCATAAGTGAACAGTTAATCGAGATCTGTCGGCATTTACATCGGCATCCTGAGCTGTCCCATGAAGAAGTGGAAACCACGAAATATATCACCTCCCTGCTGGAAGAGGCAGGAATCAGAATTATAGATTATGGTCTCAAAACCGGAGTTATCGCTGAAGTCGGTGGTCTCCAAGGAGGCCCGGTAGTCGCTCTGCGCGCCGATATCGATGCTTTGCCGATTCAGGAGGAGACCGGACTGCCTTATGCTTCGGTATACCCGGGGAAGATGCATGCTTGCGGGCATGATTTTCATACGGCTTCATTGCTTGGAGCCGCGTATCTGCTGAAAGAACAGGAGCAGGAGCTGAAAGGAACGGTCCGCTTCCTGTTCCAGCCAGCCGAAGAGAAGGCAAAAGGCGCTCTGCAGATTATAGACAGCGGTGCGCTGGAAGGCGTTAGCGCCGTCTTCGGAATTCACAACAAGCCTGAACTGCCGGTGGGAACGATCGGCATCAAAGGCGGTCCATTAATGGCCGCCGCCGATGGATTCAGAATAACAGTGACTGGAGCCGGAGCGCATGCGGCTGTGCCTGAGTCAGGTATTGATCCCATTGTAGCGGCGGCGCAAATCGTTACGGCACTGCAGACGGTTGTCAGCCGTAATGTAAGCCCGCTGAACAGCGCTGTGATCAGTGTAACCAAGCTGCATAGCGGGAACGCCTGGAACATTATCCCGGAAACGGCGGTGCTCGGCGGTACGATTCGCACGTTTACTGAAGAGGTGCGATCCAAGGTCCTGAAACGGTTCGTTGAAGTTACGGAAGGCATAGCAGCAGCACTTGAAACGAAGGCGACTGTGGAGTGGATCGGGGGCCCGCCGCCGACGATCAACGACGATTCCCTGGCTCAGCTGGCCAATGAGACGGCAGCTGCCCTGGGACTGAATGCAGTGACGCCGGAACTTTCACCTGCGGGCGAGGACTTTGCCTTTTATCAACGGGTCGTCCCTGGCTTGTTCGCCTTCGTAGGCACATCCGGGACCCGGGAATGGCATCATCCTGACTTCAATCTCGATGAACGGGCACTGCCGCTTACTGCAGGATACTTCACAGATGTCGCGAGGCGCTATCTGGAGAGTCTGTCCACGAAAGAGCAAGGCTAGACATGAGTGCCCCGATCTACGATGTGATCATCGTTGGCGCCGGCTCCATGGGGATGAGCGCCGGTTATCATTTGGCCCGCAGAGGTGTTAAAACGCTTTTGATTGACGCGTTTGATCCGCCGCATACCGAGGGTAGTCACCATGGCGAGCCGCGATTGATCCGGCATGCTTATAGCGGAGACCCTGCTTATATTGATCTTGCGCTCCGGGCGCAGACGCTATGGGAGGAGGCAGAAGCGGAGAGTGGAACGGAGCTGCTGGTAAGGTCTGGCGTGTTGAATCTCGCGGACACCTCCGTGTACTCCTTCAGCGGCCGGCTTCACGAAGCGGAGCAGCGCAAGGTGAGAGTCGAGCGGCTTGCTGCGGAGGAAATTAACCGCCGCTGGCCGGGGCTTACAATACCGGAGCGTTTCGAGGCCATGTATGAGCCGGATGCGGGATATTTATACAGTGAACGCTGTATTACTGTGTACCGTCAGCTTGCATTGGCCCATGGTGCGAAGCTGCTGGTGAACACGCCTGTGCTGGATGTGACTGCCACGGAGGGTGGCGTCACCGTCCATACGAAGGATGGCGACATCCACGGAGCCAGCGTGATTCTTAGCGCTGGAGCCTGGTTTCAATCTTTATCGCCCTTTATCAATCTGCCGATCCGAGCGGTTCGCAAGGTGGTTGGCTGGTTCCAAAGTACGCCAGCTTTCGATGCCGGAACCTTCCCGGGCTTCACGCTGGGTACGACTGAAGGGGGCTTCTATGGCTTCCCGAGTATCGGCGGTGCGGGACTCAAGATTGGCCGGCATGATACCGGGCTGACATGGAAGCCAGGAGAGCAGTTGTTACCCTTCGGCAGTGAGGACAGCGATGAAGGCGATCTGCGCCGGGTACTGGAGAAGTATATGCCAGGTGCGGCCGGAAGGCTGCTCAAGGGGGCGGTATGCAAGTATGAGCATTCGCCGGATGAGGACTTTATTATCGACAGGCATCCGCTGCACAGCCATGTGCTGGTAGCCGGAGGCTTTTCAGGACACGGCTTCAAATTTTCCAGCGTGGTCGGAGAAATTTTGGCAGACCTCGCTACTGACGGGCGTTCGCGTCATGAGATCAAACCGTTTTCGCTGTCGCGTTTTGATACGCGAAGTGAAGCGGAAGTCAATGTTATTTTGGAGGGGACATAATGAGCATTGTGAATATAGAGGGTTACCTGAACACTCATCAGCAATTGGTTCAGGCGATCGAAGGATTGTCGGAAGAACAGTTGAAATGGAAGGCTGATCCGGGGAGCTGGAGTGTGACAGAGGTTCTGGCTCATCTGGCGGATCATAGTATCGTTATCTCCTTCCGCATCCGAGATATTCTCGCCGATACGAAGGTGCAACTCCCGGCATTCGGGCAGGATGCATGGGTAAGTGGCCAGCATGCCAACGCGGGCAGTGCCAGAGACAGTTTGGAGCTTTTCCGTAGCCTTTTGCAGTATAACAGTCTTTTATTTGGACGGCTTAGTGCAGAAGAGTGGGAGAAGAGTGGTATTAATTTCAAGGGTGACAAGGTGCGAATCGTTGATATCGTAACCAGCTTTACCAACCATGTCCAGACGCATTTGGGTCAGATTGAGCGGGTTAAAAAAGGGGCCGTCGCAGCAGTGGCATCCCAAGCGCAGTAACAGTTAGTAGCTCTGCACATTACATTTTTAGGAGGAGAGAGAATATGGCGAAGTCAAAACAATTGAAACTGGGAGCCTTGCTGCACGGAGTAGGGGGAAGCACTTCTACGTGGCGTCACCCTGATGCCAAACCGGATGCTAGCGTGAATTTTGAGCTTTACAAATCGTGGGTACAGAAGGCTGAGGAAGGCAAGCTGGATCTGATTTTTATCGCAGATGGTCTGTATATCAATGAGAAGTCTATTCCGCATTTCCTGAACCGTTTCGAGCCGTTGACCATTCTCAGCGCATTGGCTGCCGTCAGCACCAACATCGGGCTGGTAGGCACCTTGTCCACCTCCTACAGCGAGCCGTTCACGGTTGCCCGCCAGTTCGGTTCGCTGGATGTGATCAGCGGCGGCCGTGCAGGCTGGAATGTGGTAACCTCTCCACTGGAAGGCTCCGCCCTGAACTATGGTAAAAAAGAGCATCCAGACCACAGCAAACGGTATCGGATTGCTACGGAATATCTGGAAGTTACCCGCGGACTATGGGATTCCTGGGAGGATGATGCTTTTGTCCGCGATAAGGAATCCGGCGTCTTCTTTGATCCGGAGAAGGTGCACACCTTGAACCACGAGGGCGAGTTCTTCTCCGTAAAAGGGCCGCTTAATATTGCCCGCTCCAAGCAGGGGCAGCCGGTCATTTTCCAGGCAGGCTCGTCTGAGGTTGGCCGGAACTATGCCTCGCAGGAAGCGGACGCGGTGTTCACAGGCCATGATACAATAGAATCCGCACAGGAATTCTATCGTGATGTCAAAGCCCGCGTGGCAGCATCCGGCCGCAATCCGGACGAAGTGTTAATCTTCCCAGGCATCGGGCCAATCATTGGTGATACGGAGGAAGAGGCAGAGCGCAAATATCAGGAGGTTGCTGGCCTGGTAACGATTGAGAATGCGCTTAACTATTTGGGACGATTCTTCGAGCATCATGACTTCTCCCAATATCCGCTGGATGAGCCGTTCCCTGAACTGGGCGATCTGGGCAGAAACAGCTTCCAGAGCGGGACTGACAAGATCAAGAAGGATGCCAAGGAGCAAGGCCTGACCTTGCGTCAAGTAGCTCTGCAATCGGCTACGCCGCGTACGAGCTTCATCGGTACGCCGGAACAGGTAGCGGATCAGATTCAGACCTGGTTCGAATCGGAAGCGGCAGATGGCTTCATGATCGCGGAATCTGTACCGGGCGGGCTGGAGCAATTTGTGGAACGGGTCGTGCCGATCCTGCAAGAGCGTGGGCTGTTCCGTACAGAATACGAGAGTGATACACTGCGTGGCAACCTTGGACTGCAGGTACCGGAGAACCGGTATGTGAAGACTTCGGAAACCGCAGGCAGCATCTAATAGAAAAGTCATGGCGCTCTGCTTTTGCAGAGGCGGCCATGACTTTTTTTGTGATTTTTGTTCGGGCAAGGTGGCATATTTGCCGCCTTGCCCTTGCGTTTTTACAGAGACGATTAAGGCCACCCGATGGGGCGGATCGGCGTTTTCTTTTAACATAATATATGTTGGGGTGTCTGTTTTAAAGATGATATATCATTAAAAGTATTATATTTTGAATTAAAATCATTATTGGGGATATTTTGATAGGGGAAAAGTGAACTAGTATTCGCTTAAAATACTAGAAGTTTGGAACTGTAGGCGCAAAGCGCTCGCCTGAATACTTTCCATAGGAAAGCTAGCACCGGAACATAGAATGTCGACAGATTTCAACCACTAGAAGCGGTATATTCCCCTTCACCAGCCGTTTTAACAGTGAACAAGAGGGGCCGGCTCCCTAACTAACAGCATTTGTACATTATTTTTCTTGAATATTTTAAAAAGTGGACAATAAGGTCGTTATTGTATCTTTTTTTCAAAAAAAAGCAATCTTTATGGGGTATTCTGGAAAATCAAAGGTGCGAAAATGCCGTTAATTACACTTCGATCCTTCTTATATAATCTCTCATTTTTCTTGGCTATGTTTGTTCTTTAAATGTGTTCTATTTAGTCATTAGTGTTGTTATCTTGCGGTCTTATTCCAGTGTATCAGCAGGAATGGCTGGATTAAGGTATAGTAGTGCTGCAGGCCATTCATGGTGAACGAAAGGAAGCTTTCTGGAGGGATGCGAGTGGTAACGGTTGTGACCAAGATTTTCGAATATGGGGATGAACAAATAGAGGCGCTGGGACAAGCAGATGCCACGCTTGGAGCTGCAATGCAGCGTCTTGGCCGTGTGGAAAGAGTCATTATTCCGGATCTGTTCGCTGCGTTGGTTCATGCCATCGTGGGGCAATTAATCTCTGCGAAAGCGACGGCCACAGTCTGGAGAAGAATGCAGGTACAACTTGGCGAGATTACCCCGCAGAATTTGCTTATATATCCGGCAGATGATATCCAGCGCTGCGGCATGACGATGAAAAAAGCCCGCTGTATCGAGGCGATTGCTCATACCGTGGCGCAGAGGGAACTCGATTTGGAAAGTCTGCGTGGACTGTCAGATCAGGAAGTCATATCCAGACTGACAGCATTACCCGGAATTGGCCGATGGACCGCAGAGATGCTACTGATCAATTCCATGGAGCGCCCGGATATCGTAAGCTGGGGAGATATAGCGATAAGGCGTGGAATGATAAAGCTCTACGGGCTTCAGAGCCTGAACAAGGAACAGTTCGAACAATACCGTAGGCGCTATTCCCCTTGGGGTTCTGTGGCATCGATTTACCTGTGGGAGCTTTCTTTTGAATAGATACGCATTGAAACTGCAAGGCATGTTAAGAAGGAAGGACAGGTAGTAATCAGAATGGATAAAACCATAAGGGAGCAGCTGTTGCTATTAACCGATACAGAGTATCAAAAATTCTCTGCTGGACTCATCCCGAATGTATCCAACATCATGGGAATACGATTGCCCGAGCTTCGCAAGTTAGCGAAAGGGATTGCACGGGAAGATTGGCGGACCTATCTGGAGCAGGCAGACAGTGAATACTTTGAGGAAGTCATGTTGCAGGGCATGGCCATCGGTTATGCGTCGAGCCGCAAGGATGCAGATATTGAAGAGATGCTGAAGTATATCGCCACTTTTGTACCCAAGATTGATAACTGGTCGGTATGCGACAGCTTCTGCGTCGGGCTGAAGTTCACCAGCAGCCATCGTGAGCGGGTGTGGGACTTTCTTCAGTCTTATCTAGCATCCGACGAGGAATATGAGATCCGGTTTGCAGTGGTTATGATTTTGAATTTTTACGTCGAAGGTGAGGATATGGATCGGGTACTAGCAAGGCTGGATGTAATCAAGCATGAAGGATATTATGTAAAAATGGCTGTGGCCTGGGCTTTATCCATTTGTTATATCAAACATCCTGAACGGGTAATGGCTTATCTGAGACATAACTTCCTTGATGATTTTACATTCAATAAAACGTTGCAAAAAATTACGGAATCTTACCGTGTCAGCTCAGAGGAGAAGCAGATAATTCGGAGTATAAAACGCAGGTGAAGCGCTGCTACATATCTTCTTGGAACTTGGCGTGATAGCCAAGTAAGCAGAAAATGAGATGTCGTTCCAACAGTAGTATAAAAAACGAAACGAAACCCCACCAGTCCGAAGTTGGATCGGTGGGGTTTCGTTTATTGTGCAGAATGAAAACGGTTTGGATATCAGACTGGTTGTGCCCTTATTTCCCGTTGTTCTTTTGACTGCGCAGGCGCTCCAGTTCAAGATCTACAGCTTGGCTCAGCTTGGGGTCTACTGCTGGATAAGCTGACGCGCGGGCACTGTGGCCGGATTGTTCCGCCAGCACTTCCCATTCGGTAATTTTCTCCTCCATACGTTCGAAACCACGGGAAGCCGTGTTAGCATTCAAGCCATATTTTCCATAGTCATTGGCACTGCCGCCATTGCTGCGGGGAGTTGATTGGATGGTCTCCGATGCTTTGCGGGCACGTTCTGCGAGTTCGGCTCTTTTAGCCTTCAACCTGGTGCGCTCTTCTTTGGCTCTGGTAATGTTGGCTTCGAGTGTAGCCAGCGTTTGCCGAGTCTCTTCCAGACCGGATGCACATTCCTGAATACTTTCGGTGTACCGCAGTTTGGCCATCACAGCCAGGCGGGCCGCTTCTTCATTGCCTTGGGCCATAGCATTAACGGCCTCGGATTCACTTTGTTCCACTAGTTTTGTGTACTCTTGCTTGCGACGCTCCAGCACGTTCGCGGCGACTTGCAGATCACGCTCATTGCGTTCTGCCGTTTCAATTTCTTCCTCAAGATCGCGTAGGTATTGTCCAGTCAATAGGATGGGATTCTCCAGTTTGTTCAGGCCTTCGTTCAGTGCGGCTTTAGTCAGGGTTGCAATTCTATTCAAGATACTCATAAGTAATCTCTCCTCATTGTTAGTTTGGTTTCAGTGGACAGGGCAACGGTGGATTAATAGAAATCGTGTCTATCAGAAAAGTTGCCATACGGCTCTTGGGGAACCAGAATGCTCAAGATGATGTACAGCAGTGCTACTGTACCAAAGCTGAAGAATGCTGCTACCACCGTAATCACCCGCAGGATTGTTGCATCAATGCCTAGCCATTGGGCTATTCCTCCACACAGACCACTAAGTTTCTTATCATTTCTGGAACGGTATAATTTTGTCATGCTATATCTTCCTCTCTTATGGGTGAGTTTTATCTGAATTTGTTTAACCGGCTTGCTTATGTTCTTATTGTAGGATCTTTTGAGGATTCGCAAAACGGCCTGAGGACGGTTTTATGCACTCGACCTAAGGCGGGGAAGGCTCCCGCTGAAAGACGGGGATGCCTGTGGGAAAACGTGATGAGGTGGTGTAAATAGTCATGATAGAGCATGAAAAGATTAGATAGCATCAAAAAAGCAGTTCCCGGCACGTGGGAACTGCTTAGTTTGTAGTGATATGAGAATGTCCTCCCCTTCAGGAGTTTCAACTCCGTCGGGTCAGTGCCCAGAACAGAAGGGCCGCAGCGCTGACAGCAGCGCCTAGCAAGCACACTGCATTCCAGCCTCCATAGGCATACACATAGGTTGAAGCGAGGGAGCCGGATGCACTTCCTATGGAGTAAAAGACCATGTATCCGGCGGTGAGTCGGCTCCGAGCTTCAGGTCGCACATTAAAAATCAGGCTCTGGTTGGTAACATGTACGGCCTGGACTGCCAAGTCCAGAAGAATAATACCACCTAGCAGTGCGAGCAGTGAGTAGTGCAGCAGTGAAATTAGCCCCCATGAAGACAGCAGCAAAATAAGAGCTAGTCCGGTGGTACGTTGGCCGAATCCTCGGTCGGCCAGCACCCCGGCCCGAGCTGCTGCGAGGGCACCGGCGACACCAGCCAGGCCAAAAGCTCCGATGGCCGTATGCGAAAGGGAGAAGGGCGGCGCGCTGAGCGGCAGCACGAGAGAGGTCCAAAGAATGCTGAACGCCATAAAGATCAGCAGCGCAAGTACCGCGCGGACCCGCAGAATCCGCTCCTGCACGAATAGCGCGAGAACCGAGCGCAGCAGCTGCGGATACGATAATGACGCGCGTTTCTGTTCCGATGGCAAGATCCGCAGCAGGATCAACGCTATAATGGCCATCATTCCGGCGGAGAACAGGTAGACGGAACGCCAGCCGGCAAGGTCGGTCAGCACACCTGCGACCGTACGCGCGAGCAGAATGCCAATGACAATCCCGCTGGTGACAAGGCCGACGATACGGCCGCGTTCAGCGGGAGCGGCCAGTGTCGCGGCGAAGGCGACAAGTACTTGTGTCACAACGGCAAGCAGACCAACGATGCCCAGGCCGATGAAGAGTACATTAATCCCAGGTGCAAATCCTACGGTGATAAGAGCCAGTACAGATAATGCCATCTGGCTCACAATGAGCTTGCGTCTGTTCAGCAGATCACCTAGTGGGACTAACAGCAGCAACCCAAGAGCATAGCAGATCTGAGTAATAGTGATAACCACTCCAATGGAAGAATGGGAGATGGAAAATTCACTCGCAAGGGTGTCCAGTAGCGGCTGGGCATAATAAATGTTAGAGACGGCTAGCCCACAGGCAATGGCGAATAACAGGGCCACCGATCGGGATATCCCCGATGCCGGAAGCCGCGAGGTTGAGGGCATAGTATTATTGGCAGACACGGGGATTTGTGATTCAGGGATGTGATTGTTCACAGAGTATATCTCCTTTTTTTAATTTATACTGATTAGTATAATATACTGTTAAGTATGAAAAGAATCCAGTGAAATTTTATTTGTTGTAGAGTGAGTGTCAGGATAATTCCACTGGTTTAATTGAAAATTGATTTATTATATAAGACGAATACAAGAAAATAACTAAGAGAGGGAAGGAACGAGGGGGAGGTTTGGAACTGTTTAGGAGCAAAGGACTTTCCAGAAAGATTTCCGCAGGAAAGCTTGCATCGAAAGCCTAAGCCACCGCCAGATTTCAACCGCGACCGGAAGTCTAAATATTCATCGTAGTGACGACCAAGCCTTAAGTGAGAAGCTTAAGTTCGACTTGTATATCTACTATGTGAGTCCCATCAATTTGACAAACTTTATCTAAAACCTTAAAATCATAACATACTGAACGATATGAAAAGAGTTGATAAATATGGTTCGACAGCGGGAATTTGATGAAGGGAAGGCGCTGGATGCGGCGATGCGGGTGTTTTGGGAGAAGGGGTTCGAGGCGTCTTCCTTGAATGATTTGACATCGGAAATGGGCATCCAGCGCCCCAGTCTGTATGCGGCGTTTGGGGACAAGAAGCAGTTATTCGAAACTGCGCTGCGTAGGTATACCCAGCTTCATGCTTCCGGTATTAGGTCCAAGCTGCAAAAGGGGATAACGGTCAAGGAATCTTTTCGTGTCTTGTTCGAAGGGATCGTAGAAGAGGAATACGCGGAAGGGCCCAGCAGGGGATGCTTCTGTATCAATACCATGGTGGAGCTTGCTCCCCATGACGAGAAATTCGAGATTCTGACGCGGGAACATCAGATGTACCTGGCTACGATTTTTCAGGAAAGAATAGAACAGGGGGTACACTCAGGCGAGCTTGCGGGTGATACTTCAATAAAAGCCCTGGCACAGGGGCTAGCCATCACGTTGATCGGGCTTACGGTGATGATGAAGGCGCGCCCGGAGCGCTCTTTTGCCGACAACGCCATCCAAATGGCACTGACGATGATCAAGTGAAATTGTATATGTGAATGGGCCAGCCCTTGGGGTTGGCTTTTTGCGTTAAGGAGACCACGTGTGACAAAAAGTGTCAAAATAAAGAACTTATTCCTAAAATAATACAATTAACATCAATTATTATTGACGAAACAAAAAAGAAACAACAATAATTAATTATGGAATTTATTTCAATATGTTGGTAGATTGGGGGATGAAATGAGAAAGTGTTCAGTTATTATTCCTACGCATAATAAACGGGAGTATTTGGAATACACATTGCGCGGATACCAGGAGCAGTCATTCAGTCAGTTTGAACTGGTTGTCGTCAACAATGGTTGTACCGATGGCACTGAAGAACTATTGCGTGAATTCTCCGATACACTTGATATTAAGGAGGTCAAGCTGGAGAGTAAGGTTGAATCCCCAAATGCCCGCAATGCTGGATTAAAGGCAGCCGGCTATGATGACATTATTCAAACTGATGACGATCGCATTCCCTGCCCGCGGTTTGTTGAAGCTCATTTAGAGAGTCTACAGGACACAAGATGCATTAGCATCGGGGGGAAACATCCCATATTGACCATCCTTAAGAAACGAACCCCGCTCTGGCTGTTTACTGAGGATTATTCGGGTCTTCAAGAAGAGTTGAAGTACGGGAGCACGTTGGTACTTTCAACCCCAGATGAAATTCATACACGGCGTCAATCTTATTTTCACCCATGGGACGAGGATGAAACATTCGATAATTTTCCTGCTGTACGCCGTTCTGAGGAGTTCTTGTCTTTTATGGAGAACTTCGGCTTTATTATGGCAACGGGCGGCAATTGTGCATACAACAAGGCTCGGGGAGCAGGGATTGTATTTGACGAGGCGATCAAGGGCTGGGGATGTGATGATAACGATTTTTTCTATAGGCTGCACTCGCAAGGTTATTATTTTTCTTTTAACAATGAAGCGCGGAACTATCATCAAGAACACCCTAGGCGGGAAGAGGAACGGGATGAACTTAGGGTAAACCTGAAGTATCTTTGCCGTAAATACAACCGGTTGGAGTTTTATTTGTGGGCGAGAACTTTTATGGATGAGGTGGAGTTCACCCACATGGATGCGGATCGCTTCTATCGGCTGTTGTCACAGGATTCAAGAGTATCGGCGGATTATATCCGCTTTCTTACCGACAAGTTGGATACATATTTTTGGTAGAGGATGAGTGAGTATGGTCTGTCCGGTTGTTATTTTCTGCGGCGGGCGTGGAACACGAATGAATCAAGTCACCACAGATATTCCCAAGCCGCTTGTTGAGATCAATGGTGCCCCGCTGATTTCCCATGTCATGGACACTTTTATGAGGTATGGATTTAATGACTTTATTTTGTGTCTGGGTTATAAGGCCAACAAGATTAAGGACTATTTTCTTCATGAAGTGTATTACAAAAATGATATTACGCTGGACGGTGATGACATCGTACAAATTCATCATAAAAATCGTGCTAGCCGGACGATTACTATGGTTGATACTGGGCTTGATGTCATGACTGGTGCGAGGCTTAACGCTGTCCGCAAATATATTACTTCCGATCACTTTTTTGCCACCTATGGCGATGGCATTGCTGATATAGACTTGCACAGTTTGTACAGCTTTCACGCTGCTCATGGCAGAATAGGAACCGTAAGTGGGGTGCAACCTTTCTCTCAGTATGGGCTAATTGAACACCATGGGTCCATCGTCCGACAATTCACTGAGAAACCTAGACTGAATCATCGTATCAATGGTGGTTTCTTTCTCTTTAAACGGGATATTTTTCAGTATCTTTCGGATGGAGATGATTGTGTTCTTGAACGGGAGCCGCTAGAGAACTTGGCAGAGGACGGGCAACTGATGATGTACGAGCACAATGGATTCTGGAAATCTGTGGACACTCAGAAAGATCAGCAGGATTTGGAGCTGATGCTGAAACAGCAAATATACAAAGGGGCTGTGGACCGTGAACCTCTCAACGTTTTATAACGGAAAAAAAGTGCTGCTTACCGGGGATACAGGTTTCAAAGGCAGTTGGCTGGCGTTATGGCTGGCACATATGGGAGCCGATGTATACGGTCTCTCTAATGATGATGGGCATCCACGTGGACTATTTCAACTATGCGGGCTGAAGGAGAAGATTACGCATTACGCAGCAGACATTACGGATTATTCAGCTATGGCAGGCATTTTCAAAACCGTCCAACCGGAAATAGTCTTCCATCTTGCGGCTCAACCTATTGTGCAAAAATCCTATGTTGATCCCCGTGAGACGCTTGAAGTGAATGTTATGGGTACAGTCAACATTTTGGAGTGCCTACGGGATAGCAGTGTTCGCGCCGCCATAATGGTGACTTCCGACAAATGCTATGAAAATACAGGTGGGTTCTGGGGATATCGTGAGTCTGATCCGCTGGGAGGTTCCGATCCTTATAGTTCTTCTAAGGCATGCTGTGAATTAGTGGTAAATGCTTACGCTCAATTTTCCATGGGAATAGCTACGGTAAGATCCGGTAATGTTGTGGGGGGAGGAGATTGGGGTGAACACAGACTTATTCCAGATATTTTTAGGGCAATTGAAACCAATCAGACTCTTTCTGTCCGAAATCCGCTATCTACGCGCCCATGGCAGCATGTTCTTGATTCGCTTCATGGTTATTTGATGCTTGCGATAGAACTGCATCAACAGCCTCAGAAGTATGGCGGAGCGTGGAACTTTGGGCCGCCGGCCGAGCATAGCTATACCGTAAAGGAAGTAGTTGATGAAGTGTATGCTGTCTGTAATATTTCGGACGAGCTGTGTGTGGAAGCGGGACAATTTAAGGAAATGAAGCTTCTGTCCCTTGATTCGACCAAGTCCAATATTATACTGAATTGGCGGCCCAAGCTCTCCTTTAAACAAATGATTGCATTGACTGTCGATTGGTACAAACACTGCGATAGTGCAGATATTCAGCAGCTCTGCCTTGAGCAAATCGCCCTGTATCATACGCAGGATCTTCTACAAAAGCAAGAGTTATTCATATAGGAGGGACAACCATGCCCGGTGAAGCGAAGTGGAGACTCGTCCTGGAAGAAAATTTTGATCAACCTGTTTTGAATTCAAAGCTGTGGTCTTATGTCCAAGGAGGAGGGGGCTACGGCAATGAAGAGCTTCAGAATTACACGGATAGGACCATGAACGTAAGGATCAATGAGGGTAAGCTTATCATTGAAGCCCATGAAGAAGCATATGGTAGCGATCCTTATACTTCGGGGAAAATCATCACTAAGAACCAGTTTTCTTTTCAATATGGAAAGGTCGAGATTCGAGCCAGGCTTCCTAAAGGCCAGGGTATTTGGCCTGCGTTCTGGATGATGCCGGAGGATGAGAAGCTCTATCGTGGATGGCCGTCATGCGGGGAAATTGACATTATGGAGATGATCGGCCATCAGCCGGGGACTGTTTATGGAACAATTCATTATGGGCATCCACATACATATACTAGCGGAGAGTACACATTGAATAATGGAGCCGCGTTTTCAGAGGACTTCCATCTGTTCAGTCTAGAGTGGTCAGAACGCGAAATTGCGTGGTATGTGGACAATCAGGAATACTCTAGGCTGAATGAGTGGCATAGTTCTCCGGGAGGAGAGAGATTGCCCTTCCCGGCCCCCTTCAATGCACCGTTTTATTTGCAAGTTAATTTGGCTGTTGGAGGTAGGTGGCCGGGTTACCCGGATGATTCCACTGTGTTTCCACAGCAACTGGTTGTTGACTATATTAAAGTGTATCAGTCGATACCGGAGTAGTAGAAGGTGACTATACACTCTTTTCACTGAAAACCGAAAGGCTTTTAGCTTGGGATAGCTAAAAATTCGGATAAAAGTGCTTTCGATGGATGCCATGAGCCAACCCTTGGGTTGGCTTTTTTGTTTGGAGAAACAACATGTTCTTGAGATATTTTGATCTGAATGTGATGCTTTATAATTTCCAAATAGAGGAATATACAAGTGTTCAAAAGGGATATATGCTCCGATCCGTATCGGGTAAAAAAACGTTCAAGGCATGCTTACGTTATCCCCCTTTAACGAATGAAAAGAGGTGGAAATGTGAAAGGAAGAGACAACCATATCTGTGATGTGCATGGGGATCTTCTTGTGTATGTTAGATACGACTATTATGAATATAACATTGCCGGCGCCGGCGATGCCTAGTGATTAACCGATTACAGACAGGATTCGATCAGTGGTTGATCGAGCACAACTTGTATTCCTAATGTGATAATATAAAAGGGAGATTAGAGATTTAGAGAACGTGAAGGTGATTATTATATTTCCTCTAAAGAACATCAGAGAGCTTTGCGGCGATATCTTCTACTAACGTGGGAAAGTGTATTACGAGTCTCAACGTGTCATGCGTTCAAAGAATCTCTCTGCACAAATCAGTGGACGTCATTTTCTAAATGGAAAAAATAAAGAATTATTATCCATACGCTAATCCTTTTCTATGGATTATGGACAGGTACTACCTTCCATTCCATCGTAAAGGATTTTTCTTTACCTATGGTCATTTTCACCGAATCTTAAGCAGATTGCAAGAATATTAATGCAACGCTGGTGATATTTTGGGTAAAGCGAGAATCGACATCTTCTTAGTGACTAGTGGTTAATTACACTGAAAATACAAAAAATTTATTGCATTAACGACTACAATGCAGGATATTTGTCGAATTTCGTAGAAATAAAACTATATATTTTTCAAAACAAGACGCCACACTGTGGGGTAAGAAAACGGCGTCCGAATACACCGCTGTAAACTGCATCGGTGAGTCTGCTTCGTTACCTGTCCCTTAAGACTTGGTTTTGCACGTTAATGAATCCGTTCGGGGGTGGACGGTTTTCTTACGTTCATAAAAAAGAACCTCATCGTGATGTTTGTATTCAACGCTTCGTAGATAGTTGTAGGGCATATTTTCTTGTAATGATGTTATTGTTTAGAGAATTAACTAACTTATCGCGCATCTTGTAGATTGGGGTCGGTTTCATCAATGAGGGGTATTTTCCGATTCGGTTCTCGTACTATCTTGCTTTATATAGCTGCTGCCGTTGTTTTTGGTTTGGCTGTAAGCTATGCCGTCATCTCTGCTCCGGATTCCCCTAAGCTACAAAGTAAAAAAGGCATTCTGGATTTAACGCAGGTTCATGTCACTGAGAATCCGGTAAAGTTAACAGGGGAGTGGACATTCTATTGGAAAGAGCTACTGTCGCCTGAGGAAATAAAGAATCGTTTAACAAGGGATGGAAATGATGACCGCTGGATCAGTATCCCGAGCTCCTGGCTGGGTTATCGGTTAGATGATCAGAAGCTAAACGGTACAGGCTTTGCAACCTTTCGGTTGGTCATAAAGCTTAGCGAGCAGGATAGGAATGAGCGGCTTGCTCTGCGGCTGCCTACCATCTTTCATGCGTATAAATTATGGGGTAATGGCGAGTTACTGGCGGAAGTAGGTGTGGTTGGTCAGGACAAGAGCAGCGTGACACCGCATCTGGCAACGAAGCTGGTGTTCTTCCAGCCCAAGAATGACAGGGTAGAGCTTGTAATGCAAGTCGCCAACTTCCATCATGCGCGAGGCGGCATCACCAAGTATATAGAGCTCGGCGGCAGTGATGTGTTAACGGTCAAGACCAATCTGAGAATTGCTGCTGAGATGTTCGTAACTGCAAGTCTGTTAGTGATTGGTGTGTATCACCTGCTGTTGTTCATCCTGCGACTCAAAGACAGGGCTACATTGTATTTTGGTCTGTTCACTCTGTTGTTTGGTATCCGATCCCTGATGGTCGGCGAGTTCTTGATCACACAATTGTGGCCAGCTATTCCGTGGGAATTGCAGTTCAAGATGGAGTACCTGATTCTTTGCAGCAGTACTTATATCATCACGATGTACTTTGATTGCATTTTTCCCAATTATGTGTCGCGTTGGTTTCATCTTAGCACGCGAATCCCCACCGGCGCATTCTGTATAATTATTGTGGTGGCCCCTGCACTTATCTATACAAAATTATTACTGCTGATCGGTATCATGATTGTTCTGCATATGGTTTATCTGATGGTTGGACTGGCCCGGGTGGCTATGCGGCGTATGGAGGGAGCGCTGATCTTCCTGCTGGTGTCGGTGGTTGCTTTGGCTACTGTCATCAACGATTTTTTATATTACAGCGAATGGTCACTAATCGGAAATACCTCTCCGCTTGGTCTGTTGGTATTTACGATTGCGCAGATGATGCTGCTTTCTTCAAGATTTACGAGGGCGGCAACAAACGAAGAGAGGATTGCACGTGAGCTGAAGGACGCTAACAACCAGTTGACCGAAATGAATATGAATTTGGAACGGACTGTGCAGGAACGCACAACTGCCCTATCCGAAGCTCATGATGGTCTCCGCACTTCGTATGACCGGTTGCTTCGCTCCGAGCAAGGGAGAAAAAAGCTTCTTGCCTATATTACACACGATTTGCGTATGCCGCTGTCCAGCATGCTTGGGTATGTAGAAGCTGTGCAGGACAAGATCAAGCCGGAACGAAATGAACAGTACCTGAAGTATATCCGGGATAACACGATAAGGGTTAACCGTATGATTGAGGAGTTGTCCTTCTTGTCGCATTTGGAGACAGGACAGGTCTCGTACCGAATGGAGCCGGTTCATGTGATTGACTTCTTGCGCCAATTCTATGAACAATATGAGTTGGTTGTAAGTGACGCAGGGTTAGATTTCATGCTGGAAATCGGAGATGCGGAAAATCAAGGACAAAGCCTGCCTGTTGTAGAGATGGATGCGCAAAGACTAGATCAGGCGCTGTTCAATCTAGTGTCGAACGCAATGAAGTTCACCTCTAGAGGTGGGGTGGTGCGTCTTGCGCTAGCTGTGAACAAGGTGAAAGATACCCGCTATGCGATAATTAGCATAGAAGACTCTGGCACGGGTATTCCTCCAGATCAGCTCGAGCAAATCTTTGATCGCAATTACAAGTATGATCGGCCGGACGTGGAGGATGGTATAGAGGGCAGCGGGCTCGGGCTGGCGATTTGCAGGGAAATTATACAAGGGCATGGAGGGACGGTTCGAGCGGAGAGTGACGGCAAGACGGGATCGATATTCTACGTATCGCTTCCTTGTATTGTTAAATGAAAGAAGGTGACGGTGTGGTAGACACTCACAAAATAATGATCGTCGATGATGATCCCCATATATGCGAGATTGTTCAGATGTATTGCGAGAGGGAGGGTTACAAATCCTCCTACAGTCATAGCGGGACAGAAGCGATGAAGCTGCTTGAATCGTTCGATCCGGATTTGATTGTACTGGATGTAATGCTGGCTAATGAAAACGGCATTGATTGGTGCAGGAACGCACGTAGCTACACGAATGCGCCGATCGTGTTTCTGAGCAGTCGTGAGGAAGACGAGGTGAAAATCAGTGCATTATCTGATGGCGGCGATGATTATGTGACCAAGCCGTTCAGTCCGGGAGTACTCATGGCCAAGATCAAGGCTCACCTTCGCAGAGTGTCGGCGGGCAGAAGGGAACAACTGCTGGAGTTACCGGGTTTGACGCTGGATTTCTACGCACAGTCCGTCAACATAGAGAGTAAAACTGTCTTTTTATCGAAAAAAGAGTTCAGTCTACTGTCCTATATGGCACAAAACGTTAATACTGTCGTCAGTGTCGATACGTTGTTTCAGATCATCTGGGGAATGAAGAGTCTGGAGGATACGAGAACGGTCGCTGTACACATCAGTAATTTGCGTAAAAAAATCGAGGCTGACCCTGTCCATCCGGAGAAAATCATTACGGTTCGGGGGGCCGGATATATGCTGGTTGCCAGAAATGCATCGCAAACGCGAACATAGCGTTAAGGTTGGTAGTGTGACTACTTCTGCCGTTAAACTTAAAAGATCGAATGTATTAAACAATAGCGACGTAGGAATATCTCCCTTACGACGCTTTTTTTATGCACTGTTACGATAGGACATTCCTTAATTCTTATAGTGATAAGAAAAGGCCGAGCGCGAACTTAAAGTTTTCTTTGAGTTTCATTAATGGGCTAAACTATCATGATAAAATACAATCAGGAAAAACACTGTGATTAATCATACTTTAGGAGGAAAAACATCCATGAAAAGGCGCATGATAAGGCGCATGATGAGTTTGTCGTTAGCCTTGCTACTAGCTTTGCCCCCTGTTGCCTACACGGCAAGCGAGGGTACAACGATCAGCAGCATAGCTGGCAGAGGGACCGCCGGATATTCAGGAGATGGAGAGGCAGCGACGTCAGCTCAGTTAAACGATCCACGAGGAATGACTGTAGACAGCAACGGGGATGTGTATATAGCGGATAGAAGTAACGCAGTCGTTCGGAAGGTGGACAAGTCGACGGGGTACATCAGTACGGTCGCGGGTACGGGGATTATTGGCTATTCGGGAGACGGAGGAGCGGCGACCTCGGCACAGTTGCAAGAACCGATGGGAGTAGCTATTGACAGCAGTGGAGATCTGTATATAACGGATACTGGAAACCACACGATTCGAAAAGTAGAACAATCGACGGGTATCATCAGAACGGTAGTGGGTACGGGGGATGTTGGCTATTCGGGAGACGGAGAAGCGGCAACATTAGCCCAGTTGAACTACCCGGAGAAACTAGCTTTTGACAGCAACGGAAATATGTATTTCGCGGATCATTATAACCAGCGGATCCGAAAAGTAGATAAGTTGACGGGTATCATCAGTACGGTGGCGGGCACGGGGATTGCTGACTACTCAGGAGACGGAGAAGCAGCGACCTCGGCCCCCTTGAGTTTCCCGTCAGGAGTAGCTTTTGACAGCGACGATAATCTATATATAGCGGAGAATGGAAGCAACACGATCCGGAAAGTTGATAAGTTGACGGGTATCATCAACACGGTAGCGGGCACAGGGGGTACTGGCTTTACTGAAGATGGACAACCAGCGATACTAACCACCATGAGCAACGTGACTGACGTAGCTTTGGACAGCAGCGGTAATATATATATAGCCGATACTACTAACCACCGGACTCGGAAAGTAGATAGATTGACCGGTATCATGGGCACGGTGGCGGGTACGGGGGAGGCGGGCTATTCAGGAGACGGAGGAGCAGCGACGTCGGCCCAATTGTTCTACCCGAATGGGGTAGCTGTGGACAGAAATGATAATGTATACATAGCTGATTCGAGTAATAACCGGATTCGAAAGGTAGGCCTATCTAGCGATGCTAGTTTGAGTAACTTGACGTTGTCGAGCGGAACGCTGAGTCCGGCATTTGTGCCGGGTGTGAAAAGCTACACAGCGAGCGTGGCAAACAGCGTGAGCAGCATCACGGTAACACCAACGGCGGGCGATAGCAGCTCGGCCGTAACCGTAAATGGTATGCCTGTGAAGAGTGGTTCAGCATCGGGAGCGATCGATCTGAACGTGGGGAGCAATAACACAATTACCGTCGAGGTGAAGGCGCAGGATGGTACGTCGAAACAAACGTATACCGTGACGGCTGAGAGAAAGCCTGCTGCAGCAACGATCGAGCTGACAGCGACAGCTGGCAACGGACAGGTGACGTTGAACTGGAGCAGTGTACCGGAAACCGTTACATATGATGTTTACCAGGGAACGGCAACAGGGCGCTATGACTCCACTCCGGTTGCGACCGTCAGCGGAGCAACCAACAGCTACACAGCATTGGAGCTGACGAACGGAACAACTTACTATTTTGCAGTACAAGCAAGCAACGCTACAGGCTCTATCAGTTACTCTAACGAAGTAAGTGCAATTCCACAGAAAGGTAATACAACGTTGGCGGCCACCGATCTGACCATCGGGACAGCTACACCCGTGACAGGCGCGACCCAAGCTGACGGAACGAATACATTTAACCATGCAACAGCGGCTGTAACATGGTCGAGCGGCGGGGCTTATGCGCCAGCAAGCGGAGCCTACTTGTCGGGTACAGCTTATAAAACGAAATATGTACTCACAGCCGATACAGGCTATGTGTTTGACGCAGCAGCTAATGCATACGGGAAAAACGGAGCGCAGGATTTAACTAGCCGAATTACCAATCTAGGTGCAGGCACATTTACAGCAACGGTATCAAGTACGGTTAAAACAAACGATACGCTAACCATTGTCGCAACCTGGCCGGCAACTTTTCAGAATTTGGTCAAAGTGAACCTGGATAACACGACTTACTTTCAAGCCTATCATAATGGCGCCACCATTCCTGCACAGGGGGTGAATATTGCTGGCGGAAGTGATTTCGGCATAGAATTGGCGAATACTTCGGTTTCCCCGTCTCAATTAAAGCCTGTAGTGGTTAAAAGCGTTACGGCTGTCGATGATAAGGGAAACAATGTACTGGTCAATTTAACACCAGATACCACGCATAGTGCTTGGGGCTTGAATTTAAACATTAAAGGAAATTCCACGCAAACGAACAGAACAGTAACCATAACTGTAAAAACGGATGCGGCGTATTCGATTAATCATTTGACCAATTTTACAGGCACAGCTGCTTATACGGACAGCTCAAGAAATGTCTATCCGAATCAGTACAACGCCGCACAGTATTTTACTGCCGGAGATAAATTGACCTTGAGTCTTTCCTCAAACGCAGTTATTCCTAATGGCGTCCAATTAGTCGGTACAAAAACCTCCAAGTTGGTTGAGCTGACGAACACACTTTTTGACACGATTAATTATAAATTCCAATATACATTTACAATGCCGAATGAGCCTGTATCTGTTGTTGTAAAATCAAGTACTAATGCAAATGCTCCACACAACATAAATGTAAGGCAAACAATAGATAACGTGATCCATCCAACGCTTTCGGGCGGCTCGACTTTTGTTCAGGCAACAGCAAGCGCGCCAGCGAGTGCAAAGGCGGGAGAGAAGGTTACAATTAATCCTGGCAACTACAATACGAAATTTTATTCAATTACCGGTATTGATGTAAGATCGGCGCTCTTTAATGAAGTTGTGCCGGTTACTAAGAATGACAATGGTTCCTACTCTTTTGTTATGCCTTACACCGATGCAAACATAACAGTGAATATCGTAGCCAATCCGTCAATTGCGATAACGACCGCAGCTAAAAATAATAGCAGCGCTCAAATTACATCTGACACCAAAAATTATTATCCGGGAGATCGAGTAAGTTTTCAAATTACGAATACCGACCCGCACAAAATGTTGTCAGTTGTCCGTTTTATAAGAACATCGGACAATACTGTAATCTCTACCTTAGACAAGAGTAGTCATGCGTTCGATTCAAGCATAAGTGATAGTTATGTCATTTATCCTAGCGGTCGTCAAGTATCTTCCAATGAAGGAGTAACTATTGTTGCCGAGTTTAATGATTATGCAGGAATTCCTGTATACAAGGGTACGCAAAATACCAAAACTGAGGCGCAGTTTTCGGCTTATCCGGCAAATGTGCTGAAAAATCAGCCATTTACTTTTAACTTTACTGTACCGGATGATTCCAATAATACGCATACTCCGCAAATAAAAGTTACAAATAGCGATGGTACAGCATCTTATATCGATTCTATCTATGAAAGTACAGATTCTCAAAATCAGAATATAAGCACCTATAAAGCTGACCTTAGCAGTTTGAAAACAAATCCGCAAAGTATTACTTTAATGGATAAAATCAAATCTGCTAATAAGGGAAGACTCATTCAAGCGTTAAGCGCAAATTCAAAATTGCCTGGTTTATTTACGACCATAGTGGTAAATGGAACCAACATGAATAGTACAAACGGAGATCAAAAGGTGTACATCGGTACATCCTCGAATCCAACCCAACAGGCCACTTTATCAAACATAACTTCAACCTCTTTTGAAATAAAGGTGCCTAGTAATATGCTGCCAAAGGACAAAAATGTAACCTATTATATTTCTGCAAACGGCGTGCAGAAATCATTAACCATCCAAACGGAACAGGAATTGAGTCATAAGACCTTTGGTGTATTAGCTGTTGTGTCATCGAATCAGAGTCATTCTGTCATTATTGGGGCGGACGATACAGACATTAATCAACAGTTGGGTAGCAGAAAGTCCATACTTACAATGAAAGGGAAATTCGCTGTCACTGGAAGAGAATATCAATTCAGCGACACAACGATTATTAATTCTGTAGTCAGTAGTTATATGGAAAGGGAGGGTAAGCTGAAGGTTACGGATTCCGGAAACGGGAATGTAACGGTTGATGCCAAGAATGTCAGCATGGCCGCAGGCGGTATGACCTTTATGAGGGGGAATTCGAAAATCGAACTGAAAAAAGGAATCGAGTACGATATCGAGGAGTACCAAAAAGGGGATACAGGCGATTGGAAGTTCCCAAATAATCAAAATATTAAAATTGATAATGTGGATGTCAATCTCGGGGGATTAGCTGTCATTGACAGCGGGTCTACAGCAAAGATTACTGGCGCTTTGTTAATTGGTAAGAACTTCATGTTTGAAGGTAAGGTTTTTGTGGGAATCATGGCACCGGGCGGACAAGAATTTGGGCTTTCGCTGAATATAGACAGACTTCAATATGGTCTGAATGAACAAGGACGACTGGTTTATAAAGGCCTTCAAGCCGGAGGGGCCATAACGCCTCCAAGTGATTTTTATGAAAAGCTGCTTCCCGGTTTTAAACTTAATAACAGAGTGTCTATTGAAGGATCAATTGATACTTTTGAAAAAGTATACGGACTGGGATTTGACTTAGACACGAAGCTAGCGAAAATAGCTGCCAGCGGGGTTTTAAAGCGAATTGACGGCACATTTTTACCTAATAAAGTGAAGTTAATCGTCGGTTCAGAGGCGGGGCTTCCGATCTTGCCTACTGTTATTTTAAGTAAAGTTGGTGGCGGTGTTGACGGTCTTGCTGATTATATAACCAAAAATTATAAAGGCATACCACCAATCGTGTTTATGTTGTACGGTCAGTTGGATGTAGGTCCTCCTGGTGTACCCGCTGATAAAAAACCATTGCACTTTAATAATCTAGAACTGGTGTTAGGACCTTCAATGGTTCAACTGACGGGTATGCCTAATCTCTTGGGAATCGATTTGTTTAAGTCATTTAGAGCGGGTTTGTATAGGGATATGGATAAAGTTAGTTTCCAAGTGGATCTTGATGCCAATATACTGAAAAATTTTGAAGTCATACTGGCACAGGGGAAAGCCAATGTTACTTCCTATAGTGATCCGAAGCGAAAGACGGATTTTTATGGCCTGCTTCAGGGAACTGTACAAATTCCTAAAATAACCTTGGCTCGCACATGGTTTGGTAATATTACCGCCGGACCGCTAACTTTGCGTCAAATGGGAGTTGGCTTGAGCAACAGCAACGCTTTTGCTACGTTCTCTATTTTGGGCTTTGGTCTTAAAGCGGATTATAATTTTGGAAGTAAATCAGTATCTGTATCAAGATCCTTGTTGGCTTCCAGTCAAATGGACAATACGCAGACATACTATGATGAGAACGGCAAATTCGCGGGCGAGATGCAAAGCTTCTCCAATATTAAAGTAGTAGCTACCAGCCCTTCCCAGGCAGCAGGGCGAATGTTAATGGCCGCTTCTTTGGGTGTGTCCGATCAGCCGACGATCAAGACGAATGACGCATCTACGATTCATACGATAACATTTCCTGCAGGCTTGACACAGGATTACGCGGTTACGGTAACTGGCAGCACTAACGATTTCAGCATCACAGATCCGGAAGGTCATCCGTATGCCATCACGTTTCCCAAAACGTTGAGTGACGGAAGCATCTATTATGATGATCCAAATGCTAACGCCGCCTTTTTGTCCGACGATACGATTATGTTTAAGCTAGGCCATCAAGCAGGAGACTGGACGATTTCGTCCGCGTCAGGCCAGCCTTTTGCAAGTGCTGTTCTTAACATCATTCCGATTCCGCAAACCGACAGTGCAGTGCTTGATTCGAAAACAAAAACCGTTAGTTGGACACTTAAAGGCTTGGATACAGTCAATGAAACCTACCAAGTGCAAGTACATTTGTCCACCGACAATGGCGATGACAAAGCAAACCTAAGCCCTGGCGTTCTAATTCAGACGATTAACGTTGATCCGGCACAGGTTGTGAACGGTGGAATAAGCGGCAGTTATGTATTCTCGCAATCTGAATTGAGTCATTTGCAAAGCGGAAGTTATTATCCTAGAATTGCGCTTATTGGCATACCTAAGGACAATAAAGATAAAAATATACCTTATTCCAGCATGAATGCTAAGCAAGCTTTGGTCACAACCAATCCGCTGGCACCTGGTGCTGTAAGCTCTGTTTCCGTATCAGCAGGCGGTGGTGGAACATTAAAGGCTGCGTGGAATGCGGTTCCCGGTGCGGATGGTTATCTGGTCAACTTGTTTGATGATCAAGGTAGAGCTGTAATGACACCTATATCTTATACAGATGAAATTGGGAGCGATGGAAAGGCTACGGGCAATCAAATTCCTCACGCCGGCGTACCGATCAGTTACATTATCTCACCAGACTATGCTGTCGATGGAGCATTTACAGTTGATTTTTCAGGAATGACTCCAGGCAGTAGTTACAAAATCATGGTATCTTCTTTTTCATATGCCGATAAAACAGATACAAGCTCAGCTCAATTTTACGGCAACCCGACGGTTTCAAATGTTGCCTTTGTACCTGTTCCGCGAACTCCGGTGTTGAATGTTACATCTAGTATCGGAAATGTGATAACAGACGAACAAGCGGGCAATTTACTTTACGTGAATGGAAATTTAAATCTGGATATTGTATCCACTTTCCTTAATCAAAAGGATGGGACAAATGTGAATCTAGACAGTAAAATTACCGTATTGCAAAGCGACGGAACAATTAACTCGGAGACGAGCAAACCTAACTTCAATACGATTTACAGCAGTGCCGATTATGAGAGTACGATTTCCGTTCCCGTTGCGATCAGTGATACAAACCGTTCAAGCATCATTAAAATTGTGGCTGAAAACCAAGATGGCGATAAGTCGAGCTACAGTCTAGTTGTTCATTATAACAACGATGCTCCTGCGTTATTTGTAAATACTGATTCCAAAGGCACTATAGTCACGGACCAAAACGGCTATTATCAAATTCAAGGCAGCACACAGCCATTTATAACCGTGAGAGATAATTTTGGGAATCAGGTAAAGGCCGACGAACGCGGCAATTTTACAATCAAAGGAACGTTGAGTGCTGGATTGCAGGCTTACAGCACCATAACAGCAACGGATTCGTTCGGTAATTCTGCACAAGATGATGTAGTTATAGCTAGAACTACAAGCTACAACGGAGGGGATAGTTCTTCGTCTCCTAGTCCAAACAGCAACACATCTAATCCTGCTTCACAAGATAGTGGCGCAACTAAACCTGCTTCTCCAAAAGATGACACAACAAAAACTGATGATAAGACTCCAAGCAGTGGTGTTGTAAAATCAACATTTAAGGATGTGCATTTAGAAGCGCCTTGGGCAGAACAAGCTATTGAAAAAGCTTATGCACTAGGCCTTATAAACGGCAGATCAGTCGATATCTTTGATCCGAACAGCAATACAAAAAGAAGAGAAGCTATTACAATATTAGCTAGAGCTAAGAAGCTAACTTTAGGCCTTCCAGCAGATCTTAATAAAGCTGCATTGCATTTTGCTGACTGGGACAGTGTGCCAGAATGGAGCAGGCCTAGTATCGCGGCAGCATATGTAAATGGGCTAATAAACGGCTCAAAAGTTAATGGGAAGTTTTATGTGAACTCAAATTCCAATATAACAAGAGCAGAGCTTGCGGTACTTATACAAAATGCGTTTAAGCTAAAAGCTGACATGAATAATGTCAAATCATTCTCTGACGATATCCCGTCATGGGCCGCTGAAAGTATAGCCGCATTATCATCAAACAAGGCCATTAATGGTTATCCGGGTGGAACCTTTAAACCGGGTGCCAATGCAACAAGAGCAGAAATGGTTGTTATGTTGATCAACGTTATTAAACCGTAATAGCACAATAAAAAATCACATTCTGTAGCAGGTTATGCTCAGAATGTGATTTTTTAGGTTCTGGTGCCAGAATAACTTGTACCTATTTCCTCCGTACATGCACTTCTAGGCCCCTGCCCACATAGAATAAAAGGACCATGAACCCGTAGTTCTCACCACTGACCGGTTTCATTGTACATGTGCGGGAGGTGTCGCCAAATTGCCCGGAATCATAAGCACAATTGCCCTGTTGATTAAAGAATTGACGCTGTTGGTGTCGTATGTAAGGAACAACGCATTTCCACAGCCCCTGACCGAAGAAGAGGAAAGCAGGTATCTGGGGCGGATGGCGGAGGGGGATGCCAAGGCCCGTAATCTGTTGATTGAGCATAACTTACGACTGGTTGCCCATATTGTGAAAAAGTTCGATAATACCGGCGAAGACATGGAGGACCTCATCTCCATCGGAACCATTGGCCTGATCAAGGCGATCGAGAGCTATCGTCCGAATAAAGGTACCAAGCTGGCTACCTTCGCGGCCCGTTGTATCGAAAATGAAATTCTCATGCACTTGAGATCGTTAAAAAAGACCCGCAAAGACGTCTCCCTGCATGATCCCATCGGGACGGACAAGGAAGGCAATGAAATTACACTTATAGATATCCTCGGTTCGGAAGCCGATGATGTAATCAAGGAAGTCGATCTGAAGATCGAGAAGAGCAAAATCTACCGCAACCTCGATATCCTGGATGACCGGGAAAAAGAGGTCGTTGTCGGCCGTTTTGGCCTGGATACGGGCGGGGAGGAACGAACGCAGCGGGAGATTGCCAAGGAGCTGGGCATCTCACGGAGTTATGTATCGCGGATTGAGAAGCGGGCGCTCATGAAGCTTTATCATGAGTTTTATAAGGCGAAGCGGTAGCTGAAAGCCACAATAAGGCGTTAAGAAAGCGACTTGTCTGCGGATGAGTTGCTTTTGTCTTTTTTAGAGAGAGGGGGGGAATATTACAAGAGTATCTATGTAACTGAAAGATGCCCGTAATCATAATTAATCATGCGATGTAGGCGTAACATCCATTCGTCCGGTAATCTCTCAAGCAGCAGCAAGCAGGTAAATCGAACAAAAGAAAGCTCCTCAAGACGGGGCAACGCGTGCTTCGCACCATCATACAGCCATTTGAGCAGTACTATACTAACGAATCAATACAAGAGGGAGAAATGAAAAACTCAACATTATTATTCCAGTTTATAACCAATTAAATGCGTTACACCTTATCCTTTGTTCTATTTAAATATAAGAATTTTGGCTCAACACTAAACGTAGTGCTTGAACAGCCATTTAGCTTGTGAATGTGACGAAAAATATAGAAAAACATCTGTGCATTCCGTAAGATAGTTGTGCGACCCACCCAACATAGAGGGAATGACAGATGCACAATCATTTACATATTTGATAGATTTAATCGTACTTAGCTTGAAAATAACGCCAACCAAACGAGATGTTACGGCTAATGTATTACACACTATATCAGGGTTCTTTTTCAGTGGTTTCTTCCCAATTTATTTTGAGAGGTAAGGGTGAGAGGATGCATTCATTTACAGTTGAACTAAAGGAACGAACTTATCCCATTATCATATCGGATGATATTAATGATTTCTCAGAGGCTCTTCTTCGGTCATGTGTTGGGAAAAAAATAGTTATTGTCACAGACAGTATAGTTTCGGAATTATACCTTCAAAATTGGGTAGAGTATTTAGTTAATTTGGGTTACATTGTTGTATCTTATATTTTCGAGCAAGGTGAATCATCTAAGAATTTAAAAACAGTAGAGGGGATATATTCTTTTTTAATTGAAAATAAAATTCAAAGGCAAGATACGATGATCGCTCTTGGCGGCGGAGTTGTAGGCGATATAACTGGATTTGTGGCTTCAACATATTTGAGGGGGATATCGTTTATTCAATGTCCAACAACTCTTTTAGCGCAGGTTGATAGCAGTGTTGGAGGAAAGGTAGGATTTAATTTTTGTAACATTAAAAATAATATAGGATCATTTTATCAACCTAAAATGGTAATGATAAATCCCGATTTTCTAAAAAGTCTAACACGTAGAAATATTAATGGTGGTATTGTAGAAATTCTGGTTCATTGTTTGATTTCTTCTGAGCATTTATTTGAGTATGTGCTTGATCATATCCAGGATATATATTCAAATCATCATGACATTCTTGAGTATTTGGTATATGAAAATTGCAAAATTAAAAGCGATATTGTTTGCAGTGATGAATTTGATTATGGCAAAAGAGCGATATTAAACTTTGGTCATACAATTGGTCATGCTGTTGAAGCAGTATCTGAGTTTTCATTAACACACGGTGAAGCTGTTTCAATTGGGATTGTGGGTGCTTTTATTTTAGGTGAAAAACTTGGGCTGACCAAAAACGGAGAGAAGGAAAAGGTGATTTCTTTACTATCAAGTATCAGTTTACCTATTGATCTAAAGGGGTTTGATATTGATACGGTTTATGAAAGGATACTGTATGATAAGAAAAGCCATGGAGAAGGTATTGAATTTATTGTACCTATTTCAATCGGACATGTAGAACGTATTCTCGTAAGCAATAAAGAGTTAATTTATTCTGTTTTGACTGATCTGTCGAATCGTACTGAGTAGTACTGTCCTGATGTGATAAAAACTTATCATTATAGAATCTGAATTTATCATATAAGCCGAAAATAAGCTGTAAGGTACATTAGGCCAGTTTCAATACTCATTATCTGTAAGCGTCTCCTTTTAGTGCTTCGCTGAATCCGTTTTCCGGATGGCACCGATTCCTATCCATCGTACATCCGGAGAATTCAGTGTAGGGTTGCCAACCTCAAGAGCCAGCCGTAGCCAGCATCTTTCGAAATCTCACACCGAAGCTGTTTTTTAATACATTGTCTATGGAGGGACGTAATTCTCCATACTCGTGTACCGCTTCAGAGAGAGAATTTAGTGACAGATTGCATAAAGCATGGTTAATAAACACTGGTACCATTGTTTTCATTTCCGCGCTGTAGTTATCATCCTTTTCAGTCCAGTTCTTCGTGAAGTTTGGAAAGTAGATGTGTTTAAAGAAAAATTCACCAACCAATGCAAGAATGTCAAATCCTTAGCAGATACATTTTCTTATCAAACCCACACTCCTTGTAAGATACCTCGACTTTATACTTCATATTTACAAAATTTAAAACGCCACCGTCATTCGATTATAGTTGTTTTAGTTTTTACACCGTTTGGCTTATTTAATTCCTCTAATGCTGACTTCCTCTTTCACTTCATAGAATACTCATCATAACTATTGTAGGCTTCAATATTCGACTTATTCATTTTACAGAGGATCAAAACAACATTGGTATATTTTATCTTTGTTTTCTTTAAAATACATAAATTTTTATATAATGAGATCGAATTTAATTTGTGTTAAAAAAACATTATACTGTTAAAAAAAGCACGGAAACAAAGTTATTATATGCTTTATAATCCTTTAAGGAAGGAAAATATTTCATAATTAGTTTTTTAATCTAACCTATTACTTTATAAGGAGGTGCGAATAAACGTAGTAACACGGCTAGGTTTTAAAAGTGCCTTAAAGATTGTGTGAATTAATCTATACAAATATTCAAATGAGTAGATAAACGAATTAACGAAGAATTTCTAAACTGATTGGAAATGAGGAGCTAGATGTCATCAATTATTTATGCAGATAACCTGAGTAAGTCATATACTGTTCTACATAAAAAGCCAGGAATATCATCATCCATAAAATCACTTTTTTCTCCAGAGTACGTACAAAAACATGCGATTAAAAATTTAAATTTCTCCATAGAGACAGGAGAGGTCGTTGGAATATTAGGTCCGAATGGGGCTGGTAAGACTACGACTATGAAAATGTTGGCGGGAATTCTTCACGCAAGTTCGGGAACGTGTAAAGTATTGGGATATACGCCTTGGGAACGTGATAAAAGTTTTAGAAAACGTATAGCGATGATTATGGGCCAAAAGAATTCATTGTGGTGGGATTTGCCTGCATCAGATTCATTTCTGTTAAATAAAGAAATTTACGATGTTTCAGATAAGGATTTTGTTAAAGTAGTTGGTGAAATGTCAGAAATTCTCGGGGTTGTCCATTTGCTTAATACACCGATCAGAAACTTATCATTAGGTGAACGAATGAAAATGGAAATAATCTCTGGTTTTTTGCATAATCCAGAAGTTGTATTTTTAGACGAGCCGTCAATTGGGCTGGATATTCCTTCCCAGAGAGCAATTCGAGATTTTATTAAGACAATCAATTCACTACGTAATACAACATTATTAATTACAAGTCATTATATGGCTGATATTGAAGAGTTATGTAAAAGGGTTATTATCATTCATGACGGGTCGATTCTTTATGATGGTTCATTGAAGGATATCTCAAGTAATTTCTCTGATCAAAAGAAAATATCACTTGTGCTGCAAAGTGAGGTACCGGTGGAGATTTTAAGCGAAATAGGGACCGTTACGGAAAAAGAGGATGTAAGAGTATCTCTTGAGGTAAACAAAAATAATCTCAATCAAGCCCTCGAAAAAATAGGCAGACTTCCTGTTGTAGATCTTAACATTCAAGAGATTCCTGTGGAGAAAGTTATTGATGAGATTTTTACTTTGGGGAAGGTGCGAGGATAAATGCAAGGTATTACCATTGTTAAAAGAATATTTTTAACGGAAATTCAATATCAGGCTATGAGACGCATCGATGTAATTATAGGGTTCCTATTTTTATGGCTCCCTATCCTCCTAAATGTTTTTCTTTGGAAGGCTGTATATGGAATGGATCCTGGAGCGGATGCTCAGCTAGGATATTCTTTAGATCAAATTACAACTTATTTTGTTGTGGTTCTTATCTGTAATCGGTTGGTTGGGACAAATATTAACACAACAATGAACCAGCAAATACTGGATGGTTCACTAAATCAGTTTTTGTTAAAGCCTAGCAGCCATTTTACATTTCATATTGTTAAGCATATCGGTCATAAAAGCGCTGAACTTATTTATATGTTAATACCCGGGTGTGTGTTGTTTTTTATATTTCAAAACTCTTTGTTAGTACCAAAATGGGAAGATTTTCTCTTATTTGTTCTCGCTATTTTATTGGGTTTTTGTATCCATTTTTTAATGTATTACGCTTTGGGGATGTTAGGTTTCTGGTTCGGTAGAGCGGGCCAAATCATGACATTCATAGTATCCATTATCTCGCTTTTAGATGGAAGTAAATTTCCAACGGATTTTTTACCGAAGTGGTTAAATGGTATTTTTTTATACTTTCCATTTCAATACATTTTTTACTTTCCGATAAGAATATTTTTAGGGTCTGAATCTATGGCTTCTATTCTGCGAGGCTTGACTCTGCAAGGAATATGGGTATTTGCAATTGGCGCCATTTGTATTGTGGCATGGAGAAAAGGTATTGCTAGATTTGGAGCATTTGGAGGGTAACGTGATAAAGTACTTGCGTATTTATAAGACAGTTTGGAAAGTTTCTCTTATCGCTGATATGTCACATCGAGTAAACTTTTTCACAAGGATTTTTAGCGGAATATTGTATTTGCTTACTGGCTTAGGGATGTACGTATTTGTCTATACCAAGTTAGACACACTTGGCGGTTGGAGTTTTGGAGACATGTTGATTTTCTTGGGTACTACTTTTTTAGTTGATTTATTGTGGATGACCTTCTTTTTCTTTAATCTATTAGGTTTACCCACACTAATTAATAAAGGAGAGTTTGACATGTTGTTGTTAAAGCCTGTGAACTCTCAATTTCTTGCCGTTATGGGAAATGTTAATCTGGATTCGTTTTTTAACAGTATCATTGGTGTGGCACTAGTGGTTTATGGGGTTAACCTTAATAATTATTCAATCTCATTTATAGACGTATTGTTATACATCGGTTTACTAGTGAATGGCGTTTTATTATTTTATTCTACCTTTTTAATGATAAACTGTATTGCTTTCTGGCAGACAAGATTTCAATTTGCCTGGGATTTGATTGAATGGTTTTATGAATTCGCAATGCGGCCGGATTTCATTTATAAAGGTGGAGTTCGTGTAGTTCTTACATTCATCATTCCTGCATTAATGTTAGTTAATATTCCTGCAAAAATGTTGATGGACAGATTTAACTTTAAAGAAGTCGGGTTTGGATTTTTACTAACTACCCTATTTTTTATCTTGTCACAATGGGTTTGGAAAAAGGCTATTAGCAATTACTCAAGTGCAAGTAGTTAGTGGAATTATGTATTTACATTTAATGATCTTAAATTATGGAGGTTTTTGGTATGATCACGATGGAATCTGTTGAACAGGAAATTAAAGAAATTGCTATTGAAGTGCTTGGAATGGAGATTACTGCTGATCAAATAGTAGCCACTGAAGAAGGTTTTTTGGAGAAGTACGGTTTTAATTCTGTTGATGCGCTTGAATTACTGTTACATGTTGAGAGAAATTACGACATTGAAGTTGCTGATGAAGACCTGAATGCTAATCTTTTAAAGTCAATTAGATCTTTGGCGAGTTATGTAATTAACCAGAAGACGGCTTAAGTGCCTAGAAATCTTACATTTTCGGCAATTGATTAATACAAGGAGTGCAATTATATGGATGCGATTCTTATTTCACCAATGGAAGTATCCTTGCGGCAAACACCACGTACTTTTCGCGAAAATAATGTAAAAAATGATGTGGATGCGCTTACTTCAGGACCATTAAATCAAGTATTTGTCCGTCGCTACAGAGAGAATTTAGGGGTTGCTTGTTTAGGGGGGTACTTACGCGAGAGAGAGATGGATGTCAGGATTTTGAATGCAAATATTATGAGGCTGACATTAAATGATGTGGTAAATGATATAATGCAGCACAATCCTACGCTTGTTGGTATCAGCGCACTGTATGACCTTCACGCATTTCAGACAGCACAGATCATTCGTGAATTAAGGAGGCGTGGATATTCGGGGCATATTACACTAGGTGGTCCATTTGCTTCCTTTACACATCAATATTTCTTAGCTGCTTTTTTTGGACAACTTGATTCTGTTATCCGCGGAGAAGGAGAAATTCCGCTTTATCAACTGCTACTTGCATTAAAGAGCGGTGAACCGTGGAAACACATTCAAGGACTCTCATCAGTTGAAGAGAATCGTAACTTTCTTGACAATGGCAACGGAGAAGTTGAAGAACTTGAAAATCTCCCTCTTCCATCCAGAGATGCATTGGATGCACTTCGTGAAGTAGGGATACAGCCACGGGTAGCGTCACTTAATTCAAGCCGAGGATGTTATGGACAATGTACTTATTGTCATGCTCCAGCAACGGCCAAAATGGTTGATGCAAAAAAATGGAGGCTAAGGCCCGCTGAAAAAATTCTTGATGAGATTGATTATCTGGTGCGAACATACGGTGTGGAGTACATTTATTTTAATGATGATAATTTTATGGGGTATGGCCCGGCTGCCAAACAGCGACTGATTGAACTTGCTAAAGGAATAATTGCTAGGGATATAAAAATTTCATTTCATGGTGAATGTAGAGTAGACACAAAGTCGTTCTTGGATCAAGAATTCCTTGAGTTAATGAGGCAAGCAGGCTTGAAGGATGTGCTTTTGGGATTAGAGTCAGGATCACAGACTACATTAAATAGATGGCGGAAGGGTACTACTGTAAGCGGTAATCTATCTGCTACTCAAAGGCTGTCTGAAATGGGCTTTGATGTAGAGCCGGCAATGATACTGGTTGATGCATATACGACGGTTGAAGAGTTTTCAGAAACGGTAAAATTCATCAAAGAAGCTAAGTTGCACACTATGGGTTCTCCACTTTATTTGTTTAATCGTCTTGTCGTCTTTCCTGGCGCACCAATTGAGATGGAACTGGCCATGAAAAATATTATTGAAGTGCTTGATCCCTGGGATATACGGCATGATCTGAATTCCGATGAAGGATTGTATGAACATATTCGGAGGATCTCTTCGCGTCCTTATAAAATTCAATCTAAGGAAGTTGCAGTAATGTGGGATATTGTTGTCATTTATTCTGACTATTTAACTTTCTTGGTCGATGATGTAATGCCAGATATTTTACGCCAATGGAGAACTTATATTATGGATACCAACTTGTTAAAGGAGGAACGTAACAATTCAAAAAGTGATTATTTAGACTTCGTTAAACAACTTCGGGTATGGAGAAGGGATTTGGGTGAACTTGTAATATCAGTTTTGGATTCATGTGTGGAATTGATTAAACAATTGGACCCTGAAAGCCCAGATTCAATCAAGGCTTATCACGATCGCTTTAGTCTACTGATTAGGAAATATGAAGAAACGTGTTTTAGTACAAGTTTAAATGACAGGTTGAAAGGAAGTTCATTCTTGAAAGATCCCTTACCTAATGCTTTGCTAGCTTTTAATAATGACCGGATAGGTGAAGATTATGTCCTCTCATAAGGAAAAAGTGAAATTGTTGTTTAACGACTTGGTTGTTCGAGAGGATACTTGCAATTTTCGCTGCACGTATTGCCTTTCTTTTGAGAACACTTTGAAAACAGAAGATAACGTGGAACATGTACAATATGCAACCGTTAAGAATGAACGTCTTCTTTACGCGCCTGGCAGTCCTCTTAAGGAACGATTGGATCATGCTGTAGATCAATTTGAAAAAGTGGCCGATGCGTCGATCTTGCGTATCAGCGGTGGTGAAATTTTGCAGATAAAAGGAATATTTGATTTTTTTAAGTTAAAATCACCTAATTATGAAACAATTCAGATTTTAACTAATGGCTATCACCTTCTTCAGCCACTGGTCGATAATTTACTTACACTTGGTAATACGCAGGTACATATGTCTATTGACGGGCATAATTTAGATCTAAATGGATACAGAGTGAAAAAACAAGCAATTCAAGATAGGCTTTTAGACAACTTAGATAGAATCATCCAATCAGGTATACCTACGGAGGTTGGATCTGTATTAACCGATAGAAATATAGGGAAATACCATACCTTTTTAGATTATATGCTTAAATATGAAGGTAAAGTTACAATTTATCCTTTTCCAGTTAGAGGACAGATCAAGCAAGGCATGTGGCCTACTAACAGCGAAATAGAAACTTTTATAAAAGAAGTTGTTGATAAATACGATAAATATGCCGGCATTTTGGCACCTAAGCCCTTTTTTGATGAGCTATGCCACTTACTCATTGAAGGGCAAAGACGTATGCGCTGTCATGTGCCTGCAGTTATGGTGCAATCATTTGATGACGGTCTTCTCACTCCCTGTCCAAATTGCTGGGCTACAGAGTTGGGCAATGTTCTAAAAGAGGATCCCTTTGATGTTATAGATCGCTTTGGGAAAGATCGGATGTACAGTGTTTTCTTATGGCCTTCTCCTAGGCTGCCATTTTGCAAACAATGTTTTACCTCTTTTGATATTATCAATTTTTATGTGAATGGTTTTATATCAGATGAGGATATTCTTAACATTCCTCTATATAGTCGTCCTCTCACGTGGGAACGCCTGAGACAATTGAAGACTGAGAGAGCAAACTCCATTTGAGGGAGAGGGAACATGAGCCTGCTTTTGAATACCATTTCTAAACATGATGCGAATGTAATTGCATTGCGAGATGCAACTTCAACCCTTACTTGGGGTGAACTCGTTTTGCGTCTTAACTCTATAGTTGAATGGTGGAATAAAGAGGATAACATCATGAATTCTAAAAACATTTATATTTTTTTAGAAAATGATGTCGATTCAATATTGTGTCTTTTGAGCGCACTTATTATGGGCAAAAATGTCGCTCTAATCGATCCAAATATATCAGCTGCTAAATGGGAAGAAATATTCTCTGAAACGGATTTTCAACTCATTTTAGGGTCCGCTCAAGTAATTCAGTGTCTTGGTTTAGAGGATTATGCATTAACTGTTCAGCAAATAGTTACTAATCGAGAAACAGCAGTTCAATCATTTAACCGATATTTTAATGATGAAGGAAGTGTATTCTTTCTTACTTCTGGATCAACAGGAAAGCATAAACTTGTACAGAGGAAAGTGTCCTCCCTGTTAAGTGAAGGGAAATCGTACGGAGAAACACTGAATCTTACGGAGCATGATGCTTATCTGGCAGCCTTACCTCTTCATCATGCATTTGCGTGTGGCTGTGCACTATTTGGTTCGATTTTCAACGGTGGTACTTTAGTGCTATCATCACTCTTCTTCCCACGAGCCATTCTGAAGTGGATTTACGAGTATAAAATAACTGTTCTGCCCCTTATCCCTTCGCTTGTAAAACTTATGACGGCTTCATACACTAAGCCTTTAAAAGTTGAACATCTTCGTTATGCTTTAATAGGAACAGGTCAAATTTCGACCTCTCTAGCTGAACTTTTTTATTCATTATATGGTGTGCGATTGTCAGGTAATTATGGGAGTTCTGAAACTGGTGGGATTGCGATGAGACTTCCGGAAGTTCATCCATATCTTAATTTGGTGGGACAAGCAATGAGCGGGGTCGATATTATAATTGAGGATGATAATGGGCTAGCTGTGCCATATAACATTGAAGGGAATGTTACGGTACGAACTTCTTCATTATTTTGTGGATACGTGGGCGAAAATCAAGATGTTCAATTACCTGCTAAGCATGAAAGATGGTCTACTGGAGACATAGGTCATCTTACTGAAGATGGTATGTTATATATTAGTGGGAGGAAAAGCAATTTACTTCAAAGAAATGGGAAGAAGATAAATCCGGTAGTCATTGAGAATGCGTTATTATGTATGCCGAATATTGCAGAAGCTGTTGTTATTGGACTTGATAAAAAAGAAACCTATGATGATTTGATTACCGCTGTTATAGTTCCCAAAGTGCCAGTTTTAAATGAAGCGCAGATACGTGGATATTGTTTACAACAACTTGAGGCTTACATGACTCCCGAAAAGGTAGTGTTTGTTTCACAAATTCCGCGGACAGTAACGGGTAAAGTTGATCGTGTATCGTTGATTGAGTCACTTACCTGCGGTAAGGAGACAATATGAGAAAATTGAGGGTTGGATTAATTGGAAGTGGCTGGATAGCAATGAATGCACATTTGCCGGTACTTAGTGTTCGGGATGATGTATCGGTCGTCGGCATCTGTGATGTCGATTTGTCAAAGGCTTCCGAAGCTGCAACTCGCTTTGGGATATCGTTTGCGACAGACAAGGTTGTTGAACTAATGGAGAAAAAGTTGGATCTGGCAATAGTAACAACACCGACAAACACGCATATTTCTTTAATAGAATACTTTTTGAAGGAAAATGTGTATGTGCTTTGCGAAAAACCACTTGGCATGTCAAGTATGGAAATAGATAAATTGTTAGCCTTACCTAATGCATATACGCATCTAAGTGTAGGTTATGTTAATCGCTTTCGAAGGGATGTCATCCAGTTTTTGGATGAAATCAACAATGTTCATTCGTGTTCGGTAGTTTGGAGACGTTTTAATGGAATTCCAAGGCCCGGAAGTTGGATTACAACTAAAGAAATATCCGGCGGTGGAGTGTTGATGGATATAGGTTCTCATATGTTGGATTTGGCTTTTGAATGTTGCAATATGGGGTGTTATAGCCCTAGCGGAACTCTTTCTTCCAGCGGCGCGATCCAAGAAAAAGGGGCAACATGGTTTCATTCAAGCGAGACCAAAGGTGAGGTTAATACTGAGGATACAGCAATTGTCAAGTTGCAAGATGAGAGGAATAGACACATTGAACTTCATGTAAGTTGGAACGATAGCACTTGTGATGCGGACTATACTCAAATTATATGTCATTCAAAAGAACGAACATATGAACTAAGGACATTGTTTGGTTACAGCGAGCAAAGGCGATGGCCATTCCCTGAAATTATTATATATGAAAATGAAAAGGGGATTGTTAAAAGGGAGCAGCCCTACGGAGAGAAGTACCCATCGCCTCTGGAAGCATTTATAAATATGTATGATGATCTAATCACCAAAATTCAAAATAATGATGTACTTTCGTGTCAGATAGACACCGGCCGAAGAGTGGCAAATGTTATTGATTATATTTATACGGAAAATATGAAGAACTATGAAAAATGAATATGTATGGGGATTGGATATAGGAGGTACTCATTTACGGATTGGGCTCTTTAATAGAGGGACTCTTATTTCTGTCCAAAAAAGAGCTTGGGAAGGAAATGATTTTGAACAAGATACTAAAACATTTTTAAATTTAATACATGAGTGTATATCCGAATGGGGAGTTCCCTGTGCATGTGGAATATCTTTTGCAGGGATTTTAACACCGGATCAACTTGAAGTAATATCTTGGCCGAATCGTCCTTGGTGGAAGGGGATACCGGTAAACGTGTTTTTTAGCTCATTGCCATCTCCGTTTGCAATAGAAGATGATGCAGCGTCAGCTTTATTAGGTGAGCTTAATTATGGGGCTGGTAAGGGGAAAACTCATCTTTTTATGGCTACTGTAGGGACTGGAATTGGGGGGGGGATGGTGCTAGAAGGTAAATTATACCGTGGGCGATATGGATGGGCGGCTGATTTGGGTCATATGCAAGTTAGCAACAATTATATGATTTGTTCTTGCGGTAAACGTGGATGCCTGCAGGCTCTTGCTTCGGGACCGGCAATCTTAAGACAAGCTCGGATGCTTTCCCCGTACAAGGACATTAGTGAAAATCAATTGTCGAATGCAATCTATAATAGGGAAACATGGAGTAATCAAGCAGTTAGTCAAGCAGCATCCTACTTGGGAAGAGCTCTGGCTAATGTGGTAAAGCTCATTGATCCAGAAATGGTTATTGTAGGTGGAGGTATAGTGCAAAAGCTTAAACTTTACTTTGATGAATGTGAGTCTGCATTTAGAAATGAATTAGGAGAGAATTCAGAGCTTGTGATAGTAAAAGCTGCTTTAGGCGACGATGCAGGTCTATATGGCGCCTATTCACTGATATCAAAATCAAATAAGGAGTGATTGAAATGCATCAAATTAATTTTCCAGAATGGCCAATGTTTGATGAAAGAGAAGAAGAAAATCTGACTCAGACTTTAAGAAGCAGAAGTTGGTGGCGTATGAGCGGCAGTGCAGTGACACAATTCGAACAAAACTTTGCTAAAGCGCATGGGGTCAATTATGCAATCGCTGTAAGTAATGGAACGCATGCAATTGAATTATCCCTTATGGCAATTGGCATTGGTCCAGGTGATGAAGTTATTGTACCAGCCTATACATTTATCTCAACAGCTACTCCTGTATTCCGTCAAGGAGGGGTTCCCGTTGCAGTTGATGTGGATCCTAAGACGCTCTGCATCAATCCTGAAGAAATTGAAAAAGCCATTACAGATAAGACCAGGGCAATTATAGTTGTTCATTTTGCAGGACATTCAGCAGATATGGATAGAATTATGGAAATTGCTCAAACACATGGGCTCCGGGTTATTGAGGATGCTGCCCATGCTCATGGAGGAACTTATAAGAATAAGCCACTGGGGAGTATAGGTGATATTGCTTGCTATAGTTTTCAATATATGAAGTTAATGACCTCCGGTGAAGGTGGAGCTATTATCACGAATAATAAAGAGCTGTATGAAAAAAGCTGGTTAATCCACAATGTAGGTAGACATAGTCAAGATCGCGAATATCAGCATAGTGTGCTGGGCTCTAACTATCGTATATCAGAGTTTCAGGCTGCTGTTCTATCCGCTCAATTGGAACGACTGCAAGAACAAAGTCAACGGCGCATGGTCTTGGCTGAAGAATTGCAGCGGCTGTTAGCAGATGTAGATGGGCTTACTCCACTTGTTCATAAAAAAGAAGCTACACTACATCCTTTTTACATGTTTACGTTGAAATATGATTCAGAACATTTCGGGAATAAATCAAGATTGGAATTTGTCGATACACTAAAGGAGAAAGGCATTCCTGCATTTGTAGGATATTCGGCTATACATCAGACAGAGGTGTGGCAGCAATGTGGGGGCAGATCTTTGGATTGTCCTATTGCTGAAAAGGCAGCTAAGGAAATGATATGGTTACATCATCGGATTCTTCTTGGGTCGTTGGGGTCTTTAGTGGAGATGGTAGACTATATTGTCTCTTTACAAGAAAATTGGCAGGGAATAAAGGCATGAAATACCGAGGTGTGATTTTTGATTTAGATGGTGTACTGATAAACTCTATTCACTTAATGAAAAAAGCATATAACAACGTAATTGAGAACTATATTACGGAAGAAACATCTTGTGTTCCTGCTTTTGAAGAGTATTGTCTTCATATGGGAAAACGGCTTGAGGATATTTTTTTGGCTTTGCAAATCCCGCTTGAACTGACAAAGGTTTATCAAAATTACTGTTTAGAAAATGAGCATCTTATTGAAATGTTTCCTGATATTATTATGATTCTGGAAAAGTTGTATGAGCTTAATATTCCAATAGCCGTCTTTACAGGCAAGGATCGGTACCGTACTTTGCGCATATTGAAAAATCATGATATTGAACACTTTTTCAGTTGCGTGGTTACATCAGATGATGTCACATTGGGCAAGCCGGCTCCGGAAGGTATATTCAGAATATCGGAATACCTTCAATTATCTCCTAATCAATTAATTATAATTGGCGATTCGCCGCATGATATTTTATCGGGAAAAGAGGCTGGCGTCGGAACTATTGGAGTTACATGGGGATTTTCTTCAAGCGAAGAACTTCAAAGCACTAATCCTGATTATATCGTATCAGAAGCTGGCCAACTGATGAGTAAATTATATACCTTACTTGGCTATGAAGTTCAGGCGATTGAGGTGGTGTAATGGATTTAAGTATCGTGATTCCCACACGCGACAAGTGGCCGCGCTTACGTCTCACATTGTTGTCGCTGGAAAATGTTGTTGCCGACTACTCTTTCGAAGTTATTATTGTGGATGACGGCAGCGAGGAAGAAATTCAGAACAAAATTCTTCATTATGCTATGTCGTGTCCATATACCATCCGCATAGTTCGAAATAATACACCGTTAGGCAGATCAGGCGCCAGAAACAAAGGAATTACTATTAGCAAAGCGGATCGGATTCTCTTTCTTGATGATGACTGTTTAGTTTCACCCCTAATTGTAAGCGAACATGCAGGCTTAAAGGTTTCTGAAATAGGACATGGATATATATTCAATATTCCATATATTAAGTTTTTTGAAGATCCAGTGCAGGGTTTTTATTATGCGCAATATGCAAAGACTCGGCAACACGACGGATTGAAGCAATTTCTCTTAACAGATGAACTGATTAGCACAAGGTTTGACGAAATCGTAGAGAAGAATAAGAAAATGAATTCACTAGAGTTATTGGCTCTAAGCGTTTTCAATTCACCCGACTGTGAGTCATTGCGTTGGGTAGGATGTGCTGGCGCAAATCTATCCATCCCTATGTCTATTTGTCATGAGATTCAGTTTGATCTTGAGTATGGAGTAAGGTGGGGAGCGGAGGACCTGGATTTGGGGATTCGACTTATTGAAGCGGGTCATTCGATTAGACTGTTGAAAAATGCAGGGGTTTATCATATGGATCATCCCAGGGAAAATTATGTGGAAGATGTGGAGTATTCTTTTTCCTTGTTAAAGGGAAAATTTCCATATCGCCCGGAAATTGATCTTGTCAGACAATTTTTACTCAAAGAAATAACTATTGAATCTTTATTATTGCTAAACAAACAAAATTCATAAAATTTTGAGGTTGATATGAAAATTATAATAATTAACGGACCTAACATGAATTTGCTTGGCAAAAGAGAAGTGGGGATTTATGGTTGTGAAACGCTCCAACATATTAATGAATGGTTAAATGTTGAAGGGGATGCGTTAGGGGCGAGCCTTGAGTTTTTTCAATCTAACTCTGAAGGGGAGATCGTCGATATTATCCAGAATTGTGCTGATCGAGTAGAAGGTATTGTCATTAATCCAGCCAGTCTTTCACAATCATACCCCATCAGCGAAGCTTTGAAAGGAATAGGTCTGCCAGTTGTTGAGGTTCATATGTCTAATATTTATGCAAGAGAAGAATGGCATTCAAAATCAATAATTGCACCTATTGCACTTGGTCAAATCTCGGGATTCGGAAAATACAGCTATCTAATGGGTATAACTGCTTTAGAGATGGCAACAAAAATTCATTAGAAAAAGGGTGGAATATTATGTATATACTTGGCTTGGGAGGCTCTGACCACGACGTTTCTTCTTGTTTGGTCAATGAAGGAAGAATTGTATGCGCCATTGAGGAGGAAAGAGTTACCAGAAAAAAATACGGATTTCATTCAAATTTGTTGTTGGGACACAGCCGGAATTATTGCCTGCAGGCTGCGGGAATTACGACAGATGACCTGGAATTGATTGTAGTTGACTCGATCTTGGTGCCAACAGCTTATTTTGGGGTCAGAAATAAGTCGGTGGTTACTTTGAATCACCATATGGCCCATGCATCTAGTGCATTTTTTCCTTCTCCTTTCGAGGAGTCCGCTATTCTTATTATGGACAACGCCGGAGATTTAGTTACATATGAAGGGGAAAATGGAATTGAAACTGTTACTTTTGCTTACGGCAAAGAGAATGAAATTACGATATTGGACAAAGTTATCGCTGAGCAATATAAAACATCACCAATAACATTTCAAGGGAAGCCTTATCAGAAGGGAGATCCGGATGATTCACTCGGACATTTCTATAAAATAATATCACATTACTGCGGGTTTGATTTTTTAAATGAGGATAGTTTTTATTTTACAGAAGATGGAAAAACAATGGGGCTAGCTCCTTACGGAAATAATACCTACTATGAGAAGTTAAAGTCATATGTTCAATTGTTACCCGAAGGGAAAATTAAGATCGACTTACAGTCGGGAACATTTGAAACTGCACTACAACAAATCATACAAGAGGATATTTCTAAAGACGAATTCCAAGTAAAGGCAGATATTGCTTATGCAGGTCAAGCAATATTGGAGGATGCCGTTATTCATTTGGCTAACGCGCTGTATGAAAAAACAGGTTGTGAGAATCTGTGTATTGCCGGAGGCGTTGGTTTGAACAGTGTAGCGAACGGGAAAATATTAAAACATACACCATTCAAACAGTTATATATACAACCTGCTTCTGGTGACAACGGAACATCTATAGGTTGTGCATTGTGGGGACACTTTGTATATAATCAAAATCCTCGAAAAGTTAAAGAGGGTTTATATATGGAGCATGCTTATTTGGGACGTTCCTATTCAAGAGACGAAGTAATGAATTCTTTTGATAAGTTCACAGAGTTAAATATAGAGGCAATTGAATATCCAGAGGAAATTGCCGCCCGTTGGTTGGCAAACGGGAAAATTATTGCTTGGTTCCAAGGAGGCGCTGAATTTGGTCCCCGGGCTCTTGGTCATCGTTCTATTCTGGCAAACCCGACACTTACACATATGAAGGATGAAATTAATCATAGGGTAAAGTTCCGGGAATCGTTTCGTCCATTTGCGCCCGCTGTTATAGCTGAAAAAAGTAGGGAGTTTTTTGATATTAATCAAGAGACTCCGTTTATGCTGATTGTATGCGATGTGCTCCCTGACAAACGTTCTGTTCTCCCGGCGATCACACATGTTGACGGAACTGCTAGATTACAGACCGTTTCTAAAGCAGGCAGCCCTGAATTTTATAGATTAATAGAGTTCTTCGGTGAGTTAACAGGTGTTCCGGTAGTTTTAAACACATCTTTCAACGTTAAGGGCGAACCTATAGTGGAAACTCCTGAAGATGCTCTTCGTTGTTTTTCTAATACAAACTTGGATGCTTTAATTATCGATAAATTTTTAGTTACTAAAAGAACCCAAAATACGGACAGGAGAGAATAGTATGCTTCAGCCTTTGGAAAATCCGCATACTGCATACTTATACCCGACTTTATTATGTAATTTGTCATGTGAAATGTGCTATTCGGGAAGTCACCACAGTAAGCAAAAAATAAAAAAGGAAATGAGCCTAGATGAGTATCGGAGAGTGATTCCTGAACTTTACCAAGTTGGAGTAAGGACATTCGATATTAGTGGAGGAGAGCCTTTCCTAAGGAAAGATATCTGGGAGATATTAAAAATTATTAAATCATTTCAGGATACTAAAACTTTGCTGGTCAACAATGGAACCCGCCTTCGGGCGGTTATGGCTGAACTGCAACAACATCTGAATTTAATAGACAAAATATATGTATCGATCGATTCACCAGTTCCTGAGGAACACAATGAAATCAGGGGGAATTCCCGTGCATTTCAAGAGACACTGGCTGGGCTAGCTGAACTTCGATCCCGCGACTTTAAGAGTCTGGGTTTCAATATGGTGGTAATGGATAAAAATAGACATCGCGTTAGGCAGTTTCTTGATCTGGCTGTTGCCAATGAAATTAAATATGTCAATCTGCTTCGATTAATTGATGTTAAATCAGGCGGGACGGTTCCAGAAGATACACCCTCAGAGCTGGGAATGGATCAGGCATATCTAGACACTTATCAGTGGCTGGAAGAATATGCATTAAGTAGTTCTGCTAAGCCGTTTGAAATTACGATCGTACTCCCCGGTTGCTTTTATGTATCGTATCAGAAAAGCCCGCGGCGGCGCACTTGGCCTGCGGGTATCCAGCTAAAAGTTGAATTTGATCCCATTCGGGGCTGTCCCGCATTTGGAAACAGTATCATTGTAGGCGGGACTGGCGAAGTTACAGGATGTACTGCTTTTGTTACACAAGCTACTTTCCAAACAGGCAATGTCAAAAAACAGAGCGTAGAAGAGACTTTGGTACCGTGGCAAGAACAACGAAGAAATATCCGAAAAAGGGAAGAGTATTTAAAGAACCTGGAACCCTGCCAAGATTGTGAATATTGGCAGGTTTGTCGCGGTGGCTGTCCTGCTACAGCGAATAAATATTACGGAACGATGATGCAATCAGACCCTACCTGCATAAAGGCACTGCAAAACGGTACGACTCGGAGCTTGTTAGAGAATATGGAGGAAAGTCTATGAATGTGAACTCCTGGCCAAAGTTTGATCAAAGGGAAGAAGAATTGCTATTAGAAGCTTTTCATAGCGGACATTGGTGGAGGGGCGCTTATGATACGTTAGAGGGCGAGGCGGCACATTCCAAAGGATTCGTGCAACGCTTTGAAAAAGCAATTGGTGAAATGCTTCAAGTTAAACATAGCCTGGCTGTTAGTAGTGGTACGATGGCGCTGGATATGGCTATACGTTCCCTGAATTTAGAAGTTAATGATGAAGTTATTACTACACCATATACCTATGCAGCAACGGCAACTTGCATTCTGCAAAGTGGGGCTGTTCCAGTTTTCGCAGATATTGATCTGGAGACTTGGAATTTGGATCCGAATGCGGTTCGTCGGGCTTGTACAGAGCGTACAAAGGCGATAATAGTCGTTCACTTTGCTGGTAAACCTTGTGATATGGATGCGTTTCTCGAAATTGCGCAAGATTACAATTTAGTTTTAATTGAGGATGCTGCCCATGCGATTGGTGCAACATGGAAAGGGCGTCCTGTAGGTACAATCGGAGATATAGGTTGTTTTAGTTTTCAAGCCTCTAAGAATGTTACCACGGGAGAGGGAGGGGCGATTGTGACTAATAATGACGATGTAGCCTCGACCTTATATTCATTGCATATGGCTGGGAGAAGAGTTAACGGTGAATGGTATGATCATCAACGGCTTGGATGGAACGGACGTATGACCGAGTTTCAAGGTGCAATCGGCATTGCACAGTTAGAAAAATTCCAAGAACTTCACCGTATAAGGGAAGATAATGCCGTTTATGTCACCTCTATGTTGTCGCAGTTAGCCGGGATTACACCTCAATGTGTCTCGGACGAATCTAGTCGGCATGGCCTACATTTAATTTGTTTCCGTTATGACAAGGAATATTGGGGGGGGATGTCGCCCAAACGTCTCTTTATGGCTTTTCGTTCTGCGGGAATTCCCATTATACGGGGCTATGAAAGAGCAATATATTATAATGAAGTTTTCTTGAATCCACCTGCATTTGCGCATAAGGCTGATAGAATAGAATGCAATTGGAAGGAACAATGTCCAAATACGGAAATTATCAGTAAGACAACATTTTGGCTTCATCATTCTTTACTCTTGGCTGAACGTAGTGAAATTCAAGATATTCTTCAAAAGATCGCAGACGTACAAGTGAAAATGAATAAATTAGCTGTCCGAAGTGGTTCAGAATGTTGAAGGGTTTAACTATCTGGGCTTTTCCAGGCGGCTTGCTGGGCCGAACTAGAGTTCAGAAAGCTGCTGAAATAGCATTGACAGCTGGCTTTGATGGTTTAGAGCTTAGTCTTACTAACATAGGAGACATCTCTTTCCGTTCAAAAACAACTGATATTGTAGAGCTGCGGAAGAGTGTGAATGCATCAGGATTAAAAATGTTTAGTTTATCTACGCTGTTATTTCATGATTATTCATTAAGCAGCCATGATGAAGATGTTGTAAAGAAGGCTATGGAAATAGCAAACAAAATGTTGGAGTTGGCCGCCCTTCTTGAAATACCCTCCATAACCATAAGTCCCGGTATAGTTAATGAAGAAGATTATTATAATGATTGCTATAGTAGATCGGTTGAACGGATAGGGATATTGCTAAAGCGTGCTGAAGAATACGGTATTGAACTGTGTATTGAAAATGTCTTTAACAAGTTTTTATTGAGCCCGCTTGAAATGAAGAGTTTTTTGGATATGTTTTCCTCTAGGCAAATAGGCATGTGTCTGGATGTTGGTAATGCTAGACTCACTGGTTATCCTGAACACTGGGTTCATGTATTAAAGCAGTATATTCGCAAGATTCACGTAACTGATCTATATGTAACTTCTCCATTTCAGGCAGAGATGGTTGAAGTGGGTCAAGGACATGTAAATTGGGATGCAGTATTAGGTGAATTAAGAAAGGTGAATTTTCAAGGACCAATGATCGCCGAAGTATTCGATGCTAAAGATGACTACTATATGAATAGAATATCTAGAATAAGTAAATTCATGCATCATCTAGAGATGGGGTGGGAATGTGGAGAAAAAATCAATACTAATATTAAGCCCACATCCGGATGATGCCGCTTATTCTCTTGGAGCTTCATTGGCGTGTAGAAACAGTGACAGACATATAACAGTGCTTAATGTTTTTTCAAAACAAGATTATTCCATATTAAACATCAAGCATGAGGAAGCTCTAAAACAAATCTTAATAGAAGAACAAGCAGTTTCTCTTTGTTTGCGCTACAATGCTATGTTCTGTGATTTGCCGGAAGCGCGATTGCGCGGTTACAAGAGACTTCGGGAAATTATCGGAGGAACGAAGGAACCTTGGAAACAATCATCTGAACATTACTGGATTGAGGCAGTGCGCAAAGAAATTCTTTCGGCGCTAGATTCCAACAAGCCTTCTATTGTATTAGCTCCATTAGGCGTAAAGCATGTAGATCACATTCTGTTAGCGTATGTGATTAAGCAAATGTGGAGTGAACTACACGCCAGAAAAATCAGATTATTTTTCTTTGAAGATTTGCCTTATTGCATAGATGAACAGGCGAAAATAGAAGTTTTGAACATACTCAGTCAGGAAGGCTTTGTCCTGAAACCAAAAAATATTATTTCTGATAGTCTTAATGATAAAGTACGGGCTCTTAAGGTTTACCACAGCCAAAGTAAAGAGAGAGATATTGTGAAAATAATCGAATATGGGAAGCCGATGGGAATATCGATTTCCGAGCGAATTTGGTTAGTTAGTAGACCGACTGATGAGACTAAATCAACAGGAAAAGGAAATATCTATGATGACTATTAACTTGGAAACAAACAACCAGCATGAATTCGGAAATTGTTTTGTTCAAATTATGGATTATGTTGTACGTCATTATACAGGAAATTGCTTGCCTGAGAATGTTTTGTTTGCAGCAGGGTCGGGAATGCTCTGCTCTTTTGGCAAGAAGTTTGTGGACAATACATCCTACCCTTATATCATAGGTTTTGCAGGGAAAGGTTATTTTGAAAGAGCGAGCAAGAATTTAAACATACGGACTTCTCTAGAACGTGAGCCTGTGAATGCGGAAGAAGCTGCAGGGAAAATTTTGGAGTATGTAAAAAATAAACATATTATTTGTTTTCAAATGCATGAGAATGATATTGGAGAGCATCCTGCATTTAAGGTGCAAAGAAATAAAAATAATATTCTTAACAAGAATTTTCATCATGTTATTCCTGTTGGTTTAGATCTAGATAAAAAGCAAATTGTTGTCTGGGTTTCGGCGAGTCCCAGCAGTTTTGTATGCACTCTGCCAATAGATATGGTTGTTCAATCATGGTTACATTCAGTCGAAGTATTTCCGGGAAGTTCGTTTTTCTGGGAAGGCGCAGATAATTCCAATACTCAGGATTTCTCCCAGTTGGAATACCTAAAAGAAGTGTCCAATGAGATTTTGAATAATCATTCTCTACCTGAACGTTGTTTTAGCTGGTTCACTCCTTCTTGCTTTGGTTTAAACGCTATGTGGCAGTTTGCTAATGAATTGCCTTTATGGATGCACAATGTTAATTCGGAAGAAGCTGTATACCGAAAGGCCTTTTCTGAACTAGTTGCATTAAAAGCTGATATTGGCTATTGCTTAACTCAAATCCATTATACAGTTCAGCATGTTTATGACAATACTAAGAATCCTATTCTATCTGAGCTTCCTGACGCCTTTCTGAAAATAGCTGAAGAATGGGGTGTTATTTCCAATTTGTTCTTTAAAGCATCCTTTTTAGAGTCGCCAACCTTGTTAATTCTTCGGATATCGGAGCGCATTAAAAAAAATCATGACCAACTAGAGAAAACGTTAGTGTTACTAAATAAATTATAGTTAATTAATTATGTCAAAGGATGATGATATTGATGACTTCCCCTTCTTTTATACCAACAAGCGTATTAGCTAAACTAGCAACATTTTTGGAAAGGCATCATTTAAGGGAAATCATTGAAGCGCTCTATGGAGAGCGCCTTGCACGGGCACCATGGACCCTTAAGGAGATGGAAAATAACCTTGGCTATGAAGTAAATGAGTTGTTGAAATTATTCCATATGGGGCAAAATATCAAGAATCCAGAGACATTATTGGGAGAAGAGTTTTTTAAAGAACTTTTCAACCATAATCTTATAATAAAATCAACTGAGGGCTGGAGTTTAGGTGGACTTCATATTATCCCTTTTCAGGGGCTATGGCTGTTTAGGGACGTATGGGTGCCAGGGGAAATTGTTGATTTTGATCAGATTTGGTTTGGAGAAGATTCGATGTATCTGGCAAAAATGTTACCCAATTTACGAGGTAAGCTGGTATTGGATCTATGTACCGGCACAGGGATCCAAGGATTAATAATGGCTTCTTACGGAGCAACAGTAGTTGCTGTAGATATAAATAGCAGAGCTGTAGCTATTGCTCGTATGAATGCTGCTATAAACGGCCTTGAAGAATTTTTTTCTGTGGTGCAAGGCGATTTATATTCTGCAGTAGAATCATCGAAATTTGATCTTATAGTTGCCAATCCTCCATTTTTGCCTGTAACTAATCTAACCGATGTCAAGGTGTTATTTGCAGACGGTGGCGTAGATGGACTGGAAATATTGCGAAAAATAATTCGGGAAATGCCGTCTTATCTAAATCCAAATGGTAGATCTATTTTTTTTGCTGGCGGGTTCGGCAATGAAGATGGTCCGATGTTCGCCATGGAGGCTAATAAGCTAGCTGCAGCGCATTCTTGGACTGGGGATATTTTACTGACAACAAAACAAGATGCAAAAATAGAAATTCTGAAAATAGAAGAAAAATTTCCGAATTACAGAGGGAATCTTCAACGATCAGATTTAGAAAGTAATCCTAATATGAAGTTTTATTATTCCTTTGTTATGTGCATAGAGGCTTTGAATGAAACTTCTCAAGGTAAACCAGGAGTTCGCTGTATGCATTGTTATACTACTTTAGGGCAACGGCTGAAGGAAATGAGAAAAGCCCTCAAATAGGGATTTAGTTGTTATGGAAGTGGAGTGGTATGAATGGAACAACTATATAAATCAGTAGTGTATCCTTTTTATTGAACCGCATTATGAGGTGAAAAAACTATGGAAAAGCAGAGGAGTTAATTAATGGATAATATTAAAAGTAAGGTTCTTTCTATTATTAAAGAAACCCTGAATGAGTCCAATATCGTTCCTGCCGCTATTCAAATAAACGATAAGTTATCAGATATTGGGATTAATTCCCTGTCTTTCATCAAAATAATTGTATTGCTTGAAGAAGAATTTTCCATTGAATTTAACGATGAACAACTGGATGTTATATCTTTTGAGTCCGTTGAGAATTTGTGTGATTACATCATTCAAGCTGTAGATCGGTTGAGTACATCAAATAGTGATGAAAAGTAGAGAGGTGGAGATGGATTGGATGAATCCAGCAATCAAATCATAGAGCAGGTGTACTCTCGGGTGAGAATAAATGAAGGAGAGCGGATTATTGAGCAAATCCTGCTGGATATTTATTTTACGTCGGGCATTTCAACAAAGGAATTGGCTAAGAGATCATTGTTGCCACTCCCATTGGTTTCAGCAATAAAAAAGGAATTTATTAAACTTGATGTTTTAATGCAAGGTAAAGGTGTAAGTTGTACTGCTAAGGGAAAGGATTTTGTCGAAAATGTAATGGGTTATAAGGGACTGGAGTATGACCTTTACTCCAGACTTTTGGACAATAAGTGGGAGCAAGAAGATTTAAAAAATATGCAAGATGAACTTCAACAAATTTTTGAAGAACGGCCACAAGTGGATGTGACCATTGATCAATCAAAAAGTACAGTGGAGACAAGCATTAAAAGAGCAATTTATTGTTTGAGTCATTCTACTCTGATTGGTAAAAAAATTATGTGCATCGGCGACGATGATTTTATCAGTGTTGCTTTAGGGTTTTTGTTGAAAAAAATTTTCCCCCGAAAAAAGTTATTTACGACCCAGATTTGTGTCGTTGATATTGACGAAAGAATTGTCAATTATATTAATGAAGTAGCAATTAAGTATGAACTTCCAATTGAATGTCACCAAATTGATCTGCGAAACCCGTTACCTTCGAAGTTAGCGGATAATTTTGATTGTGTTTTTACAGATCCTCCTTACACCTTGAATGGGCTATGTCTATTCCTGAACAGAGGCATTCAGTCCTTAAAGCAAAAAAAAAATTTACCTATCTTTCTATCGTTCATGCATAAGTCTCCCGATGAATTGCTGGATATGCAACGAAAATTCAACGAATTTGGAATTGTCATAAAATCTATTAACACTAGATTTAACGAGTACATAGGGGCTGGAATTATTGGGAATACCAGCCAACTGATGACATTGGAAACTACTAGTGCAGCAAAGCCGTTGTTCAATAATTTTTATTCCGATCGCATTTATACAGGTGAATTTAATCGTACTGTTCGAAGTTATCAATGTAATCAATGCGATAATGTATTGAATGTTGGGAGTGAACAAGAGTTTAAAACAATAGAGCAATTGAAGAATAAGGGTTGCCCATATTGCAGGCATGTTACTTTTAAGCTGATTGAGAAAAAAAAGTATTCAAAGGTAGGGATAGATTTATTTTGATTAGAACAATTCAAAGCAGTGATATTGCTCTTATCGCAAAGTTTGAAAGAGAAATATCGCTCATATCATTTGGTGATGACGCGATTACCGATTTATCCTTTCATGAAGAGAAAATAAAGAAAGCGATGGATAAAGAAAGAGAAGGAATGATGGTTTTAGAACTGGAGAGGAATATTAGCGGTTGGTTATGGATGGCGAAAAAGATGAATTATTTAAGCAAAGCTGTTTATGTCAATTTTAAAAGTTTTTATATTTTGGATAATTATCGTGGATCCGAGCATGTGAATGCATTAATGAACGAAGGAATTAGTTTCTGTGAGAGGATTGGAGCAGAATCTATCAGTTCAAAAGTTCATGTGGATAATTTGCCAATGCGTATATTATACAAACAATTTGGATTTGCTCCCACACACCTCTCAATGGAACTTAATCTTAAGGGAAAGGATTAAATTGTAATGATTAAGTGTGTTGTTTGGGATCTCGACGGCACAATCTGGGATGGGATTTTGTCTGAAAACTGGGATGTACATCTATTCCTTGGAATACATAAGGTAATTCAAAAACTAGATCAATGTGGTATTTTACAGACTATTGCAAGCAGGAACAATGAGTCTCTAGTTAATAAGAAACTGACAGAGCTAGGTATCCGATCCTACTTTGTTTTGTCTCAATGCAATTGGGGTTCAAAGACAGACAGTTTAAAAAGAATATCCGATAAGTTGAACATTAGTCTCGATTCACTTGTTTTCATAGATAATGACCCATTTGAACTTTATGAAGTAAACGTTTATTTACCTCAAGTTAAAACATTAAATGCAAGCGATTTTGATCATCTTCTTGAGTTGACGAGATCGGAAGAAGAGAGATCGGAAGAAACAAGCCAAAGGCGTGAACTGATCAAATTGAAACTAGTGAGGGATGAATTTGAAAGCGCGTTTATTGGCTCACGTGAGGACTTTCTTAAATCTTGTGAGATGAAACTAAATGTACATCTTGCCAAAGACAAGGATGTACCCCGGATATTTGAATTATCCAGACGAACAAATCAATTAAACAATTTATCCGAAAAGGTATCCTTGGCAACGGTTCAAGGATATTTGAAACTACCAAATAAAATATGTTATGTCTCAGAATTATCCGATCGATTCGGATATCATGGATTAATAGGAGTATGCTTTTTGACGAAGGAAGAGGGCCACGTAAACATTGATTTATTTTGTATATCATGCAGAGTGGAAGGGAGAGGGGTCGGTACTGGCTTTTTATATGAAGTAATTCATCAGATACAAGAAAACTGGCCCAATGTATCAACTGTGAAAGTTAAATATCAAATGACTATTAAAAATTTGCCTGCAAAAATACTTTTGGAGCTTGTTGGTTTCAAGGCAATTAAAAAAAAAGGTAATGAAGTCTTATATGAATTACCCCTGCCCCATGTCCAATCGATGCCGGATTGGATTGAGGTGAATCGAATAAATAGGCAATAAAAGCCGTAAATTGTTCGAAATATACCTACTTGGAGAGTCAAAAATGGATATAGAAAAAAGAGTTTTAGAAATTTTGAGATCGTATAACCCTAATTTTAATCCCGTAGAGCATCATGACATAATAGGTGAGGGACTAATAGATTCAGTAACCATAGTACGATTTCTTTATAGTTTAGAACAAGAATTTGGATTTTTAATTGATGTTGCAGACTTATCCCTAGATTTCTTGTCTTCATACGAAACTCTTGTATTGACGATAACGCAGTGGACCCAAATGCGATAGGTTTACCTTCTAAAGATGTTATTTCTCACGTTTGTTGATTAACCAATTAATGGGTCTTTAATAGGTTATTAATGGATTTTTTGATGTAAATTGTTGATTTTGATTCCGTAATTATGTAATTTGGGGTGGAGAGTGAGGTGAATCAAAGTTTAAAGAATGAAGGCAGTACCGCAGCAGTTGAATAATATTTTAATGAGTACCTTTATATTTTGTTATAGTCTATTGATCTCAATATTAATACATTATGAAGAATGTTTTGTTTCATTAAGGAAAGGAATATCATTATGAACATTAACTTCTTGGGTAAACACATATTAGTGGAATTCTATAGTTGTGACCCGTATGTACTAAGCGACCACCAAAATATCGAAAGTTATATGATACAAGCGGCACACTTATGTCAGGCACAAATTGTTCAAAGTTGTTTTCACAAGTTTAATCCATGGGGTGTGAGCGGTGTCGTCATCATAAAAGAGTCACATCTTGCGATACACACATGGCCCGAGTACAATTACGCAGCTGTAGATCTTTTTACTTGTGGGAGTGAAGTGCGTCCTGATGAAGGTATTAAATATCTGGGGCATGTGTTAAAAGCCGAGGATTGGGAGTTAAGAGAAATCCGGAGAGGAATAAAGGATAGGATTACTCAAAAAATATAGAAAAACATCTCAACATTCCGTAAGATGGTTGTGCGCCAACCCATCACCCGTACTTCTGGTAAATCAAGTATAAAATCTATGCGACATAGACCAGGCGCCCAAGTGTTTCTGCCGCCGCTTGGCCGACTCCGGCAGCTTCGACGTACCAGTCAAGGGTGTGTTCAATTGCTCAGGCAGCGCCGGACGAGCTCCCGCCCGCTGACCGGTTTCCATCTCACGCACCCGGCACGGCGCTTGTCCCTCGTACTCAATCCTCAGCTTCGTGATGTTTGCCGGTTCATGCAAGACATCGACCGTGCAGCCGATCACCGTCAGGCCCACTTCATACTTTCGGTTCATAAAGCTAATGCAGCCCGACTTGTCGACTTTTGGCTTTTCACTATGTATGAACGCGTTCGCCAAGGTATCAGGGTTCATCCAGCGTCTTCGGCTTCTCGAAGGCAACTTCGCTCAAAAACGAATCGACAATCTGGTTAAACCGTTCGACCTTGCCCTTGGATTCAGGCGAATAGAGCAGCGGGGTTCCGAGCTTGGAGTTTAGGATAAATAACCTGTAGGAAATGAGGAACTAAGTTCTCAACCCTACAGGTTCCTTATGTTTCTTTATCATGAACAAACGTAGGAAATCATCGTAGTGATTTTTGTTTTCTAGTAGACTAGAAAATACAAATCTAAAGTAATATCCCTTTTTCCTCTACAAACTTCTCCAGAACTCTAAAATCCTCGGTAACCTTTTTAAATGGTAAAGCTTCTAATACCTTATCCTTGTAATCTTTTTTGGCTGCATTGGATAGACGGGAATCGAGTATGCTGAGTATACCAAGGTCAGTTTCACTGCGGATCAGACGCCCGGTTCCTTGTCGTAAGCGGAGTAGCATGTCCGGTACAAAAACCTCTTTTAAAGGATTATCTGCCATAGATGCCTTATATTCATAGACAGGATCAGAAGGAACAGGGAAAGGAAGGCGGAAAATGATCAACTGCGACAAATCAGAACCTTCGATATTCACGCCTTCCCAGAATACACCGGTGCTAAGAAGGACGCCTTTACTGCCCCGGAATTCAGTGATGACCCCGTCTTGGGACGATCCTTCTCTTTGAACATGCACCGCCCATGCAAGCTTCTCGGAGTTTAACTTCTTATGAATGTACTTCATATCCTCCTTCGCTGAAAAAAGAACCAATGTCCGCCCGTCCGTTAAATTGCAGAGCCTCATCATTTCCTTGTATGCTGCTTCAAGATAAGCTTCCCGGTTCTGATGATTATAGTAGGGGATGTCCTTGGCAATATACATCATGGTGTGGTTGTCATAATCAAACGGTGAGGCCTGGCGCTCCATATAATCTCCCCTGTATCCAAGGGATTGCGTGAGATATGCGTATTGTTCCTCTAGCGTTTCACCGCTTTGGCACATAGTTGCTGATGTTAAAACAACAGAGGTCTTCCCATTAAATAAGGTATTTTTTAAAAATTGGCTTATGCCTTTAGGACAGATGCTAATAGTGCCCTCCCGCTGGGTGTTGCTTGCCCAGATCAGATAATTATCCTTCACTCTGGCGAGTACATCAAAGAGGTCTATAAGTCCGTTGATATCCTCAAAAATATTGTCGATCTCCCGCTCATGCTTAGAAGTTAAGACGGAAAGGCTGAGATTAATCTCTTTTAAAATCTGTGCCCCCCGTTTTAAGGGAACTCCTGTGATCTCCGATACTTTTATACGATCGTTATCCTGCTTGGCTGTTCGGAGCAAATCCGTCTCGACTTGTTTAAAAATATGGCTAACACATCTCTTTAAAAATTTAAATTGCGCCATAAGGTTCCTGTCTGCGGATTGCTTGAAGAGAATCTGTAGGGCATCATCTAGCAAACGACTGGTTCTGCGGAATGTAAACTCGAGCGTCCGAGCATCTCTAACCTTGGCTTCCAGATTATGAGCTTCATCTATTACGATCAGAGCAGGCCGTTCAGTAATTAACCCCTTCGTTCCTTCTTTTTTCTTGATCAAATCACGGATAAGTAGATCTTGGTTTACGATAATAAAATCCATGTCGCTGGCGTCGGCATTAATTTTAGCCCTCATCTCATAGAACGAACATGTACTTTTATAATGGCAACGTTCAAATTTGCAATCATTCACACATACGTTGGACCATAAAGCATCACTAATTCCACCCTTAATGTCTGCTCTCTCATCAATTTCATAGTCCACAATCCGCCGGGCAAGAGTAGACAGAGAGGAGCTTGAATCATCAGTTGTGAACAGGTCTGCTGCCCTGTACCGGCAAGCATACTGCCCCATGCCTTTTCCAACCACGGAGCGAACTCTTGTAAAACCGAGCCGGCTTCCGATGAACCTCAGATCCTTATGTATCTGTTCTGAAAGTTGTATGGAGGATGTGGCAATAATGACCGGCTGCTGCGAGATATGATTAATGAGCAGGCTGGGAATGAGGTATGCAAAGGACTTGCCGATGCCGACTCCAGCTTCAATCATCGCATTTCGGCCATGAATATAAGCGTCAGCGATATCCAGAGACATATCTTGCTGACCGATTCGCTCTTTAAGTCCAATCCGGGGAAATCTATCATACATCCGGAAAATAGCATTGACTAAAGAGGGTTCGATGTCCTTTTTTAGCTCCCGCTTCTGTAATTTATAGAGATCAATTAACCAGCTAATAACGACCGCCCCTTTTCATAATCAATGATCTTCCTGCTACAGTTTTTTGGTGAGGTTGTAATTATCTTCTATACTGCCTTCACAGTCAAGTAGGAGAAGATAATGTAATAATTTAATGATTTTTTGAAATTGGGGAAGTGAACTGCTGGGATGACATCATATTCTTCCCAAGGATACTTTGCACCGTCATGAATCTTCAATAGAGGATCTGCCTGCAATATAGATCAGCTGAATAGCTTAGACGGACAGGTCGTCCTTGAGACCAAAGATGGCAAATTGAAGTATCACCTATTCCAACTTGCCGGATTAGGCTGATACTATTCGAAATTAGTTGAACGGCATATAATCTGCTTCCTAACCGTGTTCATCGCCCAAGACATTTTCGCAAGAATGATGCTGTACGATTTCGCTGAAATGATTACCTCACACGTAATCATTTTCTACGCCCAGGGCAGCAGAGCACACGCAAAATCCGTTGGAAATCAGTTGTTAGTTTCGTCTACAGAGTAGCATAATTCGTTTCAGTTGAACAATTTTAAAGCGAATCTTTCTCCGCTTTGTTTGCTGTACACTTTTTCCTTGCTTGCACCAAAAAAATAAACGGCACAGGACTTTGCCCATGCCGTTTCGGATTCCATTTTTATTTCCGCTCTTGTCTTTGAGCTAAACTTAATGACATTGCGCTAAAGGGGTGCTTTTTGGTCAAATATCAAGAAAAAGGATGACCGTTATTACTTTTTACTTTGATACTGGTTCTTTAAGTTCACTTTCAAACCAGAAATTTTCACTTACAGAGAATGTGTGTTTCACATTAACAACCTGATGCCACCAATTTCTTGGTGCGTAAATTATTTCGCCAGCATATTGGCTAATGAAATAAGGTGTCGCTGAAGTAGGAATTTCATTCGAGAAACAATCCATATTTCCATTGTTTAGGTGTTTGGTGTCATCTTCAGAAAAAAACACCCATTTTTTCTCGCCAAAAATTACTCCATTCCATGCGTGAGTATGATTGAAATCTTGATGTAGTGGAGTCCCTGTGTTTTCTGAGCCTAAGAAGAACCACCTAAACTCCCGTGCAGCATCTTTCATTACTGTATTAAAACTAAAGTAATCTAAGGTTTTGTATACAGAACGCAGGTCTTCAGCACCGAAAATAGGATAATTCCAATCACAGTACCATAGGTCATTATTATTATCTATGTGCTCAATATAATTTTTTAACTGAATTTGTTTAAAGTCGCGAACATTATTAATTCCGGACTTTCTGATGGTTACTTTTCTATCTCCAAGAGAAGAAGCAAGGTAGTTTAAATCCCATGTATTACATTCCCAATCGTCCATAGCCCCTTGAATTATTACTGGCTTTTTATCAGCAAAATCGTGGAGAAAGGTTTCATAAGTTAAATCATTCACGTTAATTTTTTCGATCATCTTTAAATTCTCCTCGTACTTATTGTATTGGAATATTAATATTCATTCGAGAAATATTAATACAATATTCGATCTTATGTAGTTGAGTATTTATTAGGGTGTGTACGCAAACTGAACAACGCATAGAAATCTAGTGAAATAAGGAACATGAGACGAAGATACGAGTTAACGGATGAAGAATGGAATAAACTTGAATCCCTAATGCCCCGACCCGAAAAAAATAAGGCGGCGTCCGCCTAAGGATCGAAGCCTGGCCACTCGTTATGAAAAAACAGCGAATATTCCATGTCTTTTTTGACGCTACTTTCTATTCGCTTGTGGCTCAAATAGGTTTGTACAGGCAAGAGGATTTAGATTAAGTATGTTTTTTGTTTTATTAGTCTGAGTTCAGTGATTTTTTTCAGAATAGACCCCAAAATTATTGGGGTCTATTCTCTTAATATTAGGGATTAAGTACGTTGAGCCAGTTCACGGGATTCGATAGGGAGTTCGAGTTCTTCGATTTGCATAGTTAACACCTCCTATAGCGTTGGGAATAAGAATTTATTAAGTACGTTGAGCCAGTTCACGGGATTCGATAGGGAGTTCGAGTTCTTCGATTTGCATAGTTAACACCTCCTATAGCGTTGGGAGTAAGAATTTATTAAGTACGTTGAGCCAGTTCACGGGATTCGATAGGGAGCTCGAGTTCTTCGATTTGCATAGTTAACACCTCCTATTAGCTGGGGATTAAGAGTTTTAAGTGTGTTTAGTATGTAGGGCTGTTTCTTTATAAAAAAAGAAATAAGTACCAAATTACCAAATTAACACCTGAACTCCATATAAATACAAACTATAATCTGGAATTTGATATAAATCAAGTCTTTATATTTTTTTGAAAAAAATGTATTGTTTAAATATTGGTTATTCAAAAATAGTATTTAAATATACACTTATTATTCGTTTTATTCGTTTTTTAAGAACTGTTTGTCGGATTACTAAGTAGATGGGATGGTCATAACTGAGATGAGGAAGCTAAAGGATTTTGCCATTGTAACAAGAGATGATAAGCATGTATATATTAGTCACAAGAAGGTTATTAAGCTTCAAAAAAATGAAATTGTTGAAATAGTAATAGATAAGTTACGAACAGGTTTTGAGGCAGAAGAACTATACGAGTTAATCGGGGAAGTGGATACGGAAAATTTGCTCAATATCTTAGAAAAACATGATTTATTAATAGACTTTTGGGAGCATTCATTTTTGGATACTATTGTAGAGAAACAAGTGTATTATCTCGAACAATTTAATGTTGATCCGATCTTAGCTCAAGCGAAATTAAATAACGCAACAGTCGTAATTCTTGGGGTTGGAGGGGTTGGATCTGTCATTCTGCAAAATTTGTTAGGTAGTGGGATTATGAATTTTGTAGTGATAGATTCAGATTACGTTACGATTTCCAATCTAAATAGACAATTTCTATATACAAGAGAATCGATAGGCCGGTTAAAGATCGAAGAGGCTAAAAGGTATATTCAAAGTGTTAATAATCAAGCCCAGGTAACCTGTTATAAGAAAAGGATTGAGAAGGTTGAAGACTTTGCGGTGTTAGATAACTTACAATTTGATGTTCTAGTTAATGCAGCAGATACTCCGAGTACTATTACTGATCTATCTCTTAAATATGCAAAACAAAGAGACGTTGGGTTTATCACAGGAGGAGTAGGGGTGTACAGTGGAAGTTGGGGTCCATTTTTAACGAACGAATCATACGAAAGAAACATTAGTTATAGTACAAACTATAATGGGCAAGAGTTTGATCCAATTAAAGCGTCATTAGGTGCGACAAATACGGTTATTTCTGCGCAAATGGCTTATGATATCATTTTGTTTCTCATTGGACTTAAACCAAAATCATTTGAGAGCATCATTTCAATGAACTTTGAAACAACAGAAATGAAAAAGTACCCCATTTAGAGAGGTTTGACAACATGGTTCATACGAACATTGCTAGAAATCAAATTACTATTGAAATTGATTCATTACCAACCAGTCTTAATCCATTAATAACCACTGATTATACAAGTAGATATATATGCAGTGCAATCTATGAAGGCTTACGAAATAACTACAATTGTTCCATAGTAACAAACGACTTCATTAACTTTGTAGTTAAAATTTCTCAAAATTATTTAGGAAATGCATTTGAGCTTTTTGATGGGCTTATGTTTCATCTGAATAGTGAGAACAAAAGTGTCTTTGCGCGTCAGCTTTTTTCTGTGAAAAATGCAATGAGTTATTATAAAGGTGAGAGTAGTGAGGATAATGTAGGGATTGTTATTATTGATGCAGATACATTGTTAATTAAACTTAGCTACCCGTGCGAGTTTTTTATTTCTGTTTTAGAAAGTAACTACATTATTCCGATACGAGACGAAAAACCAATTGAAACAGGTCCATATAAACTTTCAGGACAAACGTCAGAAACTATTGAATTGACCAGGAATAACTTCTATTGTAGCGATAACTTGAGGCCTATACATACAATTGTATTTAAACTGAATAATAAGATCGAAAATAGTTTGTATTTATTCGAAAATGGTCTAGTAGATATTACATGTCATACTCAATTTTTACATACAAATATGTATTTGGCTAAGTCAAACATTTATAATGAGGTGTATTCTTCATTGATGTATACCCTATATATAAATGACTCGGATTTAAAAGAGATAATAAGAAGTGAACTTGATCGCTCTAAGATTTCGAACCAAATTAGGGAGATCGTAACTCCTTTATATACTCTAACGGGATCCTTAGACTACAAATTAGAGCATAATGACATTACAGTTCGTCCCGACATGAATAATATGAATAAAGAAATCACAGTAGCCTATGCTGACTTCTATCCTAATAATTTGATAGTTAATTCAATAACTACATTGTTAGAGGATTTGGGATTTAAAGTTTCGTTAACCATCTTTTCTGATTTTGGAGATTATATGAAGATAGATGTCAGAAAATTCGACGTATCGCTTCATTTATCTTTTCCACTTTATTTGCATGGCTCTAGTTATGTAAAAGCCTTTATTTTAGATATTGCTCAAGATAGTAAAAGGCAAGAAACGATTACAGCATTAAATGAAGGAAACGTTTTGAAGTTAAATCAACTCTTACAATCAACAGAGCATTACGTTCCTTTATTTTTGGGGAAAAGCATATACTTAAGCAAGACGAAAATTGAAGGTTACGTGTTAAATGCAAGTGGATATCTTTCTTTAGAGAACTTAAAATATAGTGAATAGATAGAGGTTAACATGAAGAACAATAAGAATTATTTATATGCAGCTGGATTTTTTGGGAATTTCTTTTTTGAAAGAGGAATTTGGATATTATATTTGCAGAGTATTAGCTACTCAATGTTTCAAATTGGTATTTTACAAGCAGTTTTAAACTTTACAATGTTTGTGAGTGAGATACCTACAGGAGTCATTTCGGATAGGGTTGGAAGGAAAAAAGCACTCGTCTTAGGGCATTCATTCATTATCTTATACTTAGCTACTTTTATTTTCTTTGAGAATTTTTGGTTCTTATTCATTGGGCATATATTTTACGGCATTGGTTTAACATTTATCTCAGGCACAGATCAGGCGTACTTATATGATAGTTTAAAACAAAACGGTAATGAGAATAGTTATGGGAAAGTAATTGGTATGTATAATGCTTTTATAATTAGTGCACTTGCAATATCTATGGCTTTAGGTGGCTTGTTGCAAGGTTTTTCTTGGAAGCTCGTTTTTGTGGGAGGTCTAGCATTTCAAATAATGGCGGTATTTATAATATCTCTTTTAAAAGAAATAAAGATTGAAGGCGAGGAAAATAAGGACACAAGTGAAATTAGCTATAAGAGTGTATTTAATGACATAAGGGAATTTTTGGTTCTTAACATTTCCTTTAAGTTTTTAATAGTATGTTTCTCTGTTTTTTCTGCATCGATATCTGTTTTTTATATGTTCAGTCAAGATATATTTGGGAAGTCAGGGATAAGTGTATCTCAAATCGCTATAATATATTCAATAATATCAGTTCTTCAAGTTATTTTTTCGGTTAGTTCACACAAGCTTGAAACTTGGTTTTCAACAAAGGGAATATTAGTAACGATTTTTTTAGTAATCGGAGTACTGTATCTGCTGATTAATGTAGGAGGTTCAGCACTACTAATTCTCTCTTTTATTCTCATCAATTCAATTTGCGAACTAGTTGAACCTTTATCAAGTAAAATGATAAACGATCAAATTTCACAAAAGATTCGAGCCACAGTGATTTCTATTTTGAATTTATTTACATCATTTCTTATGTTTTTGTTATTTCCGTTACTGGGCTATTTATCGGAATTCATAAACTCAAGAGTAATGGTATCTAGTATGGGATTTGTATCGATAATGATATCACTCATATTGATTATTATTTATTTTAATCATAAGAAAAAGTCTGATAATGTTTCATCTAAGATTATTTAAACTTGCATCTGACCTCATGAGCTAACACAAGTTAAAACATCTTCAAAAGAATGCTACTACATCGTAAGATGTGAGAGACAACTTTGGAGGTGTTTTTGCTTTGGCAACAAGAGTATGTTATCCATTAGTGTTGCATAAAAGCAAAATAAACCGAATGGCACAAATAGACTGGCGATATGTAAAAGGATCGAACTTTGTTCGATCACTATACTAAAAAGATCACCGTCAAGAGATGCTACGTCCGCGTAAAGCATCCAAAGGGAAACCACCGGGCTTCGGAGAAAAAACCAAGACCTTACGAACAACGGTGGGAGGGCTCCGGCCAAGCAAAAAGTAAATGACACATTAAATAATGAATTAAGTTTACAATAATTTTATTATATTTGTATTTGTTTTGATTTTTAGCTTTGAAGAGAAAAATAAACTGTGAAAATATAATTCAAAACCCATTAATTTAATTATAGAGTTCTTATGTCATCATGAAATAACGAAATTTTGCTTTCTGAATGGCACTGATGATAAGTTGTTGACTCTATAGTCAAGAAGTGATAAAGTAACTCCCATGAGCAGACCAAGAGAGTTTGATGTCGATCGTGTGTTGCACCAGTCTATGGAAGTATTCTGGAATAAAGGATTCAAGGCAACCTCCTATGAGGATTTAACCCGTACGACGGGGGTTAAGAAGCAAAGTTTTTATTGCGTCTTTAACGATAAACGGACGTTATTCTTGAAGGCGTTGGGACGCTATCGTGAACACAGCATAGCAATACTTGAAAAGTTAGAAGCGCAGCAAATGTCTCCACTGGACAAGTTGGAGTCTTTACGCGAATCTCTTCTTGACGAGGAAGTCTCGTGTCGCGGATGCCTGATGGTAAATTCCGCAATGGAGTTTGGAACAGAAGACGATCAGGTCACCGGTGAAATAGAGTTGATGTTCGCTGAAGCTGAACATGTACTAGAGAAGATCATCATCAGTGGCCAGGAGCAGCAGTTGATTACGACCCGTTATTCCAGCAAAGAGTTGGCATCTTATCTGCACAACGCTATTATCGGCGCGAGAATAATGGAGAAATCGGGTGCATCCCGGGAACAGATCGAGGCCGTTTTGCGAGTGTCTTTTTCATTAATTTCGCCTTGATCTTTTTTTTTGTTAAGTTGTTGACTCTGTAGTCAAGTAAATGTCGTCACTATTAAGTAGAACGCTATTATTACATTAAAGGGGGTGATGCGTTTCGAGATGCGCCTTTAGGCTAAATTAGAATCGAAGTAAAGCAGATCTTAAGCGCAGGCGACAAGTCTGTGATAATACTTAAATTTTTCAAAAAATATATATTAAATTTGGAGGCTATTATGAACAATACTCAATCCGTAGAACCCTTGTTTACATCTTTTGAACTAGGCAACTTGAAATTATCCAATCGCGTCGTAATGGCACCAATGACCCGTCAATTTTCTCCGGACGGCGTGCCTGGAGCCAATGTAGCTGCCTACTATCGTCGCAGAGCTGAGAATGGTGTGGGACTTATTGTCACCGAAGGAACGGTAATCAATCATCCAGATGCGTCCAATCAAGCCAACGTTCCGTTCTTTTATAGTGAAGCTGCACTAAACGGCTGGGCCAATGTGGTGTCTGAGGTGCATGCAGCAGGCGGCAAGATCATCCCGCAGATCTGGCATATGGGAGCAAAAGGCCAAGTGAATGATTATTCGGAAGCGGAAATTGCCGACATCGTTCAAGCTTTCGCACAGGCGGCAGCCGAAGCTAAGCAGCTTGGCTTTGATGGTATTGAGCTGCATGGTGCGCATGGATATTTGATCGATCAATTCTTCTGGGAAAAAACCAATCAGCGTACGGACCGTTATGGTGGTAATATGCTTGCACGCACTCGCTTTGCTGTGGAGGTTATCGAGGCCTGCCGTCAGGCCGTAGGACCAGAGTTCCCGATCGTCTTGCGTTTGTCGCAATGGAAATCCACTGAATACACAGCTAAATTGGCTGAAACACCGGAACTGCTGGAACAGTTCCTGGCGCAACTGGTTGGTGCTGGTGTGGATATTTTCCACTGTTCCACTCGCCGTTTCTGGGAGCCTGAGTTCGAGGGTTCTGAGCTGAACTTTGCCGGCTGGACCAAGAAGCTGACAGGCAAACCGACCATTACGGTTGGGTCCGTTGGTCTTGATGGTGATTTCACGAGTCTTTTCACTGAAGGAAAAGGAGCAAATCAAGTTGGGGTTGATGAGTTAATCCAAAAGATCGAACGTGAAGAGTTCGATTTGGTAGCCATAGGCCGTGCCCTGCTAGCTGATCCTGAGTGGGTAGCCAAAATCCGTGACGGCCGGACGGATGAGCTGGTTCCTTTTACAGCAGAAGCATTAAAAACACTTCATTAATACCTCTCTCAATTGACAGAACACACTATTATATGTAAAATTTAAATCATACTTATCTCATCGACATAATAAAATATTGGTGTAGTTGACCAGTTCGACTGGAGACTGAGGCGGAGTTCACGACATGTGACCCGCGCAGTCTCCTATTTGCGTTTATCGCCAAAGGAGAGAGAGCGGATGAGCGAAAGGCTGAACGGAAGCAAGAAATGGAGATTCGATACGCTACAGGTGCATGCTGGGCAAGAACCCGATCAGACTACTGGAGCACGGGCGGTCCCGATTTATCAGAGCAGCTCTTTTGTATTCAAAAGCACGGATCATGCCAGCGCGGTGATTAATTTTGAAGAAGAGGGCAACATCTACACGCGGATCAGCAATCCGACGAATGCTGTGCTGGAGCAGCGGATCGCCGCACTGGAAGGCGGAGTGGGGGCACTTGCCGTGGCTTCGGGCTCGACAGCGGTAACGTATGCGATTTTCAATCTGGCCGGAGCCGGAGATGAGATTGTTGCGGCCAATACTTTGTACGGCGGTACGTTCAATCTGCTGGATGTCAGTCTGCCGAAGCTGGGCATCAACACCGTATTTGTCTCACCGGATGATCCGGACAATTTTCGCCGTGCTATCACAGACCGGACCAAAGCGTTGTTTATTGAATCTATCGGCAACCCAGGTTTGAATGTCGCGGATATTCAAGCTATAGCGGATATTGCTCATGAGCATCACATTCCATTAATCGTAGATAATACGTTCGGCAGTCCTTACTTGGTGCGTCCGTTTGAGCATGGTGCGGACATTGTGGTGCATTCTGCGACCAAATATATTGGCGGACATGGCACCTCCATCGGTGGCCTGATTGTGGATGGGGGCACCTTTGATTGGACTAGCGGCAAATTTCCGGGTTTTACGGAGCCAGACCGCAGCTACAATAATCTCCGTTATGTCGAGAAGTTCGGGGAACTAGCGTATATCACCAAAGTCAGGGTGCAGATACTGCGAGATATGGGGGCAGCGATCAGTCCGTTTAATTCTTTTTTGCTGCTGCAAGGATTAGAGACTTTGTCTTTGAGGCTGGAAAAGCATCTTGCGAACACGCGGGTTATTGTTGAGTATTTGGAAAACCACCCACATGTGGCTTGGGTCAACTATCCTGGCTTGCCCAGCAGTCCATATTATTCGTTGGCTGAGCGGTATTTTCCGAAGGGGCCGGGGTCGATCTTTACGTTTGGTTTAAAAGGGGGCTATGAGGCAGCGAATGTCTTCATCAATAACCTGGAGTTGTTCTCGCATCTGGCCAATGTAGCTGATGCCAAGTCGCTGGTCATTCATCCCGCCAGTACGACACATGCCCAGCTCTCACCGGAGCAGCAGCTCGCCGGAGGAATTACTCCCGACCTGATTCGGCTGTCGATTGGCATCGAAGATCCCGAGGATCTGAAGGAGGACTTGGAACAGGCGATTCGGAAGGCACAGCTGGCTGTTGCGTTGGAGGGAATAGAAGTCACAGAGGCGGAGCAAATAACTGGTTAGTAACGTTAAGACAGGATAGAATAATGCACAAAACGGCCTTGTTTCGCATTTACTTGCGATAAGGCCGTTTTATTATTTTGTGAACATACAAGCCAATTACATACCTGGTTACTACCGATTGCAGCCACCGTTATTCACGAATTAGGAATTCTCTGATTAAAAGGAGACGTTCTTATGAAAAAGCGCAACAAATATATTTTGTTTGGAATAGTGATGTTAATCTTCGTTGGTTTAGGCATTTTCTATCTGTCTCCGAGTATAAATCAGGAGCTGCTGTAGATGAAAACGAAGTAACCATTACAGATCCGGTCGACATCGAAAAAATACTAGGCACGTTCGCTCACTTAAACTTGAGTAAGTCGAGGCTATCTAACATTAAACATAATGATTCATATTGGATAACCATCATGACTAAGGGTGGGAATTTGAAGTTTGGAATCAAACTTTATGATGAAAATTATTTAGAAACTTATGAATATAATGCAAAGATTCCTAAAGATAAAATCCAATCCTACAAAATAACGAATGACTTTGATCTAACAGTTATCCGCGATTTATTTAAAAAGTGATATCGATCTCTTGCACTTTAGATATTCAAGCATACAAAAAGCAGCCATTCTCCAGTATTTTAGAGAGTCGCTGCTTTAGTTTTTTCGGCTGCCAGCTATTTTGTTGCTATGTTCCCTATTACAGAGAAGCCGGTTCCTTAGCTGCATTACGATTCGACGGGACTTCTAGCCCCAGATGTTCCCTCAAAGTGCTACCTTCATAGTCCGTCCGAAACAACCCGCGCTGCTGCAGAATCGGCACGACCTGATCCACGAATTCTTCAAGTCCGTCTGGCAGAGAGGGGGCCATCAGCATAAAACCATCGGCTGCGCCTTCCAGAAACCATTTTTCCAGAGTATTCGCAATTTTCTCCGGTGTGCCTACCAGATGGTCCTGACTGAAGGAGCCGATAATGAGGGAATAGACCTCCCTGAGCGTAGGATTCTCCCGGGCAATGACGGGCTGGTGCTTGATATAGTCAGGATTCCGGGCCTCCAAGTGGATCAGTCCTGCCTGCGCGGCGGTGGTCTGTGTCGTAAATCCGCTGAAATCTACTTCCTTAAAATAATCGGCCAGGAAGCCGAGAATATCGCTATCCGGTAGCAAATCTTCCAAGCGTTTCAGCTTGGTATAGGCTTCTTCTTCTGTGGGGGCTATGACTGGAGATATTCCTTGGAGAATAAAGACATCGTCCGGATTCCGGCCGTATGAGGCTACCTCCTGCTTAAACTCCTGATAATACGCTTTGGCATCCTCAAAATTGTATTTAATGGCGAAAACAACTTCTCCGACGCGTGCCGAGAACTTCCGCCCAGCCTCCGAATTGCCTGCCTGGACCAGTACGGGATGACCTTGTTGGGAACGCGCAATATTCAGCGGCCCTTCCACGGCAAAAAACTCCTCTTTATGATGTAGCCGATGCAGCTTATCTGGATCGAAGAACTGTCCGGACTTTTTGTCATACAGAAAAGCATCGTCCTCCCAAGAATCCCACAGGCCGCGCACGACATCTACGAATTCCTCGGCTCTTTTGTAGCGATGGTTGATCTCGAAGTGAGACTCTGCTCCGAAGTTCCGGGCTGTATTCCCGGACAAGTCCCGGGTAGTGACGATATTCCAGCCTGCTCTTCCTTTGCTGATCTGATCTACGGACAGAAATAAACGAGCCAAATTAAAGGGTTCAATGTAAGAGGTGGAGGCGGTGGCTACCAAGCCAATCTTTGAAGAGGAGCCTGCCAGTGCCGCAATTAGCGTAATGGGTTCGAAGCGGTTGAGGATATTGGGGTGAGATTGTTCATTAATCGCCAGGCTGTCTGCGAGAAAAGCCACATCGAACTTCCCGCGTTCAGCGGTCCGTACCAGTTCACGGTAATAATCAATATCTATGCTGGCGCCAGGTTGTGCAGACTCCAGTCTCCACGATGAAGCGTGCATACCTGTCCCGACGAGATAAGCGGATAATTTAATTTCTCTTTTTCGTGTCATTTGGGGGCACTCCTCCTAAAATGAGGGTCTCCAGTTGGCTGGTCGAAACTCATGTGATAAATATAGTATGTAGGTTTGATTAATAGGTATTATGCAGAAGATTTTAAATAGATGAACAAGGTTTGTCAACTATTAAATTTTCAAATTATTAGCAAAAAAATAGGCTGTTGACGATCGTTAAAATTTGCGATACTATGACCTCAATATAACCGATTGAATTACTCGGAAATAAATGCGCGACCAGTCAACTGGAGATGCTGCTTCTAAATCAACCATTTAGAGCTGCATCTTTTTTTATGAGATGAGGTGGGGAAGTGGCAAGGATAGGCGCGGCAGTCGTAGAACGAAATGTGCCAGTACCGATGAGGGATGGAACCCTCTTGTATGCGGATGTGTACCGTCCGGAATCCAAAGGTCTTTATCCGGTGCTGTTGCTCAGAACGGCATATAACAAGGAAGATGCTCAGACGATGAATTATGCCCATCCGTCCTGGTATGCACGGCAGGGATATATTGTTGTGGTGCAGGATGTCAGAGGGCGGTGGGCTTCGGAAGGTGAGTTTCATCCTAATAGCCATGAAGAGGAGGATGGATACGACACGGTTCAATGGGCATCCGCGCTTCCAGGCGCTCTGCCCAAAGTTGGCATGTACGGGTTCTCCTACTGCGGGGCGGTGCAATGGCAAGCTGCATTGGCCCGGCCACCTGCACTGACATGTATTGCTCCGGGAATGATCGGCTCGGATGTCTATCAAGGGAAGACGTATCGCAATGGCGCTTTTGCACTGGCGAGCCTGCTGTCTTGGGCGCTGTTCGTGGCTCAGGATACAGCGCTGCACCGGGGGCGGAGGGATTGGGCGGTGGATATCCCCGGACTGTATGCGGGAATCCATTCGTTATATGGCAAGCTACCGCTGAAGAATCTGCCGGGGCCGCTGGAGGAACTGGTTCCCTTTTATAAAGAATGGCTGGAGCATCCAGAAAGAGAGGAGTACTGGCTTCCCTCGTCACTAAAGGAGCAGTATCAGAAGATTGAGGTGCCTGCTCTGCATATCGGCGGCTGGTACGACTTGTTCATTGACGGAACGATTGAGAATTACAATGGTGTCCGTCAGCATGGGGCCACTCAGGTGGCCAGAGAGAACCAGCAGCTATACATCGAGCCATGGTTTCATATGCCATGGTCCAGATATGTAGGCGAACTGGATTTTGGACCGGAAGCGACGAACCGGATTGATGCGTTGCAGCTTCAGTGGTTCGACAGATGGCTGAAGGGCGAGGCGACGCAGGAGCATGATACAGTTGAAGTATTCGCGGCATCTGAAGCGTACGCGGTGCATGGGGTATCCAAAGCACTTAAGTCGCACGTAGTACCGATCGGGCATGAATCGTTCGAAGAGCATAAGTCACCCGTAGCACTCAACGGACATGAATCATCTGAAGCTCCTAAGCCGCATGTAACATCCAATGGACATGAATCTTCCGAAGCAACTAAGTCGCACATAGCATCGGGTGCGCATGAATCGTCCGTAGCACCTAATCCACCCGAGCCCTCCCAATCCCCCATACAGTTTTTCCTAATGGGGAGCAACAGCTGGCGGCAGGCGGAAGAATGGCCGTTGCCTGGGACACGAATTACGGAGTACTACTTACATAACACGCATAAAGCTAACTCCATCAATGGCGATGGGCGACTGGATACCCTACATCCAGCGGATGAGTACCCGGATGTGTATGTCTACCATCCTTCCATTCCGGTGCCTGCGCTTGGCGGGAGGTCGGGGGCCGTACCGGACCTTACGCCGATGGGGCCGAAGAATCAAATCCCGGTGGAATTGAGGAACGATGTGCTTGTTTATACCTCAGAGCCGCTGACCCGGGAATTGACCGTCATCGGAGAAATTGTCGTCGTGCTCTTCGTTTCCTCCAGTGCCGAGGATACCGATTTTGTCGCCAAACTGGTTGACGTTCACCCGGATGGTCGGGCGTTCAACGTTGCAGAAGGGATTCTGCGGGTCAGTTACCGGAACGGGCTGGAGCGGCGCGAGCCGATTGTTCCGGGTGAGGTGATGGAGCTTCATCTCTCGCTCGGGCCAACGGCGATCGTATTTTTGCCGGGGCATGCTATAAGGCTGGATGTGACCAGTTCGCTGTTCCCTACCTTTGACCGGAATCCGAACCGGTTGCTGAATCCCGGAGAGGTGACAGAAGGGGACTTCGTTACAGCGACACAGACACTTTTTCACGATAACAATTATCCATCGAGGCTCAAGTTGCCTATCATCGGAGAATGAAGAACAAAAGAGGTGCAGGGGATGACAGTAGCTTATATCTGGTTCGATCTTGGATACACGCTGGTTTATTTGGAAAGAGAGGCGGCGTACCGTGAATTTTTGCTCGAACAAGGCATAGAGAGGCCACTTTCCGACATTGAGGAAGCCTATCACCAAACCGACAAGCTGTTCATGCGCCAGTATCCGGGAGCGCTCGGCAGAGGCACGGAAACCTTCTATCCGTGGTACATCGGTGTCTTGAATTACGCGCTGAACGTGCATTTCGATCTGGTTCACCAATGCCGGAGGCTGCGGGAAATTGAGGCCAGACAACAGAGCGGGTGGCGTGCTTTTCCCGAGACGCTGGAGGTGCTGGGGCTGCTGAAGGAGCACTCCTACGGCATCGGATTAATTAGCAATTGGGACTTTACAGCTCGAACGGTACTGGAGGAGAACGGGCTGCTGCACTTCTTTGATCAGATCGTCATTTCTTCGGAGGTGGGTGTGGTAAAGCCGGATGAAGCGATTTTTAAGAAGGCTTTGAAGTTGGCGGGAGTTAGCGCCGGGCAAAGTCTGTATGTAGGCGACAATTATTATGATGATGTCATTGGCAGCCAGCGCGTGGGAATGGAAAGCTGTCTTATCAATCGGTTTGGCAGACTTGGGATTGAGGAGATTGGGCCGGTGCCGACGCTTTCATCCATTAAGGAGCTTCCGCAGCTGCTTGGCGCATCATCGTAGAAGACTTCACAAGGGCTAACGATTTTCATGATCTCAAGGGATTAACGATTGCACATTACTAAGATAAAGGTGGGGAAGAAGATGACGAATACGAAGATAACGAACTCAAAGAAGTCCTTATATGTCCTGTCTCTGATTACGGCTGTACTCATGGTGCTGGTGTTATCGGCATGCGGCAAAGATACAGCGAATACGAACACCTCACAGTCAAAGTCTCAGCCCACCAACAGTGCCGAAGCATCGCAGGCCCCTGAGCGTACAGAAGCACCGAGTGCTGAACCGAAGAGCGGAGGCAAAGTCGTCGTCATTATCCCGCAGGATCTGGATTATCTGGACCCCCATCTGGCGGTAGCGGCTGGAACGGCCGAGGTGCTGTTCAACGTGTTTGAAGGTCTGCTGAAACCGAATGACAAAGGCGAGCTGTATCCGGCTGTGGCTGAATCCTATGAGGTATCCCCGGACGGCTTGACCTACACCTTCAAAATTCGCAGCGGTGTAAAGTTCCATAACGGTAAAGCCGTTACTTCTGCAGATGTGAAGTATTCCTATGACCGCCTGGCGGGTACCGCCACAGGCAAGCCGCTGTCTACAGCGTATGAGAGTGTAGCCTCCATTGAGGCGCCAGATGCTTCAACGGTTGTTTTCAAGCTGAAGGAGAACAACTCTTCGTTCCTGACCTCCCTGACGGCGGCGAGCGGAGCGATCATTCCGGACGGTTATGAGGACAGCAACAAAACGCCTATTGGCACAGGCCCGTTCAAGTTCAAGGAGTATCTGCCCGGACAGCGTCTTGTCGTTGAAAAGAATTCCGATTATTACGTGAAGGATATCCCTTCGTTAGATCAGGTGGAATTCCGGATTATTACGGACAGCGAAGCTGCGCTGCTGGCTCTGAAATCAGGCGAGGCGGATATTTATCCGCGGATCGGGACAGAACGGCTTGAAGAGGTAGCCGATAAGTTCAATGCGGTCAGCGCTCCGCAAAATCTGGTGCAACTCGTGACCTTTAACATTGCCAAGAAGCCATTTGGTGATATCAAGGTGCGTCAGGCGATCAACTATGCTATTAACAAAGACGAGATTATTGCAGGGGTTGCACTGGGGAAAGGAACTAAGCTAGGTTCCAATATAAGCCCTGTACTCGCTAAATATTATCAGGAAGGTCTGGAGGATAAGTACGCCACTGATATTGAAAAGGCTAAGAGTCTGCTTGCCGAGGCCGGTTATCCGAATGGTTTTGAAACTACCTTGTCGGTGCCGTCCAACTATCAATTCCATGTTGACACTGCACAGGTCTTTGCCCAGCAGCTGGCGCAGATTGGTGTTAAGGTCAAGATCGAGCCTGTGGAATGGGCAGTCTGGCTGGAACGGATTTATAAAGGGCGCGATTACGATCTGACGATTATCGGGCTGGATGGCAAGCTGGACCCGTACTCCATTCTGAACAAGTATCTGTCGGATTCGCCGAACAACTTCTTCAATTATAAAAATCCGGAATACGATGAGACGCTGAAAGCTGCCGTCAAGGAAGTGGACGATGCTAAGCGGGTAGAGTTGTATAAAAAAGCCCAGACCATTCTGGCTGACGATGCCGCAGCTGTGTATATTATGGACCCTAACCTGAACGTAGCGATCAGCAAAAAGCTCACCGGATACAAGCAGTATCCGATCTATGTACAGGATCTGTCGACCGTGCATTTCACGGAGTAACCTGCGGGAGGATTCAAGGCATGAACTATTACGCACGCCGGTTAGTCACACTTTTCTTGACGGTATTGTTCGTCGTAGTATTGACGTTCACCGCCTTTCGCATCATCCCTGGTAATCCGGCGTTGGCCATTCTGGGCACGGAGGCGTCGAATGAGCAGATTGCCCTGCTTGAAGCGAAGCTCGGCACCGACCGTCCCCTTCTGGTCCAATTCGGTCATTGGCTTGGCAACGCGGCTCTGCTCGATTTTGGCGAATCACTGCGATTCTCGGAGCCGGTGCTGAAGCTGATCGTCAGCCGTGTTCCTGTCACGTTATCACTAGCGCTGCTCGCGCTAGTGATTTCCGTGTGCACGGCGGTGCCACTTGGTATTGTGGCAGCCAAATCGCACGGCAAGAAATGGGATGCTCTCATCTCGATTGGCACACAGTTCGGGTTAGCCATTCCATCTTTCTGGATGGGAATCATCCTGATTCTTGTGTTCGGACTAACGCTGAGGTGGTTCTCGGTCAGTAGCTATGTACCGTGGTCAGAGAGCCCAATCCTGGCGCTAAAGTCGATTGTGCTGCCTGCTGTTGCACTGGCGATTCCGCAGATTGCAGTGATTGTCCGGTATTTGCGTACTACAATGCTGGAGCAGTTAAATCTGGACTATGTTCGTACTGCCAGAAGCAAAGGTCTGTCTGAACGATCGATCCAATATATTCATGTGCTCAAAAATGCGCTGCTGCCGGTTATCACCATCGTTGGCATTAATTTTGGCGAACTGCTAGCCGGCAGTCTTGTCATTGAACAGGTCTTCACACTGCCGGGCTTCGGCAGCCTGTTGATTACCGCCATCGGCAACCGTGATTATCCGCTGGTGCAGGGTCTGGTGCTGCTAATCGCTGTTACGGTTATTATCATTAATTTTATTGTCGATCTGTCCTACCGTTGGTTGGACCCGAAAATTCGCTTAAAGTAGAGGGCTCTTAAGGATGAGGATAAATAAAAGCTTCAGTCTGGTGCTCGGCAGTCTGTTCGTAGGGCTGTTGCTTGTCATTATGATAATCAGCCTCTTCTATACCCCTTATGGGGAGAATGTCATGAGTATAACCGAACGCTTGCAGGCACCGGGCTCAGCGCATTGGCTGGGAACGGATAATTTCGGGCGGGATGTGCTTAGCCGCATTATGGTCGGGGCACAGACAGCTTTTCTGGTCGGTTCTATATCCGTTGCGATTGGCCTAACATGTGGCTTCATAGTAGGCACCTTAGCCGGGTATGTGGGAGGCTGGGTCGACGAGCTGTTGATGCGGGCTACGGATGCACTGCTGGCTTTTCCCGGCATTCTGCTTGCCCTGTTGTTGGTTTCGATCTTCAAGCCAAATATGTTCCAGACGATTATCGCTATAGGTGTGTTATCCGTCCCATCCTTTGCCCGGGTGATTCGTAGCGGTGTATTGCAGCACCGGGAAGCGGACTATGTGCGGGCCGCGAGGGGAATGGGCGCAGGGCATTTCAACGTCATTTTTATTCAGATCCTGCCTAATATTATTTCTTCTATTATAACAACGGCAGCACTCAGCTTCTCGACGGCGATTTTGGTGGAAGCCGCGCTTAGCTATCTGGGACTTGGCGTCCAGCCACCCGATCCGAGCTGGGGCAGGATGCTGAACGAAGCGCAAGGATATTTGAACAAAGCGCCTTGGTATGCGCTGGCACCGGGACTGCTGATCACCTTGTCGGTGCTTGGCTTTAACCTGCTCGGCGATGGCATCCGCGATTTGCGCGATAACGTGAACAGAGGGGGATGACTAAGTGGCTGAAAGGGAAGCAGGACGTCAGAAGATACTGGACATCCGCAATCTGCGAATAGAACTGAAAGGCAGACGGGAACGGCTGGCTGTGGTGGATGGAATCTCACTGTCGGTATCTCGGGGAGAGACATTGGGGATTGTCGGCGAATCGGGGTGTGGGAAGAGTGTGCTCTCCCTCTCGATGCTTGGACTGCTGCCTAAGGCGATGGAAATCAGCGGCGGAGAGATTTGGTACGGGGAGCGGGGAGGTGAGGCGCAGCCGTTACATCTTTTGAAACCAAAGGAACTGCGGAAAATCCGCGGCCGGGAAGTAGCCATGGTCTTCCAGGACCCGATGAGCTCACTGAATAACAGCTTGACGATAGGCTATCAGGTGACGGAAGGACTGCGCCTCCATCTGGGCTATTCCCGCCAGGAGGCTGCCGCACAAGCTATTGAGCTATTCCGTAAGGTGGGTCTGGCGCGGCCGGAAAAGCTGCTGAAGGAATATCCGCATCAGCTCTCGGGCGGCATGCGGCAGCGGGTGATGATTGCCATTGCTATCGCTTGCAATCCCGGGCTGTTGATCGCAGATGAACCGACCACTGCGCTGGATGTGACCATCCAGGCGCAAATTCTGGAGGTTATGCGGCAGATCCGTGATCAGGACGGGACATCGATCGTGCTGATCTCACATGATCTGGGTCTCATTGCCGAGATGTGCGACCGGATTGCCGTAATGTATGCGGGACGAATCGTAGAGGAGGGGACGGTGGCGGATATATTTGACCAGCCGCGCCATCCTTATACGATTGGGCTGCTGAATTCTATTCCGTCACCATCTTATAAAGGCCACAGGCTGTACTCCATCCCGGGTGTCGTTCCGGGTCTACATGAGCGCTCGGTCGGCTGTACTTTCGCTCCCCGCTGCCAGTATGCCATGGACCGCTGCCGCACAGAGCAGCCTAAGCTGTCGCCGGTTGGAATCGGACATTCAGCCAGCTGCCTTCTGATCGCAGAAGAGGGGGTGAAGAAGGGTGACAACCGAAATACCGCTGATCGAGCTGCGGGAACTGGAGAAGTATTATACGAAACGAGTGTGGCCGCAGAAGGGACAGGTGCTGCGAGCCGTTGACGGCGTCTCTGTTACGATACGTAAAGGAGAGACGCTGGGATTGGTCGGTGAGAGTGGCTGCGGCAAGTCGACATTAGGCCAGATAACGGCCCGGCTACTCGAGCCCACAGGCGGTGGTCTTTTCTACAAAGGGAAGGACATCTCCGGTTCAGGAAGCCGGAAGCAGCAGGATCTGCGGCGCCGGATTCAGTATGTGTTCCAGGACCCGTTCACCTCCCTGAATCCACGCTTCAAGATTGGACGGCTGCTGGAGGAACCGCTGAAGCTGAACCGTCTGGGTAAGGCAGAGTCACGGTGGAGTAAGGTTAATGACATGCTGGAGAGCATCGGTCTGGACGAGTCGTACTGGAACCGGTATGCCCATGAATTAAGCGGGGGGCAGCGTCAGCGGATCGGCATTGCCCGGGCACTTATGCTCAGCCCGGAGTTTCTCGTGCTCGACGAACCGGTGTCCGCACTGGATGTCTCTGTCCAAGCCCAAGTGCTCAATCTGTTAAAAGACCTTCAGCAGGAACTATCGCTAACCTATCTGTTCATCTCACATGATCTGAATGTCGTCCATTATATGAGTGACAGAGTGGCTGTCATGTATCTGGGCAAAATCGTCGAGATTGGCGAGATGGAGGAGGTGTACAGCCATCCCTTGCATCCATATACGCAGGCGCTGGTCTCCTCCATTCCGGCAGAGCGTGCCGCACAGAAGCGGGAACGAATCGTACTCCAGGGGGATCTGCCAGACCCTTCCGCGATTCCATCAGGCTGTGCGTTCCGCACGCGCTGCATGCACGCCCACGACAGATGCTTCTCGGAAGTCCCCGCGCTTGCGGATGTGAGGGAAGGTCATGCGGTCAGTTGTCATTTGTGGTCAGAGGATCGTTATAGTGCGAATGTGATTAGAGAAGTTAGAACTGCCTCCCTATAAAATCGGAAAGAAAGTCAGATTCTCCAAAGGGATCTATATATTTTTAGGAGAGCGATAAAAGGGCTGATTGCACATGTAATCATAGTGTGCCTATCAGCCATTTTTATTGTAATAACCTAGAAAATTCTGGTACAATTATTGGGATTTACATAGACTGACGGGGTGCATCCTACGGGAGATCGGCGTTGTGATGCAGGACCCTAATATTTTCAGCATGTCAATCTTCTATTTTCATTAAAATCAGATGAATTAGATGTGAGATCTGTTTCGGAGATTGTTCCATTCCCCTGCTTACCCATTTCTCCAGTACCCCAACTACGCCGCACACGGTAAACGTAGTCTCAACTTCATCATACTCGGAGATGGGATGATCGGTAGGCATGTTCGCCCGCAGTTCCTCAGAAATCTTGATATGAAAGAAGTCTTTAAACTTCTGTAAGGTTAGCAAATTCCTACCCGGGTGGAACAGTAGAGTGATTAGCAGCTTATTATCATAAATGTACTCTGTCGTTTTTTCCATAAATAATAATAGATCAACGGGGTCATTGCTTGGGAAGGAAGCATTATAGAATTGGCTGAGCTGTTCAAACAGGTCGTTCTCTATCTGCTCGTATAAATCATAAACGTCTTTATAGTGAAGATAGAAGGTACCTCGTCCCAAATCAGCGATCCGGGAGATCTCCGCTACTGTTATTTTGTTGATGTCCTTATCATTCAAGAGTTCGAGAAAAGCATTTCTAATGACCTTCTTCGTTCGGATGGAACGTCTATCCTTCATGGGTGAATCCTCCATTCATAAACAGATTGCTGTCAGCTGTTCATAAATGAACACCGCCGCCGGGATTGTTGATTGAAATTGTGATTATCGGAAATTATAGTATACACATGTTTATTAGTCGATTGGTGTTCATAACAATGCGGCTGTACGAAATGGAGGCATTACGATGGTTCGTTATAGATTAGCAGAAGAGCATGAATTAACACAAATAGCGGTACTGTTTGATGAAGCCTTTAAAGGATATCCACTCTTTAGCGTTATGGGAAGCAACAACAAGAGTGATGAGGATTTCTTTTATCAGCTGCATCTTGTAAATACAAAAGCATATTATCGTCAGCATTGCTGCCTGGTAGCGGTTGATGGAGAGCAAATCGTATCTGCAGCTTTATTGAAGCATCGTGATAAACCTGATGTTGGACTTTGGAACTTTGTGCTTGCTGGAGGCCTCAAGCTATTGTGGAGTGCGGGGATCTCGCGAATTCGGAATCTCTTGGAGGTGATGGATGAGGCCAAGCAAGCATTTGCCGATTTAAAAGCACCCTATTGGTATTTGGAGTCCTTTGCGGTAGCGCCACAGTATCAAAGCCAGCATTTGGGCAGCAAGATGATAGCAGACTGTATCCTCCCTTACATTGCGAAAAACGGCGGGGGCGACTTGACCTTAATTACCAATACGGATAGCAATCGAATATTTTATACTAAACGCGGGTTCTCGGAGTTCGGTGCATCTGTTATTAGCAGATATGGTCTTGAAGTAGGCAATTGGAGCTTTATCATAAAAGTTTAACCTCGGAGGGATACCATGCTTTTTCAAAGTGGTAGCTTAGCGGTGCGTACACTAGAGCAAATGGATAATGCCTTGTTAGCGAAATGGCTTTCTGACCCTACAGTTCTGGAATTTTATGCAGGAAGGGACGACCCTCATGACCTGAATAAGGTGAATGCAGCATTTTACGCCCAGGAAGACGATGAGGTTAGATGTATTATCGAGTATGATGCTAAAGCGATCGGATACATTCAATTTTATCCGCTAGATGACGAATCAAAAAGGGAATATGGCTACAAGGATAAGGATGAGAATATATACGGTATGGATCAATTTATAGGCGAAGTCGATTATTGGAATAGAGGCATCGGAACGCTGCTTGTTACATCTATGGTTAATTACTTAACAGCTGATAAACAAGCGGATATGGTAGTTATGGACCCACAGACAAGAAACGCCAGGGCTATCCGGTGTTATGAAAAATGCGGGTTTAGAAAGGTGAAACTCTTACCGCAAAGTGAGCTACACGAAGGGAAGTATCAGGATTGTTGGTTGATTGAGTACCGATAAGCCTTATGTTGTACCATAAAAAAGGTCGAAGCATCCAAGCCAAGCATCCGAATCTTGCATACACTATATCAAAATTCTTCCTGATATTTGATAGGGAGAACTTTTGAGATGTAGGAGAGGAGCAGACAAAATGGCAATTTTAACTACCGGCCCGATTGTGAATACTCCCGTCAACGGGGTAAGGCCGACGCAAACGGTAACAATCAAGATCGTGAACAACGATCCGGTGAACACTTCCACAGTGTTGCTAGAAGGCTATTATCTGAATGGTACAAGAACTTTATATGTACTTGAGGATTTTTCAGTAAGCCCTAATCAGGTCATCACCCACAATAATTACGCTAATTTTGACGGGTATGAGTTTTTGTTCTTCATCGATGATGATATTGCTCATCAGACTGAAATTTCGGTATGGGGCAAGAACGCTAACGGAGAACTGGTGGATGCACATCGACTGGTATCTTCTGAGGTGAAGTTCTAAGCTAAGTATGTTGTCAGTTTGATATCCATAGAGAAACAGCCCTGCGTTGTCTGATTCCGGTCAGAAGTGTGCAGGGCTGTTTTTCCTAAAACACTTTGAACCCATAGGGGGAAGGTTCAGCGAGAGAGAAGGTTATGTTTCTAACATATGAACAAATGCTTCTCTCTCTGTTATAGTATAACGCAAATTAGAACATTAGATATAAATAATAGGATATATTTATATAATATTCACATTTATCAAAATTTTGTATGTTGATTCATTCACAAAAAAACGCCCGGCACAATGATGGTGTCGGACGCTTGCAATAATCCCTGCAGCTGCAGGGTTTCTCTACATCAATCAACACTACTGCCCGAATCGCTTCCGCCGCAGTCAATCACCGAGTCGTTGCTTTCGCTGGAATCGACGTTGTTAGGGCTGTATCCATCATTCGACTCATGGCCGCCCGGGTAGGATGAGCCATCATGAACAGGACGGTCCTCCTCATGCGGCCTTGTGTAGTCCTGAAATAAATTTGGTTCGGAAGCCGCTATGAAGCCTGCAGAATCATTATTGCTGTATTTTGCTGATTTTCTGCTGGTTTTCTTGCTGTTATCTCGTAAAATGGTTTGCATAATGATAAACACCAGCACACCAATTGCTAAAATCCCAACGCCCATTCGATCGCTCCTTTTAAAAAGGACTCCAAGGTCTTCTTCAGAATTGTACCACATTCCCTGAAGCGTTGGAGCCGAAATGTGCAGAAAGGGCCATGCAGTGCTATATTTATCTGTACTTGGAAGTGCTGTGTAGGATGCGTGGTGAGGGCTTGCGTTCTAGCTCCCAATTTGCTAACATGTAATGTAACTTAATCATTGTTTGGTTTTCTAGGGTTCCGCAGCTTGTTCAAGCTGGTCAGGTCCGAGGGAAAACGCACGAATCAAGAGATTCGTGTTCACACGGAGGGATAAAAGCCCGGGAGGAATCGTCAGTTATTGACGAACGCCTCCCGGGCTTATTTTATTGTGGCGCAATGAGAAAGTTAACTACTAATTAAGGGGGAGTAACAGGTGAAGAATAATCTGGATTGGATCAAGGTTGTGGTCGCTGCCTGCTTTGAGGTGATCTGGGTCATCGGCCTGAAGCATGCCTCCGCTCCATGGGAGTGGCTGGTCACGATCATTGCGATCGTTGTTAGCTTCTATGGCATGATTTCGGCCAGTCAAAAGCTGCCTGTAGGTACGGTTTACTCTGTATTCGTCGGGCTTGGCACAGCGGGCACGATTATGGCGGAGATGATCTGGTTCGGAGAACCGTTCAAACTGCTGAAGCTGGTGCTCGTGCTGATTTTGCTGACGGGTGTTGTGGGGCTGAAGCTCGTTACCAAGGAAGAACCCAGCAAGGAGGTAGCTTAAATGGCGTGGTTATTTCTCGTAGTAGCCGGAATATTGGAAATGTTCGGTGTAACGATGATTAACAAATTGAACAAGGACCGCAACTGGCAGGCCTTGTGTCTACTGCTGCTTGGTTTTGGCGGAAGTTTTATTTTTCTGGCACTGGCGATGGAGAGTCTCCCCATGGGTACGGCCTATGCAGTCTGGACGGGAATCGGAGCTTCAGGGGGGGCCATTCTGGGCATGCTGCTGTACGGTGAGCCGAGAAACTGGAAGCGGATTGTCTTTATCGTGATGATTCTCGGTGCGGCGGTAGGTCTGAAGGCAATAGCGTAGTCTCGTTATCTTTAATATTATAAATTTAGACATGTTCCCCAGGTTTCGATCGTTCCTATGGGGTAAGTATAATAAATATACAACTCACTTATTAAGGGGACTTCAAACATGAACTGGCAGGTCAGTGAAGAAGAATTAGAAGCTATCCGGCAGGCCAACCGGAAAGGCCGTATCCTGCTTCCGGATGGCGCCTCGGTGCCCAGAATCGGACAGGGTACCTGGAATATGGGTGACTCGTCTTCATCAAGGGAAGAAGAGATTGCCGCGCTGAGGCTCGGCGTGGAACTGGGTCTGGATCTCATCGATACGGCCGAGATGTATGGCGACGGTAGATCGGAAGAGATGATTAGCAAGGCGATTAAAGGAATACGCGATAAGGTCTTTCTTGTCTCGAAGGTATATCCGCATAATGCCGGCAAGGAACGGCTTGCCCGGAGCTGCGAGGAAAGCCTGAAACGGCTAAACACGAACCACCTCGACCTTTACTTGCTACACTGGCGTGGGGAAATTCCGCTGGAGGAGACGGTGGAGGGCATGGAAGCCTTGGTAGCTGCCGGCAAGATTGCCAGATGGGGTGTATCCAACCTGGATCTTGAGGAGATGCAGGAACTCCAGCGCGTTGCGAAGGGAAGCCGCTGTGCGGTGAATCAGGTGTTGTATCATCTCGGCTCGCGGGGCATCGAGAATGATCTGCTGCCCTGGATGAGCGGGCACAAGATTCCGCTGATGGCCTACTCGCCGCTTGCGCAGGCGGGAGCTCTCCGCAAGGGGCTGGTAGAGAACGAGGTTGTCCGTGAGATTGCAGACCATCATCAGGCAACACCCCTTCAAGTGCTGCTGACTTGGAGTATCCGTGAGGATCTGGTCATGGCCATTCCTAAGGCGTCCTCGCGGAAGCATGTGATTGAGAATGCAGCAGCTGTAAGGATCAAGCTTAGTAATGACGAACTGTTGAAGCTCGATTTTGCGTTCCCGCAGCCTTCCTGGAAAGTGCCATTGGATATGGTTTGACTATCCATTAAAAGGAAGGATTGATTTCCAATCGGCCTGTAAGTGTCGCCCCTACTGGGTAGCGACACTTGCAGGCTGGTTTTGTTTGTGTAAGCCTTGCTTCAAGCTGGTATTCTGTTATTGGGGTGTATGATTTCCCCAGTGTTTGGAGAAATTAACGACAATCTTATGCTGCCAATAGCAGGGAGATCAGGTTGAGAACCGTGAATATCTGGAAGACTGCGGGTAGGGATATTCTGTGCAGTTCTACGGTTTTCGGGCCTTTGATGCCAAATGGCAGGAACTCTTAAATGTTGTCAACAATGTTCATGCCGAAACCGTGTTTTCAATTTGGTGACAAAGAAAGCGCTTTGATTTACGATGTGGTCATAGGGGATTTCCTTCACACAGAAGACGTGAAGGTGTTCTGCTTGAATAACTTTAAGGGGGCTTATTACAATGGCCACAGAAACAAAACAATCTTCATCCGGTGGTGCACGGGTGAAAGTCCAACAATTTGGCCGTACCCTTAGCGGTATGGTTATGCCGAATATCGGAGCATTCATCGCTTGGGGCTTGATTACGGCTTTATTCATTCCAACCGGCTGGTGGCCGAATGAGAAGCTGGCAACCTTGGTTGGCCCGATGATTACTTATCTACTGCCACTATTAATTGGTTACACTGGCGGAACGATGGTTCACGGCAAGCGCGGTGGCGTAATTGGCGCAATTGTCACTATGGGTGTCATCGTGGGAGCAACAATCCCAATGTTCCTTGGAGCAATGGTTGTTGGACCTTTGTCAGCCTGGGTACTTAAGCAGTTCGATAAGGCTGTGGAAGGTAAGATCAGAGCAGGCTTTGAGATGCTGGTCAACAACTTTTCGATTGGTATAATCGGTGGTATTCTGGCTATCGTGTCTTTCAAGGGGATTGGGCCGCTGATTGAAGCCTTGACGAACGCACTGTCCTCAGGTGTAGAATTTTTGGTGAACCATCACCTGCTGCCACTCGTTAACATTATTATCGAGCCAGCAAAAATCTTGTTCCTGAACAATGCTATCAACCATGGTATTCTTACACCAATTGCTGCTGAGGAATCCATAAGACTGGGAAAATCCATTCTCTACATGCTGGAATCCAACCCGGGTCCGGGCCTCGGTGTTCTGCTGGCCTACTGGCTGGTTGGACGCGGTTCCGCAAAGGCTTCCGCACCAGGCGCAGTTATCATTCATTTCCTGGGTGGTATTCATGAGATCTACTTCCCGTACATTCTGATGAATCCTCGCCTGATCCTTGCGGTTATCGGTGGTGGTGTGTCTGGTACGTTCACGTTCCAGATGCTCGGTGCTGGTCTGACAGGTGCAACTTCTCCAGGCAGTATCATTTCTTACATCGCCATGACGCCTAAAGGTGGTTACCTGCCGATGTTTGCCGGCGTCATTGTAGCAACGGTTGTATCCTTCCTTATCGCTTCTGTTCTTCTCAAGACAAGTAAGAAGAATAACGAAGAGACTGATATTGAAGAAGCGACAGCTAAAATGAGAGACATGAAAGCTGCCGGAACCACTGCAGCTCCAGTTTCAGCAGCTCCAGCAGCAGTGACTGCAAACGCAAGTGCGGCTAATGCAGGAAACGTTCGCCGCAAAGAAGATGTGAATAAGATCGTCTTCGCTTGTGACGCAGGTATGGGTTCCAGTGCTATGGGAGCCTCCGTGCTGAGAAAGAAATTGCAGACCGCAGGGGTTAACATTACAGTTGTGAACTCTGCAGTCAGTGAGATTCCGGCGGATGCTGATATTGTTGTCACTCAAAAAACGCTGACCGAACGCGCGATTGCCAGCAATCCGAAGGCGGAGCACATTTCTATCGACAACTTCCTGAAGAGTCCGAAGTACGATGAACTTGTCGAGCGTTTGAAGTAAGTGATAAATGTGTAAGATAATCAATCAAGAGTAGTTTAGGATTAAATAAGGGAGACGCTGGCGGCATTCATGCCAGCGTTTGTCTCCATGTAGGCGAGGGTTCCGGGAAATGAGGAAAATGACCGCCAGACAGCGACAAATGATAGGACTTCTCCTTGGGGTGAGCGAAGAGATCACCGCTGCCGAGATCGCTGCGGATACGGGTGTCAGTGTACGCACCGTTCACCGGGAGATGGAGGATATTGAGGGCATCCTGAAGGATTTCGGTCTCGATTTGAGCCGGAAATCCGGCAAAGGCATCCAGCTCAGCGGGCCAGAAGGTGGCCTTGAGGAGCTGCGGATTTACTTGCGGGAAGAGAAGCCGGCGGAATATTCCGGGGAGGATCGCAAGATCTATGAGCTGTGCTCCCTGCTGGAAGCTGAGGAGCCAGTGAAGCTCTTTGCGCTGGCCCATTCGCTGAAAGTCACCGTAGCAACCATTAGCTATGATCTAGATGAACTTGAGCCATGGGTCCGCAAATTTGGCCTGAAGCTCGTCCGAAGGCGTGGTTATGGCGTGGAAATTACCGGCACCGAAGTGGATAAACGCCGGGCCATCGGCCGACTGGCTGCTGAGCATCTGGACCAGTCGGATCTAGTTGGCCATATGCTGCCTGCACAAGGCAATCCGGTGTTTAATATGCTGCTATCCAGCGTGGGCAAGAATAAACTGATGGATGTAGAGAATACGCTCTGGGACATGGAGTGGAAATGGACAGCGGAGCTGCCGGAAATCGTGTATATGGAGCTGCTGCTGGGTCTGTCTGTATCTGTACGACGGATCTGTATCGGCAGGGAAATTGATCTCACGGAAGATGTGGGGTACCCGCGAATGTCCGACCATCGGAATATTGCTGCTTCGGAGCAATTCGTCCTACAACTGGGTCATACCCTGGGTATGACATTTCCGAGAACAGAAATTCTCTATATCGCGGGACTGTTCGACAGGGTGCAGGAGTCATTCTCTTCGACTGGTTTTGCTTACGGGGACATCGAGCTGGTGGAGATTGTCTACAGACTGACGGATAGCATCGCAAAGCGTACTGGGGTTCCATTCCTGCGCGACCGTTCCCTTCGGGAAGGCGTGATAGAGCATATCAATCCCGCTCTGAAGCGGATCCGTGAAGGAACCCGCATCCGCAATCCGCTACTGGGTCCGATTCGTAAGGATTACGAGTATTTGTTTCAGACCGTCCGCGATTCTGTAGAAGATTTGAACCTGGATCTTGTTATTCCCGACGAGGAGATTGGCTTTCTGGTGATGCACTTCGGCGCCTCCATGGAAAGACTGAATCAGCTCAGACGCAGTGTTCGGGCCATTCTGGTCTGTGCCAGCGGACTGAGCTCTTCACGGCTGCTGGCCACCAGGCTGAATAAGGAGTTGCCGCAGATTGAGGTCATGGGCAATGTCTCTTGGTATGAGGCAGCCCGTCTGCCGGAAGAAGATTATGACCTTATTATCTCCACTATTGATTTACCCCTGCCGGGTGATCGATATATCAAGATCAGCCCCCTGCTAACAGGGGAAGAAATAGAGAAGCTGCTGAGCTATATACAAAATACTGTGCCGAAAGAACGTGAAGAACCTCCTACAGGTGAATCAGGGACTGTTGTTCGGGAAGAAGCTGCTTTCGACCGAATGAAGAGTTATAGCGTCATTTTGGAAGAGATGATCAGTCTGATTGAACGCTTCCGTCTCTATTCGCTCGACAATAGCGGAATGAATCTACCGGCCACCTTGGCGGTCATGCTCGACATGATTGCTGATTTCGGTGTAATCGGCGACACGGGGCTGGTACTGGACCGGCTGCTGGAGCGGGAACGAATGGCCAGTCAGGTCATTCCAGATACCCGGCTGGCTCTGTTCCATACGCGGAGCAGCCATATTCATAAGTCTTCCCTGACCCTGTACCGGCTGGAACAGCCTGTACAGCTGGATGGCGAGACGGAAGTCAGGGTTATCCTGCTCATGCTTGCCCCGCGCAAGCTGTCCAAGGAAAGCTTGGAGGTCCTGAGCGAGATCAGTGCTATGCTACTCAATACAGAGCTGGTAAAGCTGCTGGAGGAACGGGCGGAGCCGGAAATCCGGCGGTATCTGTCGTCCGAACTTTTACGTTTTTTCGAAAATAAACTTTGAAAGTGAGAGAAACCATATGAGTATACTGTCTGAAAATAAAGTAATGATGAACGCCACTGCCAAGGATAAATATGAAGCGATTCGAATGGCCGGGCAGCTATTGGTAGATGCAGGTCATGTAACCGAAGAATACATCCCGAAAATGTTGGATCGCGAAGAGGTAGTCTCCACTTATATGGGTGAAGGCTTGGCTATTCCGCACGGCACGAAGGAAGGCAGACCATTTATCAAGTCCACTGGACTGTCGATTCTGCGCTTCCCGGATGGGGTGGACTTTGGCGGCGATGAGCCAGCATTTGTCGTAATTGGTATTGCCGCAGCCGGTGACGGACATATGGAGATCCTAACCAATGTGGCGATGATCTTCAGTGAAGATGATGCCATTGAGCGTGTCATGAGCGCAGCGACACCGGCCGACGTTCTTGCCATCTTCGAAGGAGGCCTCGAGTAATGAAGGCCGTACACTTTGGCGCAGGCAATATCGGTAGAGGGTTTATTGGCCTTCTGCTGTCCCAAGCAGGGTATGAGGTTACTTTCGTCGATGTGAATGAGGCGTTCGTCTCGCAGCTTCAGCAGCGTGGTGAATATCCTGTTACCTTGGCCAGTGAAGGTCAGGAGACAGTGATTGTTCGCAACGTTACTGCACTCAGTAGTGTCACACACGGTGATGAGGTAGCGGCAGCTATTGCCGATGCTGATCTGGTGACTACTGCTGTAGGTGTATCCATTCTGAAACATATTGCGGGTGCCGTTGCCGAAGGGATTACCCGGCGGCTGGCGGGTTCCTTCGCCCCTCTGAATGTCATCGCCTGTGAGAATGCTATTGGCGGCAGTGCACAGCTCAAGGAGCTGGTGTATGCCAAGCTGGACGAAGAGACCAGAACCAAAGCAGATGCTTCGGTTGCATTTCCGAATGCCGCTGTGGACCGGATTGTCCCACTGCAGCAGCATGAGGATATCCTGAAGGTGGTTGTCGAGCCGTTCTATGAATGGGTTGTGGATGCTTCGCAAATGATTCCGGGCTACAAACCTGTGAACGGGGTTCATTATGTAGATAACTTGGAGCCGTACATCGAACGTAAACTGTTTACAGTGAACACTGGTCACTGTTCTGCGGCGTACCTGGGATACTTGAAGGGCTACGAGACCATTCAGCAGGCGATGGCCGATGTTGAATTGACTGGACGCGTGCGGGAAGTGCTGGAGGAGACCGGAGCTGTTCTTGTGAACAAGCATGGGTTTGATAAGGCCGAGCATGGCAAGTATATTGATAAAATCCTGGAGCGCTTCCGTAATCCGGCGCTGACGGATGAAGTCTCTCGTGTCGGACGTTCCCCGATCCGCAAGCTGTCCCCGAACGATCGTCTCGTTTCTCCGGCGGTTCAGGCGTATGAAGCAGGGTTGTCTTTCTCAGCATTAACCCGTTCGATGGCAGCTGCGCTGCTGTTTGATGTTAAGGATGATCCAGAAGCAGTTGAGCTTCAGGCTTCCCTCGCAGATATCGGACTATCAGAGGCGGTGGCTAAATACACGGGTCTTGCCGCTGATCACAAGGTACATCAGTCGGTCTTGGCGGAGTATGATAAGTTAAAGGCCTAACTAAACTTGGCTCTGTCTGTGTATCAGGAAAATAAAGGGAAATAAACAAAGACGGCTGGGATATTCTCCCGGCCGTCTTTGTTTATTTCATATGTGTTTGTCCTGATTAGCTGTTCTCCAGGATGGTCTGCAAGGTGGTCCGGTCAAGTCCTTCTACTAGCTTGATCAACAGCTCCTTGGCTGCTGCGTAATCATCGCTGTGGATGACAGAGGAAGCCGTGTGGATATAACGGGAGCAGATTCCGATCACCGCAGAAGGAATTCCGATGCCGCTGACATGCACCTGACCTGCATCAGTTCCGCCTTGGGAGACAAAATACTGATATTTGATCCGATGAGTGTCGGCGGTATCCTGTACATACTCGATCAGGCCGCGGTGGGTGATCATGGTTGGATCGTAGATGCGCAGAAGCGCTCCTTGTCCAAGTTGGCCGAAGGCCTGGCGATCACCGGTCATGTCGGCAGCTGCGCTGGCGTCCAGACCGAAGAAAATATCCGGATTGAGCAGGTTGGCAGCTGTACGGGCGCCCCGCAGGCCGACTTCTTCCTGCACGGTGGCACCAGCGTACACGGTGTTCGGGAGTTTTTTGCCGGATAGCTCTTTGACAAGCTCCAGGGCCAGTCCAACACCGTAGCGGTTATCCCAGGCTTTAGCCAGGATCTTCTTAGGATTGGCCAGTGGAGTAAACGGGCAGATCGGGACGATCTGCTGACCTAGTGATACGCCGAAGCTTTGGGCCTCCTCACGGCTGTCTGCACCAATGTCGATGTACATTTTGCCGATATCGCTTGTCTTGGTGCGCTCCTCATTGCTCAGCAGGTGGATAGGGGTGCTCCCTACAACACCTGTCAGCGGACCCTTCGGTGTAATGATGTGCAGCCGCTGTGAAGACACCGCTGAGGAGAGCCATCCGCCTAGTGGCTGGAACTTGATCATTCCGTTGTCGGTGATGCCTGTAACCATAAAGCCGACTTCGTCGAAATGTCCGGCCACCATGATCTTAGGACCGTTCTCTTCGCCGCGCAGCACGCCGAACAGGCTGCCGAGGCGGTCCTGGACGAATTCGTCAGTATAAGGGGACATAGCCTCTTTGACATAGGCGCGCAGCTCACGCTCGAAGCCCGGGGCTGAAGGGAATTCGGTAAGTGTTTTGAACAAATCGAGTGTTTCTTGATTCATATGCAATCGCTCCTTTACTAACGTCTAGTATGAACATTTTGGAACCGCTTGTCCACGTCTCGCGGATAAAACGACACCGGGCGTCGTCTCCACGAATACTATGCAATAGTAGCCCTGATGGCAGGGGCTGAAAGAAAGGAAGCGATTGATAACGATGAGGGTTGTGGGAAGCAGGCCCCAGGGAAAGGTGCAGACCCGGGCTGTTAATGGATATGGTGTCCGGCGCAGATACGGCACGCGGTATGGTCCACCGAATGAAGCGGTGTTCATCCTGATTTTGTTTTTACTGCTTATTGTAATCCTGCTGTATTTTACCTGAGCATAGGAGGACATAAGGAGGGACCAGATAGCGAACAATAAGGAAAAACTTCTAAGCGAAGACAGTTCTGGAGCCTGTACAAGCGGGAACCTGACTGCTACAGGCTCCTCTTCGCCAAACCATAGGAGGTGTGCTCATTGCCGGTTAAAACAAAGCGTTCAGGGGTTAAGCTGAAGCTCGATTCCTTGACCCCGGAGTCCTATGAGAAATTGTCCAAGCCTTATGTTCCTTCGCGTCCTGTCGGAAAAAACTGTATCCGCGCCTTTCTAGCTGGCGGTCTGATTTGTCTGATTGGACAAGGCATCCAGGAAGCCTATATGGCGATCTTCGGAATGAGTTCCAAGGTAGCGGCAAGTCCTACTGTAGCCACACTGATTCTCATTTCCGTCATCCTGACCTGCTTCGGTGTCTACGACAAGCTGGCGCAATGGGCTGGAGCGGGTACGGCGGTGCCGGTAACGGGCTTTGCTAACAGCATGTGTTCCGCTGCGCTGGAGCATCGGGCCGAAGGGCTTGTGCTTGGTGTAGGTGGCAATATGTTTAAGCTGGCAGGTTCAGTTATCGTGTTCGGAACCGTGGCAGCATTCATCATTGGTGTAATTTATGCCTTGATGGGCTGGGGAGGTGCACATTAAATATGAAGCAGCTTGGCAGCCAGACCTGGGAGTTCACTTCAAGACCTGTCATTTTGGGCGCCTCCTCCGTTGTGGGTCCAGAGGAAGGAGAGGGGCCGCTGGCCTCGGATTTTGATTTTATTTATGACTCGCTGAAGATGGGTGAGAAGACTTGGGAAAAGGCAGAGCGGGCGCTGTTCGAGAAAGCCTCTCAGTTAGCACTTATAAATGCCGGTGTGAAGCAGGAGGACCTGGATTTCTTTGTTGGGGGCGACCTGATGAATCAGATTATCAGCAGCTCTTTTGCAGCCCGTAAGCTTGGAGTTCCCTATCTTGGGGTATTCGGTGCCTGTTCTACGTCTATGGAGAGTCTGGCCCTTGCGTCAATGATTGTGGATACAGGCGGGGCCAAGCTTGCGCTGGCCGGAACTGCCAGTCATAACTGTACAGTGGAGAAGCAGTTCCGTTTTCCAACAGAGTACGGATCGCAGAAGCCGCCTACCGCGCAATATACTGTTACAGGCTCGGGCTGTGCAATTGTTGGCCGTAATGATGGTTCTGGAAAAGGACCGGTAGTCACGCATGCCACAATTGGACGAGTAATGGATTTAGGAGTTACCGACCCCTTTAATATGGGGAATGCCATGGCCCCAGCTGCAGCAGATACCATTACGGCTCATTTTCGCGACACCACCCTTTCCCCTGGACATTATGATCTTATTGTAACTGGAGATTTGGCCTCCGTAGGCCTGCCGATCGCCAAGACACTGCTGGCTAAGGAAGGGATACCAATGGAACAGACCCGGTTCGATGATTGCGGTCTGCTCATTTATGATCTAGAGAAGCAGAAGTATGTCATTGCAGGAGGAAGCGGCTGTGGCTGTTCCGCAGTGGTGACTTATGGACATATTTTGAAGCGCCTGAGAAAAGGTGAGCTGAAAAGAGTACTAGTGGTCGCTACAGGTGCATTACTGTCCCCGATATCCTATCAACAAGGGGAGAGCATTCCTTGCGTTGCGCATGCAGTTTCCCTGGAGAGTGGAGGTGAAGGAGCATGATTTATTTGTGGGCCTTTCTGGTCGGCGGAGCGATCTGTGTTATTGGACAGCTAATGTTCGACGTGCTGAAGCTGACGCCGGCGCATACCATGAGTACACTCGTCGTAGCGGGCGCAATTGCCGATGCCTTCGGTCTGTATGATCCGTTGGTTAAGTTCGCCGGTGCCGGCGCTTCTGTACCTATAACGAGCTTTGGTAATTCCCTGGTGCACGGGGCGCTGACCGAGCTGGAGCGGGATGGATGGATCGGCGTAGTGACTGGGATCTTCGATATCACAAGCGCTGGGATTTCATCCGCTATTGTGTTCTCGTTTCTGGCTGCTCTTCTGGTCAGACCGAGGGGATAAGATGTACTTAACAAGCAGGCTTGGGATGATGTCCCGGCTTGCTTTTGCTGTGCGCAGAGACAAGTGATTTTTTTTACATACATAGAAACAGCATTATCTATAATTCAGTTGCTTCCATAATGTACTTTGGGTCCCCTAATCATGTAAAATAACATTAATACTGCTTCATTCTGACATAGGAGGTTTACCATTCATGCCCGTACGTCAAGAATCTATGCATATCATGAACACTGTACGCCACAACCTTGAATCCTGCATCCTTGGAAAATCATTCGAAATACAGCTCCTGCTGACGGCAATGCTCGCTGGAGGCCACGTCCTCATTGAGGATGTGCCGGGTACGGGTAAAACCCAACTGATTCGTGCACTGTCCAGATCCATGTCCGGCGAGTACCGCCGCATCCAGTGCAATCCTGACATTCTGCCGAGTGATATTACCGGTGTATCTGTTTATCATCCGAAGGACGAAATGTTCCATTTCCGCCCGGGACCGGTGATGACGAATATTCTGCTCGCAGATGAAATTAACCGTGCAACGACCAAGACTCAATCAGCGCTTCTTGAAGTGATGGAGGAACGTAATGTCACCGTTGACGGCGAGACGTATACGCTTCCACATCCGTTTATGCTCTGCGCGACCCAGAACCCTATTGATTTTGAGGGGACATATACATTGCCTGAAGCCCAATTGGACCGCTTCATGCTGCGAATCAGTCTGGGTTATCCTGATGCCGAGACAGAGAAAAAGCTGCTGCTTACCCATCAGGACGGCCAGCCGGTGGACAAGCTTACGCCGGTCACCAGTATGAAGGAGATTGCTGCCATTCAGGAAGAGATCCGTGAGGTCTTCATCAGCGAGCCTGTACTGAACTATCTGCTGGATGTGGTGCGGATGACCCGTGAGCATCCACTGGTGCTGCTAGGTGCAAGCCCGCGTGCCTCTCTGTCCTTCATGATGGCCTGCAAAGCCTTTGCCTTCTTGCAAGAGCGTGATTATGTGTTACCTGATGATGTCAAAACTCTTACCCCTTATGCACTCTCACACCGGATTCTGCTGCGTCCGGAATCGCGCCTGGATAATATTAGTGTAGATTCCCTGCTGCAAAAGCTCCTGCAAAATATCCATGTGCCTGTCACGATGAGGCAATAACATGAGACGTTATCTGTCTGCGGCGGCCGCTGTCATCCAGCCGGCGAAGCTCGCCGGCATCCTCGCAATTTGGGGCATCACACTGCTGTACGTATTGTTTCAGGGCGGAAAAACATCGATTATGCTGTTTATTATGGTTTCTGTTCTCATCCTTTATTTAATTATTGGAGGGCTCGGCGGTGTTCGCCGGGCTACTGGCTCCCGCAGCTTCTATTCTGAGCAGGAGAAGCCCGATCTGCTGTCCGCAGGCGGACATCTTCGAGTGCAGCTTAACGTAACGATCCCCGGATTTCTGCCGCTGCCCTATGTTGTTGTGCGTGAGGTCATGAAACGGCATAACGGTGAGAGCTGGGTATTCGAAGATAGCTTGATTACGAATCTCAAGGGTCAGGGGGAATTACGTTTTCAGACGCCGTCAATGGAACGCGGCAGCTATACTTTCGGGGAGACGGATATTCTCAGTGAGGACATCTTCGGGCTTGTGGAACACAAAGGTTCATTTGCGGCCGGGGGACAGTTCCGCGTTCTTCCCCGGGCGATATTTATTCCACGCTGGCAGCTGTATGAGCGCAAATCAAGGCTGGCTGGTCCACAGGTCTCTCTGGCCCAGTCCAGACGCGAGACCACGCAAATCAACGGTGTTCGCGATTATGAGTACGGTGATCGTCTGACCCGCATTCACTGGAACGCTACCGCTAAGACTGGAGCTTGGAAGTCTAAGGAATTCGAACATGAATCGATCCCTAAGACAATGATTGTCCTGGACGGAGGCTCGGGAGCATATGATACGGCTGCGCAGTTGGAACTGGCGATTTCGATAACGGCTTCACTGCTTGGCTTTGGTATCCGTGAACGGATTGGCATTGGCTTATGCTGTCTGGATAAGACTACCAAGGTCTTCTCTCCAGCTGAAAGTGGGGCAGAGCGGCAGAAGATGGTGCATTATCTGATAGATATCAACGCCGAGGGTCGAGGCTCTATTGTGGCCCGGCTGGAGAAGGCACACCGAATGTTCCCCAAGGGCGCTTATTTCGTGCTGGTCAGCCCGCTGAGTGGACAGCCTGTGCTGGAGACCTTGCGCTGGGCGGAAAGCCGTGGCATGACCCCTTCCCATCTACATGTGCAGAATTCTGCAGGGATGAATCGCAGCGGGAGCTGGCTGGAAATTTTGAAGGCACGCGGGGTTACTGGCTACAGCATTGATTCGCTTCAGGATCTTCCTGCTGTATTGGGAGGGGAGTCCTGAGATGAAAAGCTGGCTCAATCTAATGAAATCAAACTGGCATTATGCGTTTAGTCTCTTATGGGCGACCATCATTGCCCTGCAATGGCTTTCTTATACTGATCCGGTTTGGCTGCGAGAGACGACAGCCTCCGTAATGATTGTTCTTGTTGCTGTAGCCATTATAGAAATACTATTGCCCATTCAGCGGGTATATCGCCTGCTCATCGAAGCCTGTGCAGTGCTGTATCTCCTGTACCGTACGCTTCAGCATTTTGGAATTTATGATACAGATATGATTTATGAGACCAAAGGAGAATGGCTGACGGATATAGCAGCTCAGTCTGCACCGTATCTGGCTTTTGTCCTTGGAGCGTGGGCGCTGTTGCTGCTGTCCTCCTGTTGGGTCAATACAAAGGCGCGCATTCTGATGTTTATCGGGATGAACATTGCTGCCTTCGGGGCTCTGGATTCCTTCACATCCTCGGTGTTGTGGCAGGAGGTTGCGTGGACAGTGTTTGCAGGGATGGGCTGGCTGGTCAGTCAGCATCTGCGCAGCTTTCAGGTTCGCTATCCGCACGGCTGGTCCTATTTGCTGGATTATCCCTTGAAAGCCATTGTGAATATCGCCATTATTTTTTCACTGGTCATTCTTACAGGTATCAACATGCCGGAGGTTCGGCCTACATTGACCGACCCTTATACGGCTTGGAAAGAATGGAGTGGCGATGGCCCTGGTACCGGTGGCGGCATCTCAAGCTCAACTGACACAAGCGGTGGGAAGAATTCCGCCAATAAAACCTCATCCGGGTACAGTCTGGATGATAACAAGCTGGGCGGTGGTTTCAATTTTGATTATGCGCCCGTGATGAGCGTTATATCCGATCTGCGCACATATATGCGTGGAGAGACCCGAACCGTATATTCGGGGAAAGGCTGGAGTGATGATGATCGGCTGACCAGAGGTCCGCTTCGGCATACAGAGGTTGGCGCAGCTCTGGACGCTATCCCTTCGAAGGTACAGACTCGTGAGTTACAGCAAACGGTAAGGATGCTGAACACCTATGAGTATCCGGTAATCTTCGGGGGCTACTCTATTGCAACAGTAGATACTGTCAACGAAGAAGCTCAGAGCGATGGCCTGTTCTGGCGGAACCGGGATAGTGAGTTGCTATGGGATGCGGATGGGAAGAAGCGGCCCTACCCTCAGACTTATGAAGTGACTTCTGCGGTTCCAATCATTCCTGTTCAGGAGCTCAGCAAGATTAGTTTTGATCAATTGTACGGCGGAAAAGAGATTGATCCGGCGCTATTGAAGTTACCAGGGGCTTTCCCGGATCGTGTAAAGGAGTTGGCCAAGGAGATTACGGCCGATGCCAGCACTCCGTATGAAAAGATAGCGCTATTGCAACAATATTTACAGTTGAACTTTCCATACACCAATCAGCCAGACCTCTCGCGTGCCAAAAGTTCTGACTTTGTGGATAGCTTCTTGTTTGAAATTAAGGAAGGTTATTGCGATTACTACTCTACCGCACTTGTCACGATGGCTCGTTCCCTGAATATTCCTGCCCGCTGGGTGAAGGGCTATGCGCCGGGAGAGCAACCCGAGCTGCCGGATAATCTGGGAATGCGTCCGGGTGGAGCAGCCAATAACAATTATACGATTACAGATGCGGATGCCCATTCCTGGGCCGAGGTGTATTTTGGAGACTATGGTTGGATTCCTGTCGAGGCGACGCCAGGCTTCAATGCTCCGTTATTAGTACAGAATGAGACTCCAGACCGTGATACTCCATCGGATCAAGAGAACCAGGAGAAACAAGAAGAAGCCAAAGCTGCAGCGTCAGACCAAAAGGGATTTCGTATAGGAACCTGGGCAGTGGTATTAGCTGCGGCTGTACTGTTGCTGTGGGCTGGGTTCCAGCTTTGGAACCACCGGCTCAAGCTGCGTTTTCTGCTGCAGCGCCTCAAAGGCGGAGGTCCTTTGACCCCCGATCAGAAAGTGCTAATTGAGACCGGACGGTGGGTCAAATATATGCGACGCAGAGGCATGAGTAAAGAAAGCCATGAAACGCTGCGTGAATCAGTGGCTCGTTGGAGCAAGGAACGGCCTGTGGCAGCTGAAAATTTATCGGTTCTGCTCGGCATGTTCGAACAGGCGAAATACAGTCCGGATGTTATAGAAGACAAAGACTGGCGCACAGTGTATACTGAAGCTTTGCGGCTGCGGAAAAGCATGAAAGCCGGGAAATGAAGCCCCGAGGCAGATGAAATTCTGCCTTGGCTTTGTTTGCGAAGGCCATAGAGTATGATATAGTTTTTTGTATGAAATCGAGGTGAACGTATTGTTTGAAAAGTTGGTCCCGAAGCTCCGGGTGAATACGGTGTTCGATATTGCTCTGGAAGAGCTGTATCAGCAAGGCTACCGGGGCATCATTACGGATCTGGATAATACGCTGGTCGGTGCAAAGGCACCGTTAGCGACTCCTGAACTGCTGGTATGGTTCCAGAAGGTGAAGGAACTGGGTTTCAAGCTGATTATTGTATCCAATAATAATATGGACCGGGTCTCGCGTTTTGCCACACCGCTGGGCATTGAATTTGTACATCAGGCCCGCAAACCAATCAATGCGCCCTTCCATAAGGCCATGAAGCTGATGGATCTGTCACCTAATCAAACGATTGTGGTGGGCGATCAAATGCTGACCGATGTGTATGGAGGCAACCGGCTTGGTTTGTATACGGTGCTTGTGTTACCCATTTCCATTAAGGATGAGGGAATCGGCACAAGGTTCAACCGTCGGGTAGAGCGGATTGCCCAAAGCAGGCTCCGCAAAAAAGGATTGTGGCACGAGGAGGAAAAACCCCAATGAATCAACACAGTGAAACACAGCGCCCTGTTAAATGTAGCGGCTGCGGCATTAAGCTTCAGACCGAGGACAGAGAGCTTCCAGGCTTCATCCCCGAGTCGGCTTTTAATCGGGAGCCTGTGATCTGTCAGCGCTGTTTCCGTATCAAGAACTATAATGAGGCTTCTTCCGTATCGGTAGATCAGGATGAGTTCCTGCATCTGCTGAGCGGAGTAGGCGAGAAGAATGCCCTTGTCATTCATATCGTCGATTTGTTCGACTTTGAAGGCAGTTTGATTTCGGGTCTGCAGCGCTTTGTCGGCAACAACCCTGTCATTCTCGCAGTGAACAAAAGTGATTTGCTGCCTAAGGTTACGAACTGGAATAAAGTTCGCAACTGGGTGCAACAACGCTGCAAAGAGCATGGATTGCGTACAGCAGAGATTGTGCTCTGCAGCGCAAAGCGCAATCAAGGCTTTGACCGACTGCTGGAATCGGTCTCTGAACTGCGCGGTCAACGCGATGTCTATGTCGTGGGTGCGACCAATGTCGGCAAATCCACTCTGATTAACCGTCTGATCTCAGACTATAGCGATCTGGATCAGGAATTGACGACTTCACGCTATCCGGGCACAACTTTGGATACAGTGAAGATTCCACTGGATGATGGTCATTACATTATTGATACTCCAGGGATTGTCTATCCTTGGCGTTACAGTGAGTTGGTGCACCGCCGTGATCTGGATGCGGTTATGCCTGTAAATCCACTGAAGCCGGCCGTGTATCAGTTGAATGCAGGACAGTCGCTCTTCTTTGGCGGACTGGGACGATTTGATTTTGTGCAAGGAGAACGTCAGTCGTTTACCTGTTTTATTAGTGGAACACTGAACATTCATCGCACGAAGCTTGAGCGTGCTGACGAGCTATACGCGAATCATCGCGGCGTCATGCTGTCACCTCCGGCAGCAGATATTATGGATGAGCTGCCGCAGTGGCAGCGTCATGAATTCCGTATTGGCCGGAACAGCCTCAGCGATCTATATATTTCGGGTCTGGGCTGGATTAAAATCAATGGAACGGAAGGTGCGGTTGTGGCCGTTCACGTTCCACGCGGCGTGAAGGTGCTTACACGCCCTTCGCTGATTTAGAGAGGGGGACGGCCAGTATGGGATCTACTGCCGTGAAGTACAAGAACGGTGATATCCTGCTGGGTGTAATGGGAGACCCGATCGGACATACCAAGTCCCCGCTGATGCACGGTGCCGCTTTGAAAGCTATGGGCATTCCTGGGGCTTACGTGCCCCTGCATGTGAAGCCTGAGGATCTCGGCGAGGCCGTGCACGCGATTCGGACACTGGGCTTTCGCGGGGTCAATGTCACGATTCCCCACAAGGTAGCAGTCATGGAATATCTGGATCGACTAGATGAGAGTGCGCTTGCTATCGGCGCTGTGAATACCATTGTCAATGATGATGGTGTGCTCACAGGCTACAATACAGACGGCATCGGGTATGTGCGTTCCTTGAAGGCGGAGGCGGTATCTGATCTTTCCGGTGCCCGGATCATGGTGATTGGGGCAGGTGGAGCAGCTAAAGGAATTGTGGCTGCCCTGCTTCAGGAAGCACCTGCTTCCATCGTCATTGCGAACCGCACAGCGGACAAAGCTCAGGATCTGGCGGCAGAATGGAGCGGATCGGGAAGCCTGACCGGAATCTCCCTGGATGACATGGCGGAGCATTTGAAGGATATCGATGTGCTGATCAACACCACATCTGTCGGGATGTATCCCCATATCGACGGGCTACCGGTAAATCCGGCACTGCTGCACCCCGGAATGGTGGTCAGCGACTTAATCTATAACCCGCTGCACACGCGGCTGCTTACGGAGAGCCTTGAAAGAGGCTGTATCATTCACGGGGGGCTGGGGATGTTCGTCTATCAAGGAGCCTATGCTCTTGAATACTGGACAGGTCAGACTGCTCCTGTGGATATTATGCGCCAAACCATTGAGGAAAGTCTCGGCGGTGGGGCATAAGCAATGAATTTACTGGTTTAGGGTAATAATATGTTAATTAAGGAGTTTTGTTCATTTATGTTAACTGGAAAACAAAAACGGTACCTGCGCTCGCTGGCACATCATCTTGATTCTGTATTTCAAGTCGGCAAAGGCGGGGTGAACGATCATCTGGTCCGTCATATCGAGGAAGCCATCGAAAAACGGGAACTGATGAAGATCAGTGTGCTGAATAACAATATTGAAGATCCAAAGGAAATCGGTGCTGCACTGGCTGAGCAATCAGGTTCAGAGCTAGTACAGGTTATTGGGAAGACCATCGTTCTGTACAAAGAATCCCGTGACAACAAGACGATTGAACTTCCGCGTTAACATAGCAGGCATTTAACGGGAATCGAAAAGGAAACGGGGAGGCGAACCTCTTGAAGATTGGAATCATGGGAGGGACTTTCGATCCTCCCCATATCGGTCATATGTTGGCGGCGGAATCGGCAAGGGATACCTACGGTCTTGATGAGGTCTGGTTCATGCCTTCACATATACCCCCTCATAAGCATGAAGCAGGTGTATCCGGAGAAGATAGACTGGCCATGGTACAGGAGGCGGTGAAGGATCATCCCTCTTTCCGTACACTGGACCTGGAGGTCCTTAGAGGCGGAGTCTCCTACACCATTGATACGATCAGGGAACTGCAGAGCGAACATCCGAAGTCGGAGTTTTATTTTATAATCGGTGCCGACATGGTGCAGTACCTGCCCAAATGGCAGTCTATCGATGAGCTGGTGCAGCGCCTGACCTTTATCGGTGTGGGCAGACCCGGGACGCCGCTGGATCTGGAGGCGCTGCCTGAACATATTGCCGGCCGGGTTACACTTGCGGATATGCCACAGGTGGATATATCATCGACGATGCTGCGGCAACGGGCGGCTGAAGGCAGGTCGATCCGATATATGGTACCGGATGGTGTTTATGAATATGTACAAAGGGGTGGACTATATGACATACAGTCGTGAAGCGCTTATTGAGGCAGTCTCTGCGCAGATGCCCGACAAGCGATGGAAGCATACGCTGGGCGTCATGGAGTCCTCCGTCAAGCTGGCGGAGACCTATGGAGCTGACCCTGTTCGCGCAGAAACTGCAGCCATTCTGCACGATGTAGCTAAATATTGGCCTGTGGAACGTATGCGGGACATTATGGAGCAGAATGGTTTGTCCAAAGAGCTGTTGTCGCATGACAAGCAGCTTTGGCATGCAGAGGTGGGAGCTTTTGTCGCAGAACATGATTATGGCATTACCGATTCCGAGGTGCTGGATGCCATAAGGTATCATACCTCAGGCCGTGAGGGTATGGGAATATTGGAGAAGGTCGTTTGCCTCGCCGATTATATAGAGCCAGGACGCGACTTTCCGGGTGTGAATCACATCCGCAAGCAGGCGAAAGTCAGTCTTGAAGACGGGCTAGTCGCCGGTTTCGATTCTACCATCAGCCTGCTGCTCGAGAAACGCCGAATTGTGTTTCCGCTAACCGTACTGGCCCGAAATGATTTAGTCAGAATATTGGAGGAAAAAGAATGAGTCCAACACCTAGTAAGTTATTGCAGCTGGCGCTTAAAGCTGCTGAAGATAAAAAAGCAATGAATGTCGTTGCGCTGGATTTGCGCAATATTTCACCGATCAGTGATTACTTTGTCATCTGTCATGGTAATTCCGATATCCAGGTGCAAGCTATCGCTACCGAGATTCGTAAAGTCGTACATGAAGCAGGCGGTGTCATCCGTGGTATCGAAGGGATGGACTCTGCGCGTTGGGTGCTGATGGATCTGGGAGATGTAGTTGTCCATGTCTTCCACCGCGATGAGCGCGAATATTACAATATTGAGCGTCTATGGTCCGATGCCAAGGTTGTGGAGACTGTATGAACCTGATTGCTGGAACTACAGTTACCTTAACGGTAGCGCGTGAAGTATCTCCTTACGGTTATTTTTTGACCAACGGTGACGAAGAGGTCATGCTTCACTATACGGAGCTGGCTAATAAAAGCAAACCTAAAGCGGGCGACAAGCTGGAAGTGTTCATCTTCTTTGACACTGAAGACCGCCTTGCCGCTACCTTGAATAAGCCTTACCTGCAACTTGGCGAATTGGCGCTGCTTGAAGTAGCTGACATCCATCCCCGGTTGGGCTGCTTTCTGGAAATGGGACTTGGCCGTCAACTGCTGCTTCCCATCCGTGAGTTGCCTGATCTGAACGAGCTTAAGCCTCAGATTGGCGATAAGGTGTTTGTTCTTATGGAACACGATAAACAGGGCCGTCTGCGTGCGAAACTAGCTGGGGAACAGGAGTTAGCTCCGCTCGCGGTGGCAGCACCAGAGTCTTGGAAGGGCCAGACCGTCTCCGCCAGAGTGTACAAGCCGCTGCAAATGGGGACATTCGTCCTTGTGGATGCCGGTGTACTGGGCTTTGGCATCATCGGCATGGTTCATTCCTCTGAACGCAGCCGCCTGCTTCGCCTGGGCGAACAGGTCGGGGCGCGGATATCGCATATCCGCGAGGATGGCCGGGTCAATCTTACGATGAGTCAGCGCAAGGAAGTCGGTCGTGATGTGGATTCCACGACACTGTTGGAATTCCTGAAATCCCGTCCTGGCGGCTCGATGCCTTATTCGGATGCAACGCCTGCGGACATTATCAAGCAGCGTTTTGGCATCAGCAAATCAGCTTTCAAACGGGCGCTTGGCAAACTCATGAAGGAAGGCCTGGTCACCCAGAAGGAAAACTGGACTTACCTGGCCAGTTCGCAGGAGGATGGTGCCAATGAAGGAAAAGGTGCCAACGAGGGCGAATCCAGCCAAGACGGACAATAAGCCTGATTATAGAAAGTGCGGTGAACGCAGTGCCTTCCTACGGGAAATTTGCTTATGTATACGATGAGCTGATGGCGGACATGCCCTATCCAGACTGGATTACATTTGCCGAGACGGCCTGGAGCAAATACGGCAAGCCGCTGACGGTGGCGGAGTTAGGCTGCGGAACGGGGACAATCACGATTCCGCTGGCAGGGGCTGGCTACCGGATGACGGGCATTGATCTCTCTGAGGACATGCTAGCTGTTGCTCAGCGCAAGATGGAGGATCATCCTCAAGGACGGCGTTTTCTCAGAGAGGGAAGCGTTCGTTGGGTCAATCAGAATATGAAAGCCTGGGAACTGCCCGAGCCGGTGGATTCTGTAATTTCATTCTGTGATTGCTTGAACTATGTCGTGGAAGAGGAAGATATTCGCGCAGTCTTCGCCCGTACTTATGCTGGGTTGAAGCCAGGAGGAACATTCCTGTTCGACGTTCATCACCCGAATACGCTGATCCGCTATGAGGAAGAACAGCCTTTTATTCTGGATGAGGAATCAGTATCCTATATCTGGACTTGTGAGCTTGACGTGCCACGACGCGAGATTGAGCATCATCTGTCCATATTCGCCCGTGAAGAAAGAGGCAACGGTTTGTACCGGCGTTTCGAGGAGACTCACATCCAGCGCGCTTACGAACCGGAATGGTTAAAAGCGGAGCTGCTCAAGGCGGGTTTCTCCAGCGTGGAGACGTTCGCCGATTTTGAATGGGTTAAGGCGGATGACGATGCTCAGCGGTTGTTTTATATTTGTGTAAAATGATGGTTTGGGTGGCTCACTGATTTAGACTAGGGGCGGGGGTTCGCTGAACTGGAGCCGCTGCGGGCCGGAGGTTTCTTCCGATCGCTGTTAAAGTCCGATTTCTGATTGTAATAAGAGATTATAGGGTGAAATCGGACTTTAAAGGCGAACACTATCGTTTCTCCAGAATTCCTCCGGCCCTTCGCTCTTGTTCGAGCGGAAAGCACCGCCCCTAATCTCAAGCATGAGCCTTAGGCGGCAGCAGGTTGTGCGATTTTCGCAGGCGGCCGCCTTTGAAAATCTCAATAGTATATTAAATGGTCCACCTGTGAAGGGGGGCCATTTTTGGTATGGAAGAGACTGCAAAAAAAACCGGACCACCGTGCTTTGGGCACGAGCGGTCCGGTATCCTTCAACCCAATTACCGATGCTCAAACAGATCAATGGCGCCGAGCACAATATGCGCCAGACCAAATCCAAGTACGCCGGTTGCAGCCATCTTATACCTGCTGCCAAGAAAAGCGGCGCTAGAAGCAGTAACTACGGTTCCAAGAACGGTTGGTATCAGACCTTCACGCATATGAAACACTCCTTCTCGGTGGTTTGAAAGACATGTTTAGTGTGGGTAGAGGGAGTGACAATTATACAGCTTCTTCACTGGGGATGAATGGAGAGAGAAGAATAAGGAGGATCAGAAGGTTGAGAAGAAGGACCTAAAAAGGCTGTGCCTGCTTGAAGGGGATAATACCGTCCTTCCAAGCGGGCCCAGCCTATTTGAATTTTCAGAGTTAAGGGATATATTGCTGAACGATCGATGTGATAACGCCGTCTTTGATCGTGAGGTGGTAAGGGAACTGGCTCAGATCCAGATTGTGATTCTTGGCAAACTGATGCGTGAATTCCTCCAGGCTTATTTTCTCGTTCCAGTGAACATCAATATCCTCCAGCTTGCCGGTACGATCATAAATTTGCATAGTCACGGTTGCGTCAGGGGCTATCTTGTAGGTAGTGAGTGTCTGACTGTCGTTCACTATATAATATCCATCAGGCGTTCCGCCCAGCTCTGCTGCGGCTTCCGGCTCTCTTTGGGCAAAAATTTTGTCTGCTTCGACACCTTGGTACCATTCAATCTCATCCGTGCTTGCCGACAAGACACCTTTACTTGAATAAAGAGAATGAATATACACGGTTGCATGCTGAACGGTGTCACCGCGGCCTTCCGCACTGGCGAGGGTTCCGACTGTGCTTGCCGATGTAATGAGGGACAGGAATAACAGGACGACAACGGGCAGGACATAAGCTGACTTTTTCTTGAACAATGAAATCTCCCCCTTGGCATTGTGATACACAGTATAAGATTAATTACCCTTTGGGTTGTTAATCAAACGAGTATTGTACTACTAATAACGATGAAATGCTGGAAAGGTTGCAACTATTTTTGGACTGCTGCAAAAAAAGTGAATAGTCGCCATTCATAGTAAACGAAGGCTGCTCCGGGCATATTAGAATATCCAAACTTGAGGCTGGGAGTGACTGGGAAATGGCTGGAATTATCCGTATCTACCGAAGTGATTGGCACAACGTGTTCAAGGTCCCGACGGCAGTTCTGCTCATTGCTGCGCTAGTTGTGCTGCCTTCCATCTATGATTGGGTGAACGTGGCGGCCGTGTGGGACCCCTACAGCAACACTTCAGGGATCAAGATTGCAGTAGCCAGTCTCGATGAGGGGGCTTCCGTGGATAACAAGAGTTTCAACATCGGCGAGGAGGTCCTGGAAAGCCTGCATCATAATACAAGTCTGGGCTGGACCTTTGTGGATGCAGAGCAGGCCAGGCATGGGGTACAACGCGGGGATTATTATGCCAGTGTCGTCATCTCTAAGGATTTTTCCAGCAAAATGTCCGGTATTCTGGAAGGTAGGCTGAATAAGCCGGAAATCGAATACACCGTGAATGAGAAGATTAATGCGATTGCACCTAAAATTACGGCCAAGGGTGCGTCATCCATCACGTCCCAGATTAGCGAGCATTTTACCGCTACCCTCAGTGAGACGGTGCTGACCGCCCTTGGCAGGATCGACCGCCAGTTTCAGTCTGAGTTGCCTGTGATCCGCAGAGTGGAGAAGGGATTATTCCTATTGGAGGACAACCTGCCAGAGATTGAAGCCGCTGGGAAAACAGTGCTGAAAATCCATCAGGAGTGGCCGCAAATTCACCAGTCGGCAGAGCGACTGGCGACGCTGGAACAGAAGCTGCCAGAGGTCGAAAAGGCAGGGACGGCACTAGAAACGGTCGATGACCACTGGCCGGAGATTCGTGAAGCGGCAGGGCATTTGACAGACCTAGAGTCCAAACTGCCGGAGCTTGAGCGGGCAGCGAAGCTCGTCAGCGGACTGGATGAGCATTTTGATGACGTGGCCGGGGTGTTAGACAAGGCGGGGTTGGACCTGGAAAATGGGCGAAAAATCGTGGATGCAGCAATTAAGGCGTTGCCACAGGCTGACAAGATTGCCGCTGCCGGAAGTGCCTTTGGTCAGCAATTGCAGCAGTTTATCGAGAAGAACAATGCGGCCCTCGCTGCAATTCCCCCTGTGATCAAGCAGAATCTGTACTTGCTGGAGCAGACGGAGAATGCTGTCTCTCAGCTTGCAGATGGATTGAAGGCGGGTACACTGGAGAGAGCGGCTGCGCTGAGCGCGCTTAATAGTAATCTAACCCGGCTTGCCGCTGGAAAAAATGTACTGGACCGCACGATCTCGTTATTGACTTCGCTCGATGAGCTGTCGTCCGGAAATGCGCTTGCGGCCGAAATCCAGGCTCTGGATGGGGTCCGGGACCAATTCGCCGATCAATCCGCGCTAGCCGGAAGTCTTGCCTCGGCCTTGGAAGCCGGTGGCGAACCGGACGATGGCAAGCTGCAGCAGCTTAGCACTGGAGCGGGACAGGGATCAACGGCACTTGGCCGGCTGATCTCCCGCTTCGAGACCCATGCGCTGCCGGCCATTCAAAGCGCACTGCAGCCACTGACTGCGGCTGCACAGGATGCTGCGACCCGGCTCCAGCAGGTGCCGGAGCGCCTGCCCGCGCTGGCCGCCATCCTGCAGGATGCAGCGGCGGCCATACAATACGGGCAGGAGGGCTTAGCGGCGCTGCAGAAGGATCTGCCCGCCATCAGGGCGGCCGTCCATACCTCGGCCGCAGGGATTGCGGACAAGCTGCAGCGCTTCAGCACTTTTGTCCGCGATGTCTTGCCGCGGATCCAGCAGGGGCTTCCCGCCGCGGGGCAGCGAATCCACGAAGCGGCGGATTTTGCCCGCCACGACCTGCCGGCGGTAGAGCAGAAGGTCCGCAAGGCAGCGGACCTGATCCGTACCGGGCTGCCGAAGGCGGACAAGGGGGTCGAGCGCGCCGCAGAGCTGGTGCGGGATGACCTGCCGCTGCTGGAGGCCGCCATCCGCAAAGCCGCGGCGACGATCCGCCAGATCAAACAAGAGGTGAATCTGGAGCAGATTGCAGATCTGCTTGGGGGCGACATCAAGTCCAAAAGTGATTTTTTGGCCAATCCCGTAATCCTCAAGGAGAATAAGCTGTATCCAATCCCGAACTACGGGTCAGCCATGACACCTTTTTACGTGGTGCTCTCTATATGGGTGGGCGGAACGCTGTTGATCTCGTTGCTACGCACCTCTGTGGAGACAGGGGGCATAGTCTATAAGTCGTATCAGCTCTACTTCGGACGACTGCTTACTTTTCTCACCGTAGGCATTTTACAGGCGCTGGTGGCCGCACTGGGCAATATTTTTATCTTGAACTGTTATGTGGCCGACAAGTGGTGGTTCATCCTATTCGCGATGCTGATCAGTATCGTATTCGTGACGATCGTCTTCACTTTCGTTTCTGTGTTCGGCAACATCGGTAAAGGGATTGCCATCGTATTCATGGTGCTGCAGTTTTCCAGCTCTGGAGGGACTTTTCCCATCAGCACTACCGGTCCTTTTTTCCAGGCGCTGAATCCGTTCATGCCTTTCACCTATGCGATTAGTCTGCTGCGGGAAGCGGTTGGCGGTATATTGCCGGAGGTGGCCATTCGGGATGCTCTGTATCTAGTTGGATTTGGTTTGATTGCTCTGTTGATAGCGTTGACACTTAAGAAGCCGCTGGAGCGGTTCATTCACAAGGCCGCAGAACAGGCGGAAAAATCAAAGCTGATTTCCTGAAAATATGGCGAAACAAGAAAAAGTTCTCAATATCCTAAAGATATCTTTGAAAACTCAACCATTTTATTGACCTGTGTATTATTTACATCTAATATATAGGTATAAATGTTCTTTAATTCTAATATATGGGTTTGGAGGTGGTGTTTGTTTGAATCCAGAGACCACAATCCGGGCGGAGTTGGACAAGTATCTGAGAGATAATAACCTAACGGTGAGCCAATTCTCCAAAATTTCCGGGATTCATTCCGGCACGCTCAGCAGACTTGTCAGCGGTAACCGTCCGATTGCCATGCAGCAGCTTGAGCGCATCACCTCGGGGATGGGACTTGCGGAAGGCGCCTTGTATGATTTGTATGTTGATGAATGCTTCGTGCATTCTGCCCCCAACTGGCGGCGATTGGGCCCCTTCCTTCAACGTTGTGCCGACTTGAACAGGCTGGAGTGTATCCGAAGGATAGCCGCTAATTTGATGGATAATCTGATGTATGCCCAGGTTCTGTTTGAGACGGCTGAAGACTTTTTTAATGATGACAAATATGAAGCTGCTGCGATTCTGTACGAAAGCGTTGCCGAAAGTGAGAAGTATCAGCATTCCGAGCGACTGGCTCTATGTCAGTACCGACTGTTCAAGATCGCATTAGGGTATGATCAGGATGCCAATCTGCGGGCTGCGGTGTATTTCGAGTATTTTGTCGAGCGGTTGGATGAAAGTGATCAACTGGATGCGCTGCGGGATTTGGCGAATATCTACACTTCGCTTCATCGCTGGAACAATGTAGATTCCCTGGCTAAGCGAATGGGAGAAAAGGCATTCATTCAATATGAAAACAAATATAAGAGGTATATTAACCGCTCCTTGCAAAAGGAACCCGAAAAGCCGCTTTGCTTTTATATTTTATATTCCTATCTATTAAGAGCATCGGTCAGTCATGAGAACGGCGATTATGAGCAGGCCATAAGGTATGCAACCTTATATTCCGATTCTAGCTGGATATGTGAAGACAGTGATGAAGCCAAGTGGATCATGGAACAGTTCAAGGAATGGGCTGTGGCCAATACATATCTGCATCGTCTGATGAATGGGGAAGTTGAAATCCTTTCAGAATACGTAGCGTATATAAAAACTAGAGAAAATGAAGTCCTACCAGCTTTTATCAAAATCATGCAAGCAGCGAATCGTATTGGGTTCAATGCAGATGAGGTTATCACACAGTTCCAATCTCATTTAATGTATAAGGAACACCGGAGTAAATTGGGGAAACTTAGTATGCAGGTCATGTCAGACAAATATACTAATCTTCTATGCGAACTGGCTACCTACTATATGCGAACCAATAAATATAAAAAAAGTGTCTATTATATATTAAAAAGTTTGGAACTTTCTGTTAAAATAAATAATGACAGCTGTGTGATTCAATGTGTCGGGTTATTTGAAGAAATCCGGCATCTAACAACTAGAGAAAATCAAGAGAAGTACAAAAAATTAATTAGTGAGGTGCAAAGACTGAATGAAAAGAAAACTGAGTACGTTGCTGGTTGTTTTTAGCGTGGCTCTGACCGTTGCGGTCCCTGCCTATGCTGCGGATGTTACTACTAGCCAACCATCTATCAAAATTTTGATTCATGGAACGGGTAGCTAAGACTCTATACTTACTTATAGAAGATAATGGCTATACTTCTAAAATGAAGAAAGAATCTCTATTTAACGTAGAGATTCTTTTTTTGTTCCTTTTCTATGACAGGGTTACTCTTCATTCGAATAGATCAGAGATACTTGATGCTTCTTCAAGAACTCAACCCATTCTTCGGAAGGCTTCTGGTCGGTAACAATATAATCGATTTTATCAAAGCTCAGCAGCTTGATGAACGCAATTCGATCAAATTTGGCATGGTCCACGAGTAGGACCACTTTATTAGCCTGCTGCTGCATCAGCACCTTCAGTTCGCTTTCCGCTTCATTGGAATCACTGACTCCGCCGGTCATAGACAATGCCTTGCAGCTGAAAATGGCCACATCCACGTTGTATTTCTGAATGGTATGCGAAGCATTTGGGCCAACGAAGGAACTGGTCTCGGGGCCTAGTGTACCGCCAGTGGAGATCAGCTTTTGCCCGGAATGCTGAAATTCTGACAACACCACCAGCGAGTTGGTGATGATCGTCAGATTGCTCTTCACTTCGATGATCCGGCGTAACGCCTCAAAGGCTGTCGAACTGGTATCTGTCATCAGGCTATCGCCATCGTTGATGAGGTCCAGCACGTTGTTTGCGATCAGCCGCTTGGCCTCAATGTTGACCTGATGCCGGCTGGCATAGGAGGGGTCTTCATTGGTATGGGCGTTCAGGATGGCACCGCCGTAGTTTTTCTTGGCCAGACCGTCCCGGTCTAGCTTGTCCAGATCGCGTCGAATCGTTTCCTCTGACACCTGAAACTTCTGTGCCAAGTCCGCAACATGGACTTTTCTGTTCCGGTACAGCTCTGTAATAATCAGGTCCCGCCGTTCAAATGCCTTCATCCGTTCACTCACCTTTTTCAATATCTCTATCTCCTAGTTTACTACAAGGATTATAAATGCAAAAGAAATCTAATCAAATGAAAAACCACACTTAATAAATATAATATCACATAATACCACATTAACATTCAATTAATTGTGGTTTTTATGTTGACTTAAGCGTTTACACCTTTTATGATGAAAAAGAAATGATTGTTGGCTGAAGTTGAAATTATATAAATTAGATTATTTAAACCAAACTTAATGTAATGCTGAGGAGGAAGTACAGTGGCAGTTAAATATCCGAAGATTGGGATTCGTCCGACCATTGATGGCAGAAGACGCGGGGTACGTGAATCGCTGGAAGTACAGACCATGGGAATGGCGGAGCGGGTGGCTGAGTTTCTACAACAGAACTTGAAATATCCCGACGGCTCACCTGTAGAGTGCGTAATTGCTGATTCAACAATCGGTGGGGTTAAGGAAGCGGCAAACGCCCGCGATAAATTTGCCGGAGCCAATGTAGGGGTGTCGATTACTGTGACGCCTTGCTGGTGTTATGGCTCGGAAACGATGGATATGGATGCCACCATTCCGCATGCGGTGTGGGGCTTTAATGGTACGGAACGTCCAGGAGCCGTGTACTTGGCAGCAGTACTGTCTGCTTACGCACAGAAAGGAATTCCGGCCTTCGGTATTTACGGCGAAGATGTACAGGAATCCGACAGCGAACTTATCCCTGATGATGTGCAGAGCAAACTGCTGCAGTTTGCGAGATCTGCGCTTGCCGTTGCTATCATGAAAGGCCAATCGTATCTTTCCTTGGGTTCGGTATCCATGGGGATTGCCGGTTCGATCGTGAATGAGCAGTTCTTCCAGGATTACCTTGGCATGCGTAATGAATATGTGGATATGTCCGAATTTGTGCGCCGCATGGAAGAGGGCATTTATGATAAGCAGGAATTTGAGCGTGCACTGGCTTGGGTGAAGGAGAGCTGCGCTGAGGGTGCAGACAACAACCCGGCACATCTCCAGATCAGCCGTGAGCAGAAGGATAGCCAGTGGGAAACTGTTGTGAAAATGACGCTGATTGCCCGTGATCTCATGGTCGGCAATCCGGAGCTTGAGAAGCTTGGCTTCGCGGAAGAAGCGAACGGTCATAATGCAATTGCTGCTGGATTCCAGGGCCAACGGCACTGGACGGATCACTTTCCGAATGGCGACTTTATGGAGACGATTCTTAACTCGTCCTTTGACTGGAACGGCAGACGGGCGCCTTATCTTCTCGCGACAGAGAATGACAGCCTAAACGGCGTAACCATGCTGTTCAACTATCTGCTGACGAATACGGCACAAATCTTTGCCGATGTCCGCACTTACTGGAGTCCATCAGCTGTGGAACGCGTGACCGGTCACAAGTTGGAAGGCGAAGCGGCTGGCGGCATCCTGCATCTGATCAATTCAGGTTCTGCAGCACTGGATGGCACTGGAGAACAGACTATTGATGGCCAGCCGGCAATCAAGCCGTTCTGGGAGATCACGGATGAGGAAGCAAAGACCTGTCTGGAGAAGACCGAATTCCGTCCGGCTTCGCAGGAGTATTTCCGCGGGGGCGGTTTCTCGACTGATTATTTGACCAAGGGTGGCATGCCAGTAACGATGGCGCGTCTGAATCTGGTGAAGGGTCTTGGACCGGTTCTCCAGCTTGTTGAGGGTTATACGATAGATCTGCCGGAGGATGTGCATCACACGCTGGATCAGCGGACCGACCCGACTTGGCCGACTACTTGGTTCGCACCGAAACTGACGGACCAGGGTTCGTTCAAATCGGTGTACGATGTGATGAATAACTGGGGAGCCAATCATGGCGCTATCAGCTATGGTCATATCGGTGCAGACCTGCTCACGCTGGCTTCTATTCTCCGTATTCCGGTTAGCATGCACAACGTAGAGGAAGAACGGATCTTCAGACCACGTGTCTGGTCGCTCTTCGGTACAGAGGATCTGGAAAGTGCAGATTACAGAGCCTGCCAGAACTTTGGACCACTCTATTAAAATTTGGAGTAGGCAGGGGGAAGGAAGATGAGCGAGACCCACAAACTCCTTGCCATAGACCTTGGCGCCAGCTCAGGCCGGGTCATGTTAGGAAGTTATGACGGTTCCACGATTCAGGTCGAGGAGATTCACCGTTTTGACAATATACCAGTACAGGTTCAAGGGCATTTGCACTGGGATGTGCTGAGACTATTTCACGAGATCAAGCAAGGCGTGCGCGAGGCCGCACGATTGCATGGGAAGCTGCTGTCGCTGAGTGTGGATACGTGGGGCGTGGATTACGGGTTCATTGATCACAGGGGACAGTTGCTCTATGCACCGCACCATTACCGTGATCAGCGGACAGAGCCCCACCGTTCCGGTCTGGAAGAACGGATTCCACCCCGTGAACAGTTCAAGTTGACCGGCAATCAGCCGGCGCTGATTAACACCGTCTATCAGCTCTACGCTGATTTGCAGGACCACCCCTCCCTTGCGGAATCAGCCAAAACAATGCTGCTGACGCCCGATTTGTTTCACTATCTGTTCTCCGGCGTAGCGGCTGCGGAAAAGTCGATCTGGAGTACTAGCGGGTTGGCCGACGCGGTAACCGGTGAACCTTCGGATGAAGTCTTTAAGCGTCTGGACCTGCCCATCTCGCTGATTCCTGAACTTGTCGTCGCGTCTGGAACCGTGCTGGGTGAGGTGACACCGGCTATTCAGGAAGAGCTGGGTCTGGAAGCTATGAAGGTGATCGCTGGCGCTTCCCATGATACGGCTTCGGCTTTAGCTTCTATTCCTTATGTCGATAAGGATGGGGCTGCGTTCATCAGCTGTGGTACCTGGTCTTTAGTGGGTAGAGAGAGTGAAGGGCCTGTGATCACAGACCAGAGCTATGCGTATGGCTTCACGAATGAGGGCTGTTATGGCGGTACGAATCGGGTACTGAAAAACATCACCGGATTGTGGATTCTGCAGGAATCTCAGCGTCACTGGGCCGCGTCGGGTCTGCGTATCGGTCACGCCGAGCTAGCAAAGCTGGCTGCAGCAGCTGGTCCGGCCGTCGCGATTATCAATCCCGACGATCCGCTGTTCGCGACCCCGGGCGATATGCCGCAGCGAATCGCTGAATACTGCCGGAGAACAGGGCAGCCGGAGCCGCGTACCCCTGGGGAGACGGCTCGTATTATTGTGGAGAGTCTCGCCCATGCTTACAGCGTCGCAATAGATGAGCTGGAGGAAATCACTGGTGAACCGGTACGTGTCATTCATATGGTCGGCGGGGGAATTCAGAACCGGCTTCTCTGTCAGCTCACGGCTGACCGGACCGGCCGAGAAGTCGTAGCCGGGCCCGTAGAGGCCAGCGCGATCGGAAATATAGTGACTGGGCTGCTAGCACTAGATTTGATAGAACGGGCTGCGGTGAGCGAACTCATTGCCCATTCCAGTTCGCTGATTATCTACCAGCCCAGTCATCGTACGAACCCTTCACGCTTGTAGCGCCTGCGGATACGTAGAGGCCAAGCAACGATTTTGGTGTTGAACATATATATTACATGGATAAGAGGAGAGATTACCGTATGGAGAATCATGAACAGAAGTTGCGTCGCCTGATTTGTGAGATTGGGAAGAACCTGTTTAATAAGGATTTTGTAGCCGCTAATGACGGCAATATCTCGGCCCGCCTGTCGGCCACCGAAGTGCTAGCTTCTCCAACGGGCGTCAGCAAAGGTTATCTGGAGCCTCACATGCTGGTCAAAGTGAATCTGCAGGGGGACATTCTGGAGGCAGCCGAAGGCTACCGTCCTTCTACGGAAGTAAAGATGCACCTGAAGATTTACAATGAGCTGCCGGAGATGAACGGGGTTGTGCATGCTCACCCGCCATATTCCACTGCCTTTGCTATCAAGGGGGAAGCACTGGATAAGATGCTAATGCCGGAATCCGTCATTGCGATGGGGGATATACCTATTGCTAAGTACGGTACGCCTTCCACCAATGAAATTCCAGACTCGCTGGAGCCTTTCCTGGGCAAGAAAACGGCTGTACTGCTGGAGAGCCATGGTGCGCTGACTTGGGGCAAGGATGTCATGAGTGCGTACATGAACATGGAGCGATTGGAGTTCACTGCGAAGCTGACCTATCTGGCCCGTATGCTTGATGGAGAGCGGGAATTGCCACAGCATCGTATTGAAGAATTGGTCGCATTGCGGTCATTCTACGGCATGTAGTCTCGGAGGAGGGATTCCGATGTTGAAAAAGATTCCTAAATTGCTGTCGCCTGAACTGGTCGCTGTGTTGATGGAAATGGGCCATGGTGATGAAATTGTGCTGGCGGACGCCAACTTTCCAGGTCATTCTCATCATTCCCGGGTTATTCGGTACGATGGGATCGGTATTCCGGAACTGCTGGATGCGATTCTGGAGCTGTTCCCGCTGGATCATTATGCTGAGCATCAAGCAGCATTCATGTCTGTGGTGCCTGGGGACCCTACAGTCCCGGTGGTCTGGGAGACGTATAAGGAGATTCTGGCGAAGCATGATGCTGAAGCAGTGATCGGACATGAATCCCGGTTCGACTTTTACGACCGCTCGAAGCAGAGCTATGCCGTTGTAGTCACTGGAGAAGAGGCGCTGTATGGCAATGTAATTTTGAAAAAAGGGGTTATCCGCTCCTAAGCTAAGGACATAAGGATAACGTATAGAAGAAACCGTTCCTTGCAGGAGAGGCTGGCGTACAAAGCTACAGCTTGCCTACCGATAGGTACGGTTTCTTTTTTGTGGACAAAGCGGACTTGCCGCTTATATTATTCCTATTTAAGTGTATTTTATATAACTGTTCTTCTCGCTTTTTTGAGCTTGATTGCCATCGTAAAGTTCATTTCAGAACGCTTCTATTCTTCCATTTATGGTAAAGTAGCGATGGTATTCACGGGAATAAATACGGCCTCTGAAACACAGAGTCCTTTGTTGATACACTCCGATCAGAAGCGAAGTATCCCGGTGATATGTATCTTTATCCTCCTTCTCTATTCAAAATAGGCAATCCTTGACGAAAAGTTTCTCTTTTTCTCTACAGCCGATTCTTTATACTGACCGTATAACAAGAACTCGGAAGAGGTGAGAGGATTGTCAACGATCCCTAAGCTGGACAACTATCTTCGTTACACGATTGCCGCTGCTTTTTTTCCGTTAACATGTACACAGGCGTTGTGGACGCAATATGATAGATTTCGATATAAGCCTGCAGGAAAGCACATCAGCATCGGCTCCCGTGAGCTTCATGCGCATGTCACCGGGAGCGGCAGAACGACGATCGTCTTGGAAGCCGAGATGGGCGGAAATCTACTGGATTGGTCATTGGTGCAGCCGGATCTGTCTCGAGATGCTACGGTTGTAGCCTATGATCGCGCCGGACTAGGCTGGAGCAAGGGCTCGGGCAAGCCTGCAACCTGCAAACAGTATGTTGAAGATCTACGTAGCCTGCTGGCTGCCTTGGAGCTGCAACCCCCGTACGTGCTTGTAGGTCATTCTTTTGGCGGAATGGTGATGAGGCTGTTTGCAGCAGAGTACCCGGATGAAGTGAAGGGTTTGATTCTGGTGGATGCCGTCCATGAGGGACGTTATCTTGTATCGGACATGTCTGAGCAGGGAAGACGCCACAAGGATAGCTTGAATCAATTGAGACTAGGCTATCTACTGTCTCCGGCTGCGATTCCCAGGCTGACTGGCCGTCATATCGGTTCAAAGCGTCTACCATCTCCTATGCTAGAGCAGGTTAAGGCCGCCGGATATAGGAGCAGTGCATACAAGACGCTCTATGCTGAACTGCTGGATGCACATGAAAGTGCCTTGCAGTTGGCTACGGCCGAGCGTTTGCGTGAAGATTTGCCGATCGTTGTGCTAAGTGCAGGCCAGCAGGACAAAGAGTGGCATAGGGAGCAGCTTCGGCTGGCAGAGCTCACATCCTGTACCCAGCATATTGTAGTAAGGGATAGCTGGCACTCTATTCAGATTTACCGGCCGGATGTCGTTATTGACGCCATACGGAGCCTATCATAGTATGGCAGAGGAGGCGCAAATTGTCCGGCGCAAGCTAATTGAATTCAATGCCAGGCAGGTGCCGGAGTCCTTGAGCTCCCGGTACGAGGAAATTCATCTGACGGTAAAGGACGAGCAGGGGCGAATTGTCGGCGGCATGCTGGCGGTCCTCTGTTGGAACTGGGTCGAGGTAGAGATTCTTTGGGTGGAGGAAGAGCTACGTGGACAAGGCTATGGTACGAAGTTGCTAGAGAGAATTGAGGAGATTGCGCGCGAGCAAGGCTGCACCTTCATCCAGTTGAACACTTTCAGCTTTCAGGCGCCGGACTTCTATCCCCAGTATGGATACAAGGAAATTGCTGTGACTTTGAGGATGCGCCGCTGGGCAACCGGCACCATTATTTCATCAAGACGATTGCTGAGAGGGAAAACTAATTAGGTGGTGAGGTTATGGGGATATACTTTCTCCGCCATGGAGCGGATGAGGAAGAATACCGCGGTGGATTGCGGGCAAGCTCGCACTGGAGATCGAACAGAGCATCGATTGGAGAGAAACCAATAATGGTGTACTGGCAGGGATGCCTAATGAAGCCGCTGGAAAATTATATCCTGGACTATATTTTTCAAGTTTGCAATGGGATCAAAGGTATCCTGACGGTGAGAGTCCTAAGGAGAATTTCACCCGTGTTGAGGAAGCTTTCCAGCAGTTATGCGCCGCATCCATCGCTCAAAGTGACATAGAAAATATTTTAGTTGTGACGCATGGCGGTGTGATCAATATTATCTATCATATTTTAAAGCGTCTGGCGTGGAGCAATACAAACAAGTTCTTCCCGGCAGACAATACTAGTCTTCAATACGATGGCTACATTAAAAGCGCATCTACTTGAACTGGAAGAAAGGTTGCTGCAACCAGCGGTTCGTACATCGGTCGAAGAGCTCTCAACATTGCTGTGTGATGATTTTTTCGAATTTGGCAGTTCAGGAAACGTGTGGTACAGGCAAGAGGGTCTCCACGACGAGGGGATTGGTATAGTAAATATGACTTTGAGCCATTTTGAGATTCATCCCTTGTCCAAGGATACGACGTTAACAACCTACAGGATATTTAATGAGGACAAGCAGCAGTATTCCTTACGCAGTTCCATCTGGAAATACAGAGATGGCAGATGGCAGATGTTCTTCCATCAAGGGACCCCAGTTACTTAAATATATTATGCGCAGCAAGTCTATAAATTGTATTAGCAGCTAAGCGAGTCGCTTGAACCTTCTTTCTGAAGGTTTGAGCGGCTTTTTGCTATGTCCATTACTTCTACGCGAAAGGACCTTACCTGAAAATTAGTAACTCTACCTTGAATGCGGTGCCTAGTTTCAAAAAAATGAACCGTTTACAATTAATAACGTAAAGAGGTTTTTTTGGAGGTGCATAAGTGATATGAAAGCCAGTTCACAAATGACTATGAAATCAAGTACGCCTAATGCGAGAAGGGAAGGGTGGAGAGCGATATTCAGAAAAATTTATAGGCAGCGGTACCTTCAGGTTATGGCTTTGCTTGGTATAGCGTGGATGATCGTATTCAATTATATCCCTATGTATGGAATTATCATCGCGTTTAAGGAATATGACATCATTTCCACAATTTCAGAGGCTCCGTGGGTTGGTTTGGATCATTTCAAAGAATTTTTGCGAGACGATGCACTAATCGAGGTCATTCGCAACACGCTTGGTATCAGTTTAATCAAACTGATTGTTGGTTTTCCTTTACCCATCGTATTTGCTTTATTGCTAAATGAAGTTCGGTCTGTTTTCTTTAAAAAATCAGTTCAGACCATTACCTATCTCCCTCACTTTCTGAGTTGGGTTGTTCTAGGAGGAATTTTGGCCACTTGGCTGTCTGATGTAGGTGTGATTAATAAAATATTAATGGCTATGAATGTTATAGATGCCCCGATAAGTTATCTGGCGGAAGCTAAATACTTTTGGACAATAATCATTGCATCTGACATTTGGAAAGAACTCGGATGGTCAGCCATTATATATCTTGCAGCGATTAGCGGTGTTTCCACTGAGCTGTATGAAGCTGCAACTATAGACGGTGCAGGGAGATTTCAAAAAATCCTTAATATTACGCTTCCGTCTATCATGGGTACCATTTCCATCTTATTTATATTAGCTGTTGGTGGTGTATTGAACTCCAATTTCGATCAAATTCTGGTGCTCCGCAATCAGCTTAATGCAAGCGCAAGTAATGTTGTCGATATCTATGTTTATCAAACGGGGTTGAATGAAGGACGTTACTCGTATTCGACAGCCGTTGGTCTACTGAAGAACGTTATTGCTCTTACTCTTTTAATCGGAGCTAACTCTGTAACCAAAAAACTTAATAATACTTCACTATTCTAGTATTTTGACATGAAAAGAGGAATGCACATGATTTCAATGAAGAGGCAGACGAAAGGCGAATTCACTTTCGAGATTATAAATGGCATTTTGATGCTTGCCATCTGCTTCATCACCCTTTACCCCATTTGGTATGTTGTCGTAAATGCCTTCAATGATGCTAACGATGCAATGCGGGGAGGGATCTATTGGTGGCCTCGGGAGTTTAGCTTAGAAAGTTTCAAGGCTGTATTTAATAGTAAGGGTATCATGACGGCTATGGGCGTTACTGTTGCGAAAACGGTCTTGGGTGTTCTGGTTCACGTTCTGTTTACTTCTATGGTAGCGTATGCGTTTAGTCGCGAAGAATTATATGGGCGTAAATTATATATGATTATCGGGACCATTACGATGTTTTTTGGCGGAGGTTTAATTCCAACCTATCTTTTAATCCGGAATCTTCATCTACTTGATAATTTCATGGTTTATATCATTCCGGCAGCTTTTAGTTTTTTCGATCTGATCATCTTTATGAGCTTCTTTCGTGAGATCCCGGCAGGTTTGGAAGAGGCGGCCAAAATTGATGGTGCAAATGACTTTAAAATATTCCTGAGGGTTATTATCCCTGTATCTATGCCAGTAGTAGCAACCATAGCTCTCTTTCATGGTGTCTATCAATGGAATGATTATTTTACAGGCATGATCTATATCAATAATCCCAATCTGCAGCCTATTCAAACCTTCTTGTACCGGGTGGTTGCCCAGTCGAGTTCCAATCAGATGATCTCGGCAATGCCTACCGGAGTATCCAAGAATATAACTTCGCAGTCACTGAAGCTTGCCACCATGATTGTGACGACTGCACCTATTGTAGTAGTATATCCTTTCCTGCAAAAATATTTTGTTAAAGGGTTTATGATCGGTTCCATTAAAGGATGAAACAGCACTCTGATGACAATTGTCCGTCCACTTTTAAGAGCTGGATTGATGATAAATTAAGAATTAGAAAAGGGGAAGAGCAATGGGGAATTCTTTACGAAAGACTACTTCAGGACTACTAGCACTGATTATGGCTTTTTCGGTTACTGCATGTTCTGGCGGGAATAACAATGCCAATGGTTCTGCAGAGAAGACTAACAACACACCGTCAACAGATACAACCGCAGAGGCAAGCGCAGCTCCTTCATCGGATGAACCAACCTGGAAGCAGGATACTTCACCGATTACGTTCGACTGGTATCTCAATTTCAGTTGGGCTGATGTCAAGTGGGGAGATAACGTGGTTACAGATTATATCACCAAAAAAACCGGTGTTGATGTGAATTTTATTATTCCTGCCGGGAATGAGAATGAAAAGCTTAATACGATGATGGCTTCCGGCTCCATGCCTGATTTCATTACTCTGGGCTGGTATGAAGAAGCGATCAAAAAGATGATTAAAGGTGATCTGGTACTGCCGCTCAACGATTTGGCAGAGCAATACGATCCGTACTTCTTAAAGGTGGCTGACCCGGCCAAACTTGGCTGGTACACGCAACCTAATGGAAATGTGTATGGATATCCCAATGCGTCTTCCTCTCCTGCGGATTATAAAAAATATGGAGAGCAGTTTACTTCCAATCAAACATTCGTAGTACGTAAAGATATGTATGAAGCGCTGGGTAAACCGGATATGAGCACTCCAGAGGGTTTCTTGAATGCGCTTAAGCTAGCCAAAGAAAAATATCCAGAAGTGAACGGCCAGCCACTGATTCCGCTCGGACTTCATGAGTTTACAGAAACAGGAAACTACTCGCTTGAAGGTTATCTGCAGAATTTCCTGGCGATTCCTCAAGAGAAAGACGGCAAATTATACGACAGACGCCAAGATGCTGAATATCTGAATTGGTTGAAAGTTTTCCGCCAAGCCAATCAGGACGGACTGCTAGCCAAGGATGTCTTTATTGACAAACGGGCTCAAATGGAAGAAAAAATTGCTCAAGGACGTTACTTTGCAATGCTGTATCAACGCACGGACTTTGAACCAATTAATACAACTTTGTACCAAAAAGACCCTAACTCCGTTTATATAGCTGTAGATGGACCAGCCAACAGTGCTAAGGATGCTCCTACGCTTTCTGGTCCGGGAATTTCTGGCTGGACGGTGACTTTGATTTCCAAGAACGTCAAAGATAAAAAACGGGCGATTGCCTTTATGAGTTATCTGCTCAGTGAAGAAGGAAATAAAGACTTGTTCCTAGGTGAAAAAGGTGTTACTTATGACACTATTGATGGTAAGGATCAATTCCTGCCTGACGTGCTAAATCTATTGAATACGGATCGTACGACATTTGATCAAAAGTATGGTGCTTCATTCAGATATTGGATGCTTATGGATACTAATATGAACTTGGCGTGGAACCCACCAGGAGCAGAACCTAACAGTCAAATGGCGGATTGGACCAAAGGTAAAGCTATCAGCATGGCCCAATATGATAATCTTGATCCGGATGCGACAAGTAAGGAAGGTATTTCCAATAGCAAGAACACTCGTTTATGGGGCAAGGCGCTTCCGAAAATGTTAATGTCGAGCTCAGATGCAGAATTCGATAAGGTGTTCAATGACTACTTGAAAAACCGTGGCGAGCAAGATGCTATTGATGCATACCGTCAAAATGCTTATGAGTCTAATATTAATAAGTTAAGTTCCTTTGAATAAATTTTTCATTCATTAATAAGCAAGCCTGAATATTCACTCTGTAATTTCGAATGAATATAACCGGGCTTGCTTCTATCATTATGCAGGACGTGAGGGATATTTGAAGATTAAGAATATTAAAATGCTAGTGTATATCCAAAAATTTATGCGCAGTCTTTCGCTTCAAGCTAAGTTGATCCTCTCGTTTATGATTTTGATTTTTATTCCGGTACTGATTTTCTCGTCTTATAGCTTTTCTCATGAAAGTTCTAAATCTATGGACGAACTGATCAGAAATAATGAAACGATCCTGGATATTGAGAAAACAAATATAGAAAACAATATCGAACTTATGGAGTGGACCGCTCAGCTTGCACTTTCTAACCGGGAGATGAACGATTTTCTGCAATCCCAGAAAGATTTTAACACGGAAGAATTGCTCGAAATCAAAACAAAATTAATAAGTGATTTTCAATATTTTCTTTTTAACAATCCGAGAGTATCCAAAGTCAGATTATTCACAAGCAACCCTAATGTGCAAGAGTTTTGGCCTGTACTTCTTCAGGAGTCGCGCATTCAAAATAAATATTGGTATAGGGATGTACTGGGGCAAGAAGGCAGTAGTTATTGGGTAATGGGAGAGCAGGAGGGTGTATTGGTTGGTGCACCTTCAGAACCTGTGAGGTTCGAAGCATCGTTACTCAAGGAGTTTAAATTTCTCGATGATACTACGCATAACGGCATATTAGAGATAAGTATGAGCATGCAGAATTTTTTTCTGAAAACCTTCAGTAAAGTTCAAGATCCCGGTTCTCAATTGGTTATTGTCACTCGGGATCATAAAGTATTTAGTTTGGATTCTTCGGTCATGTTTAATAATGTCTCCGCCGAGCAATTCATTGAAAGCGTTGTACTGAGCAATAAGCCGAGCAACGAAGTAGCTGAATTTTATACCGCGGGACAACCTTATTTGGCTATTCAGAGCTATATACAATCTATTGATGTCCATCTTGTAAATATTGTGAGTCTGGCAGATACCATGGCTGATATCAAAGAAAGACGAAGCAAATTAATAATAATCATTATCTTTTTAATGGCATTCTTAAGCTTATTATCTTATTTCATGCAGTCGATGATTCTTAAACGTCTTAGAGTTCTGAAAGATTCAATGAAAAAAGTGAGAGGCGGCAACTTTAACGTGGATCTTCCGATAACCGGAACGGATGAAATTGGGGAGCTCGGACATCATTATCGGAAATTGCTTAGTAAAATTAATGAACTCATTGAGGAGCAGGCAAATAGGCAGGCGGCAGGTAAAGAAGCTGAGCTGAAAGCGCTCAAGAACCAAATTGATTCGCATTTTCTGTATAACACTTTGGAAAATCTGAAGATGCTAGCGGAGATGGAAGGGCAATATGTTATTTCGGACACACTCACCTCGCTAGGAGGGATGATGCGTTATACACTGCAGTGGACACGAGAACATGTAAAGCTAGCGGAAGAGCTGAATCATGTTCATCATTATATTGACATTATGAATATCCGTTACAAGGGTAAAATTGAACTGGGTGTAGTCATTGATCCTGCATTATTAAATCAGGAGTCACTAAAGATGTCTTTGCAGCCAATTGTAGAAAATGCAGTTAAACATGGGATGAAGCAGATGAACTCAAAATCTGGGAGCTTCATCATCTCTATTACCGCTATGGTCCAGAAGGATACTTGTTTCATTGAAATTATGGATAATGGTTGCGGCATTCCCGAAGAGAAAATCCGTACGCTATCCAACTTACTGCACATGGAGGAAAGGGATTATCAGGAATTACGGGGAAAGGTTCAAAACGAAGGGGGCAGCGGCATCGGTCTGCGAAATGTGGATCAACGCCTGATTATGAGCTATGGACTTAACTACGGTATACGCATAGAGAGTATGTTAGGTAGTTATACTCGTGTTGTAATGAGCATGCCCCTTCTTAATTTTGAAGGGAGGAAGGACATCCATGATTAAATTAATGATTGTTGACGATGAGTATAATATTCGGATGGGACTACAGTCCATGATCGAAAGGAAGTTCCCTGAGGTTTACTCTTTCCGATTCGCAGAGGACGGAAGAGAGGCCTTGGAACAGCTGGAACAGGATCCGGCAGACATCATCATAACGGACATTCGAATGCCCATAATGGATGGAATCACATTATTATCCCATATTCAGCAGTTCCCGTATAAACCGGAGGTTTTATTGCTTAGCGGGTACGATGATTTTCAATATGCGCAAAAAGCGATACGATATCAGGTTAGAGACTATTTGCTCAAGCCCGTCGTACGCGAAGAATTATATTCATTTTTGGAGAGGATTAGGGTTGAGATAATGGATCGAAAGAAGCAGAATGAATTGTTAACCGTGTCTTCTCCTTCGGATTGGATCGCCAATATTCTTAATTCCAATAGCAACGATTCTAGTGAAACCTTCACCGATTTGCTAAATGCAGGATATGATTGGCTGGAGGGCCAATACATATTGGGGATTATATGTGTAGGGCAGAATGATCTCATACCTGTGCTGCTGTCTGAAATGCAGGATATTATTATTAGCAACGATAAAGAAGGAAATATAATAATTATAGCTCAAAATAAGCATGAATTTATCCAACTATCAGAAGAGCTGAAGAAATCAGGTGAGCGGGAATGCCGAATTGCTCTCAGTTCTAGTACGGAGGGTATTCAGCAATTGCGCAAAGCGTATAGCGAAGCCAAACAGACGATGAAATATTTTCTGGTTAACAACAGCGAAGTACTGTTCTATGACCATATTATAAAGCGGAGTTCAAATTGCGAATTACCTCTAGAGACTATCCACCGATTATCCAATCTGCTTGGTAACGATCGTCTGCCAGAGGTTAAGCAACTCCTTCAACAGATATTGAATATCCAGGTGATTAGCCACTGTGAGATTGGATATTTGGAGCGTATCAGTGTCATCATGAATGAAGAAATCTTTGATAAGGTTTACCGATATTATGGTCAAGAATCCATTCATATTCTGCGGCTATACAGTCAGGTGGGCCACATTGGGAATTTTCAGCGCTTTGTAGATTATTATAATAAGGTTGAAGAACTGCTAGAGCGTTTAGATGCCTTTGTGAAAGTGGCCAGAGAGCAAAGTAGTCAGGAGAACAAGAGTATGCAGAAGGCCATTAATTACGTCCATAAGCATTTTGCCGAAGACTTGAACATGGCTGTGGTCTCGAATCAATTGTCACTTAACTATACTTACTTCAGTCACGCATTTAAAGAATATACAGGAACAAGTTTTTCTTCTTATCTAAGAAATTTTAGACTGGAGAAGGCCAAGGCGCTCCTTGCGGGTTCTGATCTAAAAGTATACGAAATAAGTCAACAGGTGGGCTTCGATAATGTGAAACATTTCATCCGGATTTTTAAAGAATTAGAGGGAATAACGGCTCTGGAGTATCGGAATCAGAACCAGCAACCAGTCGCTTTAAAGTAAGGCGTTGAAAGGGGACAGGGCACATATGTTTGAACATACGGACCGAAGTTTGGTCAAAGGGTTCCTGCGATCACTGGGGACAGATGTTGTTAACGGAGAAGGAGACAAAATTATACTAACCGGTTGGGGTCTGGGGAACTGGTTACTGCCTGAAGGATATATGTGGTTATCTCGTTCGGAAAGATTCGACCGACCGCGAAGGATGGAACAGGTAATCCGCGAACTGACAGGTAGCCAGTATTCTGAAAGCTTCTGGACCCGTTTTCGTGAAAATTATGTTACCCGCGAGGATATTCGCATGATGGCTGAACTGGGCTATAACTCCGTGAGGATTCCGATTGGCTGGCGGGTGCTTATGAAGGATGAGCCGGGAACGTCCTGGAACGAAGATGGCTTTGCTTTGCTGGACCGATGTCTGGATTGGTGCGAGGAATTTAAGCTGTATGCCTTTTTAGATCTGCATGGTGCTCCTGGTGGACAGACGGGTGCGAATATCGACGATTCGGTGGATGACTCCCCGCGGCTGTTCACCGATTCTGAAAGCTGGAGTAAGGGCATCGAACTGTGGAAGGAATTGGCCCGCCGTTATAAGGACCGCTGGATTGTAGGTGGTTATGACCTGCTGAATGAGCCTCTGCGTCCAGGATTGAATGAAGGTTACCACCAGTATTATCTTCTGCAAAAGCTGGCAGATTTCTATGATGAGGCTATCCGCGAGATCCGCGCTATTGATCCAGTGCATATGTTATCTATAGAGGGTCATCATTGGTCTACAGATGTTTCCGTGTTCTACAAACGTTACGATGACAACATGGTCATTCATTTCCATCGGTACGCCTGTATGCCCGGAATCGAAGCCTTGCAGGAGTTTCTGGATACCTCGAAGCGTCTGAATCAGCCTTTGTGGCTCGGTGAGACGGGAGAAAATTATCCGGAATGGTTCGCTGCTATGTATCCTTTAGCGGTTTCTATGGGAATCGGTTACAATCTGTGGCCGTGGAAAAAAATGGAGTGCACCAATTCTCCGTTTTCTATCGCTCAACCTAAGGGGTGGAAAGAATTCCTCGCGTACTCCGAAAGTGGCCCTCGTCCAGAGGAAAAGGATGTACAAAGGACGTTGGATGCTTTCCTTGAGAATATGAAGCTGGAGAATTGCCTTGCAAATCCGTTGGTAACGGATTCGGCATTCCGACGTCCGGGCTGCCGCGTACGTGCAACAGATTTCGATGAACTGCCTGGTAAAGGGCAAAGCTTCAGCGGCCTGCGGGATGAGGGGAATATTTACCGCTATCGGTCCAGGGCAGGGATGAAGCTGATCTCGTTATCCGATAAGCTGGAGAAGAAGCGTTTTGGTTTTGACAGCGGCTGGGACCTGTTAGGACTTGAACTCGGGGAGCAGGAGTTTGCTTGCTACACTTTCAGCGAAATTAATGACGGCGGTTATGCGCAGTTGGAGTTGAAATGCACAGAAGATGCTCAATTAACAGTAGAGCAAGATGACAAAGAGATTCAGGTAGTCAATGTGAAGAGTGACGGTGAGAAAACTCATGTCCGTGTAGGTCCGTTTAAGCAATCTCAGGAATCGGTATTAAAAGTAGCTCTTCAGCAAGGGACTATAGAACTGCTGTCCATAGAACTCGAACGTTTAACTTGACGATATAACCTCTCTTCAATGCTTGTGGGAGTGCCTCCCGTTTTTGGTACAGAGTTCAAAAAAGTTTGCAAGTTTAAATAGCCAGTCTCCGGAAATCTACCGGGGCTGGCTATTTAGGTGGGCCTGGTAAGGTGTCAATTCTAGGGTGAAATTCCCAAATGAGGCTTACCGCCCACTCCTACTTGATTTCTACGGATGACATTTTACGGTGTCCCGTCGTGAGTCTGTTAGGTCGACCATCAGATCAAAGTCATTGCCTGCCCTAGAGGGGCAGGTCACGCCGTCGGAACAGGGCGATGCCAAGGCTGAAGGCGGCCAGGCCTATGAGCAGTAGGATGGCCGAGATCAGGCCGACCTGTGCACCGCCCTTCACAATCTCGCCAGGGCGATAGAGTGTGAACAGGGTCAATATCTTCACCCAGCTCAGCTGGTCGCTGATTTTGCTCAGCAGATCCAGAGTGAAGAAGCCGAAGGTGATTGCGCTTGAAATGCCGAGCGCTTTCTTCTCGTCATTGGAAAGACAGGAGACGAGAAAAGAGATCCCGCCGATGGCAAAGAAGAGCAGGAAGGCAACGGTGTTGAGCGTAAGGAAGCGGCCAACGTTGAAGTCGTAGCTATTCCCGAGGAACCAGAAGACGCCCAGGAACCCGGCACCAGTTGTAGCAGCCATGATGACCAGCAGGGCCGTAGTCAGGACAAGTGCCTGCGTTAATGCCACCTTGCTTCGGGTCGTCGGTGTGGACAATAGGTAGGCCATGGAACCGCGGTCCACGAGTCTAGCCATGAGCCCAGTGGACATTTGTACACAGACGATGGATAGCAGCAGGACAAGAATAAGGCCGTAATACTCCCCAGAGATGAAGGCTTCGGCGCTGGAAAAGCCGCTGTTTAGCCCAAAGGCGTTACCTACGCTCTCTGGCATGGCACTGACTAGATCATTTATGGCCTTCATATTGTTCGCTAAGGCCGGATAGAGCCAGATAATCAGCAGAATGTAGAAGGCAGAACCGAAGGCGTAATTCAAGATTCCTTTCAGGTTAACTTTTATCATTTCTTTATATAATGGAAGGTTCATCGCGCTTGCCCCTTCCGTTCATAATAATTCATGAAGATATCCTCCAGATTCTGGGTGAATATATCTAAGCTGCGGATACTGTATTTCGCCGTTTCACGGATGAACTGATCATAATTCCCCTGCACCGCCACCCTTACTCGGTTCCCGTCACGGGACTCCACGTACAGACTTCCGGTACTGAAGCTATCCGCATCCTCTCTATGTTCAAACACTACATCAAACAGCTTCCGCTGCATGGATTGCAGTTCATGAACATCCTTGACGGTGATCAGGCGTCCGTCTTTGATAATCGCGGCACGATCACAGGTGCGTTCAATCTCCTGAAAGCTGTGCGAAGACATCAGGAAGGTGGTTCCAGCGGCTTTTTCCTCCAATACGAGCTCTATAAATACCTTCTGCATCAGCGGGTCGAGGCCCGAAGTCGGCTCATCCAGAATCATGACTTCTGGACTGTGCATGAACGCGGCGACGATACCGACCTTCTGTTTCATTCCTTTGGACATTTTGCGGATGGGTGTCGCTGCATCGAATTGCAGCCGTTCGATTAGGGTAGAGCGCTTCGCGGTGTCCTTCAAGCCCTGCATTTTCGCCATAACATCAAGAAAGCCCTTGCCAGTCATACCGTCTATAAAAGCGATCTCTCCGGGCAGATAGCCGATATGCTTCTGAACACTTCCTTGTGCCTTCCAGACATCCAGACCGGCTACGGTTACAGTCCCCCGGTCAGGCTTCATAAAGCCCATAATATGCCGGATAGTTGTAGATTTACCTGCGCCATTCGGTCCCAAAAAACCGAAGACCTCCCCTTTTCTGACGGAGAACGATACATCTGTTATTCCCTTGCCATTGGCGAACTGCTTCGTCAAGCCCTGCACAGTCAGCATGGTGACACCTCCACTGTCCTGTAGAATGAAATAATGAACTATTATTGGTAATATATTTCATGTGTTATACTATGCCTTAGCTAGCCTGAAGTCAATATAATTATGAAATATTTATTGATATGTATTTCATAATTTCGATATTCAACAGAACTAAGGAGGAGGCGTATGAACGGTTTTGAGAAGAGGTCTGCGCTAATCAAGGAGAAAATTACGAATGCAACGCTTGAGATGCTAAGAACTTGGGAGCCGAAGCGAATGCGGATAGCCGATATTGCCAAAGCTGCGAGCGTCTCGCAGGTGACTATATACAAGCATTTTGGCAGCAAAGAAGAGCTACTGAGGGAGACCTTCAAGCATCTAGTAGAGCAATCCACGAGAGAATTCGAAGCTTTTATTCATCAAGAGCCTTCCATGAAGGAGATCGTTCAGTATATCCTCGGGATGAAAAAAGGAACTTATGCCTTACTACGGCCAAGCCTAGTGCAGACATTGATGATAGACGACCCGGAAATGTTTCAGTACTTGCAGGTTCAATATGCAGAACGGACGTTGCCGCTTATGGTGAGGATGGTAGAAAAGGGTCAGGCACGTGGGGAGATTTCCTCCAAGGTGTCGGCCAACGCCGTGTTAATGTATATGCAGATGTACATGAAAAGTAAGGAGGAGCTACTGGAGCAAGCCAAGGCGGAGGAGAATCTGGATCATTTTATGGATGAGACGCTCCATCTGTTTTTCTATGGGATGTTTGGAAGGGAAGCTGGGGAGTAGAAGAGGTGTGTTTTCAGTGAATGGGAAGAGATTGAAGAGAGCGTCGTTCTGCTAAGAACGGCGTTTTGTTTTTTCTGCTTTTCTTCATTATAAATGGAAAACTGTTCGTTCTATACTATTTTGCCCCCCTTTTAAGGGTTAATTGTACGTAAAATACCGAAATGTACCTATCTTGGAAATTCATCTTCTACTATGATCTTCTCGTAAGAAAGCGCTATCAAAATGATTTGGACCAACAATTCAGAGGGGGTAGGGATGATTTTGAAAGTAATCGGAAAAAGGTTGAGAATGAGTCTGCTGGTATTCATTATTGCAGTAGCGCAGTTCGGATTTATTGGAACAAAGGGCAATGTGGCACAAGCAGCTGATGCCAGTATGGCTCAGAAGCCGTACATGGGCTGGAGCAGTTACAGTATGCAGGTGTATGATGGGGCAGGCAACTGGACATCGGCAGAAGGCATCAAGAAGCAATCGGATGCCATGCATGAGAAGCTGCAAGCCCATGGCTATGAATATATTAATATTGATGCGGGATGGAATGGTGCCGAGGATCAATATGGCCGACCTATTCCGAGTGAGGAGCTGTATCCGAACGGATTTCAGGAGGTTATTGACTATGTTCATAATAATGGGCAGAAGATCGGGATTTATCTGATTCCGGGAATGTCGATAACAGGCTATAACGCGAACTATGAAATTTATGGAACTAACGGACAATGTCGTATGCAGGATATAGCAGCACAGCCGCTTACGATTATGGACTATTGGGATTCCTATACGTATAAAATTGATTTTAGTAACCCATGCGCCCAAAAGTATATTGATTCCATCGCGGATCTCCTTGGCGAATGGGGGATTAACTTTGTCAAATTTGACAGTGTGACTCCTGGTTCGGGTATCAACAACCTGAGTCGTGATGCGCGCGGCGATGTAGAAGCTTGGTCTAAGGCACTCGCGAGAAACAACATCTGGTTCGAGCTTTCATGGGCGCTGGACCATAACTATGTGGATTTCTGGAAAAAGTACGCTAACGGCTGGCGGATCGACTGGGATATTGAAGCCTACGACAGCAGTAAGGGCTTAACGGAATGGTCGAGTATTTCCCGCTTGTTCCCGCTTGCGGCCATCTGGTGGCGAGATGCAGGACCGGGGGGCTGGAATGATTTTGATTCCCTGAATATCGGAAATGGTTCTATGGATGGTCTGACCAGAGATGAGCGGAAGTCGGCTATGACGTTCTGGTCGATCTCTTCAGCCCAGCTCTATACAGGCAATGACCTGACAAGGCTCGACGACTATGGATTGGAGCTGCTTACCAATGACGAAGTAATTGCCGTCAATCAGGCGGGTCGTCCGGGCCATCCGGTGTCTATGGATAAACAGCAGCAAGTCTGGTATGCCAATAATGGAGATGGTACTTACAGCGTAGCGCTGTTCAATCTGGGCAACCGGAGTGCTGAGGTTAAAGTGAAATGGAGTGATCTTGGACTTGAAGGTCCAGCTTCGGTACGTGACCTGTGGAGCCATTCCGAGCTAGGTAATTTTGAGAAAGAATTCAGCGGCGGTGTGCTCGAACCCCATGCTTCACGTATGCTTAAAGTGACTGCGCTGAGCGGCACATCTGCTGTCAATGACGATGATACAGGCATGCGCTACAGCGGAGAATGGAAACGCAATGGTGGCAAGGAGCAGTTGAACGGGGCACAGGATATCAGCATAGCAATCAAAGATACCACAAGTACTAATCCAGCGCTTGCTCCACAAGCTGATAACCTGAACAATGCAGCTGACAATGCTGCAAATTCAGCACTGGCTAACAATGCAACCGTTACGAATGTAGTCTATATTAATGATGATGACAGCAATATTAAATACACCGGATCGTGGAATCCGAACACCGGTAGAAGCTTTGGGGATTACAATGGTGATGTGCATTACACGGAGACGGACGGGGATTCTTTTGAGTACACCTTTACGGGTACAGGCATTGACGTGCTGACAGAGAAGGATAGCAATCTGGGAGACATGATTGTTACCCTCGATAATGGCACACCACAAACTGTAAGCGCTAATAACAATGGACCGAGAGAAGTACAGCAGGCTGTGTACAGTGTGTCGGGTCTAGTTAACGGTTCGTATACGCTAAAAGTGGTCAAAGGTTCGGGCCAATATATGCTGCTCGACGCGCTTAGAGTGACAACAGAAACACCTGCGGGAGGACAGAACAGCACGATTAATCCTGCATCGACTAGCTTTGACAAGGCTGTGGAACAACAGAAGGATGTCACTGTTTCATTGTCCTTGAACGGCAATACGCTAACCGGCATTGAAAATGACGGCGTGGCCCTCAGTACAGACGATTATACGGTAGTTAACGATAAGCTTACTATTAAAAAGGAGTATCTCGCATTGCAGCCTGCTGGCACAACGAGTCTGAACGTAATCTTTAGTTCGGGTGATCCGCAGCCGCTGACTATTCGAATCAGCGATTCTACAGGCATTCGTTATGCGCTTATCAATAACGACGATCCTGGCATTAAGTACAACGGCTCCTGGTCGCGCAGCACTGGAAGAGGGATGGGTGACTACAAGGATGATGTGCATTACGCTGAGGCTAACGGCGATTCTTTGGAATACACCTTCAGAGGAACGGGAATTCAGCTGATCACGGAAGTAGATCAGTCACAGGGAGATATGGATATCTATATTGACGGTCAATTTAAGGAAACTGTCAGTGCTTACCGTAATGGACGGCTGGCTCAGCAGGTTCTGTACAGTATCTCTGATCTGCCGGATGGAATGCACACACTCAAGGCCGTGAAGAAATCAGGCCGATTCATGCTGCTAGACATGCTGAAGGTTGAAATTCCAAATTTGATTAATCCGGTGCAGGCGGGCTTCGATAAGTCAGCTTCCGCTCAAGCGGATATTGATGTGACGTTGCTGCAACAGGCGGAAAGCTTCACCGGGATTAATAATGGATCATATAATCTAGTTCCAGGAACAGATTATACGCTAACCGGGAACCATGTTACACTGAACAAATCTTATCTGGCTACACAACCGGTGGGTACACTGAACCTCAGCTTTACCTTCGGGGGCGATTATCACAATGATGTGCATTATACAGCGGTGGATGGTGATTCCTTTGAATATACTTTCAAGGGTACTGGAATCAGCTTGATCACACCTGTTGGACCAGAGCAAGGTGAAGTAGATATATATGTAGACGGAGAGCTGGTGCAAACCGTAAATGCTCACAGTCCGATCCGTCAAACTCAACAGAAAATCTACAGCATCTCGGGATTGGCCAGCGGCGTACACACGCTCAAAGCTGTCAAAAAATCCGGTGATCTCATGCTGACAGACCAGTTGAAGTTCACGGTTGTTGCTGCAGATAATGGCGGACCGGTGGGTCCGACTGAATCACCAGCGCCAACCGCAACCCCAGTGCCAACTGATCCTGCTGGACCAACTGATCCAAATGGACCATCGAATCCAAGTGGGCCGTCTACCTCAGTAGATCAGCCTACAGCTACTCCAGCTCCAACAGCAACCCCTGCTCCTACTGCCACTCCGGCACCGGGCACAGGGGATGGCGATACGAAGTCCATTCAACACACGGCGTATATCAAAGGTTATCCAGGCGGTTTGTTCAAACCGGATAACAAGATCACCCGTGCTGAAATGGCAACGATTCTTGCAGGTGTTGCTCAGAAAGAAGCAGCTGGACCAAATGTCGTATTCAGTGATATCAAGTCCGACTACTGGGCAGCGGAAGCTATTGCCAAGGTTGCCAAGATGGGTCTGATGAATGGCTACCAAGACGGTACATTTAAGCCGAATCAACCGTTGACCCGGGCAGAGCTGGCAGTTCTAGCTGCTGCTCTCAGCCAGACAGCTGCAACTGCGGGGCATGGATTCTCTGACATTGCTGGCCATTGGGCACAAGCAGCTATCTTGAAAGCTCAGAGTGCAGGCATTCTGAATGGTTATGCCGACGGCACTTTCCGTCCTGGTGCAATTCTGACCCGCGCGGAAGCGGTTGTTGCCATCAATAGAGTATTAGGCAGAGGCCCGCTCACTGGCGTTGTGCAACCACAGTGGAGTGATGTTCCGACATCCCACTGGGCGTTTGGTGACATTGAAGAAGCGTCGAGTGATCATGTCTCCAAACCCGGAACAACAGGCGGAGAACAGTTGGTAAAATAATTACAAGCAGGACTAGAAAAAGGGGGGCCTTTGGGGCCCCTTTTTGCTGAATGAATAGAGACGTTAATGAAAGGGGAAGCCGCATGAATATTTTGATTACCGGTGCCAGTGGATTTATTGGTAAAGCCTTGGTCAAGCACCTGGCGGATAAGCATGATGTTATTTGTCTGTCACGAAAAGCTCCGGAGGGAGCGGCGGCTTATGTACAGGGTTCTTTTGACGTAATGGAGGACTTGAAGGGACTGGATGCTTACGACATTGAAGCCGTGATTCATCTTGCGGCTGTGACTGGAGGCTGTAGTGAAGAGGAAGGACTCGGGGTTAATGTTCTAGGCACAAGGAGGCTCTTCAGATATCTATTGGATCGAGGCTGCCGGAAGTTTATTACTGCGAGTTCCATTGCCGTGGCGGGTGGACTGGATGAAGATTTTGTTCCGCTGGAGTTACCTATTCCAGATGAGCACCCATGTCTGGCTACTGATGCCTACGGACTCAGCAAAGCTATGGTAGAGGAACTGACCCGCTATTTTCACCGTGTTCATCCTGAGGCTGACTTTATTAATTTACGCCTCGGTGCTGTAGCGGCAGAAGACTGGATTCCGCCTGTTCTAGAAACTGGCTCCCGGCCATCGCTCCCGTTCATCACCATGGCCCATGTGTATGCTGATGATGTAGTCCGGGGAATCGCCGCGGCACTGCATGCTCCACTTAGGCCGGGGGTGCGGACTTTGAATCTGGTGGGGCCTGATGCAACCAGCAATCTGCCCGTGCCGGAGGTGTTAAGTGATATTTTGGAAAATTCCTATAATCTGGATTACTATCATTTCCCGGGTCATAATTATAAGTCATTATATGCTATGGATCGGTTCAGAGAAGAATTTGGTTTTGTACCTGTAAGGTCCACTCGATACGAGAAAAACGGTAATCAGGAGAACTGAATCGTCAAAAAAGCCGAACTCGGGATTGCCGATAAAAAGCAGTGATAGCAGCGGGATATCGCTGCTTTTTATACATTTCCGAATGTACATAGCGTGACGGAATGAGGTTGAACACTTGACTATACTGAAAAATGTTTTAATCTATAATCATGACAGCGCTATCAATGCCACATCCAGGAGAGGGGTCCATCATGCTTAAATTTTCTAGTGTCTTCCGCAAATTTCTAATCTCCTATGTGGTTATTTTGATTATACCCAGCATTGGCGGCTATATGTCTTATCTAACGTCGATTTCGGTGACACGTTCCATCTCGATTGAGAATAGTGTGACCCAGCTTCAGAAGAGCCAGGATATTCTCGAGCGCCGTATGGCGGAGGTAGAAGGCTTTACGAGACAACTTGCAGTAAACCAGGAATTGAACGTTCTGATGAACGAGCGCGATAATGAGACGAATGTCTACGGCATATGGAGAGCGATGCGGAACGTCCTGACCTTCGGGCAGACCAATGATTTTCTGCAAAATTATTATATCTACCTGTCCAATTACAATGTGATTTTGACACCGGGTTCTACCTATAGGCCCGATCATTACTATGCCAATTTTCATTATAACGATCTGCCGTTGGAAGAATGGAGTAAGGAAGTACTGGAGAAATCTCATCGGAGTGAAATCAAACCGCTGAGTTCTTTTGTCAGCAGAGGGATACAAACTTCAGTGATAACGTACATGCAATCATTGCCCCTGGACAGTTTCAATGAAGATTCACCGGCTGTTGCGGTTGTAATCATAGACGAGAAAGTTATTGCCAGTCTGCTCTCCGGTCTGACGGAGCGGTATGGTGGCTGGGTTCATATCAGCGATGCGGAAGGGCAGACCATTGTCCTGCAGGGTAGCAGTGAGCCTGAAATGGTCAAAATGGTGTCTGATTCGTCGTTTGACAAGAACGAAGTCAGCCAATTCTATGGTGATGATTTGGTGATCACGACCCGTTCAAGCACGAATGGATGGGTGTACAGGGCAGGTATCCCTCGTCAGGTTCTGATGGAGAATGCCAACAAGATCAAGGAAATGACGTGGCTGATTACGGGAGGCACGCTACTGATCGGCCTGATTGTCGGTCTGGTGCTGGCTTATCGTAACAGCGCGCCGATTAACCGTCTGCTCAGTGTTATGAAAGAGCAGTTTGGGAAGGACGAAGCAGGTCCCAAGAATGAATTTGACTTTTTGAGCGGAAACATCGCCGATATGATTACCCAGAACAAGTTCCTGGAGTCAGAGCTGAACCGCCAGCTTCCGCTAGTCAGGGATGCATTCCTGAAGAGGCTGATAGCCGGCGAATTCAAATCACGGGATGAGATTCTTTCTGCTGCCCAGCAGGCGGATATCAATCTGCAACAAGGTAAAGGGTATGCCGGAATCATCCAGATTAACGGATATGCGGGTATGGATAGCGTGGAGATTCTGAATGAGCTGAATGCTTCCCGCCTGCTCGTGAAGCAGGGTTTATCTGAACTCGGCGTGGATGTGCTGATGACGGATATAGGCTCCGATAAAGTAGTCACCTTGTTCTTTTCTATGAATGAAGAATTGGGTAAAGAGAATGAGATTGCGGATATTACTCACACCATGGCGAATCTGGCGCAGTATGTGTTTAATGAGTACCGCATTACGATTCAGACGGGCTTTGGCGAATTGTTCAGCTCAGTGACTGAGGTCAGCCTGTCCTTTGATCAGGCCAATCAGGCCTTGGAATACGCTGTCTACATGAATAAAAAAGGAATTATGTGGTACAATGAGGCCCAAACTGAGAACACGACCTATTATTATCCGCTAGATTCGGAGCAGCGGCTGATCAGTACGATCCGAGCCGGAGAACTAGAGGAGGCCAAACGGATCGTCCATGCGATCATCGTACAGAACATGGAGCAGCGTGAGCTATCCATTGAAATGAAGCACCAGCTTGTCGGGGAAATGAAGGGAACCTTCCTTAAGCTGTTGGATCAAAAAGCCTTTACGGAATATGCTTCTATCGAAAGTGTCAAACGGCGGGTCATTGACATCGGGTCCTCGGAGACGCTCGAGAGCATCCAGTCTGAATTTTATGAAATTATGGAAGAACTCTGTGGGCTTATTGCCAACAAGAAGAAGGACACACACATTCAGATCATTAAACAGATCAAGGAGTATACGGCAGAGATGTACTCTGATTCGGAACTGACCTTGTACCGGGTCGCTGAGCAAGTGGAAAGACCCGAAAAATATATCTCTCAATTGTTCAAGGAGGTCACAGGTGTTAATTTCTCCGACCATCTTGTCAAAGTCAGAATGGATCAGGCTGTAATTTTGTTAAAAGAGAGTGGATATACCGTGGACGAGATCGCTGCACGGGTTGGATACAATAGCTCTCACTCCTTCAGACGGGCTTTCAAGCGGTTAATTGGCATATCGCCAAGTGCGTACAGACAATGTGTTGATGAATGAACCTCTTCAAGACCCATGGCTGCGTTGTCCGGTTTCGGACAGTGCAGCCTTTTTTCTCCCATTTGGGATACAGTCCCGGAAAAATGGCCGTTCCTATGCTGTTTTGTGCCCCCAAAAACGGGGTATCTGTACGCTGAAAAGCGCAATTGTACCTATTCAGGGGACATCTAAATCTACTATGATCAAGTCGTAGAAAGCGCTATCACAAAAAACAGAGGCTGTTGGATAGGGGGAATTGTTCTGGAGAAACAAATCGCTTTAAACCGTACGTCGTTGCCGCAGAGCAAAAAACCGGGCTTTTGGTACAATGCCCGTAAGAGTATTATGAAGCACTGGCAGTTGCATCTGCTGGTCATTCCGCCCTTACTGTTCTTCGCCATCTTTAAGTATTACCCGATGATGAATGCGGTCCTTGCCTTTAAGGACTACAACGTTATTAAGGGAATATGGGGAAGTCCTTGGGTTGGTTTTCTAAATTTTCGTTTATTCTTTGAGAATCCGCAGTTCTGGACATTGGTCAAGAATACGCTCTTACTCAGCGGCTATCTGCTGCTCGCCGGATTCCCGATTCCGATTCTGTTGGCCCTCATGATTAATGAGGTTCGCGGAGGAAGGTTCAAAAAATTCGTGCAGCTCGTGTCGTTTGCACCTTATTTCATTTCAACCGTTGTCATGGTGTCTATCATCATGCTGTTCCTGGCACCGCGGCTCGGCTTTGCCAACATCGCGCTCAACTTCTTCGGCCTACAGTCCGTTAACTTCCTGGGGGAACCGGGGATGTTCCGTTCGATTTATGTGTGGTCGGATATTTGGCAAACTGCCGGGTATAGTGCAGTCATATATTTGGCAGCGCTTGCGGGAATTGACCCGACCTTGTATGAAGCAGCCAGAGTTGACGGAGCGTCGCGTTTTCAAAAAATCCGTCACGTTGATCTGCCAGGAATTGTACCGACCATCGTCATCATTCTGATCCTGAATGTAGGGAATGTTATGGCGATCGGCTTTGAAAAAGTCTACCTCTTGCAGAATCCGCTTAACCTAGTCAATTCCGAGATCATAGCAACCTATGTGTATCGTGTGGGTCTGTTGAATGCCAACTACAGCTTTGCAACCGCGGTTGGTTTGTTCAATTCACTTATCAATCTGATCCTTTTAGTTACCGTGAACGGTTTGGCGAAAAGAATTACTAAGAACAGCATCTGGTAGGGAAGGAGCTCACCTATGGCAGCAACAGTTCAGAAAAAAATTAAAGAATCGGCCGGCGACAAAGCGTTTCTGTTCACGATCTATGTCGTGCTCAGCCTCGTAGTTATCGCTGTGCTTTACCCGCTGATCTTTATTTTCAGCAGTTCGATCAGTAGTCCGGCAGCCGTTACTTCCGGCCGTGTCTGGCTCTGGCCCGTAGATATATCCTTCAAAGGTTTCAAGGTTTTGTTCAGCACACCTGAAATCCTTACCGGTTATGGCAACTCTATATTCTATACCGCAGCGGGAACGCTGATTAGCGTGATTCTAACGGTTATGATTGCCTATCCGCTATCTCGTAAAGGCTTTTTCGGCCGCAACACGCTGATGATGATTATCACCTTTACCATGATCTTCAGCGGCGGGCTGATTCCGACCTATATGGTCGTAAAGCAGATGCATCTGATTGACACCCGCTGGGCGCTGCTGATTCCGAACGCCATATGGGTGTGGCAAGTGATTATCGCCCGTTCGTTCTTCCAATCCTCGATTCCCGAGGAGCTTATGGAAGCTAGTGAAATTGATGGCTGTAGTGATATGCGGTTTATCTGGAGCGTGGTACTCCCGTTATCGAAGCCGATTATCGCCGTGCTGGTCCTGATGTATGCAGTAGGTCAATGGAATGCATATTTCGATGCCTTGATCTATCTGAAATCAGCTGACTTGTTCCCGCTACAGCTAGTCCTGCGAAGTATCATCATTCAGAATAACAGTGCCGGCGGGGCCATGGACGCAGCGAAAATGGTTGAGCGGCAGCAGCTTTCCGAGCTGTTGAAATACTCTTTGATTGTGGTCGCTACTCTTCCGGTACTTGTCATCTATCCGTTTGTACAGCGTTATTTTGTACAGGGGATGCTAGTCGGTTCCGTGAAGGGCTGATTCTTAAATTCCTGCACATGGAAAGGGGGGATGCACGTAGTTTTACGCTCATAAGGAATTATCGTACCACCTGCTAAACTACAAAAGGGAGTGATCAGATTTGAAGAAGAGCATGATAACTTTACTAACAATGGTAATGGCTTTCACGGTTGTTATTAGCGGATGTGCCAACAAAAATACAGATAACGCATCCAGCACAACGGGCAACGCCGGTTCTGAATCATCTGGTAAGCCGGTCAAAGTTAGTGTGTTCTCCGTTCAGGAATCGAACATTGATATTCCAACCAATAAATTCACGAAACTTGTGGAAGAGAAATTCAACATCAAATTCGACTGGCAGATCAATCCTTCCGATGGTGCCAAGGAAAAACGTCAGATCTCGCTAGCGAGTGGTGACTATCCGGATGCTTACCTGCTTACGCATTATATTGATCAGTTCTCTCAGGCTGATCTTCTGAAATACGGGAAGCAAGGTGTCTTGGTTCCGCTGAATGATTTGATTGAGAAATACGCTCCGAATATTAAAGCTGCTATAGAGAAACACCCAGATTTGAAAACGCTTAATACAGCACCTGACGGTAATATTTACGGACTTGGAGCTTATACGGAATGCTTCCATTGTTCGTACCCAAGCAAAATGTGGATCAATACCGAATGGCTGAAAAAGCTGAATTTGGAAATGCCAAAGACTACAGAAGACTTTAAGAATGTTCTGAAGGCCTTTAAAACACAAGATCCTAACGGCAATGGCAAAGCGGATGAAGTACCGCTGAGTGGTTCTACCGAGGAGTTCGGTGTACGTATTATTCCTTTCCTGATGAACGCCTTTGTCTATGATGATGATCGCAACTACCTGAATATGGTGGATGGAAAAGTGCAATCCGCAGCGGTTACACCGGAGTGGAAAGAAGGATTGACTTACATCAAATCTCTGTTTGACGAAGGTCTGATTGATCCGGGCGCATTCACACAAAATGCCGAAGCGTTCAAGAAAATTGGTGAAAACGCCGATGCAGAAATTTTGGGCGCAGGTGCGGGTATGCACCCAGCGATCTTCATTAACATCGATCCAGGCAATACCCGTTCGGCACACTACAACCCAGTACCTCCGATTACTGGACCTGAGGGCATTTCCTATGCTACGCATGATGCGGGCGGAGTATCTCCAGGCGCGAAATTTGTAATCACGAACAAAGCAAGTGAAGAAGCTCAAATCGCACTGATCAAAATGGTCGATTACATGTTCACCGATGAAGGCCAAACCAATGGTGCAAGCGGCATGAAGGGCATCGACTGGACGGATCCGGTTGAAGGCGATGTGGCACTCGGTAAGGATGTTAAACCGATGGTAAAATCCATTCCATTGGCTGAAGGTGAAGCGCCACGCAACGCAGGCTGGAGCGGTATGGCTCACTTCTATATGCCAAAAGAGTACCGTGATACATGGGTTCAAGGTACTGACATCTTCGCTTCTGACGGTTACGAGCGCAGATTGTATGACGCATCCTTGCTGTACCAAGGTCATGAGCCTAAAGAATTGTTCCCAATTTGGTCCATCTGGATTGATCCAAGCGAAATTGATGAAGCCAGCTTGCTGCAAACCAACATTAGAAACTACATCGAGCAAAACGAGCTGCAGTTCATCACTGGCAACAAGGATCTGAACAAGGATTGGGACGCTTATGTGAAAGGTCTGCAGAACCTGAAGCTTGACCGTTACCTTGAAATTCTTCAAAAGGCTTATGACGTATCGCCGAAATAAATATTGAAATCAGAATCAGGTGCTGTATGATAGACCCGGCACCTGATTTCTTTATATTCAGGGGAGATACAAGTTTTATCGTTGGAGGATGAGACATGACAGACGAGAAACATTGCAATCATTCATTTGTGGTTTCACGCAGAGGACTGCCCGGTATCAGCGGAAGACTTGCGGAAAAAGCGCCGGTGACCGTTGCCTTTCTAGGCGGTTCCATTACAGAGGGAGCAGGGGCTTCGGATGCGGACACATCTAGCTGGAGAGCATTAACCGGAAAGTATCTGCAGGAACGGTTTGCAGATCAGGAGTTCCACTTCATCAATGCCGGAGTGGGCGGCACGACTTCCACACTGGGGGCTCACCGGTTGCAGGAGCATGTGCTGCGGCACGGAAGAATTGATCTGTTGTTTGTTGAGTTTAGTGTCAATGACGGCAGTGACCGGGAAGAATCGATCAGGGGTATGGAAGGTATTGTCCGCCAATGTGGGCGGCTGTCGCCGGATACCGATATCTGTTTCCTGTATACGGCAGCAGAGAAGAATCTGTCGGGCAGTCAGCCGTTTAACATCGCCGTCCATGAAGAAGTGGCGGCGCATTATCATCTTCCGTCCGTCAACTTTGCCGCCAGAGTCTATGAACAGACGCAGACCGGTGAAATGGAATGGACAGATCTGGCCCCGGACGGATACCATCCGAATGATGATGGCCATGCCCTCTATGCGTTTTTCTTGCGCGAGTTTTTGGACAGGGCGCTTGTTCCTGACGGTACCGAATTGAAGCGTGGCGATGTAAGAACTATGTCTCCACTGGAAGTAAAGAATTACGAATACGGGAATTTGCTCGATTTTCGTGCGGGTACTCACACAGATGGATTCGAACTCCGTGAGTTGTCGCCAGGAGATCCGCTGATGAACTGGCGTTTCGGAACGGAGCATTTATATACGGATAGTCTGGAAGATGCGTACACATTTACCGTTACGGGTCAAAGCGTAGGTCTGTTGCTACTTTACGGACCGGATAGCGGGATTTTTGAGTATTCGGTAAACGGGAGCCCTTTTACATCTGTAAATCTGTTCGACGAGTGGTGTCCGCTGGCGCACAGACCGATCCTGGCGATGTTTCCTCTACAGGAGCAGCGCGGGAAACTGCAGGTCACGGTACGGATCACCGGAACGAAGGATGAAGCCAGTAAGGGCACTAGTTTGCGCATTATGAAGATATTAAGTAATTGATTATCTGGTGAAGAGGTATTATACTGCCTCTTATTAAGCGGTTACAAGAATAGAGAGGCGGGGAGACCCATTCATTCTGCAGAACAAGACTTCATTGCAACGCCAACCATCATCACTTTGACGGATTACGGGGCACAGCCGGATACAGAGCTGGACACCCAGGCAGCCATGACCACTGCGCTCCAGGCGGCAGGCGAGATTTCCGGGGCTGTTGTGCTGGACTGTCCCAAAGGAACCTATCATTTCTACGTTGATGAAGCTACTAGAGCGCCCTATTATATCTCCAATACGACTAGTGAGACTGAAAATCCAGATGTGACCAAGACCATTGGTATTCTGCTGAAAGGTCTGCACAACTTCACTTTAGAGGGCAATGGCTCCCTGTTTATTTTCCATGGCAAACAGACCATGATCCTGCTGGACGGCTGCTCCAATGTGGAGATCCGTAACCTGCATACCGATTATTACCGGCCTACCGTAACAGAGATGACCATTGTCAGCAGCGGCACACATTCCTTCGATACAGAGGTTCACCCTGATTCCCGTTATGAGATCAGGGACGGCCGGCTGGTCTGGATCGGTGAGGGCTGGAGCTTCACGGAAGGTCCGATGCAGACCTATGATCCGGTGCGCAATACGACCTGGCGGATGGATAACTGGCTGGAACAGGCGACGTCTGTTGAAGAGCTGGAATCAATGAAGCTGCGTCTGCACTTTGATTTTCATCCAGAGGTGGTTTCAGGACATGTCCTGCAGAACCGTGACGGGATTCGCGATCAAGTTGGGGTCTTCATTACGGGAAGCTCCAATGTTACCTTCACGGATGTCGGGCTGCATTTTCTGCATGGACTTGGGGTTGTAGGCCAGTTCAGCGAAAACCTCACTTTCCGCCGGATGGACTTGTCGCCACGACCGGAAACGGGACGGACTGTCGCCGGTTTTGCGGATTTCATCCATATGTCCAGCTGTCGGGGAAAAGTTACCGTGGCGGACGGTTATTTTGCCGGTTCCCATGATGATCCCGTTAATGTTCACGGAACCTATCTGAGAATTGTAGAGCAACTTGCACCGAATGTAGTTAAGGTTCGGTTCATGCATCACCAGACCTACGGATTCCTGGCCTTTCACCCGGGCGATGAGATTGAATTTGTCCGCTCTGGTTCGTTGATCAGCTACGCGAAGGGGAAAGTGGTCGCTGTGGAATCTCTAAATCCGCGCGAGTTGCTATTAACCTTGGCTGATCCAGCTCCAGAAGGTATTGGCAGCCATGATGTTATTGAGAACGTAACCTGGACCGCAGAGGTTGAGGTTATCAATAATCATTTCGCGCGTGTTCCGACCCGTGGCATACTCGTGACAAGCCGCCGTAAAGCGGTGATCGCGAACAATACGTTTGAGCGCATGCATATGAATGCGGTTCTGATCGCAGTGGATGCTGAGTCCTGGTATGAGTCTGGCAAGGTAGAGGATGTGACCATTACCGCTAATCGTTTTGTGGAATGCGGCAATGGAGAACATCCAGTGATCTTCATTGCGCCGGAGAACGTGGACGTTGATGAGAACGCTCCCGTTCACCAGGGGATTACCATTACAGGGAACCGATTCGAGTTGAAGGATACGCTGGCCTTGAGTGCGAAGAGTACATCCGGCCTGGTTTTCCAATCCAATGAAATCGTGACCGAAGGCGGGGACGCTCTGTCCAGCCTTGATGAGGTCATTGTCTTAACCGCTTGCAGCGGAGTGGATATTGCGGATAATACACTCACAGCTGAATGAGATCTGTTCGAACATGCTGTTAAATGATTGATAGTGGGGGAGAGAGCACATGAAACTTCAATATGACAAGCCAGCAAATGTGTGGACGGAAGGACTGCCGATCGGTAACGGTCGTCTGGGTGGTATGATTTTCGGTGGTGTGGAGCAGGAGAAGATCAGTCTGAACGAGGATACGCTGTGGTCAGGATATCCAAAGGATGGTAACAATCCTGGCGCCAAGGAAGCTTTGCCTAAGGTACGAAAGCTAATAGAAGAAGGTCGCTATGAAGAGGCCGACGCGGAGACCCGGAATATGCTGGGGCCATATACGCAATCCTATCTACCTTTTGGCGATCTGCTCCTCCGCTTTGATCACGGCTGTATTTATCGTTCCTATAAGCGGACGCTGGATGTGGAGAATGCGGTCCATCGTGTGGAATACCAGATCGGTAATGTCACTTATACCCGTGAAATGTTCGCTTCGCACCCGGACCAGGTGCTTGTGCTGCGGCTGACTGCCAGCGCACCTGGTGCACTGAATGTACACGCGACGCTGGACAGCCCGCTGCGGCATAGCCTTCATGCACAGGGCGCCAGCCTTGTCCTGTCAGGAACAGCGCCAGAGCATGTTGATCCTAGTTATTTTGCAAGTGATAATCCTATCCGATACGGCGAACCAGGCTATAGCAAGGGGATGGCCTTTGAGGGGCAGCTTACTGTGAAAGCTGAGGATGGCAAGGTAACCGTTGATGGCAGCGGCGTTCATGTGCTGGATGCGACAGCGGCTACGTTCTATTTCAGCGCGGCTACAGGCTTTAATGGCTATGATAAGATTCCGGGCAAAGAAGGGAAGGATGCCTCTGCGATTGCTGCGTCCCATCTTGCGGGCGCGGTAGACAAGTCTTACCCGAGCCTGCGAGAAGCACATGTCGCGGATTATCGCTCCTTGTTCGACCGGGTGAAGCTGTCACTTGGGAAGTCGCTTGCAGCGGAGGATATGTCCACTGAACAGCGGATTACGACTTATGCAGCCAAAGATCCGGGGCTTGTAGAACTGCTCTTTCATTATGGACGTTACTTGCTGATTGCCAGCTCTCGCCCTGGCACGCAAGCTGCGAATCTCCAGGGCATCTGGAATGCATTTACCCGTCCGCCATGGAGCAGTAACTATACACTGAACATCAATACGGAAATGAACTACTGGCCGGCTGAAATCTGCAATCTGGCGGAATGTCATGAGCCATTACTGGAGATGATCGGGAATTTGGCGAAGAATGGCGCCGAGACCGCTCGGGTCAACTACGGAACACGGGGCTGGACCGCGCATCACAACGCCGATTTGTGGGCACAGACCGCTCCGGTAGGCGACTTCGGCGACGGTGATCCGAGCTGGGCTTACTGGCCAATGGGCGGCATCTGGCTGACACAGCATTTGTGGGAGCATTATGCTTTTGGCGGAGATGAAGAGTACCTGCGCAGTACGGCCTATCCTGTACTGAAAGAAGCAGCCCTGTTCGCGCTGGACTGGCTCATTGAGGATGGCAGCGGTCATCTGGTGACCTCGCCCTCGACTTCCCCGGAGCACAAATTCCGGACAGCGGAAGGCGTAGCCGCAGTCAGCCCAGGTTCCACAATGGACATCTCGCTAATCTGGGAACTGTTCACTAACTGCATCGAAGCTTCAACGCAGCTAGGCACGGATCAAGCCTTCAGAGAAGAACTGGAGAGCGCCCGTGAGCGTCTGTTGCCACTTCAGGTTGGCAAGTACGGCCAACTGCAGGAATGGTCGAAGGACTTCGAGGATGAGGACACGTACCACCGGCATACTTCGCATCTGGTCGGGGTGTATCCGGGACGTCAACTGTCGGAAGAGGAGACACCGGAACTGTTCACTGCCGCGAAGACCTCGCTGGAGCGGCGCGGCAATGAGAGCACCGGTTGGAGCCTGGGCTGGAGAGTAGCCCTGTGGGGCCGCTTCGGGGACGGCAACCGTTCCTTGCGCCTGCTCTCAAACATGCTGCGACTGGTGAAAGACGGAGAATCAGAGCAGTATAACCACGGTGGTGTATACGCCAACCTGCTTGGCGCACATCCGCCGTTCCAGATTGACGGCAACTTCGCGGCGTCTGCCGGCATTGCAGAGATGCTGCTGCAATCGCATCGTCCATATCTGGAGCTGCTTCCAGCTTTGCCGGACGAATGGCAGCAGGGTAGTGTGGAGGGTCTGCGTGCGCGCGGCGGCTTTGAAGTGGATATCCGCTGGGAGAATGGACAGCTAGCGGAAGCTACGATCGTCTCCCTGCTGGGTACGGATTGTGTAATTCGCAGCGAGGCTTCGTTGGTAGTCACCGAAGGTGGAAACACGGTTAAAGTTGAATCTTCCGCAGCGGGAACCGTAAGGTTCGCTACGGAAGCAGGAGAGATCTATAAACTGACCCATCGCGGACAGCACTAGACCTATAAGCTGACCCTAGGCGGGCAGCATAGACTTAGTCAGCGAGGTTACGAGGACAGCGGCAGGAACCCGAAAGATGGATTCCCGCCGCTGTTTTTTTACACCCGTCGTGTGACGATTTTATGGCAGAAATTCAGCACTACAGAGGATGTACAGAACAGCGGATCAAGATGTGTTAAATCGCGATATGGATCGGAAGATCGTTGCATGGTAAACGCTTTATTCTGTCTTTATAATGAGGGCAGACTTGGGTGAGAACAGTGCTTGTTCTACTCAAGGAACAGTAAGCAACATTAAGGAGGCATTTTATGCTAACTAGCGATACATCTGTACAAGTGCAAGTAGAACAACAGAATGAAACTCTGATTCGGGTGACAAACGGTCATGTAAGTCTGGAGATCAATCTCGAAAAAGGTGAAGCTAGCCTCGAGAATAGCACCTCACATGTGAAGGGAATCCGCAGCGCATTCCGCTGGCAGGGCCGGGAATATAACACGGAACATTATCAGAGCCACCAATTGAAGTCACAGGAAGAGGTTGTCCGTGAAGGCTTTGGAAAAGGCATTCATCTGGTAATCCTGCACGAAACATCCTTGCTGCCACAGTTGGAGCAGCATTTCTATATTTATGAATCTTCACCGTTTGTCCTTGTGCAAAGTGTAATTGTAAGTGATGAAGAGCTGAAGACCAACCGCCTGGCCGTTGTGCAGACCAAAGAGGTGACTGTAGGCGGAGCAGCGGGACAGCCAGAGGAACTAAGCATCCTGCGTGTGCCGTTTGACAATGACAAATGGGTTCGCTATACGGTTGTAAAGCCACCGGTGGATATCGAGAGCTATGAGGCAACGGCCTTGTTCGCGGCAGACAGCCGCCGGGGAATTATTATGGGTTCCATCAGCCACAAGGTGTGGAAGACGGGTATCCGTATCAAAAGTGAAAAGATCGGCGGGATCGAAGAGCTTGATCTTTACGGCGGTGCGGTGAGTGAGCTGACCCGCGATAGTCAAGCGCACGGTTATGTGAAGGGAAAGAGAGTGGAATCCCCGCTCGTATTTATCGGCTTCTACGATGACTACCGGGAAGGTCTTGAAGCCTATGGCCGGGCCAACACCTGGATCGAAGCCCAGCTCCCATGGGAAGGCGGCGTTCCTGTAGGTTGGAACAGCTGGTCGGCAGCGATGGCCGAGTTGGATTATGACTTGTACACATCAACCAGTGATTTTTTGAAAAATGAAGTGCAGCCGCTCGGCTTCCAAAGCGAGGACACTGTGTATATCAACTTCGATGCTTTCTGGGACAACTTTACCCCGGAAGAAATGAAGGATGCACTGGAGCGTGTACGGCAGAACGGCCACAGACCAGGAACATACTGGACGCCATTCGCCTTCTGGGGAAGTCCGGCGCAATTCGGGCAGCCTGTTGAAGGGACAGACGGTAAATACACTTACGGAGATATTCTGCTGCGCGACAGTGAGGGCGAGATTTTGCCGGATGTTGACGGCGGTCTGGCTATTGACCCTACACATCCCGGAAACCTGCAAAGAATCGACTGGTTCACGAACAAATTCATCTCGGAAGGGTTCGAGTACATCAAGCTGGATTTCCTGGCACATGGTGCGCTGGAAGGACAGCATCACAATCCGGAGATCACAACCGGAATTGCGGCTTACCATTACGGCATGACTTACTTGCAGAACAAGCTCTCGCCGGAAGTCATCGGCCGGCCGTTCTTCATTAATTTGTCTATTGCTCCGCTGTTCCCTTATGCGTTTGCACACAGCCGCCGCGTATCCTGTGACGTCTTCGGCACACTGCAGGATACCGAGTATTTGCTGAATTCGCTGACACACGGCTGGTGGATGAGTAACACCTTGTACCGTTACAATGATCCCGACCATTCCGTACTGTACAAGAGTTTTAACCAGGAAGCTACCGGCTGGCATGAAGGCCGAAGCCGCCTGACTGCGTCGGTCATCGCTGGTACAGTACTGCTGATGGGGGATGACTTCCGCAAAGAGGAGGCTGCCGCACGGGCAAGAGAATGGCTGGGCAACAAAGAGATCATGCATGTAGCTCGCTTAGGACAGACCTTCCGTCCTGTGGAAGGCGACCTTGGCAAGAACGCCTCTGACGTGTTTGTGCTAGAGGCTACAGAAGAGAATGCCTTCTATCTGGCGGTCTTCAACTTCGATGCTGCACAAGCTGCACATAAATCCATCTCTCTGGAACGTGCCGGACTGGATGGCACGGCGCGTTATAGCCTTCAAGATCTGTGGGAAAGTTCACAAGGAGAAGCAGCGGGTGTTCTGACGCTGAATCTGGAGCCAGCGGAATCCAAAATCTTTAAATTGACGGTAAAAGCAGACTGAAAATGATCACATGCTGGTGGCCAAGACAACATGAGAGCCAAGATAGAATAGTGATGATGCCTCACCAAGACAAGTAGAACCGCTAAGCGGTTATATAAAAAATAGAAAAAAACGCGCTTCCGCCTCTTGCGGACAGCGCGTTTTTTTCTATTGCCCGCCTGTGGCCTACATTCGAATCCGGCTTCGCGGATTCAGGCGATATTGGGTCGGATTCACCCCGTAACTGGCACTGAAGTGCCTGGAGAAGGGATGGATTGAGGGATAGCCTAGCTTCTCGGCGATCGCGGTCACGCTTAGTTCACTTTCCAGCAGAAGGCCTGCAGCGCGCCGCATAACCAGATTGTGATGATAGGCGCGCGGGGTTACCCCGGTCTCGCGCTGGAATAGTTCATGGAAATAGGTTCGCTTGAGTCCACACATCTTGGCCCAGTCCTCAATGGACTCACCACGTTCGGGATGGGCGTTCAGGTATTCCAGCAACCGGACAATACGGTAATCGCTTGGCTGATGCAAGTGCAGCGCATTGTACCAGCTCAATATCCAGGCGTACAGATAACTGTTGACAGCCTCGCTCCGGTAAAACTGCGCATCGTTGAACGTCTTCGCAATCATCACCAGATTGTCATTGAGCATGGGATGAGTCGCCAGTTGGAACACGCTGGGGAGCTGATCCAGCTCGGGGCAGGCCGCCTGTAGCGCTTTTTTTTCAAAGCTTAAGGGTTCAGGGGCATAGATAAACGAATGGTTATCAGACATCGGAGACCGGTTGTCCCATAAATCGAAATAAAAATTGTAGGAGGAGAGCGGGTTAGAGGGAGAGATATGGAAGGCATGGGGTTGGCCCGGACGGAGGAAAATCAGTGTTCCCCGTTCGATCGGATAACGCCTTCCGTCAATCTCCATCTCACCAGGGCCTCCCATAAATAAATGGAATGCATATACATTGCAGACCCGCAGATTTTCATTACTGCTGCCATCATACTGATAAGTCATGGTTTCGCCAACATAAGGCGTGATTGCGGACAGTTTGTTCATGCTGTGCCTTCACTTTCCGGTCTCATCGACCTGGTCTCTATTGCAGCATACAAGTAAGCGTACAAATCGTCAAATGAATGAACCAGCGGGCAAAGACAGCGGATCGTCTCGATGATACTATAAATGCAATGAACCGGTATGGTTATAATGACACGAAATGAACTGAAGAATACCATGTATGTAAGTTGAAGAAGGAAACTTGATAGAGGGGAAAAAGCTGAAGCTAGAGGCATGATTTCGACCACCGTACCCCTTATTCTATCTATGGAATAGCGGAGTAATTAACAACATAATGCTAAGCGCACAATCTTGTATACAGAGGTGAAAACAATGAATCATTGGATAAATAACACCTTCCGCAAGCTGCACCTGGACTACCACCAGCCGGAATGGATGAAAGCTGTAGCAGGCGGGTTTACAGAGGAAGAGGCAAGGCGGCAGGTGGCAATGTTCAAGGAAGCCGGCATTGAGGCGGTTGAATTCTTCGCTTACGACCACTATGGACATACCTTTTACCCTTCGGATATCGCCCCGGCGCATCCTGGACTGCAGAATGATTATACGGGCCTGATGTCACATGCGCTTAAAGAGGCTGGCCTCCGCACGATCTTATACTTGAATGCGTTCACAAGCGTGCATCTGCAAAAGGATCATCCGGAATGGCTGCGCGTTCTAGAGGATGGCACTCTGGCGAGAGGGGCTTGGCTTCAGCATGAAGCTTCGCAGGCTTGTATCTCTTCTGGTTTCCTGGATGAGTATTATCTTCCGCTCCTGAAGGAAGCCGTAACACGTCACGAGCCGGATGCTGTCTGGATTGATGGCGGCAGCTGGACCGTGGAATACCCTTGCTACTGTGAGAACTGCCGCAAGCAGTTCCTTGAAGATACGGGCAGAGAGCTGCCACTGGGACCAATGCCTGATCCTAGCGAAGAGTTGAATAGCCCGGACTGGCTGCAATGGCGCCTGTGGCGGCGGGGACAGATCTTTCATTATGTGCGTAAGCTGGTCACCGCTGTGAAGGAGGTTTCACCGGAGACTTTGGTGGCTGAGAATAACCTCGGCAAATATTTCTACGGCCTTCCGCTAATGGAGGGCGGCAAGTTTGTGCGTTGGCTAACACCGAAGGAGCTGGGGCTGGACTGGCTTTCTTGTGATCCGGTCCATTTCGGGGCCAATCATGAGATGATTTTCAGTAAGGAAGGGCGTTATCAGGCAACCACAGGGCTGACTTATGACTATATGAACGAGCGGTTTCACGGCTGGGGTGAGTGGCAAATACGCCCGACCACCGACTGGAAACTGGAAATGGCTACAATTCTGGCCATGGGGGCGAGAGGTTTCTTCGCGGATCAGCCTTATCCGGACGGGCGGCTGGAGCCTGCGGTGTACCGGGAATTAGGGGCCGTTCATGAATTTATGAAGGAACGGGAGCCTTATGCTACAGGCACCCATATCGTGCCGGAGGTGGCAGTGCTGGCCAGCCTGCCATCCCAGCTGCTTGGGCCGATGGCTGGAGCAGAATGGGGACGCGACAAGCACTGGGGTGCGCTGCCCAAATCGCGAATGGACCGAGTGGACGGCGCATCGCAGTTTCTGGTTGAGATGGGCATTCAGCATCTCATCTATGACGAAGCGACATTAAGGGAGCAGCTGGACCGTCAGGCACTGGTTATCGTGCCGGATCAATGTCTCATGGAGGCCGCTACAATTGCTGCTTTGGAGACTTATGTCGAGAACGGTGGCAGACTGATCGTTACAGGCAGATCGGGCCTGTGGGATGAGCAGGGGCGCAGACGCGGGGGCGATCTTTTCGCTGGACTGCTGGGTCTGACACGTGGTGCGGAGCTTCCCGCCCCGCTGCATTATTGGCAGGCCGGGGATGAACTTGCCGGCAAGCTGGCGTTCGGCCAGATCCGGTTGCAGGCCTGGGGCACGGCGCTCCACACTGAGCTGGAGGGAGCAGAGCCGTTAGCCCAGCTACTGGAGCCGGTGGAAGAGGTCTGGGCAGATAGCCGAAAACGGCGTTCAGACTGGCGGCATTATACTACAGTGGGTGCTGCACCTGCCGGGAATACAGTGGCGGCACCAGCGGTGACGCTGCACAGCTATGGGCAAGGCAGCGTTATGTACTTGAACGGTGATCTGTTTGCGCTGTATTACCTTGAAGGACATCGCCTGATCAGGGAATGGCTGGATATTTGCCTAAATGATATTTACCCTCGGGCGGCTCGAACCATCGAAGTGCAAAAGCCACTTCATGTTGAGATGGTCTTGAATGCTCGCCGCACGGATTCCGGCGAGGAGCTTCTGGTGCATTTCCTGAATTATTTCGCGCAGAAGCGCCCAGGGTATGTGGTTCATAATGAAGAGATTATGCCGGTCCAGGGCATTTCCTTCCACGTAGCGGCTCCTACGAAGCCAAGGAAAGTCCTGCTGCAACCCGAGAACCGGGAGCTGGCCTGGAAATGGGATGGAACCCGGGCGATCATAGAGCTACCGGTGCTGGAGCTACACGCAATTGTACAGATTATATTATAGACAGGAGATTAAAATATGAGCGATTTTAAACTATGGTACTCGAACTCTGCAACGGGCTGGTCTCAAGGCCTGCCGCTTGGGAACGGGAGAATAGGAGCTGTTGTTATAGCCGCTCCGCACCGTGAGGTATGGAGCATGAGCGAGGTCACCTATTGGTCTGGTCAGGCCGATCCAGAGCTTCTTCCTGGAAGCGGGAAAGCTGCACTGGAAGAGATGCGGCAGCATTTCTTCGCCGGAGATTATGAAGCTGGCGATTCTCTGGCCAAGCAGCATTTGCAGCCGAAGAAGCGGAATTTCGGTACAAACCTCGGTCTATGCGAGGTGGTAATTGAATTTACAGATCAGGCGTCACAATCAGGGGAAACCGGAGTCTTCCGACGCGAGCTGGATTTGAGAAGTGCGGTGGCCGGAGCGGTGGCTAAGGGCAATGGAATCACGCTGCACCGTGAGGTCTTCGCTACCCATGCCGATGATCTGGTGGCCTCACGAATTTGGAGTGAGGCCCCAGGTGAGGTATCCTTCACGCTCCATTTGGAGGGAGGGTCAGAGTCGTTCAAGGCCGTAGCCTCGGACGCCACCACCCTGGAATTCAAAGGACAGGCCACGGAAAAAGTGCACAGCAATGGTGCATGCGGCGTCTGGGCTCAGGGCTGTGTCAAGGTAGTCATTACTGGCGGTACGATTCAGAGCGGGGACGGCCAATTGACGGTGGCCGGAGCGGATGAGGCCATAATCTACTTTGCTGTCAGCACCGATTATCGCCGGACCGGCGAGGATTGGAAACTGGAAAGCGCTACTATCATAAAGCAGGCTTTGGACAAAGACTATGCCCAGCTGAGAGAGGATCATATCGTCGATTACAACCAGCAGTATGGCAAGGTAAATATCAGACTGGGGACCTCTGACAAGGCTAGTCTCCCTACCGATCAGCGTATTCAATTGCTGGCTCAAGGCGGGACAGAAGATCCGCAATTATTTGCCTTGTTCCTGCAGTATGGACGTTACCTGACAATCGCCGGTTCACGTGGAGATTCACCGTTGCCGCTGCATCTTCAGGGCATCTGGAACGATGGTGAAGCCTGCCGAATGGGCTGGAGCTGTGATTATCACCTGGATGTCAACACCCAGATGAATTACTACCCGACAGAGGTCACGAATCTGGGGGACAGCCATCTTCCGTTGATGCGCTATGTTGAAGATCTGGCTCAGGCGGGAAGATCTACGGCCCGTAATTTATACGGTAGTGAAGGCTGGGTCGCACACGTATTTTCTAATGTCTGGGGTTTTACGCTTCCAGGCTGGGAGACCTCATGGGGACTCAACGTCACTGGCGGACTTTGGATCGCGACACATCTCATCGAGCATTATGAATACAGCCAGGATCGGGTTTTCCTCGAAACCCAAGCTTATCCGGTACTCAAAGAGGCGGCAGCTTTCTACTTGGACTACATGACTGTGCATCCCAAATACGGCTGGCTGGTGACTGGCCCTTCCAATTCACCGGAGAATGCTTTCTATCCTGGTGATTCTGGTGAGGGTGCGCAGCAGTTATCTATGGGGTCGACCATGGATCAGATTCTGGTCCGCGAGCTTTTCGAATTCTGCCTGAAGTCGGCTACACTGCTGAATCGGGACGTAGAACTGCAGCGGAAGCTGGAGGAAGCTATCGCCATCTTACCGCCGCTGCAGATCGGTAAGAAGGGTCAGCTGCAGGAGTGGCTGGAGGATTATGAGGAGGCTCAGCCGGAACACCGGCACCTGTCTCATCTATTCGCACTGTATCCCGCAAGTCAAATCACACCGGACCGGACACCGGAACTCAGTGCGGCAGTAAGAGTGACGCTGGAGAACCGGATGGTTCAAGATGAGCTGGAGGATGTGGAATTCACCGCGGCCTTGTTCGGTCTGGGCTTTGCCAGATTGCATGACGGGGAGAAAGCCTACAAGCATATCTCCCACTTGATCGGAGGTTTATGCTTCGATAATCTATTCACCTACTCCAAATCCGGTATTGCCGGAGCGGAGAATAACATCTTCGTGATCGACGGGAATTTCGGCGGGACGGCTGTCATTGCGGAAATGCTGCTGCAAAGCCATGCGGATGAGATTCATCTGCTGCCGGCACTGCCAGAAGCATGGAGTACAGGGGAAGTAAGCGGGCTGCGGGCCAAAGGTAATGCCGAGGTCGACATTGTCTGGGAGAGCGGCCAACTGACTGAAGCCGTGGTTCACACGTTTACATCAGGAACGGTAACGGTGCGCTGGGGTGATCAAAGAACTACTTTCCAGGCCGAAAGAGGCGGAAGATACAGATTTAATGCCCGGTTGGAAGTGCTGTAAGGGTTGTCTCACCGTCGCATAGTTGTGATCTTAACCTTGAACAACTGAAGTAAACATATACTAGCTATATAAAACGCATTTGAAAACACAACGTAATTTGGAAAATGATTTCGGCGCCACAATAATCGATTTCTTGTATCTTAAGGTGCAAAATGAACTCTTGGTTCACAAGGATTCCACTCATTCAGGTGACAAATGCGCTGAAAAGCTCAACTTCTCTCGATAGGCATTGGAATAACGGGAATAATTCCTGTTATTTTGATTAAATGCTCTTCTTTTCTAAATATAACTGGAAAATATCCTGTTAATTACCTCATGACTAGGCCACAGAACGGATAAAAGAGGTTTTTAACGGGAGAAATTCCCTTTATTGATGATAAATAAGGTGAAAAGAAACAATTAACGGTATATTTTCCTGTTATCAAAGCCCTCTTAAGCTCGAACTTGGGCTCAGGCGAATATTCCAGTGAAGTGTGGACCAAGAATTTCTCCTGACCATCCAGGACGTTAGATTATTAAATTCACACTAGCTATTTTCTAAAAACATAAGCATGACTGAACGTACCCTCGGGTACGTTTTTCTTTTGCCACATTGCAGACTGCTACTCATCTCATGACCAGCTATGCAGCAGCAAAAATAAAATCATAGGCTTGTCCCGCTCACTTCATTCACAGTTGCAACTTTTTGACCCGAACTCACGTTTAGGAGTGCATCATGTAAAGGATGGTGCATTCCTCATGTTCAACAAAAAACTAGCTTTATCCGGACTAATCGTTGCCACTGCCGCTGCAACTCTAATTCAAGCCCCGCTGTCCCATGCGGCGGCTTTGCCGGACTCGATCCAATTTCAATTGAATCGGGCCACATATACGAATAACACAGGCAAGCATCCCTTAGCGGTGTCTCCCTATCAACTCCATAATACCTCTATGGTTCCGCTTCGCCCCTTGGCTGAGTCTTTTGGCACAGCGATGAGCTGGAACCAGGGAAGCCATTCGGCTTCGCTATCGGGTTCATTTGGAAAGATTACCTTTAAAGCCAATAGCAATATTGCGATCAATGGAAAAGGGGAAAAGGTTAAGCTCCCCCAGCAGGCGAAGATGGTAAAGGGAAGCTTGTTCGTACCGGCCAGAAGCCTCGCCGAGCTTGCGGGAGTGAAATTATACTGGGTGCCTTCCACCCGTACCATTACGTTGACAGCCAAGAATGCTATCCCTGCCACAAGAATGGTCAGCTATTCTTTTAATAAGGATAATGAGGGCTGGAAAGGGGGCTTCGCGGATCTCCCGGTAAATTATGATAAGAGTATCTATGAGCTCGAGCATGTCAGAGCGCTTCTGCCGGCTGCTGAAAAGAACCTGACCAACTACGCCCTCAAGCTTCAGGGACATAACCGTAGTGATGATCTGTTCATGTATCTTTCCCGCAACGTGGACGGCTTTGTGCCGAATACGACCTATGAAGTAAAGCTGCAATTCGGTATGTATACCGATCAAGCGGGTGGCATGGCCGGAATTGGCGGTGCTCCAGGTGAAAGTGTTATTGTAAAGGTTGGCATTCTCGATAAAGAGCCCTTAGCGATTCCAACTCCGGGTAAGGATTCCATGTACCGGATGAATGTGGATAAGGGTAACCAGAGTGTAGGCGGCAAGGATGTGAAGGTCTTGGGCAATATCACGAAGCCGGACTCGGCGAAGGAAGGATTCCAACGTGTAGATTTTAGCTACAGTGCCACAGTGAAGAGTAATGCTAAAGGACAATTGTACCTGTTGATCGGTGTGGATTCCGGATTTGAGGGACTGACCACATTGTATTTTGATGACATTAAGATGACGGCTGTGCAAAAATAATTCGGATGGCAGTAGACAAAATATAGATGGTGGCGTAGGATTTAACTTCCTGCACCACTATTTTTTTATGTGTGAAGTGCATGTTGAAACACTCCAATTTAACAATTTATGCTTGAAAATGACTTTCATTTATAAGTACCATGGTTGGTGTGAGGGAAAAGCATATAATAGAGAAAGAGCAGACAACAAGGAGGAGGGGACTTCGATGTACAGTATTTTTCTTGTAGATGATGAAGAACTGGGACTCGAGATGATGAGAGATTATATTCGCTGGGAAGAGATGGGCATCTACGTCGTCGGAACAGCAGGCAATGGCCGGGAGGCTCTGGAGAAGATTGAGGCCACGCAGCCGGATATTGTGCTTACGGATGTTCAAATGCCAATTATGAACGGAATTGAACTGGCTAAAAATATACATGAATGCTATGAAGGGATGCAAGTGATGTTCCTGACTGGGCATGATGAATTTCATTATGTAAAATCGGCCCTCAACGTAGGTGCTGTCGGATATTTATTGAAACCGCTTGATTTAAATGAGATTGTAAGCGTTATCGAAAAGGTGAAACAGCGCTGTGAGGAAGTACGGATGAAGAAACGTTCGATGGAAGCAGCCAAAGCCAACATTTTCAAGGAGCTTTCCTATGAGAAAAACGCAGAACGCGCCGCCAATCTGGCATCTAGCTTTAGCAAACTAACCCGCTTGCCGGAGAGTAACCGCTATGCACTGGCGTTGTTCAGCATTGATCCCAAGGAGGCTGAGGGGGGGCAGAGTCTGGAGGACTGCATGGGCCGACTGGTGTCTTTTCTGGACCACTTTTTCAAGGCGAAGAACCTGGAGGTTGTCTTTGTTCCCTATAAGGAAGGGGAGATAGGCGTGTTTATGGAAGCGTCGGAGCAACCGGGTCATTATGCATGGGAAGACTTAGCCGAAGCCATTCGAGGTACGCTGGATTTCACGGTGACAGCTGCTGTCGGCGGCAAGGATGCTGAATTGATTCATATCCAACCTCTCTATGAGGAGATGCGTGTGATTTTGAATGAGCGATTCTATGAAGGTACAGGTACGATTATTCATGCCAATGCCGTTTGTAACCAGTTCTACAGCGAACATGTACCACCTTTTGCCAGAAAAGAGTGGTTTGACGCCATTAACCGGCTGGAATTCGAGCAGGCCGCGCAGAATCTGCACCGGCATATTGAAGGATTGGCAACGCTGAGAATTAAGAGGAAAATCATCTGTGACTGGTCTATTGATCTCGTGGATGAGCTGCTAGAGCAACTGCACGAGCCTGTTCCCGAGGGTTTTAAGCGGGCGGAATTATACCATTCTATCTATAATGCGCTGACCCTGAATGAGATTGAGGATCTGATTTTAGGGACTGCCGAGAATGCAGTGAGCTTGCTGGGCGAGCGTTTTATGGACAAAAATGCAAAGCTGATCCACAAGGTTCGGACGATGATTGATCAGAATTATGATCAGCCGATTACGATCAATAGCCTGTCTGATCAGGTCTATTTGTCGCCGAATTATTTACGCTCCATTTTTAAAGATAAGACTGGTATGACGATCCACGATTATTTGACCCGCATACGGCTCGATAAGGCCAAAGAATTGCTGTCGGACGGCTCACTCAAGATTCAGGATATCGCCCAGAGAGTAGGCTATGAAAGTACATCCTATTTTATTTCTCTATTTCTGAAGAACCAGGGAGTTACACCGAACGAATACAGGAAAAGTATTTGACCGTGTCAGTACGGAAGACGCTATTCTCCACAGAATGATGAATGAAAGACGCTTTCCTCTATGAATAGTAAGATTACGGTATAGATAATTCACCGTCGGCTTTTTACAATTAGGCATGTATTCAAAACATAGTGCAAGAGACGGGCTGAAATCATCAGTGCCAATCAAAGGGAATCTTTCAGTTTCTATAATTTCGACAGCGCTTTCAGGATTGGCAGACGAAGAAAGAAAGGAGAAGAAAGCATTGGATAGCTCTTTTACGAAAGCGATTACAGAAATGCGTGTAGCTGCACACGGGGACAGCAGACGTTATTTCCCTGCGGATAGTTGGACAGATGTGCGTTGGCTATTGATCTGTCAGGGTGCTGCAACGCTTTGTTGTGGAAGCGATATCATTAATGAGTGGATCGTATTTTCCGGCGCTTGGATTCCTTTGTATCACTTGATTTGAGCAACATGGCCCGAGTATTACAGTGAAACAACAGAAGAATTGGCAGCAAGAAAGCACTACCTATACAACACCAAACGGAGGGATGTTATGCTTGGACAGGTAATGGAAAAAGGAGTTCTGCTCTTCATCATGATCTGCCTGGTGGTTACCGGTAGCGGACAGTTCGCGAGGACGGCATATGCTGATGATACGAACACCTATGAGGCTGAGGCAGCAGGGAATACGTTGACTGGCAACGCTTCTATATCGGATCTCACTACAGCTTCCGGCGGCAAGAAGGTCGGGGGTATCTATCAAGGCAGTTCCTTGCAGTTCAATAATGTAACGGTAAGCGAGACCGGAAATTATAAAATTACAGTGTACTATATTTCTGGCGATCCGCGCCCATTCTATATCAGTGCCAACGGTGGCAACAAGCAGTTCGAAGAACCACCTAAGACGGCGAACTGGGAGACCGTGGGCACCTACGATGTAACGCTTCCCTTGAACGCGGGAGCCAATACCATCTTGATCGATGATAACGACTGGTATTCTCCAGACATCGACAAGATCGTGATTCACGGGATCGACAATAGCAATCCGGGGGAAGGTCATGAAGGCGACTGGAAGAAGAACCTGCGTGGTGTAGTCATTGAGGCTGAAGCGCCTGAGAATATTATTACAGGCAATGCCAAGGTGGAAGACAGCAGCGTCAGCTCTAATGGTAAGAAAGTAACGGGTCTGTACAAGGATAGCTCCTTGACATTCACTAATGTTAATGCACCGGCTGACGGAACCTATTTGATCCGCATTTCATATATTTCGGGCGACCAACGGCCTGTGTATATGCAGGTGAATAATGGACCCGATGAGCTGATTGATTTGCCGAAGACGGCAAGCTGGAACACGATAGGCACTTATGATGTGGAAGTGATTCTACAAACGGGTACGAATACGATCACTTTCTCAGACCATGACTGGTATTCTCCGGATATGGATAAGATCGAAGTGATTCCTTATACGATCAGCTATGAAGCGGAATCTCCGGTCAATGAATTGACTGGCGAAGCCCGTGTGTCCGACAGCCCCAATGCTTCCGGCGGTAAAAAGGTAGGCTACCTGAATGGAGGCAGCTCTCTAATCTTCAAAAAGATTATAGCTCCGATGACCGGTGATTATAAGATCACTGTAGCCTACATTTCGGGCGACCCACGCAGCTTCTATGTCAGCGCTAATGGGGGCACTGAGCAATACTACGAGCTGCCGAAGACAGCAGACTGGGATACGGTTGGCACCTATGATATTACACTGCCGCTAACTGAGGGTGAGAATACGATCACATTCTCGGACGGTAACTGGTATGCACCGGATCTGGACCGCATTATTGTAGAGCCTGCGATGGGCTCAGAGCCGGGAAATCCCGGTGAAGAAGAGGGTGACCTGGGAACACCGGGCGATACACACAGCTACGGGGCGATTACGGTAACCGATTATACTTACGGCCTGCTGGTATCCAATGGACAATATCAAGTATCCTATAATACCAAGAACGGATATGCTGGTTACAGCTGGGCTGATGGACAGAAGCTAAAAGGAATCTACGGCAGCATTAAGCTCGGCGATGAGCTTGTGGAGACCAAAAGCTACGAGAATCATGCAAGCGCTGGAGCGCCAGTAGAGATTCAGGATGGGTTTGGCAAAGGGGTAGAGCTGACATTTGTTCATACCTCGGCAGGCAAGCCGACATTGAAGCAAGTCTACAAATTCTATGAGGACAGAACATACTTCTTGACCCGCCTGGATGCAGCCAGTGATACGGCAATCAAGAGCAATTATATGTCACCGATTACGTTGAAACGTACAGGTGGTGTAGATATTGGCGCCAGCGCGGATAACCGTGTGCTGACCGTGCCTTTTGACAACGATGCCTGGATTCGTTACAAATCTCAAACGATGAATCGGGCAGATACCAGCTATGAGATGACAGCTATTTTTAACAATGCGACTCGTAATGGGCTGATCATCGGTTCTGTTACGCATGACAATTGGAAGACAGGCATTGACTGGAAAGGCTCTTCCAACCGGCTTAATGAACTTGCGGTGTATGGTGGTGCAGCAAGTGATGTTACCCGCGACACCCAGCCACACGGCAGCCTGACAGGTACGGAGCTATCCTCGCCGCTGGTTATGGTGGGTGGATTCAGCGATTACCGTACTGGACTTGAAGAATACGGCAAAGCCAATGCGATCATCACGCCTCCGTTGGAGCTGAATCCGGAATTGCCGCAAGGCGTACCGGTCGGCTGGAACAGCTGGGGAGCTTATGAAAGCTCATTGTCGTACCAAGACGTAGTGGATGTCTCCAATTATTTTAAAGAGAATCTGAAGGACTTCAACAATAACGGCAATGTATTCATCAATATGGATTCTTACTGGGATAATCTGAGTGATCAGCAGCTTGAAAGCGTTGTCTCTGTTATTAAAGGCAATGGGCAGCATGCAGGTATTTATTGGGGACCGTTTGTATACTGGGGCGACAATATGAGTCAGACAGTAGATGGCACCAACGGTCAGTATACGTATGGCGATATCGTCCTTAGGGATGCTGAGGGTAACCCGCTGCCGACGCTGGACGGGGCTTATGCCCTCGATGTGACACATCCAGGTACGAAACTGCGCATGAATTATTTCCTGGATAAGTTCAAGGATCTTGGATTTACTTTTATCAAATTGGATTTCCTGACTCATGGCGCACTGGAAGGTCAACACTATGATCCGAATGTGACCACAGGGATTCAGGCTTATAATGAAGGAATGCGTTATGTGAAAGACCGTCTGGATGGAAAAATGTTCATCAGCGAATCTATCGCGCCAATTTTCCCAAGCCAATATGCGCACAGCAGACGGATTTCCTGTGACACCTTCGGCAGGATCAATGAGACAGAATACATGCTGAATTCATTGACCTACGGCTTCTGGCAAAATGGAACGATCTATCCGTACACAGACCCGGATCATTTGGCACTAAGCCGTGCTAACAGCTTGACTGAAGCCCGCAGCCGCGTGAACTCCGGCGTCATCGCCGGAACGGTGATGTTGGATAGTGATGATGTGAATGATACTAAAGCGCAGGAATACATGACGGCTTTGTACAACAACACGGACGTTCTTGAAGTGGCTTTGAAAGGAAAAGCCTTCAAGCCGCTGGAAGGCAATACGAATGCCAATGCCGCAGATAGCTTTGTACTGAAGGACGGCAACGATTATTACCTGGCTGTATTCAACTACAGTGCTAATAATTCAGCCAACAAAACGGTTGATTTTGCCCGCGCTGGACTGGATGCTTCTGAATCCTACACGATGCAAGATCTTTGGACGGGAGAGACTTCGTCCGTAACCGGTTCCCTGGCATGGACTTTGCAACCGGCAGAGTCTAAACTGGTCAAATTGACAGCAAGTCCGAAGCCGGTAACAGGCGTAGCTCTGGATAAGACCGAGCTTACACTGACCGTTGGCGAAACCGGCAAGCTGGTTGCAACGGTGAACCCGGAAGTGGCAACGAATAAATCGGTAACCTGGTCTTCAGGTAATGCTGCAGTAGCTACTGTAGAGAACGGTACGGTAACCGCTGTTGCAGCTGGCAAGACGACGATTACTGTAAAGACCGTGGACGGTGGATTTAAGGCAACGGCTGAGATTACAGTCAAAGCTGCCACCACAGAAAATCCAGGTAATCCGGAGAACCCTGGGAACCCTGAAAATCCAGGAAATCCAGGAAATCCCGAGAATCCGGGTACCCCAGGTAATCCAGATGTACCAGTGAATCCTGGCAATAACGGTAACAACGGAAACAATAGCAATACCGGCAGCAGCACCCCAGGCAGCATTGTTGATCCATCTAATGCCGCTAGAACGGTGAGCATCACACCAGATATGCTGAAAGTGGACAGTGCAGGTAATAAAGCAGTAGTGGACATCAAGGGAGATACACAAGAAATACAGCTATCCCCTGCGGCGATTCTTCAACTCGGAAATCACACGCTGGAAGTGAAATCCGGTAAGCTCTCGCTCCAAGTGCCTGCGGATCTGATTCATGTACTACAGAACAAGCTGCCTGCTGATCAGCGGGCAGACAGCTCGATCTCCCTGAAGATGGTGCCGCTTGGCAGCAAAGCCAACGAAGCAATCTCCGCTGCTGCGGAAACCACTCATGCGGATGTAGCGCTCAAGGGTGATATCTATGAATTTAGCCTGTCGATCACTTCAAAAGCAGGTGCAACACAAACACTCTCCACGTTTGATCAACCAATTACGCTGAGCCTGACTGCAGCGGAAGGGTTCAATGCTTCGCGTGGAGGCATCTACTATATTGCCGATAACGGCAAGCTTGAATATATTCAAGCAGATTATGCTGATGGCGTCTTGACGGCTAAGATCAGCCATTTTAGCAAATATGCCGTGCTGGAACTGAACCGGACGTTCACCGATGTTTCGGCCAGTCATTGGGCTAGCTCTGTTATCAAGGAGTTAGCAGCGAAGCTGCTTGTTCAAGGCACCAGCGGTGACAAGTTTGAACCGGGACGCGCAGTTACGCGTGCTGAGTTCACATCCATGCTGGTTCATACCCTTGGGCTTAATGAAACGAGTGAAGCAAGCTTTGCTGACGTTGCACCGAATACTTGGTATGCGGAGCCGATTTCTATTGCTTACAAGGCTGGCATCGTCAGTGGCAGAGGTGCAGACAAGTTCGAGCCGGGCGCAGTGATCACCCGTGAAGAAATCACGGTGATGACGATGAAGGCCTATGAACTGAAGCATGGTAAAGTGTCTGCTGCTGCTTCTGATGCAGCGTTCACGGATTTGAACCAAGTGTCCTCTTGGGCAACCGCTTCTGTTAACGAAGCAGCCAGCCTTGGGCTGATTAAAGGCCAGAACCAAGGACAATTCGCGCCTAAAGGAATCGCATCCCGGGCCGAAGCGGCTCAGGTTATCTACAACTTGATTGTGAAGTAAGGGTTGAAGATCGTTAATCCAGTACCAAGATGTGAAAAAGCAGCAAGTCTCTGTTTTGGAGACTTGCTGCTTTTTGTTTCTGGTCAATTGCTCATCATAGGTCAAACCTACGCAAGGAGTGTAACGGACTGTACAGCCGTTATGTGCAATCCAACCGGGTTTTGGGCATGTTACGGACTCCAGTGCCGCTATTTACTTCAGAACCTCGCATTTCGATCAGACAGCCTACCCATAGGGTCATCTGAGTCCATTAGCAAATGCTACGCCCCCACTACAACATTACCTTTTGCGGCAGACGGATCTGGACTGTGGTCCCTATGCCCAGCCGACTATACACTTTTACACCGTAACGCTCCCCGAATTTCAGTTTGATCCGCCGATCTACGTTCGAAATGCCATAGCCCCGTCCGGGTTTGTCCTCCAGCAGTGTTTGTAGCTTCTCCGGCTTCATTCCCATGCCGTCATCGATCACGGACAGGATAATGTCGTTGTCCTCGATGATCCCTTTGATGTGAATATTCAGCGGGCTCTCCTGATTCCACACGGCATGAATGACCGCGTTTTCAATAAAAGGCTGCAAGGTCAGCTTCACCGTAGAGTAGGGCAGAATGGCTTCATCAATCGTGTAGGTAATGTTCAGTTGTCCTTTGAAGCGTATCAACTGAATGGCATTGTAGCTTTGCGTCAGCCTAATTTCTTCATTGATCGTCAGAATACTCTTCCCTTTATTGAGAGAGATGCGGTAGAACTTGGCCAAATTCAGGACCATATCCTGAATCCGCTGATCCTGATGCTTAATAGCCAAGGAGGAAATGGACCCCAAGGTATTGTACAGGAAATGAGGGTTAATCTGCGCTTGCAGCAGATCCAGCTCCGCTTCCTTCCCCAGCAGTTCCTTCTGGTACACCTCGGTGATGAGGCTTTTCAGGCGGTTCGTCATTTGCCGGAAGGCAAAATGCAGCTGTCCAATCTCATCATTGCCAAGTTGCTCATCCTTGCTCGTATTGAAATCGCCTCGCTCAATACGCCGGATCATACGGATTAACATGCGGATGCGTTTGCTGAACAGTGACGCAGTGATATAAATAAGCAGCAGAGCCACACCAATAAAGGCCAGTGAGATTTTGATGATAATTTGCGATAATGAGCGAGCATCCTTGATGATGCTGTCATAAGGAAAGATAGATACCGTCTTCCAGCCGTTTTTGAGCGTATTGTAGACGGCAAAAGCCTTGACCCCGTTGTACGTGGTATCGAATCTGCCTGATGACGCCTCATCAAACTTATGGTCCAGCAGCTGCGGCAGGCTAGTGTTCAACAGCTGTTTGTCAGCAGAAGACAGGATCACACCGTCATTATTGATGATAAAAATGTCTTTCCCGCCTCCACCGGCCTCTTTCTCCATTAAGGAGTAAATGACCGATTCGGAAATACTGAAGACAAGAATTCCGTAAGGATATTGGTTGCGGTTATTATTCAGTTGTCTGGCCAGTGTGAACATGGCGGGACTATCCTGGGTTTGCGGCGTGGACAAATGAACAATGTTCCCGTAAGTATGCTGCAGCTGTTTGAACAATTCTGTCTTTTCAACTTCCGGTGTAACCGGTTTGATATAGTAGTTGTCTTTGGGTAGCGATGCATTATTTGAATAAATGAATACGCTATCAAAATCAGGGTAGGCAGCCATCACCGTGTCAATTCGATTGGCAATGTATTTGTAGACATCCAGGTAAGAAGGGTCATCCTGATATTCGCTTGTGAGATAACTGGCCAGTCTATTATCCAAATAAATAGAAGCTGAAATATGTTCATAACTATCCAGCTTGTTCTCCAGATTCTTGGTGATCTGGGCGGTTGAATTCATCATATTGATATAGATTTGATCCGTGAGCTTGGACTTTGTCAGCTCGAATGATATGTAGGCTAACAGCATCATTGGAACAATGGTGACCAGGACAAACACCAGGAACAGCTTGGAACGAAAGCTTAGATCTAGGAAAGGCATATAGAAGTATTTTTTATAAAACTGACGCATCGAAGAAGCCCTTTCTCTAAGGAGTATTTGGTGTGCCGTAATGTCTAACAGGTAGTGCTATACATATTTTCCCTGACTCACAAAGACAAGTTTGCCAAGTTTATCATAGCAGACTGAATATCGAAATCCAACAATAGTTTGCGGCAAAACATCTTTAAAAAGCGGTATCTTTCGGAGGATTCAAGTATAGAAAGGAACCTGTGGCGGCCTTAAGATAAGGAGGAGAGAAGTAAAGCCAAGAGATGGCTAGGCATGCTGTGTAAAGAGAAAGGGAGGGTATTTGATGTATAAAGCAAGCGCTATCAAAACAGTCAGGGGCAACGGTCTGTGGTACAGACTAAAAGAACAAAAGTGGTTATTTGTCCTTATGTTCCCTGCCTTTATTGCGACATTGCTGTTTTCTTACGGTCCTATGTTTGGATTGTATATGGCATTTACGAATTATCAGCCGGGTGGAGGATCGTTTTTACACCAGTTCTTCGGTGCTGAATTTGTTGGCTTAAAGTGGTTTGAATATTTCTTTAGTACAGGAGATTTCTATCGGGTAATGCGGAATACGCTTGCAACAAGCTTGCTGACGCTGTTATTCGGATTTCCTGCTCCAATCATACTTGCATTGATGCTGAATGAAGCCAAACAAGGATTCTTCAAGCGTTTTACACAGACGGTTTCTTATCTGCCGCATTTTATCTCCTGGGTTATCGCAGCGAACATTGTAATTACACTGCTTGCCTCCGATGGAATGCTTAACAACTTCCTGGTTATGCTGGGAGTGGTCAAAGAACCGGTGGCCTTCCTACAGAATGGACCGTTGTTCTGGTGGATTATCGCCTTATCTAACATGTGGAAAGAAATGGGTTTCAGCGCAATTATGTATCTTGCAGCGATTTCGGCGATTAACCCGGAGCTTTACGAAGCAGCAAGAGTGGATGGAGCCAGCCGGTTCCGCCAAATGTGGCATATTACGCTGCCAGCCCTGCGCCCAACCATTGTAATTCTGGGAATTCTCGCAGTCGGTGGCATTCTGAACGCAGGTTTCGAACAGCAATACCTGCTGCAAAATAATACAGTCCTTGAATATTCCGAAGTTATTGATATTTATGCTTATAAATATGGACTACAGAACAGCATGTTCTCTTACGGGGCTGCCGTAGGGATGTTTAAATCAGTCGTCGCCTTTATTCTCGTAGTGATTGTGAATAACATTTCCAGAAAAGTGAACGACCAGGCGTTGTTCTAAATAAAACAGGAGAGGAGCGCTTGCGATGGTTTCAAGTAGATTCGGAGATCATATCTTTAAATTCTTTGTGTACCTCATTCTCACAATTGTATTGCTAGTTACATTCCTGCCTTTTTGGAACATTCTCGTTCTTTCATTAAATAGCGCGGAGGATACGGTAAGAGGAGGCGTCTACTTATGGCCAAGAGCGTGGACGCTGGACAGCTACAATCAGATATTGAAAGACAGTGAGATCATGAACGGTCTCTGGGTAACCGTAAAACGGACTATAATCGGTGCACCGCTGTCAGTCCTCGTCATTACGATGCTGGCTTATCCGCTAAGCCGCCGGAATTTGGTAGGGCGCAAAGGATGGAACCTTTACTTCGTCTTCACGATGTATTTTGCCGGTGGTCTGATTCCTTATTATATGGTTCTGAAAGCGCTGAACATGATTGATACATTCTCCGTATTCATTCTGCCGAGCTTGATGAACGTCTTCTATATGATTATCGTACGGACCTTTATGGAGGGGTTGCCTTATGAGATTGAAGAGTCAGCAAAGGTAGACGGAGCGAACGATTTGACGATTTTCTTCCGGATTGTCCTGCCGCTGACAACACCTGTACTTGCAACCGTCGGACTCTTCCAGGCCATTGGACATTGGAATTCCTGGTTTGACTCCTATGCGTTCACCTACAGCTCAGACCTGAAGACCTTGCAAGCCGTACTTGTTAAAATATTAAGTCAGTTCCAGACGGGAAGTATGGTGTCACAGACGCAGATGCTAGCCAACTCGGCCAAGCGGAATGCTGTCTCAAGCGATACGATCCGGATGGCAGCGACGATGGTTGCGACCTTGCCTATCGTGCTTGTATATCCATTCCTGCAAAAGTACTTCGTCAAGGGTATGACTTTGGGTGCCGTTAAGAGTTAATATGGTTAAATAAAACCGAACGCCAGCTGGAGAAGACTTGTCCGGCTGGCGGCCCTGAAGGGGGGTGAGGTGACAGACTTGCTTGGTTGCTTGAACGACATGTAAAGTAACTTATTCAATGGGAGGAATTAGGGTGTCAATGATAAAGAAAAACAGATGGATGAGCGTGGGTATTACGGCTGCACTAGCTGCTGGTTTACTGGCGGGATGTGGTTCAAACGACGGAAAAGACAATACAAACCAAACGGCCGGAGACAATAAAAAAGAAGAGCCGATCACACTAACCTGGTTTGATTCTAATACAAAGGGAGAGCCCTTTACTGATGCTGTAGCACAGGAAATTACTAAAAAGACTGGCATTTCGCTCTCTATACAACAACCTACCGGAAACCCTACAGAGAAGCTGAGCTTGATGCTCGCCAGTGGTGACTACCCGGACGTAGTGGTAATGAGCCGTGGGGATGCTTCACTCGATAAGTACATTACAAGCGGAGCATTCGTACCGCTCGATGAGTTGATTGAGAAATATGGTTCTGATGTGAAAGAAATGTATGGCGATACATTGACTAAAACACGCTATAAAGACGGCCAAAACTATTATTTGGCGAACTGGTATGGACTGGATAGTGATCCTGTCTTCGGGATGTTGATGAGAAAAAATCTGCTTTCGGAGTTGGCTCCGGATAAGGCAGATGGTTCTACGCCACTCACCACTGACGATCTGGAAACAATATTGAAAGATTTTAAAGCGAAACACAAAACTATTGATGGAAAAGAATCCGTTCCTATGACAATGAACGGTGAGAATATGGGCGCCAATCTTGGAACGTTCAAAGGCATGTGGGGCCTGAAAACCTACTACGATAACAATGGGAAATTGCAGTATGATGTGAAGGATCCTAAGTATCGTGAGATGCTGCTCTATGTGAACCGATTGTATAGAGAAGGTCTGATCGAGAAAGAATTTGCTATTAGTAAAACGCAAACATGGATTCAAAAGCTGGCTACTGGCGCAGTATTCTCCTCACCAGGCGCTTATTGGGATCCAGGTAATGGTAATGGAGCTTTGAAGAAGGATGGCGGTGTAGATAACCAACTCTTCCCTTACAAGGTTGTCGCACCAGGTACAGATCCTGCCCAAACGACATTTGGACCAAGAAGCTCGCTTGGATGGGATGCAATCGCTATCACGAAGAATAACAAGCACCCAGAAGAAACGATGAAACTGTTCAACTTCCTGTCAAGTGATGAAGGTCAGCATTTGCTGCTGTGGGGCCAAGAAGGAACCAACTACACGGTGGTAGATGGCAAAAGAGAACCGGACCCTGCATTCTTGCAAAGCTTCAAAGACAATTGGGATGATACCGTGAAGAAGAGCGGCGTTCGCAAATGGCTGTGGTTCATCAAGAATGGTCTAGATCCAAATGGTCAGCCATACGATATGCCGGTTAAATTCCAACGCAACGAAGTAGATGAAATGGCGATCAAGAACCTTGGGGATTCCGTTTGGGATACAGCGGAATATGATAACCTGACTCCTGATGGCGGAACACCTGAAGCACTGACAGCTCAGAAGGTTAAAGATATTATGGAACAAAGCACTACGAGAGTAATTATTTCTCCTACTGAAGCTGAAGCCAATGCCACATTCGACAAGATGCTTGAGGATATGAAAAAGGCTGGCGATGAGAAAGTAGAAGAGATTATCAACCAGAAGCATGAAGAACGTATGAAGCTATGGGGCGGAAAATAATTAGCCCAGTTCCTTAATTAAAAAATAACCCGTAAGACGAACCTCTGCTGAGGCGACGTGCTTACGGGTTATTTTTTTGCTGTCCTTCATACCGATGTTAAAATAGTACATTCTCTGAGCGAATCTACTACAAGAAATGAAACGCTTTAGCTGATACACTTTCTTTCAGCCATCAAGTTCCAATCAAAACGACAAAAATCCAATCGTTGTTATATGGATACGCTTACAGCACGGCACTATAATGACATTACAAGATGATTAACGTGCTGAAAGAGGTGATGAAATGCTTGCAAGACTCTCTAAATACCGCTGGCAATATGTAATGATTCTGCCGGCTGTAGTGCTGTTGTTTCTATTCAGTTATATTCCGATGGCCGGCATTCAAGTCGCCTTCAAGGATTTCCATATCGGGGGGACGATCTGGAACAGCCCTTGGGTAGGGCTGGAGAACTTTTCTTTCTTGCAGGATGACCAATTCTGGATTGTAGTGAAAAATACGATTTGGATCGCTCTGCTCAAATTTATATTCGGGTTCCCTGCACCGATCATACTGGCATTGCTCATTAATGAAGTTAGAAATAACGCCTTCAAGCGGTTCGTACAATCCGTCAGTTATCTGCCCCACTTCTTCTCATGGATCGTGGTGGCTTATATCCTTCAATCCCTACTGACCCTGGATGGCGGCCTTGTCAACCAGCTGATCGTCAATATGGGTGGAGATCCGGTCTTCTTCCTCGGCTCGACCCAGTGGTTCCGTCCGATGATTGTAGCCAGCGGCTTGTGGAAAGAAGTGGGCTGGAATACGATTCTGTATCTCGCAGCAATCACGACGATTGACCCGCAGCTCTATGAAGCGGCGAAGGTGGAAGGCGCAGGCAGACTCGCTCAGATTCGCCATATCACGCTGCCGGGTATGATGCCGACCATTGCGATTGTACTGATCCTCAGCATGCCGAGCTTGATCGCAGTGGGTATGGATCAGATCTATCCGCTGATGAACCCGGCCAACCAGCCGGTTGCGGATGTGCTGGATACGTATATTTTACGCAGCGGCTTGCAGCAGGGCTACTTTGGAATGGCTACTGCGATCGGCCTGTTATCTTCAGTGATCAGCTTGATTCTGGTACTCGTTACGAATCAGCTGGCCCGCAAATTCAATGGGGAAGGGCTGTGGTAGAGAGATGAAGACTTCGTTAAGAGATAAAACAGCTCAGATAATCATTATTGTTCTACTGTCCCTGCTCTGTGTAACAGTTATCTATCCGTTCCTGTATATGCTGGCAGTCTCCCTCAACGTCGGTAGCGATGCTGCCAAGGGCGGGGTGTATCTATGGCCGCGGGAGTTCACACTGTACAATTATGAAATTGTCCTTGGCAACGTTGTAATCCGCCATGCTTACCTGATCACGATTGCCCGGACGTTGCTGGGGACGCTGATCGGACTTGCGGTGACGCTCCTGATGGCGTTCGGCATATCTTACCGGTTGCTGCCATTCAGAAAGCAGATTCTTGCTTACGTTCTGCTCACGATGCTCTTTAGCGGCGGATTGATTCCGCTGTACATTCAGCTGAACAATCTGTCTCTGCTGAATTCCTTCTGGGTATATATTATTCCGTCGGCCTTCTCGGCTTGGAACATGTTCGTTATGATGAAATTCATTCAGGGCATTCCCGAGGCGCTAATAGAGTCCGCTGAGATCGACGGCGCGAATCCGCTGCGGATTTTGTTTGTAGTCGTGCTGCCGCTTTCGAAGCCTATGCTGGCGGCCATTGGATTATTTACCGCAGTAGGTCATTGGAATGACTGGTTTGCCGGCGCATTCTATGTCAGTGATCAGAATCTCATTCCGGTGCAGACGTTCCTGCAGCAGCTCTTGTCCGCTCAGGATATCTCGACAGTGCTGGGCTCCAACAATAACCAGGAAGCACTGGCACGGGGAACGATGCTCTCCAACGTCACGCTGATGTCCATTAAGATGGCTACCGTAATGGTGAGTGCAATTCCAATTCTCTGTGTGTATCCGTTCCTGCAAAAGTATTTTGTCAAAGGGGTTCTCATCGGTTCCGTCAAGGGATGAGGCAACTCTTGTATTAGTGGGTATGAGGCAACAACAATATACCAATCTGTTATCCATGAGGGGGATAAATAGTGAATCTACGTGGCTGGAGAAATAAAGGGGCGGCGGTACTCAGTACTGCCATGCTAGTTTCCGTACTGTCCGCATGCTCAGGCGCTGCAGGTACATCTGGCACAGATGAAGGCGCCAGCGGTTCCAAGACATTCAAGCTTTGGCTCGGCTGGTCGGCGACTGTCAACAATGACAGCATGGTACAGAAGTATTGGAGAGAGAAAGAGCCGGGTATCAACGTTCAATTGGAGTCTACGCAGGGTGATGCTATGACTCAGTTAAATCTGAAGCTGAACACCGGCGGTTTTGAGGATGCAGCCATTTTCTCTCGCGGCGATGTGGTGACCAATGCCATGATTCGTTCGAAGAGCGTTCTTCCGCTCGAGCAATATTTCGATATGCCGGATAAATATCCAAGTCTGGCAGCCATCCCTAAAGTATATCTGGATAAAATGAAGGATGCCGACGGTCACATCTGGTCGATCCCGACCTGGTTCGATCAAGATCCTAAAGACCCTTGGCCGGGCTGGGCTTCCTTGGGCTGGTTCGTCCGCAGCGACGTGCTGGAGAAGGTAGGCATGACCAAAGATGATCTGAAAACGATTGATGGTGTGGAGAAGTATCTGAAGCTGGCAGCAGGTCAGAAGGATGCATCCGGCAAAAATCTGCTTCCGCTCAGCTTCATGTCTGATGCCAATGACGAGAACGTTGTTCTCAGTACCTTCGGTGTGACCGTCAGCTCGGCAGGCGGTGTAATTCCTGTAGAGAAGAAGGGTAACGATTACGAATTCATCTATGACAACCCGGAGTACAAAGCGGCATACCAATGGATGAACAAAATGTACAGAGAGAACCTGCTTGATCCTGAAGCGATTACGGATAAGAAGGAACGCTACAAGGAGAAGAACAAAACGGGTCGGGTAGCTATGAACGTAGGCGGATTCTTCAACATGGACGCTTCCCTGTGGGAAACATTGGATGGCCCAACCGAACCGGCGTGGTTCTATGATGTCATTCCTTACCCGAAAGTTCCGGGTGCTCCGCATGTCGGCGCGAATCAAATTATCAATCCTTATCCAGCAAATGATGTATACATCAACAAAAACACCAAGAATCTGGATGCAATCCTGTCCTTCTTTGATTACACATTGCAGCAGAAACCTGAGCAGCAGCAAGTAGCGAACGAAGGACCAGCCGGAGTGTTCTGGGATTGGGTAGATCAGCCGCTGGGTAAATGGACATACACAGATGCCAAGTACAAAGAGCTGCATGATTCTGGAGACTCTGCCAAGAAAGCAAGTACGACACCGGAGCTATATGCGACCTCTTCTTACAGCAACAAATGGTATCCTTGGTGGAACTACGGCGTAACCGATCCTAAGGGCAGACTCAAGACGATCGAATTCACCGAAAGTATCGGTAAAATGGGCGGTGCCCGTGTGGCCGAGGACTATGATATGGTTAAAGCTAAACCGGGCGGTCTTTGGGAAAAGTATCTGCCGGAGCTGGAAAACGTACGCAAGGAATATAAGGCTAAGCTGATCATGGCTAAGGATGAGGCCGGGTTCGAACAGGCCTGGACAGAATTCCAGAGTGCCTTGGAGAAGCGCGCACACTGGAGCGAGCTAAAGAATGAATGGCATGAGGAACTGCAAGCACAGGCAAACAAGTAATATGCAGCACCGCCGGATGACGGCGGCTCCTGTCAGGACATCGAAGAACGGGGACCTTCCTTTTTTGGGGGAAGGGCTCCCGTTTATTCCTGTTTTAAGACGGTTTTATACATGAGGGGATAGCGGGAGGAGGAACTTTCTTGAGACAATGGTTGGAGCGCAGGATTATCGGGTTCACGCAAGGGATGGATCTGTACGGCAAAATTTTATCTATGTATATTCTGATTCTGCTGATTCCGACGCTGCTGCTTGGTAGCGGTGCCATTTATCTGGTCATTCAAAGCTTTCATAACAGCTTTCTGGCTACGGTTGATGAGGCAGTCCGGCAGACGGCGCGCAATGTGGATTTTGGCAAACAGAGCTATGACCTGTTAGCTGTCCGCACCGCTACCGATGGTGAACTTGTGTCCCGGCTGGGGCGGGAGTACACTGACCGGGCGGATATTGTGGATACGGTTAACTATGTGGATCGGACGTTTCTGGTTACAAGCAAATATTTGCCGGGAATCGCGGATTTCCGTATCTATCACACCAATGACACACTGGTGCAGGACGGACAGCTGCTGTGGCGCCCGGAGGGCCGTCCTCTAGCCGGACGGGATGAACAATCCTGGTTCGAAGAGGTGGTACACTCCCCGGATTCGCTGCATTGGGCCAGTGTTCCCGGCAACCCGGAGCAGATCGTCCTTTCCCGTAAAATTATCAGCCCAACGGGCAATATTTTGGGTGCGGTCTATATCCTGTTGAATTATGATGCAGTCTTCGGTGATCTGCTAGGGCAGCCGTTTAACGACAACGGGAGCCTGTATGTGGTCGATAGCTCTCGTCAGATTCTGGCGGGGACAAACCGCGAAGTCATCGGGAACCGCATGCTGCCGGATGAAGCGGCCGGAGGGAAGGCAGATAAACTGGCGAATGCCAACGTCTACAATCCGCATGAAACCAAAGCGCTCGTGATCAGTAAGCCGCTATCTTCAGGCTGGCAGGTTGTTGCTGTCATTCATGCAAAATTTGTCGACGGCCAGAATTGGACAGTGCTGATTCTAATGATCAGTATTATGGCCTTCTTCCTGCTCCTGTCCATTTTCCTGATGCTGACTATTATCAAGAACATCGTGCTGCGCATTCGCAGGCTGGGCAACCGGATGAGCGATCTGTCCCGCGGCGAATTTGAAGTCATGGTGCGAAGCTCCGGGCATGATGAGCTGGGCGAACTGGAGAATATCTTCAATTCCATGTCCGGCCGGCTGGGCAAGCTGGTGCAGGATATCCGCATGGCTGGCGTAATGGAGAAGGAGCAAGCCTTCAAGGCGCTGCAGGCGCAGATTAATCCTCACTTTGTCTATAACTCGCTGGGATTGCTTCGCTGGCGGGCACTGGATTTGCAGGATGAAGAACAGCTTCGGATTATCGACGCGCTCACCGTCTTTTACCGGCTAACGCTCAATAATAACATCAGCGTAGTGCCGATTGCAGAAGAACTTCAGCATGTTCAGGCTTATATGGAAATTCAGCAGCTTCGTTATCCGGACCGGGTGCAGGTAGAATGGGAGATAGACGATGAGGCTCTTCGTTATTTTACCGTCAAGACGATTTTGCAGCCGATTGTAGAGAATTGTTATCAACACGGTTCCATTACCCGTAAGAAAGAGGCTCTGATTATTATTTCTGTACGGTATGAACAGGAGAATATTGTGCTCACCGTCTTTGACAACGGGAAAGGAATCCCGCCAGAGGAGCTGGAGGATGTCCGGAAGGGACGAACGGTGAGTAAAAATAGAAGCAACGGCTTCGGGACAGCCAATATTAAGGAGCGGCTCAGTCTTTATTTTGGCGGGGAAGCGTCATTTGAGGTCGAGAGTGAAGCAGGCGAGTGGACGCTGGTGAAGATCAAGTTCCCGGCTTGTGCCGAACCAATGAGTCTGGGAGGGGAAGTGTAACATGCTGAAGGTACTAATTGTGGATGATGAACCGTCCAATGTCTATGGTCTAGTCCGTTATATAGAATGGGACAGTCTTGGGTACGAGCAACCTATGACCTGTGAATCGGGTGAGGAGGCGCTGGAGCTGCTTAAGGAGACGGCTTTTGATGTGCTGATCTCGGATGTATCCATGCCGGAAATGAGCGGGATAGAGCTGGTAGCGCATGCCAAGCGGATGTATCCTCAGCTGCAAGTGCTGATGATTAGCGGATATAACGAATTTGAGTTTGTCCGCGACGCGATTGATGTGGGGGCACAAGCTTATGTTTTGAAACCGCTTAAACTGGAGGAGGTCGCAAGCCGTCTGGCTTCCCTGCGGGTGGCACTGGAGAAGATGAATGCCATTAAGGATCAGACCCGTGAACTGGAGCAGAAAGTCTCAGAGAGTATCCGGGTGGCGAAGGAGCGCTTTGTCAGCGACCTCATTGCCGGGATTGCTCAGACGGAGGAGATGCTGTCCTCTTGGGAGCGGCTATTGGAACTGCCGCAGGTGGAGCAGGGGCTGCGGGTCATTGTCTTTGGTCTGGATCATTTTCTAACCTCGGGGCAGGAGGCGAGGGAGCGTGTTGTCCTTGGGGGGCTTTTTCGCAAAACGATTGATATCGGCCTATCCGACCTGGGTTCCCTGTTATTTCAGGGGCAGACCGCGCCTGATGAGATCGTGGTGCTGGAGCTGAATGCAAGCCCTGAGGAACGGGCGCGGATGGAGAAGCAGTTCAGTTTTATCCAGAAGATGGTGCTGGAACAGTATGGCTCCACAGTGACCGTTGGCTGTAGCCGAGAAGGCGGCGGCTGGGGAGAGGCTCAGCTGCTGTACAAAGAAGTCCGGTTCATGATGGCTCAGTCGCGCCTGATTGCTGACGGGCAGATTGCCCGGTTTGAGCAACTCGATCCTGCGGGCTTCAAGGATTACCGGCTACGTGAGGAATTGATGCCCAAGATGGTGAAGCTGATGGAAGAGGGAGATGCTCCTGGCGTGTCTAAGCATATGCAATCCATCTTCGATTTGGTGCTGCGGCAGGAACCCATATCTTTTTCACATGTGCAAGCGTTCGGCATGAGCTTCCTTAGCGAGCTGATTCGGGCACTCAAGTGGCACAGTAAAACAGAAGGAGAGATCAATATACTCATGTGGCGGCGGCTGCTGGATTGCAGCAGTACCCTGCAGATTGTTGAAGTACTGACCGAGGTTGTAGATCGTTATATGACCGAAGACCAGAATGATCAGCTCAACCAGCAGCGCAGTCTGATTCGCAGAATCGCCGTTTTTATCGAGGAGAAGGTGAAGGAGAACTGGACGGTAAAGCAGCTTGCGGAACAATTCAACCTGAATGCCAGCTACCTAAGCGTTTTATTCAAAAAAGAAATGGGGATCACCATCTCCGATTATGTCCAGGAGACCCGGATCAAGCTGGCAAGGGAGCTACTGCAGGACCCCAGCGTTAAAATCTATGAAGTAGCCGAGCAGGTCGGTATCCAGACCTCGGCGTATTTCACCTACCTGTTCAAGAAGATAGTCGGCTGTACCCCGCAGGAGTACCGGAATTATTATGCCCAGGAAGAGAGGCAGGAGAAGGAGTAAACGTTTGAACGGTTCGAATCGTTACCGGCTTTTTCAAACCCCTTTTCTGATATTGTGTCTGTTACTCTTTAGACTTGCCCTTTTGCGTATCTATTACCCTTTATGTGTGCTGCGGTATTGCGAGGGCGAGCAACCCATAATCTTCTTGAACAGTCTGGAGAAATAGTAGGGGTCCTGAAACCCCAGCCGATGGCTGATCTCCTTAATGCTGTGATCCGTCAGGTCAAGATGCTGGCAGGCCAGCTGCACCTTAAGGCGCAAGTAATAATCGATCGGCGAATAGCCGGTCGTTTTTTTGAACCTGTGGGTGAAGTGGGGGACAGAGAGGTTGCTCTCTGCCGCCAGCTCTTTGAGCGATAAATTATGCTCCAAATGCTCAGTCATAAACTTCACGGAGCGCTCAATGTCGTGCTTGTTGCGCTGCTGCTGGCTCGTGAATGGCTGAAGCTGCGAGAACTTCAGGATAGCCGCCAGATGGCAGGCGAGCTGTGAGACATAGATGATGTGGTGCAGGGTGTAGCCTTTTTGCAGCAACTCATAGCATTCATCGAATAGCTCTACGATCTTCAGGGATTTGTCGACCGGGATCGCAATCGGCTCACATGCACCATCGCTACCTGGGAAGAAATCGGCGGCGTTCTCTCCTTTCATGTGCCACCAGTAAATACTCCATGGATGCTCCGCGGAAGAGGCATATTCATGCGCCATTCCCGCTGGGATAACGACTGCAGAACCCTTTTGCAGCGTCTGTGTCTTCTGGCCTTGCACCCGGTACCAGCCTTCGCCGCTGATGCAGTAGATAATGATATAGGCGACGCTACCTTCCGGGCGTTCCCGGTAGTGATGCTGAGCTAGCGGGAAGTAGCCAATATCGGTTAGATGCAGCGGGCGGATCAGGGGATGCTGGGCATAGTCCTTAATAATATGATCCGGCAGGACGATTAATTTCTGGGCGTTGAAGCCTTCCTCAATTCGTATATTTTCCATATATACACTATGCTCGAGCGGAATTTCTTTGTCAAATCTATCAATCGTCTATAATCATCATATAGTCCATTATCCTCATGAGATAGTCAATGGTGTCTACGCGTGTTCACCCGTAAGATAAGGGTAGCAAGTGAATCCCTTACAAGAGAGGATGGGCACCCGTGTCAACAACTCAAGAAGTGAAGATTTGGGAGGAAAGTGTCGAGATTCCCACCTATGAAGTCGGACAGCCGGACAAGAATCCGATGTTCCTGGAAAAGCGGGTCTATCAAGGAAGCTCCGGACGCGTTTATCCGCTTCCTGTTATTGATAAGATTTACGATGAGAAGGTTATGAAGCCTTACCAGATGGTCTTTTTGGAAAATGAGTTCGTACAGATTCAGATTATGCCGCAGATCGGCGGACGGATCTACCGGGCGATTGATAAAACCAACGATTATGATTTTGTCTATCATAACCAGGTTATTAAGCCCGCACTGGTCGGCCTGACCGGGCCGTGGATCTCTGGCGGTATTGAGTTCAACTGGCCGCAGCATCACCGTCCCAATACCTTTGGTCCGGTAGAATACCGGCTGGAGCAGGGTGAAGATGGAAGCGCCACGGTCTGGGTCAGTGAGATTGACCGGATGAGCGGCACCAAGGTGACCGCAGGATTCACCCTGCATCCCGGCAAGGCTTATCTGGAGATTTCGGCGCAGATGTACAACCGGACACCGGAGCCACAAACCTTCTTATGGTGGGCGAATCCGGCGGTTGCCGTCAACGATCACACTCAGTCCGTGTTCCCTCCGGACGTGACAGCGGTCTTCGACCATGGTAAACGCGATGTCTCGCGCTTCCCGATAGCGACTGGTACCTATTACAAGATGGACTATTCTGAGGGTGTCGATATTTCCCGTTACAAGAACATCCCGGTGCCGACCTCTTATATGGCCTACAAGTCGGACTTTAACTTCGTGGGCGGCTATGATCATGGGGTGCAGGCTGGATTATTACATGTAGCGAACCATCACGTCTCACCGGGCAAGAAGCAGTGGACCTGGGGGAATGGTGAATTCGGCCAGGCCTGGGACCGCAATCTGACCGATGAAGACGGTCCGTATATTGAGCTGATGACTGGCGTGTTCACAGATAACCAGCCGGACTTCACATGGCTCCAGCCGTATGAAGAGAAATCCTTCAAGCAGTATTTCATGCCATATAAGGATATCGGCGTGGTTAAGAATGCTTCGATTGAAGCCGCTGTCAATCTGGAAGTGGATGAGACAGAACGCACAGCTACAGTGCTGGCCTATGCGACATCGGTCTTCGAGGGTGCCGTAATTGAGTTGAAGGGCCGAAGCCGTACCTATGTGTCCGATGAGGTGACACTCTCTCCGACCTCGACCTACAAGTCGATCATCACGCTGGACGAAGGCGATCTTCCGCATGATCTTACGGTTACGGTACGGGACGCTTCTGGCCGTCTGTTGATTGCCTACCGTCCGGCAAAGCCGTCCATTGAGCAAGTTCCGGATGCTGCAAAGCCGTTGCCGAAACCGGAAGAGCTATTGACGAATGAGCAGTTGTACCTGGCGGGTCTGCACCTTGAGCAATATCGTCATGCCACCTTTGAGCCGGAATCCTATTATCTCGAAGGGTTGAAGCGCGACCCGGATGATATCCGGATCAACACGGCTTACGGCACACTGCTGCTGCGCCGCGGACGTTATGTCGAGGCGGAGGGACATTTCCGCACCGCAGTGAAGTCGCTAACTTGGCGCAATCCGAACCCATATGATAGCGAAGCCTACTATCAGCTAGGAATGGCCTTGAAATTGCAGAACCGGAGCGAAGAAGCCTTCGCTGCGTTCTACAAAGCCGTATGGTCCGCCGCGTGGCAGGACAGCGGATATTTCTCGCTGGCTGGCATCGCTAGCGGCCAGGGGCAGTACGGTGAAGCGCTGGAGCTGGTGGAGCGTTCGCTCATCCGCAACAGCCGCAACTATAAGGCGCGCCACCTGAAGGCGGCGCTGCTGCGCAGGCTGGGTAAGCCTGCGAAGGGTCTGGCCTTTGCGGAAGAGACGCTGGCGCTCGATCCCGCTGACTTTGGAGCCGCCAACGAACGGTGGGCGGCACTGCTGGCGCTGGGCGAAGCCGCCCAGGCGGAAGCTGCACTGGCTGAACTGCAGCGCTTCATGCGCGGCGATGTTCATAACACGCTGCAGCTGGCTGCCGATTATATCGGCTCCGGCCTGTATGAAGAGGCTGTGCAGGTCATGGCACGGATCGCGCCGGATGCAGGCACATCAGCTTATCCGATGGTGCATTACACGCTCGCCTATGCCTATGCACAGCTTGGCTCGTCTGAGCTTGCGGCAGCGCATCACCAGGCCGGCAGCCAGGCGCCTGCTGATTATTGCTTCCCGAACAGCCTATTGGATCTGGCTGTACTGGAGAGCGCTATCGAGGCGGACCCTGCCGATGGCATGGCGAACTATTATCTCGGCAACTGGCTGTATGACAAGAAGCGCCATGCGGACGCCATCACCCGCTGGGAAGCGGCTGCGTCGCTCCAGAGCGATTTTCCAACGGTATACCGTAACCTGGCGCTGGCTTATTTCAACAAGCGCAATGATCCACAGGCTGCACTCCAGTCGTTGGAACGTGCTTTTGAATTGAACACAGCTGATGCCCGTGTCTTCTATGAATTAGATCAGCTCTACAAGAAGCTGGGTCGTCCTGCCGATTGGCGTTTAGCCAAGCTGGAATCCCATTCGGAGCTTGTCGGTAAGCGTGATGACCTCTACGTAGAGTTCGTGGCCTTGCTCAATTCCTTGGGGCGGCATGAAGAAGCCATATCAGCCCTGGCAAACCGTAACTTCCATCCATGGGAAGGCGGAGAGGGCAAGGTGACCGGACAGTATGTGTTCGGCCATGTGGAGCTGGGTAAGAAGAAATTGCAGGAAGGAAACTTCGAAGAAGCTGCGTCCTTACTATTAAAGGCGCGAGTCTATCCAGAGAATCTCGGGGAAGGCAAGCTGGACGGGGCGCAAGAGAACAATATTCTGTACTACCTGGGTAACGCGTATGAGGGCTTGGGCAACAGAGAGCAGGCCGAATTCTACTGGAGTGCTGCTTCGCAAGGGCTCGAGGAACCAGCGGGAGCGATGTATTACAACGATCAGCCGCCGGATATGATTTTCTATCAAGGGCTGGCTTGGCAGAAGCTTCAGGTGGAGAAGGAAAGCAAACGCCGCTTCAACAAGCTGGTAGATTACGCAGAAAAGCATTTGTTCGATGAGGTGGAATTTGATTACTTTGCCGTATCGCTCCCGGATTTCCTCGTCTTCGAGGATGATCTGAACAGACGGAATGAAATTCATTGCCGCTACATGCTGGGTCTCGGATTACTCGGCTTGGGACGTACAGAGGAAGCCAAGACAAGGTTCCAACAGGTGCTGGCGCTGGAAGCCAATCATCAGGGCGCTTTGATCCATCTTAGACTGAGCTAACGGCATATAATGAACATTGTCAAAATACCGGCAGGATAACATCGGAACATGCAACTGAAAGAATACTAGCGGGTGTATACTGGGGGATGATCATTGACAGGGCTGTTCTGCGATGATCATGCTTTGGTGTCCAGAAGGAGGGGCATCATGACACATTGGCTGGAAAATAAAATCGAAGGCCATGACGCCTGGATTGGCGAATCGTCACAGCTCTCGGTCTGCATTGTGCCGGGGCTGGGGGCCAAAGCGGTGTCGCTACGGAGCACCCGGACCGGGCGGGAATGGTTATGGCGCAGTGAAAAAGCACTCGGGAATGAAGGATATGGTTCCCCCTTCCCAAGTGGGGATGAGAGTGGCTGGGATGAGATGTTTCCCTGCATCGACGCCGGTGAGTATCCGCTGGCGCCTTGGCAAGGCAGGCCAATCCCCGATCATGGAGAGGTTTGGTCTCTTCCGTGGGAAGCGCACAGCACAGGGTTCACCCTGCACTGTCAGGTAAAAGGTGAGCAGTTCCCATACCTGCTGGAGAAAACCTATTCCTTCACAGCGGATGGCGCGCTGCGGATAGACTATGCTGTCACGAACACATCCACTGCACCATTCTCCTTCCTCTGGGCGGCTCATCCGCTGCTGGAGGTTCAGGCGGGGATGAAGCTGCATGTGCCAAATAGTCTCGATGAGATCGAGATTTCCTATTCGGCAGAGGAAAGGCTCGGCGTCTTTGGAGACAGACAGCCTTGGCCTCTGGCGTCTAGCTCTGGCGGAACCGTCGATTTGAGTATGACGGAAGCAAATGAGGGACGATTTGCCGAGAAATATTATTTCACCGGCAGGGCGGAGAGAGGCCTCGCAGCGGTCAGCGATCCTGCGACCGGAGAGTCCATCACGTTCAGTTATCCCGCTGAACAGGTTCCTTACCTGGCCGTTTGGGCCAATTACGGTGGATTCGGCGGCAATTATCAGCTTGCGCTGGAACCGGCCACCGGACGGATGGATCATCTCGGGGAGGCCGTGCGGCGCAGCGAGGTCGCCGTTGTTGCCGGCGGCGAAGTGTACCGCTGGCACCTACAGGTGAGCCCTCTTTAAACTGGGAAATTTAATATATATAAAATGAATTAAAGAAGATAACAACTATATAAGCCGAACAAATGAAAATTACAAAACGCGAAGATGAGCGAAGGGGAAAGTTTGGAACTGTAGGAGCGGGAGCACTCGCCTGAAAGCTTTCCATAGGAAAGCTAGCAAAGGTAGCATATGCCTGAAAGTATTCCATAGGAAAGCTCGCATCGGAATATAGATTGTCAGCAGCAAGACCTATAATCCATGGCTGATCAAATTCAGCGATGTCGTCAGAAGCGGTAAATTCTCCTTCTCGAGTCGTCTTAACGGTGAATAAGAGGGGCAAATTCGCAACTAAGAGCATTTTTGTGCCTTATTTTCCTTGGAAATAGAAAAATGAGTCAAATAAGAGTATTATTGTATCTTAATTTTTGAAAAAACGCGCTGGACGGGTATTTTGGAAGAATTAAGGTACGAAAATGCACTTAATTTCCATTAACCCTTAGCTGTAGAGGATTTAAGGTACAAAAATGCCGTTAATTACACCGTGATCCGTTTTGTATACGCTCTCTTTTTCTTGGTAATGGTTGTTTTTTAATTGCGTTCTAAATAGGGAGAAAGACTGCGGAGGGAAGGTTTGGAGCTGTAAGAGCGGTAGCGTATGCCTGTAAGCTTCTATAGGAAGCTAGCACCGGAAGCGCATGTCTGCTTTCCGCAGGAAAGCTCGCACCCGTAAGCATCATTTCACCGGATTTCAACCGCCAGAAGCGGTTCATAAAGTAGAAATCCGGGGACAACAGCAGCCGAAAGCCAAAACATTCACCGTAGTGAGGATCGAGCCGTACGTTCGGATCTTAGGTTTTGATCTTAGGCTCGGATCTTAGGTTTGGATCTTAGGTTTGGATCTTAGGTTTGGATCTTAGGTTTGGATCTTAGGTTTGGATCTTAGGTTTGGATCTTAGGTTCGAATCTTACGTTTGGATCTTAAGTTTGGATCTTTTATTTTGTCTTATATAATAAGACGAAATAAAAGAAAAAGTTCAATTTATACAGCAGGGGGGACACAGAGATGATCAGATGGCTGTTTATGAACCGGAGCATCCGGACCAAAATCGTATGGAGCAATATGGTGATTTCCCTCGTCCCTCTGCTGATTTTGTCCTATCTGTTCTACCAGACTAGCACCAGCTCGCTGGAGCAGGCGATGATCCGCAGCTCCGATCAGAATGCCGAATATGTGTCGGATAATTTGGATCAATATTTTCGCAATCTATCGACCTCGGCACTTCAGGTTTATGGCTTCAAGCGGGTCATTGATCTGATGGAGAACGGTACGAACTATAGTGACGCCAACATTATGGACATCAGGGAGTCGCTGGCGGGATACTATCGGCTTGTGGTTAGCAATAATGCCGATATTATCAAGATTACTGTGCTCGGAAGTGATAACACTGTTCAGGACAGCTGGTCCAGAGCCGACAGCTACAATGTCATTGCCCTGAACGATCAGGTTCCCCATTACCGGGAGATTCCTGATCTGCCTTTCCAGCACTCCCTGATGTTCACTTATACGGATCCTGTGATTGAGCAGGATCTTTTTGTGTATGCGATGACTATATACGACCCTTTTTATAAGAAGAAGTTCGGTTCGCTGGTCTTTTATGTGAAGGGCAAAGACTTCTATAAGAAAATGGAAAAGTATAACCGTGCGCCGAATGTAATCGTCTTGCAGAATGAGCGCGGAGAGACCTTTTACCGGACCAGTGAGGCCTATACCGGGGAGGTCAAGCCCTACATCCGTCCGGAGCGGATGATCGACAGTCATGCACACCAGCTGCTTTTTTCGCAGAACCGTGAATTGTTAACCAGCACCTCATACCTGGATCATGCTAACGTTGGGCTGAGTATTCTTTATCCCAGTACGGAGCTGGCGGATAACCGCAGGAACACATTGCGTATTACCATTGTTGTGCTTGTGCTGGTCATGCTCGTCATTGCAGGTTTCTCCTTGCTGGCGCAGCAGTTCATCACAAGGCCGATTCAGTATCTCGGTAAAGCGATGCGTGCTGTCCGGAGAGGGAAATTCAACACCACACTAAAGCCCAATCGTTGGCATGATGATTTGTCAGAGCTGACGGCGAACTTTAACTTCATGACAGAGAAGATCCAGGAGCTGATCGAGAAGGAGTATAAAATGCAGCTGAGGAACAAGGAAGCTCAGTTTCTGGCGCTGCAAATGCAGATTAATCCGCATTTTCTGTACAATACGTTACAGACGATCGGCGGCAAGGCGGTGCTGATCGGCGATTATGAGATTCATGAGATGTGCCGCGCCCTCGGGGATATGTTCCGCTACAGCTTCTATGAAGGCAACATGGAATCGACGCTAGGGCAAGAGCTGGCGCATCTAAACAACTATTTGTATATCCAGCAGCTTCGGTTCGAGGAATCGCTAAAGACGGAGTTTGAGGTGCAGTCAGAGCTGATGGACTGCTCCCTGATTCGTTTTATGCTCCAGCCAATTATGGAAAATACGATTGTCCATGCCTTGGGCCAAGCGGATCATCACCTACTCGTGATCGGCGTAACTGCTGTACGGGAGGGAAAGGATGTGCTGATAGTCATCCGTGATAACGGAACGGGCATGGAGGAGGAGAAGCTGGCTGAGCTGCAAGCCGCACTTTCCAGTCCTTCGCCGGAAGTGTTCTCGGGCGTCTCTATTGGACTGAGGAATGTCCATGAACGGATTCGGCTATTTTATGGCCCCCCTTACGGCCTTACGCTGGATAGCAGGCTAGGCGAGGGAACAACGGTGAAGATCCGAATTCCATATAAAAAAGCGGGGGCTGAGCATGTATAAAGTGATGGTTGTGGACGATGAACTATGGGGCCGCAGGGCGATCAGCAAGATGATCAGCGAACTGAACCTGGATGCCGAGGTCATCGCGGAAGCTAGACATGGGGAAGAGGCGCTTAAGCTGATCGGGGTCAGCAAGCCGCATATCGTGGTTACGGATATGAACATGCCGGTCATGGACGGACTGCAATTTCTGGAGCATCTTCATGAGCATCACAGCGACATCCGGGTGATTGTGATCAGCGGGTATTCCCAGTTTGAGTACTTGCGAGGCGCTATTCGTTATCAGGCCTGCGAGTATTTGCTCAAGCCGGTTTCTATCGGCGAATTGCGCAGCGCGATGATCAAAGCAGCGGAACTGAGCCGCACATTCAGGAGTCATCAGCAGCAGAAAAAGGAAGCGGTGGATCTGCTCAAGCTGAAGCGGAGCGCTTTTTTGCAAAATGTCACTGCAGAAAGGATCACTAATCCTTCAGACATCCTTAAGCATCAGGATGAATTGCAGATACCTTCTGGCCTGGAGCATTCCCGGCTGGTAGTGATGATGTTCCGGCATTTTCAGGAGACGGCCCGTACCCGGTTTCACGGCAACGCCGATCTGCTGATGTTCAGCATCGAGAACATTTTGTATGAGCTTCTGCAGGATGAACTGGCGCTGGTCTACAAATCGGATGACCGGCTGCGAATTTGCCTGGTAGTGAATGGGCCGCTGACTACCGGGACACAGGGACCTGCCTGGTTACCAGAGTTCCACAAGGCTGTTCAGCAGATGCTGAAGCTGGAGGTCTGTGCCGGACTCAGTCCGTCTTTCAGCGAGTTAGCCGAGCTGCCGCATATGTTCCGTGCTGCGAATAAAGCCATCGGGGGAGCCCGGCTGCATGATTCCGGCTGCGGTCTATACCCTGCAGAGGATCAAATCGAGGCCAGGAGCGGAGGTCTGCTAACTTCCTTTGATTTGCAGGCTCTCCGTCAAGCGGTGGCTTCCGGTAATGTGAAGGAGGTCCGGGAGCTGCTGCACAATTATTTGACAAAGGTAACGGAATGCGGAGTGATCACGGTAAGCGAGGTTCAGCAGGAACTGGCGAGAATCATGGATGTGGCGGTCTCCGAGCTGAAAGTGATGGCATCGGCTCACCCTACGGTTTTCGATCCCCAGTCCATCACAGGCATTATGGATGGCAGAGAAGTCACCTTGCTGCTGGGCCGCTGGCTGGAGGCGATTGAGGAATACAGCACGAACCGTAACGAATCCGAATCGATCCAGATGATTCAGAGCATCGCCGCTTTTTTGGATGACCATTATTTTGAAGATATCAGTCTGATTGATGTTGCCACTAGATTTCATATGGACCCAAGCTACCTGAGCAAACTGTTCAAGTCGGTGACCTCAGAGAATTTCATCGAATATCTGACCCGCAAACGGATGAAAAAGGCGTGCGAGCTGTTGCGCGCTTCTGACCGGAAAATTAGCGATATCTCCGAGCTTGTGGGCTATGAGAATCAGCGTTATTTCAGTCAGGTGTTCAAAAAGAGCACGGGACAGACGCCTTCGGAATATCGGGACAGCCATCTGCGGCGGGACTGATTACAAAAAATTGAACATCCGCTGCACCATTTATTTTATTACGGTTTCTCCCGGAAGCCGGTACGATAAAAGCAGGACATAAAGAGTCAGCGTCCAACGCTTGAACTAGATGAAGGGGGAAATTACGTTGAAAAAATGGATGTCCATCAGTCTTGGTGTCATGCTGCTGAGTACCTTGCTATCCGCTTGTGGCGGAGGCAATAATACACCGTCTGCGGGCGGGAATGCCGAAGGCGCTCCCAGCAGTGGAGGCAATACGAATACGAAGTCTGAAGAACCGGTGACGATTAAGTTCATGCACTTCAAGAGCGATTTTACCGATCAGATTGCCAAGATTGTAGAGCAGTTCGAAAGTCAGAATCCTAATATTAAGGTTGAAATACAGCCGGTCAAATACGACGATTACTATACCCTGCTCAAAACCAAGCTAGCAGGCGGTGACGTCATTGACGTCTTTACGCTAAATGCCGGTTTCAATACCCAGCTTTTTGCGGATGGCGGTTATCTGACAGATCTTACGGGCCAGCCTTTTCTGAACAACTTTGATGAAAGCGTAGTCAAAGGTCAGGCGACAGGCGATAAGAACTACGTAATGCCGCTGAACGCGAACCCGATTGCAGTGTTCTATAACAAAAAAATCTTTAAGGATCTGGGTCTTGAGGTGCCGCGAACCTATGATGCCTTGATCGCAGCCGCTGAGAAGATCAAAGCAGATGGTAAAACTCCGTTCGCCCTCGGCTGGAAAGACGGATGGACGATGACCATGTGGAATACCCGTGATCTGCCGAGCAACAGTGCCTTGGTAGAAGGCCAGCCAGACTTCTTCGAGAAGATAGAGAAAGGTCAGGCGAAGTTCGCGGACAATCCTGCGGTAAAAGCAACAATAGAGCATGCCGCGAAGCTCTTTGAACTGGGTAACAAGGATCAACTGGGCGTGGACTACAACGGCGCTGTCGATCTTTTTGCCAAAGGAAATGTCGGCATGATGTATATGGGCACTTGGCCACTCCCGGATATCGAGAAGAAGAATCCTGATCTGTACAACAATGACTTGGGCTACTTCCCGTATCCCTTCAGCAACGACGAGAGCCTGAACAAGCTGGACTTTAACGCAGACGCATCACTGGCTATCGGCAGCAAGACTGAGCACAAGGAAGCTGCGCTGAAATTCCTGGAATTCATGTCCAGCAAAGAGGGCGGGGATGCCTGGGTGGAGAACATCAAATCCTTGAGCTACGTCAAAGGAACTTCTACCGATATTGCCCCGGCCATCAAAGATTTGCAGACGTACTTCGATAATGGCCAGACCTACGATTCCCAGCTTTATTTAGCGAAGACGACCATTGACTGGCGGGCTCCATTTGATCAGAACCTGCAAAATCTGTTCTTTAAGAAAGTCACACCGGAGCAGATCATTTCCAATATGGACGACTGGTTGAGCAAGAACCATAAATAGCGCTCAGTAGACAAAGAAACGCAGGGGAAGGCACAGAGACATGCGCTGTGCTTTCTACCTGCAGGAAGAAAGGATATGAGACTTATGGGGAATGTCCAGCGTGCCCTGCGGAAAGAGATGTGGTACCTTCTTTTTATTGTGCCGGGCGTTTGTCTGTTTATTATGGCGGTTGTTATTCCGCTGATCATGGGGGCGCGTTACTCTTTTACAAGCTGGGATGGCGTGTCCAATACGTTTGCTTTTGTCGGCTGGGATAACTATGTAAAAGCGTATCAGGACCCTGATTTCTGGGCCGCTCTTGGCAATACAGCCAAATACGCGCTCGTGCTGACGCTGCTTGTGAATGTGTTTTCTCTGTTGCTTGCGTTGGTGCTGGATGCTTTTCTGCCGTTGCGCAACCTATTCCGGACAATCTTTTTCCTGCCGAGTGTGATCTCGATCGTTCTGTCCGGATTTATCTGGAACTATAACTACAGCACGGGGATTCCCCAATTGCTGAGCCACTTCGGACTGGATGTGACAAGCCCGCTTGGCAATCCTGATTATGCCTTGTTCGGGCTGATTCTTGTGGCGCTGTGGCAGGGGATCGGCTCGCCGATGATCATCTACATTGCCGGTCTCCAAGGCATTCCGCAGGAGCTCAGCGAAAGTGCCAAGATTGACGGTGCAGGGGTGTGGAAATCCTTCCGTCATATCACCTTACCTTTGCTCGCGCCTTCAGTGACCATTAATTTGTTGCTGGTGCTGACCGGGTCGCTCAAAGTATTTGATCTGGTCTTTGTAACTACGAACGGAGGGCCCGGCTTCTCCACTGAGGTTGTGTCCACGTATATCTACAGAACTTCTTTCTCTTCTTTCCAGGGCGGATACGGGATGGCGTTGTCCATGATGTTCTTCCTGATCCTGGTGGTCGTTACGGTTGTGCAAATGTCCATTTCCCGCAGACGGGAGGTGGAGATGTAATGAAAAAGACGCGAATCGCGGTTTTTGTACTGATTTTGGTGTTGGCGTTGATTTTTTTGTTTCCTTTATATATTGCTGTATTGATGTCGGTCAAAACAGCTAAGCAAACCTTTGATTCTTTTTATGCGCTGCCGTCCAGCCTTGATTTTTCTAATTATCTGCACGCTTGGCAGACCTCGAAATTCCCGGTGGCCATTACCAATAGTCTTATCATCACGGGCTTATCCGTAGTGCTGATTGTTCTGGTATCTGCCCTGGCTGGTTATTCGATCGCAAGAAGGAACAAGCCTTTTTATAACATCATATTTCTGCTGTTTTTGTCGGGAATGATGATTCCGTTTCAGGTGACGATGCTCCCATTGTATAAGCTTGGAAAATCCCTGCATATGCTCAATACGCATTGGGGTATTATCCTGATCTACGGTGGTTTTGGTATCCAGATGGGTGTACTGTTCTATACCGCCTTTATTAAGCAAATCTCGCGGGAGATTGAGGAAGCGGCCACCATTGATGGTTGTTCAACGCCAGGAATCTTCTTCCGTGTAATTCTTCCTTTGTTAAAGCCGGTGACGGCAACGGTAGTTGTGCTGAACGCACTGTACATCTGGAATGATTTCCTGTTACCTTTGCTTTATTTGCAGGACAATCAATACCGGACCATTCCGCTGCAGCAGTATTTCTTCTTCGGTCAATACAGTAGTGATCTGAACCTGGCGTTCGCTTATGCCGTCATGGGGATGATTCCGGTCATCGTCTTCTTCCTGCTGATGCAGAAATTTATCATTAAGGGGATCGCTGCAGGCGCAGTCAAAGGATAACCTGATAAATGAATGGAGTGTTTTACGTTGGCGATTCAGTATTTGGAACAGGAACGGATGTTTGAAATCCGGATGAAGCAATCCTCTTATATCTTGGGCATTAATGAAAAAAATAGTGTGCAGCATCTGTATTGGGGCGAGCCGGTAGAGGCCCGGGACTGTGCGGGCCTGCTAACTGCGCGCAGTCACAGCTCCTTCGACGCCGATTTGAACGGCGAGCAGGAGGAATACGGCGGCTGGGGAGGTGCCAGCTATACCGAGCCTTGCCTGAAAGTGAAATTCGGCGATGGAGTCCGTGACCTGAAGCTGCAATACACAGGACATGAAATTGTCAGCGACAATGAACTGGTGATCATCCTGACCGATGCCCATTACTCGCTGCGGGTGGAGGTCTGCTATAAAGCAGTTGTTCAACATGATCTGGTCGAAAGAGTAGTGAAGGTCACCAATGGTGAAGGCATGCCCTTGAGCATTAACCAGGTTATGGCGGCGGCGTGGTCGCTCCCGGTATTGCCTGCTTACCGTCTGACCCATGTCACAGGTCGCTGGTCTGGAGAATATCAGCTTCGCTCCCAGCCGCTGACCGAGGGCAAGAAGGTGCTGGAATCCAGAAGAGGATTCACGGGACCGCACGCCAACCCGTGGTTCGCGATTGATGGTGGTCAAGCGAATGAAACCCAAGGAAAGGTCTGGTTCGGGGCCTTGGGTTGGAGCGGAAACTGGAAGATTGTCGCAGAGAAGTCCAACTTCGGTCGACTGCGTATCGTCGGCGGAATCAATGATTTTGACAGTTCGTTCACACTAGCGCCGGGTGAGAGCTACACCTCGCCGGTCTTTACAGGCGGGTTCGCTGCGAACGGCTTCGGGCAAATGAGCCGCAATCTGCATCGCTACCAAAGCGAATGCATTCTTCCAGGCTCGCGGATTAGAAGAGTGCTCTATAACTCCTGGGAAGCGACGGAGTTCGCTGTAACTGCCGAAGGCCAAAAAGTGCTGGCCCGACAGGCAGCCCGGATGGGCACGGAGTTGTTCGTCGTGGATGACGGCTGGTTCGGCGGCCGGAACAGTGACCGGGCAGGTCTCGGGGATTGGACCGTGAACCCGGAGAAATTCCCGCTGGGTCTTCAGGAACTGATAGATGACGTAAAAGGACTGGGTATGGACTTCGGATTATGGGTAGAGCCGGAATCCGTCAACCCGGATAGCGACCTGTACCGGGAGCACCCGGATTGGGTCTATCAGTTCCCAAATCGTGAAGGGACATTGCTCCGTAATCAGCTACTGCTGAATTTAGGTAAACCTGAGGTCAAGGCTTTTGTACTTGATTTTATGACCGAACTGCTCAGTACCCACGACATTTCCTTCATTAAATGGGATATGAACCGGACGGTCACAGAGCCAGGGGTGCTGCCGCTGAAAGAGCATGAAGACCAGTCCGTGTGGATCAAGCATGTGGATCACCTGTATGAAATTTGGGCAGAGCTGAGACACCGCTTCCCGCAGGTGGAATTTGAGACCTGTGCCGGCGGCGGTGCACGGATCGATCACGGCATTTTGCGGTTCGCCGACCAAGCGTGGATCAGCGACAATACGGATGCCCGCGACCGCTTGAGCATACAGGAAGGTTTCACTTATGCCTACAGCTCATCCATTATGATGTGCTGGGTGACAGAATCGCCGCATGGCATGAACGGCAGAAATCTGCCATTGTCGTTCCGCTTCCACAGCGCCATGATGGGCGGCCTTGGCATCGGAGCGAATATCGGCAACTGGTCCGATGAAGAAATAGTCGAAGCGTCGCGGTATGTGCAGCTGTATAAAGACATTCGCCATGTCATCACGGAGGGAAGTCTGCACCGGCTGTCCTCGTTCCGGGAAGGCGATATTGCCGCCAGCCAGTACATCAGCCGTGACGGACAGGAGAGCGTGGTCTTCGCTTTCCAGCAAGCCCAGTATTTCGGTGCGGCGGAGAAAAGACTGAATCTGCAAGGGCTTGACCCGCAAGGCGTATATCTTGTACAAGATGAAGAGGGCGAAGCCGGTACGAAATGGCATGGCTCCAGCCTAATGAACCTTGGCCTTCCGTTGACCCTGCGGGGCGATTACGCCAGTCAGATGTTCCGCTTGACACGTCAGTCGTAAGCGGGCGGATATTTGCGTGAAATGTGAAAGAGAAGAAGCGTCCCCCGGTCTGTGATTGGGGAACGCTTCTTTGCGTTATGGAGTTTTGCTAGTTGTTGTTATGGAGTTTTGCTACTTGTTGTTATGGTGTTTTGCTAGTTGTTGTTATGACATTCTGCTACATGTTGTTATGAATAGCTGTGCTACAGCACGATGAGCCACACTATTCGCTGTCGGGGATAAGTGCTTGATGATTGATCTCTATAAGGGCTCATGTTGTTGTCTATATAAAACGCATTTGAAAACACGACGTAATTTCGAAAATGACTTCGACGTCTCAATAACGGGTTTCTTGTATCTCTAAGGTACAAAATGAACCCTTGGTTCACAAGGATTTCACTCATTTAGGTGACAACTGCACTGAAAAGCTCAGCTTCACTCGATAGGGCATTGGAATAACGGGAATAACTCCTGTTATTTTGATTAAATTCTCTTCTTTTCTAAGAATAACTGGAAAATATCCCGTTAATCACCTCAGACTAGACTATATTACGGATAAAAGAGGTTTTTAACGGGAGAAATTCCCTTTATTTATGACAAATAAGCTGGAAGTAAACAATTAACGGTATATTTTCCTGTTATTAATGTCCTCTTAAGCTCGAACTTGGCCTCAGGTGAATAGTCCGGTGAAGTGTGGACCAAGAATTTCGGCCGCGCAACCGAGACGTTAGATTATTAAGTTCACACTATATAGCTATCACAATTCTCTTCTTAATGTGGGTACTTCACTATGGTGATTACTTCACCTGGCGCGGTCATGATCCGGCCCACTTCACCCAACAATGCAAGCTGTTCCCCTGACGAGAGTGTACATAGCGCACCATCTTCCCAAGGGATGTAGAAGGAGAGCGGAGCACCAGCTTCGCTGATGATCTCGATCCACTCTGGTTCTCCGTCAGTGAATGCCGCGCTGACCAGGAAGCCTCCCACAGCGCGCAGGGTATGGAACTCTGCGTGCTGTTCATCCGGCCAATTGGGGAAGAAGCGCAGGTGCCCGTTGTAGCTTTGCAGCAGGCATTCATTAATAACCGCAGGTAGGGAGAAATTCTCGAACCATATCCCCATTCGGGACATGAAATCGAAATTCTCTGTGTCTGCATAACGGCCGCCACTCATTAGAACACGGTCTGTACAGGTCCCATTAGGCAGTAGGCAATATTGGATTTGCCGCTTGAATCGCTCCAGATCCAATACACCAAGGCGGGCACCGGCAAGATGGTAGAATACTAGCTCATTGCCACCCTCATTGCGGTGATTCAGATAGGAATTCACTGCTGTTTGGTAGTCTTCTTCGGAGGAATGCAGGCCATGGTCTTCTCCTGGAAAGACGGTTGTGAGCGGAACCGGCACGTTATAGACGACTTCAGGATTCTCGCCTTCCACCGATACGAAGACACGTCCATTCCGGGATTCAGCTGTAGGGTAGGACGGGAAACGGTTTAGAATTTCTTCCACCTCATCCAGCAACTCCGCCTCCTCTTGTTCTGCTCCAAGCACGGCAGAGGCTTGAATGAATGCATGGAAAATAAACCGAGTCAATGTCAGGTCGATGAGGCAGTCGCTGTTTTTGGCAAAACCGGGTGTGATCTCGTATAGCTCCGGCACAACTGTCGGGAAGATATGATAATCCTCGTCTCCCCATTGTTCTCCCCGAGCTTCCGGGCGTTTCATATAATCTACCATGAACAGAACAGCTTCCTTAATCGGCTGGAAAGCCCGATCACGCAGGAAGACAGCATCCATGGAGTAAAGATAGTGCCACCATAGACTTTGCACAGTCCACGGGGTTTCGCAGATTTCCCAGCCCCAGTGAGGTACAGGGTAAGGCATCATCGTCATTTCTACAGGATAAGCCGAGTGCGGGAAATAGGCACCGCGAAGGCCGTAGTAATCTCGCGCCCAGGTTTGGCTGACGGGCAATACATGATCCACCATATCCACATAAGGCAGGTGTTTGTCGAGATGATTACTGGAGAAAGCCAGCCAGAAGGGCTGCTGCGTATTGTAGTTCATATGATAGTCGCCATGCCAGTCCGCGCCGATCGTCCGATAGCTCCAGTTGGCGAATAGTCCAGGACAAGTAACCCCTTCCTTCACGGAGCAGTTGAAGAAATACAGATTCCGGTACCAGATATGCTCCAGGAATTCATCCTCCAGTGCGACGGAGGAACGATTCCAGTATTCTCGCCATAGCGTTGCTGTTACTTCTTTGGCAGCATCAAAGCCATCAAGCTCTGGCGTTGCCGCGATCGCTGTCGCCTGGACTTCGCTGCTAAGACCTTCCCACAGCTCGACGCAGGCGAGGAAGCCTTGCTGCGCTTCAGGATTATTCTGAGAAATGCCAGCCGCTCTCACCGCCAGTCGAAACGCCTTGTCGTTCGCTTGTCCGATATAAGGGACAGGTGGTTGTTCTACACGCGGCATTACCTGCGTGAAGTGTTGTACTCCCGTTACGGTATCGGTTACGACTTCTGCTTGTGGGAATTCAGGCGGTGTCTCTGGGTCAGGAATCAGCTTGACCTCCGTGAAGAGCGGAATTGCCATACCACTAGCGGCATCCGTTACCGTTATCCAGACACGGTCATGGTCTCCTTCTACGAACAACTCGAGCACGGCGGGCTTGCCTTGTATCAAAAAATCAATCGTACAACGCCCATCGGCAATATGCACAGTATGGCCCAGCACCTCTGCATCCCGCCGATCATACCGAAGCAGCAGCGAACCGCAAGGCATCGGCTTGGGATAGGCTTTGCGGTAATTATCGCCGGCCATTTCACAATACTCTTTATACCAAGGATTATCGGTAACTTGCGCCAGATCAGCCGGAAGGGCAGCGAACCGGTCAAAGACCTCTTGAAAGGTCATAATCTCGTCTTTATGCTCCTCCGCAATCCGGATATCCCACACATTGTTATGTCCAAAATGCAGCATCACCGCATCCGGCCGGGTCGTAACGACCACACCCATTCCTCCGTTGCCTAGCAAAGCACCTTCAAAAAAATCGGTTGCCGGTCCGTTGAACTTAATATCATGCAGGCTGGCCCGTTCATGACCCATGTGCTTATTCATTAACTTGCCAGCTTGCTTATCATTCTTATGCATTCTGTGTTCCTCCCCGTCATTACATGCTATTTACAGTTCCTAATGTATCTGAATGGTGGATTTCTGTATTTAGCGGGAGGTCCAATAGTTGCACGATTGTCGGATGAATTGATAGAGCAGGAGAAGTGTACCCACGATTCTGAAATGTACCTTTCGGGCAAAGAGGGAACACGGTAAGATCGAATAATAGAAAGCGCTAACATTATAAGGCGCAATTGTTCAGTCGGCAGGGGAGGGTTAGTTTATTTCATAAAGCACAGCAGTTGGTTCCGGAACGCGAACTGTGAACATGAGGTAGAGCGATTTAAAAAAAGAACATCTTGCTGCTTATCCTATCGTACTTTTGTATCGTATAGGTATCCGTAACTTTTGTATCGTACTAGACCCAGCCTGCTATCCCAGTACACAGCGCCAGCTTGGGCAGATAATCTATCAACCGTGAAGGAATGAATAACAGATGGCCAAAAATTCAAAGACAAAATCGGGATTTCCTTATGTTTTTACTGTGATTGCAATCAGCGTGCTTATTCTTGCCGGGGCGCTAATCTTTCTGAAAGGCTCGGGGACAGCCTCCGATCTGAAGGGGCTACCTAACTATACGGAAATCAAAGGGGATTATGACGCGAAAGGCCTGAAATATGAGAAGCAGCCCCATCTGGGCAGCCCGGACGCCAAGGTCAAAGTCATCGAGTTTGCGGACTTTAAGTGCCCAGCGTGTAAGAACTGGAAGCAGGCTTATTTTGAACGTTTTCAACAAGAGTTTATCGAAACCGGTAAGGTGGAGCTTTTCTTCATAAACTATGCATTTATTGATCGTGACTCCATTATGGCCGCCAGTGCAGGGGAAGCTATAGCCGCACAGAACAACGAGAAATTTTGGGAGTTCATGAGCAAACTCTATGACCACCAGGGCGATGAGACCCAGATTTGGGCGACTCCCAAGTTCTTGAAGGATTTCGTAAAGGAGAATATCAGTGGTATCGATTATGACCGGTTTGCCAAGGACCTGGATGATCATACGTATATGCTTCCGGTAAAAGAAGACTTCAAAACAGGAGCGAACTACGGTGTGAACGGAACTCCGCAGTTCATGGTAGATGGCAAGCTGTTGCCTAGCTCCTCCTATGCAGAACTGGCTGCAGCTATCGAATCACAACTTGCCGCCCAGTAAAAATCGCCTGGATCGACGCTGAGGAGGATATCCTGCAGAAGCGCCCGATTTGAACAAGTTGTAGTAAATTGTTTACAATGGTGTTGTTTGGTCACGCTTACCTTGATCATACAATTAGATGGAATATTGGAGGGACACCCGTATGAATTTTACTTCCTTGCATCCCTATGTATATCTTGCGACTAGATATCCTTTTTCCAAAGGGCAATCCAGTTCTCCGCGAATATGCTATACCAGTTCCATTTACTTGATCAGCGAGGGGTATGGCGTGCTATGTACGAATGGAGAGCGTACCCGGCTTGGTCCGGGTGCGCTTGTTTATCTTCCAGCGGGGCAGCCACATGAATGGCTAGCTGATCCGCAGGAACCTATGGTCCACCTATGCTGCTATTTCGATTGGTCCTATGTCGAGCGAGCGGCGTTTTTTGATACGGCTTGTCCAGTCTGTTACCCGCCCGAGCAGTTGTTGGAGGAACTTGTGGGTCCGCGATTCCCTTATTCGCTTCCGGGAATCGTTACGGTGGAATCCGTACGCGTTTGGCAGGAGCTCTTCCAGAACTTTTATAAAACCGCTAGCTTTACCAATGAGCAGACCTTCATGCGCAGCCTGACGATTCAGCGGAATTTCCAGACCTTCATCGACTACTTCCTGAATAGCTTGCTGAAGGACCAGCAGATTCCAGACCGAAGGATCAGTCAACTGCTGGAGGTAATGGAGCAGGATCTGCTCCACGATGCTCCCAAGCCGCTGGAGGTCTATTACACCAGTCTTAACATGAGCCGTGGTCATTTTTTTGAGCTGTTCCGCAAATCTACCGGTTGCTCGCCCATTCAATATATGAATCTCTTTCGAATCGGCCGAGCGAAGGAAGACCTGCTCCACACCACACTCAGCATCACAGAAATCGCCGAAAAATATCATTTTAGCTCTGTGCATTATTTTTCTCGGCTGTTTCACCAACTGACAGGTCAGGCTCCTCGGGAGTTCCGCCAGAAATAGATACGGGCATATACATCATCACCCCTGCGGGCTCATTGGATGTTTTCAATGGGGCGTGGAGATCCCAAGTTTGATCAGATATTGAGTGAATTCTTCTTAAAGATGAAATAGACAAAAGGTTAACTTTGATTGGCTTTGTGCCTTTCAAGTTTTTTTGGTGAGGTTACCCAGTGCCGAATAAATCATTGAATTAATCTCATCCTTAATTTAACATAACAGGCGATATATCAAGTTGGAAATGCTAGCTTAATATACTCTTGTTAAGAAGCACTAGCCATCAAAAAAGTAGATTAGTTCAAATACCATTAATCTTAGTTAGACAAAAAAATCCAATGCAAAACACCCCCTCAGCCCTCCCTGGAATTCCTTCCAGAGAGCGGCTCGAGGGGGTGTTTGCTTGTTGCTTTCCTTACCAGGCCACAGTTACAACCATAGCCTTGGGACTAGTGGTGTGCAGCGATGGGCTGAAGTCGCGGACGTCATCGTAGCAGAAGCCGTAGGCCAGGCGATCAATGCTGTGATCGTGCCAGAATTTGACGTAGTCGTTGGACGGTGCGGTTTGGAAGAAATAGCTCTCATTACCCCAGTTCGCTGGATTGACGTTGAGGAGCAAGCCGCGGTTGATCGCTGCGCAGAGCTGGGCTTGAATGGCCAGTTCGACGTCGGTGATGGATGTCGGCTGCCCGGCGCTTCGTCTGTCGAAGGCGCCTTTGCCTTCCAGCGCATCCGCTGTGGTTGGTTTATCAACATAGTATTGGTAAGGTGTGAAGCCACTGCCGTTATGATTATCCTTTTTGAACACGAACCTATCGGTTCCCGGCATGATATGGCCGCTGTAGGTTACCAGATTGCCACCGCCCACAGGTACAGCGAAGACAAGCTCCTGACTGCGGTAGGTGTTCCAGATGTTATTGATGTAGTTGTCAAAAAAGTGCGTGTTGTCTTCGCCGTTCACCGGATGTCCGAACGAGCCTTTACCCGGGGCCAGAATCCGGTACTGTGAATCAGCCAGGGAACGGAATTTGGGTCCTACTTCGTTCTTGAAAGCCGCGTAGATGGCTGCGCGGGATTCGGTCTCGCCGACCGTACGGTTGTAGCCGTCGTGGCCGATCAGCTGCATTTTTAACGGGAATCCGAACTGATCTACTCTTGTGGTATTTCCGTGGAAGCCTTCAGGTCCCAGGTTGAATTCAACGAAGTCAAAATAGATATTCTGGTTCGCATCGGTAGGAGAATTGATATCCGGTCCCTGATAGCCCAGGCCGACGATATTTCCGGCGCCATCAAGTGCATCAACGGTACGGATCAATACCGGTTCGCCATAGCTCACATACAGCCGTGCGGATTCGATATCCGGGATGGATACCCAGTTTACATCGCTTAGCTTGTGGAAGTAGTTGGTGTAGTAATCGTTTGTATGATTGCCGTCATGGTTGTCTTTATAGTAGGTGTTGTCTGTACGCTTCATCTCAACTAGCTGTCCGTTCGCATTCACATGAACGAATTTGCCGGTTTGATAGGATTTGCCGACGATTTGCCAGTAAACCTGGCTGTCGGGGTATTGGCCTTTACTGTCATTTTTGATTTGCACGGTCAACCGATTGCTGCCAACAGGCACTTCCGGGCTGCCGCCGGAATTGGAGCTAATCGTATAGGCTGCTACGGCAGCAGGGGAATCGTTGTAGCCATTTTTCACAGCAATCGCCTTGAGCGTCTGACTTTGTGGCACTTGAATTGTCCCTGTGTACAGCGCGGAGGAACGAGTTGGTGTGCTACCGTCCGTAGTGTAATAGATGGTAGCATCCGCTGGAGTAGCAGTGATCGCTACATTTTGTGCGGTAGCATATGTGCCTGCACCAGGGTTAAAGGTAGGCGACGTTAAGGTAGATATCGGAGTTTCTCCACCTCCACCTTGACCAAAGGTATAGGACACTTGCTGCGTATCTGTCGCTCCCCCGGTCACTTCATTGAAGTAGGTGAAGAAATATTTAATCACATCATTGGCTGTCAGTGGGGCAGGGATGGTGTGTTCATATTGGCCGGTTGCGGCATTTTTGAGTACAGCGACATTCTGCTCGGGGCCAGTCTGACCACCACTGGTGACAGTGTAGTGCACATCCAGGAATCTTAAAGTCAAGCCTGTTTGGAACCAGATCTTACCTGTGGAGCCAGACTCGCTCACACCTGCCGTGTAGTCACCCGCTGCCAAGACATTCTTTGCATGGAGCAGAGGAAGCGCTACGAGCGTCAGTACCAGCCAAACTTTAAATAATTTTTTAAACATACGTTGCCTCCATTTCTTATTTGGGCCTTATCATGCATTTCCCATCAGTGAACCACGTCCCCTTGCTGGCCAATCCCGAGAGTAAAACTTATTAGCCGAAAAGGAACGAAACAGAGTTTCGTAAATCCTTGATAGTAGTGTTCTCGAAGCTATTATATAACGAAAAAAGCGCTTCCGAAACATTATTTTACATTTATAACCGAAATTTTTGCGGGAATCAACGAAAAGTTGATTGGTTCATTTCCGATTTTGCCCATTCTATTTCATTTATGATCCATCGCCTGGCGCAAATTGCCAATGGTATCTCTGTTTTTGCCCATATTATCCCCCTGCTGCTTCAGGTAACCTGTGGAAGAGATGCATCTCACCACTACCATAACCTAAAATAGCGGAGGTCATGTAATGAAAAAATGGTTATCTTCTGTGCTGGTCCTCATGATGCTGGGGACGTCGCTGGCCGCGTGTTCTTCTAAAGAAGAGACGACAACGAACAGCAAGAATACAGGGTCAACGAATGACACGGAAACAAGCAGTGAAGCAGTGACCTATCCCATCAAGACAGACAAGAAGCTCACTTATTGGGGAGAAATCAACGGCAACCTGATCGGGGTTGCAGCGACGCATGAGGATGTTCCTTTTTTTAGAGATTGGCAAAAGCAAACCGGAGTACCGCTTAAGTTTACCGCCCCGCCGACCGGACAGGTGAAGGAAGCACTGAATGTGATGCTGGCTTCCGGTGATTTGCCGGATATGATTGAATACAACTTTTTGGGCGACTTTCCAGGGGGGCCTGAGAAAGCGATAAATGACGGATACATTCTGAAGCTGAACGATCTGATCGACAAACACGCACCAAATCTGAAGAAATATCTCCAGGACAATCCTGATGTGGACAAAATGGTGAAGACCGACAGCGGCAGTTATTATGCCTTCCCATTTGTTCGGGGGGACGATTTCCTGCGGGTGTTCCAGGGACCTATTATCCGCCAGGACTGGCTGGATGAACTGGGTCTACCCGTACCAGAAACCATCGAAGACTGGACGAAGACACTGACAGCGTTCAAGGAGAAGAAAGGCGCCAAGGCACCTTTTGCAGTCGTAAGCAAACCGCGTTTCTTCAATGAATCCGGTAACGGTGCTTTCCTGGGCGCCTTCGGCGTGACACGCGGCTTCTATCAGGAGGATGGCAAGATTAAGTTTGGTCCTTCTGAAAGCGGATTCAAAGAATATCTGAAGCTGTTCCGTCAGTGGTATGCCGATGGTCTGATTGACAAGAACATTGCAACCGCGGACTCGAAATCACTGGATAGCAATATGGCCTCGGGATCGACAGGCGCATCCGTAGGTAACGCGGGCGGAGGGATTGGCAAATGGCAGCCGCTGGTGGAAGGCAATGATCCGAAAGCCGTGCTGGTGGCAGCGCCTTATCCGGTTTTGAATAAAGGAGAAACACCGAAGTTCGGTCAAAAGCATCAGGCGTACGCTTCTGAAGGAACGGTCGCTATCTCGACCTCTGCCAAGGACCCAGTCCTGGCTGTGGAAATGCTGGATTACGGCTATAGCGAGGAAGGCCGGCTGTTCTTTAACTTTGGGACGGAAGGCGTCAGCTATAACATGGAAGACGGTTATCCGAAATATACCGATCTGCTGATGAAGAACCCTGACAAGCTGGCTCCGGCACAGGCCATTTCGATGTATGCCCGCGGCAGCTATAACGGCCCTTTCATTCAAGACAAACGGTATGCCGAGCAATTTTTTGCCCTGCAAACTCAGCGTGATGCAGTAGGCATCTGGAAGAACACCGACGCAGCCAAATACAGCTTGCCGCCGATCACACCGACACCGGAGGAAAGCTCCGAATACGCAACCATTATGAACGATATCAACACGCTGGTGGATGAGATGACGCTGAAGATTATTTTGGGTCAGGAGCCAGTTGATAAGTACGAAAGCTATGTGGACAAAATGAATTCGCTTCACCTGGACCGCGCTATTGCTATTCAGCAGGCCGCTCTGGATCGTTATAAGGCACGTTAAGATCATCAGGATAAGAAGGAGGGGGCGCGCCTGCCCTCTCTCTCAAATTGGATAGAGGTGAGACAACCATATGGCAAAAACACAACCCGCAGTGGGCAAGCAAACGCTGGGATCAGCTAGAAGCACCAATCGTTTTATCCGCGACTTCCGGATCAACAAGTATCTCTATCTCATGATGATCCCTGTAGTCGCGTATTATCTGATCTTTCACTATGCCCCGATGTACGGGGCGCTCATCGCCTTCAAGGAATACTCCCCTATGAAGGGGATTCTGGGCAGCGACTGGGTCGGACTAAAGCATTTTCAAGATTTCTTCAACAGCTATTATTTCTGGCGGATATTGAAAAATACAATCGTCATCAGCCTGTATTCCCTGATCTTTGAGTTTCCCGCACCCATCATCCTGGCGCTTCTGATCAATGAGGTGCGCAGCAAATCCTTCAAGCGGGTAGCCCAGACGATTACCTATATGCCTTATTTTATTTCACTCGTGGTCATTTGCGGGATTATTACCGACTTCACGAATGCAGACGGTATTATCAACAGCTTGTTCACTTATTTCGGCTATGATGGTCAAGCCATGCTGCAAAAGCCGGAGCTGTTCCGCCCCATCTACATCCTGTCAGAGATCTGGCAGCGAATCGGCTGGGAGTCGATTATTTATATCGCCGCGCTGATGAGCATTGATGTGGAGCAATACGAAGCGGCCCGTATGGATGGTGCCAGCCGGTTCAAGCAGATGTTTTACATCACATTGCCGGGGATTCTGCCGACCATCTCCATTATGCTCATTCTGCGAATGGGCAACCTGCTCAATGTCGGCTTCGAGAAAATCATTCTACTCTACAACCCAATCACGTACGAGACAGCCGATGTTATATCGTCCTTTGTCTACCGGAAGGGTCTGCTTGAATTCGGCTGGAGCTACAGCTCTGCCGTAGGTTTGTTTAATTCAGTAATCAACTTGGCGCTGCTGGTTACCGCGAATTATGTGAGCCGCAAAGTGAACAAAAACAGCTTGTGGTGAGGTGAAACCCATGAAGGAAGAAAGCTCTATTTTCGATAAACTGTTTTATGCCGGCATCTATGTGTTTCTGACTTTTCTTGTTGTGGTCACATTGTACCCGCTGTTGTATGTGCTGTTCGCCTCCTTTAGCGACTCCGGTCAGCTGATGGTACATAAGGGAATTCTGTGGCGGCCGCTCGGTATTAACTTTGATGCTTATAAAAGCGTGCTGGCCAACTCCGGCATCCTGACCGGGTACCGCAATACGATGTTCATCGTGGTAGCCGGCCTTGCCGTTAACCTCGTCATGACAGCGTTGGGCGCCTATGTGCTGTCTCGCAAGAATGTGCTGTGGAATAATGCCTTCATGGTGCTGATTATTTTTACGATGTTTTTTAATGGTGGACTGATTCCATTGTATCTTGTCGTCAAAGGGGTAGGGCTGCTGGATTCGCTGTGGTCGACCATCATTCCTTTTGCGATCAGCACGTTCAATCTGATCATTATGCGCACGGCCTTTATGGGCATCCCCGACAGCCTGGAGGAATCGGCCAAAATCGACGGGGCGAACCATTTCACCATCCTGTTCCGCATTATCATTCCACTCTCCATGCCGGTTATCGCCGTGATGATTCTGTATTATGCCGTAGATAAATGGAATGGCTGGTTCTATGCCTCCGTATTTATCAAGAGCCGAGAGCTGTATCCGCTGCAGCTGGTGCTTCGCGAGATTCTGATCGCCAACTCCACGGACAGCATGTCCGCCGGGGCCAGCGCCGGAGACCGTCAGCAGATCGGCGAAACGATCAAATACGCGACGATTATGGTAGCTACGATTCCGATTCTATGTGTATATCCGTTCGTACAGCGTTTTTTCGTTAAGGGCGTTATGGTAGGTTCGCTGAAAGGGTAAGAGATAGCGGGGAGTTGTCGATAGTAACGTGTTAATGAACAGTAAATAGCTGGTTAATTGCCCAGAGATAATGAGCATTAAACAAGTATATAAGATGAATAAAAGAAAGTAACAGAAAGCGAGAAGAAGCGAAGGGAGAAGTTGGGAACTGTAGGAGCGAAAGCGATCGCCTGGAAAGATTACTGTAGGAAATCTCGCGTCCAAGTATAAACTGTGACCAGAAGATTTAACCACTAGAAGTCATTGAAAAGAGGGAATCTCTCTCGAGACAAAGTGACCGGAAGTCCAAATTATCCACGGTAGTGAGGATTAGGACCTATGTTTGTTTCTCAAGATACTCCGAAGCTACTCCCGAGCTGCTTAAGCTACTCAAGGTACTCAAGGTACTCAAGGTACTCCCAAGCTGCTCAAGCTGCTCAAGAAACTCAAGTAACTCAAGTAACTCAAGTAACTCAAGTAACTCAAGTAACTCAAGTAACTCAAGTAACTCAAGTAACTCAAGTAACTCAGGCAGCTCAAGTAACTCAAGTAACTCAAGTAACTTAGGCAGCTCAGGTAACTCAAGCAACACAAGCAACACAGGCAACACAGGCAACTCAAGTAACTCAAGTAACACAGGCAACACAGGCAACTCAGGCAGCTCAGGCAGCTCAGGCAGCTCTGGTAACTCAAGCAACTCAAGTAACACAGGCAACACAGGCAACACAGGCAACACAGGCAACTCAAGTAACTCAGGCAGCTCAGGTAACTCAAGCAACACAGGCAACTCAAGTAACTCAGGCAGCTCAGGTAACTCAAGCAACTCAAGCCGCTCCCTGGCTACTACTCTCAAGCGGCTCCGAGTGTAAATAACGGCATTTTTGTACCTTAATTTTATTGGAATGGATGATATGAGTAAAATAAGTGCATTTTTGTATGCTAATTCTTCCTGATATAGTCCCATGAGGACACTTTTCACGAAATAAGGTACAATATTGCTCTTATATCCTTAATTTTCCTCTAAACAAGAAATATAAGGTACAAAAATGCTCTTAATTGGGAATGTGGAATGAAATACGATTGACCTTCTTAACGGAGTCCGAGACAATTGCGGTTGAAAGCCCGTCTTTGCCAGAGAGACACAGGAAATTCTGTTTGACTCTTAAATTCACTTTATATAATACGATCTTAAAATGTTATCAGCAAGATTAATAGAAAGGAGCACCTCTATTATGAAAACAACACAATATACCTTCGATGCGGCCGCAGTCTGGGGCAGACTGGAGCGCAAAACGGCACTTATGCTCCGGTTGATCGGCGATAAATCCCCGCATGTAGCCGGGAAAGACGGCAAGTATGACGATAAGCGGATCGACTGGTGGACGTCCGGTTTCTGGCCGGGTATCCTGTGGCTTATGTACGACATGACTGGCAAGGAAGTTTACAAGGAGGCTGCCTGGAGCTGGGATGAGCGGCTCGAGCGGCTCATGCAGGAGCCTAATGCCTACGATCATGACGTGGGCTTTCAATTCTTGCCCACGGCCGTGTTCAAGCATCTGCTGACCGGCGATGCGGACGGTCTGCGCCGCGGGTTGTTCGCGGCGAACTTTCTCGCCGGACGGTACAACCTGAATGGCCGGTTCATCCGGGCCTGGAACGGCGACAAGCACGGCTGGTCCATCATCGACACTTCTATGAACTTGTCGCTGCTGTTCTGGGCTTCGCAGCAGTCCGGCGACCCCCGGTTCGCGCAGATCGCCCGGTCCCATGCGGAGACCGTGCTGAAGCACTTCATCCGGGATGACGGGTCGGTGAACCACATTGTGGTGTTCGACCCGGATTCCGGCGAGCGCCTCGAAGTGCTCGGCGGGCAGGGCCATGCCCCGGATTCCGGCTGGAGCCGGGGCGCGGCATGGGCGCTCTACGGCATGGCGAATACCTATCGCCACACCGGCGATGAGGTATTCCTGCATGCGGCGCGGCGAGTCGCCCATTGTTTCCTCGCGAACCTCCCGGAGGATGAGGTCGCGCACTGGGATTTCCGCGCGGCAGCCAGCCTTGCCGGCGAGCCGCGCGACACCTCAGCAGCCGCCTGCGCAGCGTCGGGGCTGCTGGAGATCGCCGAGCGTCTGACACCGGCCGAAGGCCGGGTCTATCGCGCGGCGGCGGAGCGCATCCTGGGTTCGCTGGATGCGCACTACAGCACATGGGAGGATGACAGCCATGAGGCCATCCTCCTCCATGGCACCGGCCACAAGCCGGCCGGTGAGAACGTGGACGTGTCGCTAATTTATGGCGACTACTTCTTCGTGGAGGCCATCGCCAAGCTGAGGGGCTGGCAGCACCGGATTTTTTGAGGTGCTGTCTCCCGCATCCACGCAGATACCCTTCGTGGAAGCCATCGCCCAGCCTTATCCGCGTAGTTATAGCTTTTTGCAGTCATAAACACTCAAATGACAATGACCCGAAATGGAACCTTCCACTCGGGTAATTGTCATTTTTATCAATCCGTTTTAACTTTTTGAACATTCCCTCTGCTGAAATGATCGGTATAATAAGGATACGCCGAATCCAAATCAAATCAGAAGATGAGGGGTTTTTTTGAATCTAAAATATTTGTGGGAGAAACGGAAAAGTATCATTGTAACCTGGTTAATCTCATACAGCGCGGTCTTGTTCGTGCCGATGATTGTCAGCCTGCTGGTATACACCCAGTCTAGTCAGGCGCTGAAAAGTGAGATTCATCGTGCCAATGATTCGATGCTAAGACAGGTTCGGTATACCATTGACACCCAGATTGATCTGATGAAGCGTCTGAATATGGAGATGACCTGGAACAACAAGCTTCAGGATCTGATGTATTCCAGCAAAACCCCGGGCGATGCCCAGTTCACGGTCTATCAATTGGTCAAAGAGCTGCGGATGTATCAGACTTCGTATGCTTCCATTGACGAGTTCTATGTCACCTGGGATCAAGACGGGTCTGTCATTCGGTCCGGTAATGTACGTGATTTAGAAACCGCTTTCAATACAATTCACAATACCGGTTCCCTGACCTATGAACAGTGGCTGGATATGATCCATCAATCGGCAAATAACCGTTTTCTGCTGCTGCCCCATCTAGATTCGGCCAAACCGCAGACCGGCATAGCCTACCTGACCCACTTGCCCAAGGATTTGAACGGGAGGGAGACGGGAACAGTAGTGGTCATGGCGGATACCGCAAGGTTCCAGAAAGCCATCGAGAGCATATCCGGTTTCAGCGGTGGTCAAATTATGGTCCTTAATGAGGAGAACGAGGTACTGCTGTCCAATCTGCCAGTATCCATTAATCTGGATCAGTTATTGCAGGATTTGCCGGCCGACAGCAGCCAAGTCATGAATATCCCGGCAAGAGACGGGGATTCCGAGCTTTTTTACATCCAATCTTCTATTTCCAAATTAAAATATGTCCTGACGATCCCAAGCAGTATTTATTGGGAAAAAGCGGAGTATGTCCGCAGATTCACTTATATCAGCCTCTTTCTCAGTTTTGTGAGCGCGGGGGTGCTGACCTGGTTTTTTATGCGCCGCAATTATTCGCCGATTCAGCAGCTCGTACAGCTTCTGACAGACAAGAACTCTCATGAAGAACGGACAGATTGGAACGAATTGAGCTTTATTCAAAGATCCATCTCGAAGACCAGAAGTGAAAAGGAAAAAATCGCCCTACAGCTGGAGTCTCACCAGCATGTGTTACGTTCCAATATGCTCAATCGGCTCCTCAAAGGCAAGACGGACCCGTTGATTCCTTATGAAGAGGCTTTCGAGTCTTTTGACATTAAGCTGTTGTCCGAGGAGTTTGCGGTGATCCTGTTCATGGTGGAGAACGGCGAAAGTCTGTCCACTCAGCTGCCGGGCATTGATCTGCATGAGAAAAGCAAGCTGATTCAGTTCATTATCAGTAATGTGGTGGAGGAGCTAGCCGAGCAGTACCATCATGTCGGATATATGGTGGAAGTGGATGATATGATGGTGTGTCTGGTGAATTGCGGAGAGCCGGAATCCACTGTGTTCAAAGAAGACCTGAAAGCTATGGCTGCGGAAGCGCAGCGCTTTCTGGCCAGCTACCACATGGTACTGACGCTGTCCATCGGCGGCATTCATTCCTCCCTGTCAGGTATCGCTGAAGCTTACCGCGAGGCAGTAGACGCCATGGCCTACAAAATGGTGCTGGGCAAACAGGAGATCATTGCCTATGACGAAATTCGCAAAGAGACGACGGATCATTCACAGACAGGATATTATTATCCGCTGCAGGTGGAGCAACAGATTATCAATCTGATCAAGGTGGGGGACATGGAGCAGGTCACGAAAATCATCGACGAGGTGACGGACCGTAACTTTAATCAGCCGGTTATTTCACTGACGCTTGCAAGGTGTCTGATCTTTAATCTGGCTGGAACCATGGTGAAGGCGATGAACGAGCTTGGCGACGGGGACAGTAGCATGTTGGGCGATAACCCTTTATGGCTGGATCAAATCATTGCTTGCGACACGATCCTGGAGATGAAGGCGGAGCTCCAGACACTGGTTGCTGAGGTCTGCGCGTTTGCCGCAGCCAAGCTGGAGCAGAACGTCTCACATGAACGGGCAGAGTCGCTGCGTGATTTGGTTCTCAAGGTTACGGCGCATATCGAAGACCAATACAGTAATTCCAATCTGAGCGTCAATATGATCGGCGAGCATTTTAACATGAAGGGCAGTTATTTATCGAAGCTGTTCAAGAGCCAGACCGGAGAAGGCGTGCTGGATTATATCAACAAATACCGGATTGGGCAGGCCAAGGAGATGCTGAAGACGAGACAGGCCTCAATTTCAGATATCGCTAAGCAGGCCGGATACAACGAGGTGGCGACCTTTATTCGCGTATTTAAGAAATATGAGGGGATTACCCCGGGCAAATTCAAGGAAATGAAGTGATACATCCGGAAGAAAGGAGGACGTTTCATGAGCGAACAAGGAACGGAGAGCAACGTAGAGAGGGACGCGGGAGAACAGAATACAGTCGATCTGCGTGATCAGAACTTGTCAGCTAAGGCAGGCAAGCAGGGGCGATTCGGTCGATTCCGGCAGTTCCTGTGGCTGCTGCTCTTGCTCGCGGTGTTGGGCTCCTCCTGCAAGGCACAGGTGCCGAAGCAGCAGGAGGTCTCCTTGCCATCTTTAGCGCAAAAAAGTATAGTGTCGGCTATTCCCCAAGAGGACGGTTATCCGATTCACACGAACAAGACGCTCACTTATTGGGCAGAGCTGAATGGCAATGCTGGCAATATCAAGCCGACCTTTCAGGACGTTCCCTTCTTTCAGGAATGGCAACGCCGGACAGGGGTGAAGCTGAATTTCATTCAGCCTCCGGCCAATCAGGCCAGAGAAGCCATTAATGTGTTGCTAGCTTCAGGGGATCTACCGGATATGCTGGAGTACGAATGGGCCGGTTTTCCCGGGGGACCTGAGAAGGCAATCAGCGACGGGTACATTTTGCGTTTGAATGAAGCCATGGACAAGTATGCACCCCATCTGAAGCAATACCTTCGTGAGCATCCCGAGATCGATAAGCAGGTTAAGACGGACAGCGGCAGCTACTACGTGTTTCCGTTTATTCAGGGGGATGAGAGGCTGCTTACGTATCAGGGTCCGATTATCCGCAAGGATTGGCTGGATGAGCTAGGGTTTCAGGTGCCTGCCACAATAGAGGATTGGTATACCGTCCTGAAGGCTTTTAAGGAGAAAAAAGGCATTGCGGCCCCCCTCAGCTTCCTGGGCGTTCCCAGCCCGTTGTTCGGTATCGAGAGCGGAGCCTTTGTCGGGGCCTACGGGATCAAGAAAGGCTTTTATCTGGATCAGGGTCAAGTGAAGTATGGGGCAATAGAGCCTGGATACAAATCCTTTCTGGCCCTATTCCGCGAGTGGTATGCCGAGGGTCTGATTGACAAAAATATGTCTTCGGTCGACACCAAGACGCTTGATGCCAATATGATCTCCGGCCGCAGCGGGGCCAGCATTTGGAATGCCGGTGCAGGCATTGGTATATGGCAACCCGCGGTGAAGGACAAATGGCCGCAGGCCAAGTTCGTCCCGGCTCCCTACCCGGTGCTTCATGCCGGAGAGAAGCCGAAATTCGGGCAGCGGGCCAATGCCTACATGGGCAGCGGCGGTGTAGCGATTTCCAGCAGTAGCAAGAATGTGGAGGAAGCGGTTCGTATGCTGGATTACGGCTACAGTCCCGCGGGACATCTACTTTTTAACTTCGGCATGGAGGGCATCAGCTATGAGATGAAGGACGGGTATCCGGCTTATACGGATCTCATCATGCAGAATCCAGACAGACTGGCTCCGGCTCAGTCGCTTGCCATGTATACACGAGCCAGTTATTTTGGTCCTTTTGTACAGGACGCCCGTTATCTGGAGCAGTACTATTTCCTGCCGGAGCAGCAAGATGCTGTCGAGACCTGGTCGGGAACCGATGCCAGAAACACCCTGTTTCCGCAAATTTCCAAAACAGAGAAGGAGAGTACGGAATTCTCTGCGATCATGGCGGATGTTACGACTATGGTGGACGAAATGTCCCTGAAGATGATTTTTGGCATCGAGCCGCTGGAGAACTTCGACGATTACGTAGCTCAGATCAAGGCTTTGAAGATCGACCGGGCGATTGAGATCCAAAGTGCGGCCCTTGATCGGTATGTGAAACGGTGAGTGAGAATCAGCGAAGTAGATATAACATGAAGAGCTCTGCCGAAAAGTGGCAGGGTTTTTTCTTGTTTATTTGAGCCAAACTGGATGAGGTCCTGTTTGAAAAACCGGATGGTGTAAAAGTGGCGGTCTTGTCTTAAACTAATCATTGATAATAATTATCATTTTCATAAGAGGGGAAGAAAAACAGAGATGCGTAAAAGAAAGCTACATATGGGGATTATTTTTACTATTCTGCTAAGCCTTGCTCTGGCTGGCTGCGGCAATAAAGATCAAACGGCGGTTTCCGGCTCTAACACAACAAAAGAGGAGGCCACTCCCACCGAGCAAGCTTCCAAGGCTGTCTCTATTAAGCACGCATGGGGCGAAACGGAGTTTGCACAGACGCCGCAAAAAATCGTTACACTGGATTTTTCCTTTATTGATACGTTGACTGCCCTTGGAGTAACGCCTGTAGGGAATGCGGGTGTAGGCAAGACCAAAGTACCGGAATATCTGGCGGATAAAGTGACAGGAGTGGCTGATGTGGGAGAGCGCAAGGCACCCAATCTGGAGGTCATCCAGTCCCTGAAGCCAGATCTGATCATTGCCAGTGTGGATCGTCATGCCATGATTCGCAAGGAATTGGAAGGCATAGCGCAGACGGTTGCTTTTGATGATGCGAGTATTGATCAAATCTTGAGCAATGTAACTACTATTGGAGAAATGCTGGGCAAGAGTGAAGAAGCCAACAAGGTGAACAATAGACTGAAAGCGAAGATTGCAGAAGTGAAGAGTAGTATGAAAGGCTCCCCTTCGGTGCTGGTAGTCGGCTACTTCGACGATCACTTCACGGTTTGGATCAAGGATTCCTTTATCGGAACGCTCTTGACGCAAAGTGGCCTGAATTATGCGTTCAATGGAGAGATTACCAGTACAGAAGGCAAGGGCGAGGGTACGCGTATGGCATTGGAACGCTTGCATGAGCTGAACCCGGATTATATTATGTTGTATGGCGACAGTACAGACAAGCTGAAGTCGAACCCGCTGTATCAAGATATGAAGGCTGTGAAGGAAGGCCATCTTGTGAATGTAGACCGTGATCTATGGGCGCGCGCCCGTGGGCCGATTGCAGCGGATCAGATTTTGACTCAGGTTCAGGATATCCTGAAGGAAAAAAGTGCATCCAAGTAGGGAGAGATCTCTTTTGAGTGATATCGGTTTGAAAAAAGAAGGGGAGGCGCGTAAAGCGCCCCCCTTGTGGTTGGTTTTCAGCATTTTCGGAGTGCTTCTGCTTGCTATAGCCGCTGTCAGCCTCAGCTACCGGGTAAAGGGATTGACTTGGTCTACGTTGTTCTCCACCACAAGCGATGAAGTCTTGACTTACACATTGTGGTCCATTCGCGCGCCCCGGCTGCTCCTGTCCATTATTTTGGGCGCCGGGCTTGCGGTTGCGGGCTGTCTGCTACAGAGTATGACCCGCAATCCGCTGTCTGATCCCGAGATTCTGGGGATTAACCAAGGTGCTTCCTGCTTCGCAGTTATTGCCATCATCGGATTTGGCGAGAGGGACAGCTCGGCCGTGATCCTGCTGGCTTCTTTATGCGGTGCCGGGGCTATCGGTCTCTTAATTTCCTGGCTATCCCGTTACAGTGGAAACGATGCCTCCCGGCTAATGCTGGCAGGTGTTGCGATAAGCGCATTTATGGGTGCTTTAACAACCGGATTTATTTTGCTCTATGAGACGCAGCTTATCGAAATTTTGTACTGGATGGCCGGAAAATTGACAGGGACTACATGGAGTGACAACAAATTGGTCTGGGCACTGGATATTCCCGCCCTAATCGTAGCTTTTTTGCTGGCCCGAACGTTGAATTTGCTGGGGCAAGGGGAAGAGCTGGCCACTGGGCTTGGGGTAAATGTACCCCGGGTCCGGCAACTGATCGGTGTACTGATCGTTATTCTGACAGGCAGTGCTGTCGCCGTAGCGGGACCGATCGGTTTTATCGGTCTCATGGTGCCGCATATGGCGAAACGGCTCGGCGGTTTAGATCACAAGGTCATTTTACCGCTGTCTGCTATCATGGGGGCCGTGCTTTTGTCTGCTGCCGATTTTTTGTCGCAGTGGCTGACTTATCCTGCCGATTTGCCAGTAGGTATTATTACGGCATTCATGGGGGTACCTTTCTTTCTGTACCTGCTGCGCCGTCAGCGGGAGGGTCATAGATAATGAAACTGAGAAAATGGACCCGTTTTGGGCAGATCATTGCGTTATTGTTATTGCTGCTGATTATAGCAGCGGTCTTGAGTCTCCGCTTCGGTGCGGTGAATACGCCGCTGCGGGAGATTTTGGCCGAACTGTCCGGCGGAGAACCGCTGGTGCTTAAATATCGTCTGCCGCGGCTGATTATTGCAGTCCTGACCGGGATCAATATGGCCGTCGCCGGGGCTATCCTGCAGAGCGTCACCCGGAATCCGCTGGCTGCACCTGATATTGTGGGTGTCACCGCCGGCGGCGGATTTGGTGCAGTGGTTGTGCTACTCGTTTTTCCGACATGGAGCGCGGCGGGACTCCCGATAGCAGCTTTTGCCGGAGCAGTGACAGCTGCTGTGATCGTCTACTTGTTCGCTTACCAGCGCGGCGGAATCCGGCCTACCCGACTTGCATTAACTGGTGTATCCGTGTCTCTGGGCTTTCATTCGCTGATTACGTTCTTGATCGTCAAATATGCGCTGGATTCTTCCCAGGCACTGGTCTGGCTGAAGGGTAGTCTCTATGCCCGCTCATGGCAGCATGTGGAAATGCTCTGGCCCTGGACACTGGGAGGCGTGCTTCTCGCGCTGCTTAGTCACCGTCAGATTAATACGCTGCAATTGGACGAAGATACCGTAACCGGCCTAGGGCTGCGTATCCAGCTGGTACGCGTGCTGCTGCTGCTTACAGCAGTAGGGCTGTCCGCAAGTTCGGTGGCTGTCTCCGGTACGATTGGCTTTGTTGGCTTGGTCATCCCGCCGTTGTCCAAATGGCTAGTCGGTCCTGACAGCCGATTGTATTTGCCTGTATCAGCTCTGCTGGGAGCTTTGCTGGTTACGCTGGCAGATTTGCTTGGTCGCGTGGTTCTGCCTCCCCTGGAAATTCCGGCGGGAATCTTCACCGCCCTGATCGGTGTACCTTATTTTATCTACCTGCTGCTCATTCGCAGAGCACAGCCAAACAAGAGCCAGTCCCGTTAAGGGCTGGCTCTTGTTTGGTTTGTTTAGTGTCCTTAATCCTTTATTATTTCTGCAATTCAGCGCGCACAGCGTCCGCCAGTCTGGCTATACCAGGTACAATGTCCTGGTCTGTCGGTCTGCTATAGGACAGCCGCAGATAACCAGACTCAGCGCCGTATACCCCGCCCGGCACAAACGCCACGCCTCTCTGCAGCGCCGCCTCCAGCAGCCGGCTTTCGTTGATCTCTCCTGACAGCTTGCACCACAAAAAAATTCCACCTTCAGGTTTGTTGAAGCTGATTATGCCAGGCAGCTCTTGTTCCAATGCCCTAATGGTTAAATCTCGCTTGTACAGCAGCCTTTGCCGTAACATCTCCAAGTGGGACACGAAGGCGGGCGAAGACATAAACTCTGACGCGATATGCTGAGGGATGATGCTGAAGCCAAGATCCATCTGCCGTCTGGCATCGGCAAGGCGACTGAGGACGGACTCCGGGGCGACAATCCAGCCGATGTGCAGGCCCGGTGCAGCTATTCTGGAGAAGGAACCTGTATAAAGCATACCTGAGGCTGTATCCTCTGATTTCAGCGGGAAGGCCAGCTCGCCGTTGTATCCGGTCAAGCCCAGCGGATCATCCTCTACAACAGGAAGCCGCAGCTCGCTGGCTGTTTCCAGCAGCAGCTTACGTCTTTCCCTGCTCAGCAGTGTTCCAGTGGGATTCTGAAAATTGGGATTGATGAATAGCATTTTGATCCGGTGCTTCCTGTGCAACGTGCGCAGACTGTCCGGGCAGATCCCCTGGTCATCTACAGGCAGCCTGAATAACCGCAAACCTGCCGACCGGAACATCGACAATGAACGGAAAAAAGAAGGGGACTCGACCCCAATGGCATCGCCTGGTGACAACAGGCATTGGGTAATTAAGTACAGCGATTGCTGTGAGCCCGAGGTAATCATAATGGAATCCGGGGTCGTCTGGATGCCTCTGTAACGCGCAAGAAATTCCGCCAAGGCCTGACGAAGGGGGAGATATCCCTGGGGGAGATCAGGCCCTTCATGGGGCGAATAACGGTATTCGCCAATAATACGATTCATCTCATCTGTCGGCACCAGTTCTAACGAAAGCTTTCCGCTGGCAAAATCAATCAGCTCGGGATCATGCTTCAGCGCTTCGCGGACACGGCGGAGCAGCGGAAGATTAGGCAGAAAGTTGCCGCTATCTGCGTAAGCCTGCCAACTTGGCGTAGGGGGCGCACTTCTTTGCCTGAACGGGCTGACAAGCGTCCCGCTGCCTGGCCGGGTCTCGATCACACCCTGTGAGCGCAGCTCCGAATAAGCAAGCACTACCGTACTGCGATTGACTTTGTACTGCTCCGCCAGCTTCCGTTCCGAGGGCAGCCGACTGCCCGGCGGATACTCGCCTTGTGCTATTTTTTCTCCTAGAAGATCAGCGATTTGAAGATACACTGGCCTGCTGCTTTGCCGATTCGGTTTCCACATCTATTCATCACCTGCCATTGCTAATCCTGATTCGGGTTGTTTTTTTATTCTACACTATTTCGGCGTGGACAACCCAGTCGATCCGTATTCCGCTTTTGAGATAAATATGTTGCCCTGGAGTACAGACTTAACATCGTATTTAGTGTAAACTGAATGTAAAGTGATCACGGAACAGTTGGTATATTTTCTGAAAAGGCTCTTCATGTGAAGAGTTTTTTCCAATTTTACAGAAAAGAATGTGATGATGGTTATGCAGCTTCGCGCTCGTCTTCCGAAGAAACGTTTTCTAGAAAAGTACCTCTCAGGGGAGAGCATGGATTACCGGCAAATTATAGCGTTGTTTATTCCGGTTTTGATTGATCAGGCTTTCATTATCGGGCTCAACCTGGTGAATACCGCGATGATCAGCTCGTCGGGAGTAGCAGCGGTCAGTGCGGTCAATATGGTGGATGCGCTGAATATTTTCCTGATCAACGTCTTTGTCGCGGTTGCCACCGGGGGAACGGTAGTAGTTGCACAGTATAAGGGGAGCGGCAATGACCGAATGGTCTCTCAGGCGACAGCAGGCTCCGTCACTTCGGTGTCACTGATCGCGGTTGGCATCGGCCTTCTGCTGATGGGCTTCCACACGCCTATACTTAATCTTCTGTTCGGGTCAGCTTCGGCCGACGTACTGGATAGCGCGCGGGTTTATCTGATCGGCAGCAGCATCTCTTATCTGGGTATCGCTACGGTTCAGGCGGTGTGCGGAGCCTTACGGGGTGTCGGTAGAACCCGGGCGTCCCTGGTACTGTCGTTGATCATGAACTTGCTGTACGTTGTCCTCAACGTAGTTTTTATTAACCTGCTGCATATGGGTGTGCTGGGAATGACACTTGCGATTAATATCGCCCGTTATGTGGGGATGGCCTGTGCCTTGTATTATCTGTTCAAAGTAGACACTGCACTACGAGTCCGCGTGCGCGACTTATTCCATATTCCAATGACTATGCTTCGAAAAATCATGTTCATCGGCCTGCCATTCGCAGCAGAGCAGATGTTCTTCAATGGCGGTAAGCTTTTGACCCAAGTATTCATTGTCAGCCTGGGTACCTACGCCATTGCGACCAATGCTATCGCAGGTTCGCTCGCTATGGTGTTTCAGATTCCGGTCAGCGCGTTGTCACTAACCATTGTGACGGTGGTTGGTCAATGTATTGGACGGGGTAATGTCGCTGATGCCAGAAAGTTCATCAAGGCCTTTCTCTGGATCGGTTCCGGGTCGCTGGCGCTGATTGCCTTAATTCTGATGCCACTGTTCCACCCGTTGGTATCGATCTTCTCGCCGCCACCGGAGATTATTCATGATCTGTTTGTGGTGTTGCTGGTCAATTCCATCGCCCAGGTGCCGCTGTGGGCCATCAGCTTTGTTCTGCCATCTGCGCTACGGGCGGCGGGAGACTCCAAATTTACTTCTATCACCTCGATGCTGACCATGTGGCTATTCCGGGTAATTCTTGGCTATATCCTGGGAATCGTGCTCGGTTACGGTATTCTGGGGGTTTGGCTGGCGATGAATAGTGAATGGGCGGTTCGCGGAGGTATTTTCCTGTGGCGGTTCCGCGGCAAGAAGTGGTATGCGCATAAACTGATTTAAGATTCTGCGGTTAGCTGGGTAAAAGACTGCACTAAGTCGGGCATAGTGGGGGAGCTGCATGAAATATGCGGCTCTCTTTTTGTATAGTAAATTGAAGAAAAAGGGATTGTACCTATTGATTTCATCGTGTAAAATAAGTAATTACGCATAAATATACAGAGGTGATTTTACAGAAATGGCACTACTACTTACCTATGTTCTATTAGGATTCTCCATCGCTCTTCCAGTGGGTACGATTACAATTGAAATGACGAAGCAGGGGCTCAAGAATGGGTTCATGCACGGATGGATTGTCGGACTGGGCGGCATGACCGTGGACATGTTGTTAATCGTCGGGCTCTATTTGGGCCTGGCATCGGTACTATCTCTTCCAATTATACAAGTGATTATGTGGCTGGTTGGTGCGCTGTTCTTATGTTACGTGGGCTATGACAGCATCAAGAACGCGAATCATGATATTTCATTAGCCGGAGAGAAGAATACCAAATCGCTATTTTCATCCTATAAAAATGGGTTGCTCGTTGCCGTCTCGCCAGGAAATCTTGTGTTCTGGGTGAGCGTGTTCGGTACCGTGCTGGCTGATTCATTCGACCAATCCAATAAAGGAAGCTTCCTGATCGTCGGTTTGGGGATTATGCTCGGTATTCTGATTCATGACTTAGGCCTAATGACGATTGTGGCGACCACGCGGAAAGCGATGAACCATACAGCCATCAAATGGGTGACGATAACAGCAGGCATAGTCCTAATTGGTTTTGCAGGGTACTTCTTCTACCAGTTTGTGATGAGTCTACAACAATATTTCTGAGTGAGCTCAGCCTAAAGGTAAATTCTTTGCAAACTAAAATGAATTTTCTGTAACGAAGATCGCAATAACCGCCGTGATTATGGGGCGGTTGCTGTCAGCAAAGAGAGGGAGCGTCTTTTTTCCCGGATCAACCTGTGCCGTCATGGGATTGAGAACTAACCTGTTATTGGAATTCGAGTGGAAGGCATCCAGTTCAAGATGTATATTAGTACTCGTGAAGTTACAAAGCAGTAAGATTTCTTTCATTAGATCGTTACTTACCGCTACACCCTCCGTGCTAAGATGGTCTGGTCCTAACATAAGCGCTATACACAAGGAGGAAGTTCACAATGCGTTTGAAACAACCAATTCTAAAAATAACCCTTGCTGCTGCATTGACGACCGTAGTTGGTGTAGGAGCTGTTATAGCGAATCCGGGCCTTTTGCCTGTGAGCCAGGCCGCAGCTGCGAAAGCAAGCGTAACCGATTCTGAACAAGCACTCAAGACATTAAACAGTTTCTATAAACCAGCATTGAAAGGCCAGTTTCCAGGCTCCGTTAGCGGCTTTACCGTAGGCAAGAGTACACGGCAAGATGTATATAAGCTGTTCGGCGAACCAGAGCAGAAGGGCAATAATGCTGACGCTTTTGAACTCTATCATGCTGAAATGGGTCATCCGGGATATGCCTTCTCCTACAAGCTGGACAAAATCCGCGAAATGCGTTATTTCGGTACGAATATCGAGCGCCAAACTAATATCGGCGGGATCACCATGAGTATGCTGAAGAAAAATTGGTTTGCCCCTAACGCCACAACTATCATTAAAAATGGCAAGCTCAAACAAACAAAATTAACCTATGTTCGCGGTGATTATAAGCTGGAGTTTATTTTCAATAGTAGCACGGATTTGGATCATATTAATTTGTTGCATTCTTAATAACATGATGTAAGCCTGTGTCAATGGCTTGGAAAATAACGGAAAAGAAGAGTAGTGATTCCCTGGGGGAGTCACCACTCTTCTTTTTTTGGAGGAGGAGCATTGGGGTATCTAACCTAAACGCTCCCTGCTGTGCTGGTGATTAATTATAAAAGTTAATTGTTGGTGAAGGTTCAGATCCGCTTGCATACCATTTGTTCAAGCTGCTGACAAAATCGATGACTTTATTGGTATTCAAATCAAATACCAGAAGATCCGGATCTCCTGCAGTATCGATAAAATCAAAACGGCGTGGTGTTGTTCTTCCGCTTGTATCTACAAAAGAAGAATAATGTTGGGTCGGCGGGCCGGACCGGAACTCGGATTCAAAATAAGTGAACAGCGTACCTTCTTTCAAATAAAGCAGAACGGCATTATTGGAGCTGGCAGATGCTGAAGAATAGCTGATGCCAGTGGTCACGCGTGACACTCTTACATCAGAAATACTATGATTGCGTGATGAATAGTTGCCGCCATAGGAGAATGTATAGTCACGTTTCCAGTCCAAATGAGGGTTGACGTCGGCGGCATTCTTAGTGCTGGCAACAAATGTACCATTGACGAAAATTTTATCATCCGGGTACTGCATTACTGCGTATAGCAGGGAGTTAGTATAAGACAAAACCGCAGCCTGATGATCAAAAGGGTTTGTGGCGTTCATATGAATACTGTAGGAAGTGCCGAGTGTACCTATAGAAGTTACACGCAGTCCCCAGTCCCCTGCACCAAGTCCAGTAACATACATTACATTATTTGGGGCGGAAGAGATATTAGTGGATGTAGCCGTTCCTGTTGTCCAATCGATTTTATACAGCTCGACTCTATAATTCGAGTTGGTAGACTTGATCTGAAAGAGAATGTTGCGGTTAGTAGGGACGCTAAAAAACCAAAAATCGGTAGGGTCTGCAGCTGTAAGCGAATCAGTAAAGTTCATCAAGCCACCGGTAACATCGTAATTGGCCATTATTGAAAAGGCTGGACGGCTTACAGGAATAGTTTGATCAGCTTGAAGTTGAATGGTTGCAGGCTGAAGTACCGCTCCGTCATTGCTTGGTTCTACAGCAGACGTAGTGACAGTAAATTCTTCTGTTGCGGGCTCAGCCGATGCTAAGGTATTAAATGAACCAGATGTGAACACGACGATAAGCAACGAAAAGATCAAAAAATACTTACGGTATGATTTCAATTTCATCTTCCTTTTCTTTTTTATTTATATTGATTCACTATTCACCTAAGAAAATAATGAATTAATATTATATTCCTATATTTCCATAATATACATTATTGTGCTAACACCTATGATTTTACAAGTAAAAAAATGTTAATTCGCATATAAAGTTTCGCATGATCACACCAGTATATCCCAATCCTTGAACACCCGCTGCAGTCCGTTCTGATACAATATCTCCCGAATTTCGGACACACTTCGACCGTCGGAGATCTTAACTGAGGGGGGGCCTCCGTCACTGACGTGTCCGCCTACTGCGGCCGACATCTTGGTTACGCCAAGATGAATGAGGCGGTCGCGCAGATGCGCTGGCTCGCGGGTAGAGTGGGGAATTCCGGCCCGGGGCAGAAGAAGCCGGTAGGCGAGGATAACCTGCACCAGTGCACTGTCGGTTACGTCCGAATCGGGATGCCAGTGTTCGCAATCGCAGCCGCTTCTTCGCCATTGACCGGATTTCTGAGCCAATAGGGGGTAAAACATGAGCCTCTACGATAGATTGCTAGAATTAGAACGTTTCCCGTTTAGAGAGCAGTTCTCGGAATACACGGAACTGGATATCCAGCGCATTTTGACTAATGAGTGAAGCAAAGCGGAACAGGATCTTATTAATAAACATAAGGGTTTGTTTAGAATTTTCTTTGCCTCAGAACAAGAAATCGAGAAATTTATAAATGAAAAGATGAAAAAATGAAAAAGCAAGAAACGGTTGCACATTCATTAGGTATGAAGTATATTCGTGAACACAGTTTAACCTATATTGACGCCTACTATAGTGATATGGAAATCTACGGAAACATAATAAAAATATTGATACCATAGTAGTTTCAGTAGGTGGTGGAGGTCTTATTACTGGGATCACGGTCGCGGCAAAATACATTAATCCCGCAATCCGTATTATTGGTGTACAAACCGAGGCTTGTCCTGCCATGTTGAAGTCTTACGAAGACAATACTCTCTATGAAGAATATCCTAGGGAAGAATCATTGTGTGATGCTCTTCTTGGTGGGGTTGGGACGCTGAGTTATGAGATGGCAAAAGATTATGTTGATGATTTCATAGCCGTTTTAGAAGATTCTATCGCCAAAGCTGTAAGCTTTATGGCCTAAGAAGAGAAATATATTATAGAAATTGAGTAGATATTAATTGTGAATACAGTGTAAATTAGAATTGTAGTGACAAGATGCGGAATATGTGCGGGTTGGATTGACAGGAACCCGGGGCTGTAGATATACTTGAAATGTTAAAAAGCAAATGTGTAAAACGTTGATGAAATGGAGTACACCGGAAGATGGCTTGCACAGAGAACGGGTTCCTTTACGAAGATTGTCGTAATGGCTGTGAGAACCCTGGAGACAGGCCGGTGGAAAGCTGATTTCGGAGTGCGGGTCCAAGTCCGCCGGGGGTTCCCGTTAACAGCCGCGACAAGGCGATCGTCTGCAATTTTCCTGCCACAAGGGGATAAGGCGATAACCAGGGTGGTACCGCGATCTAATCGTCCCTGAATTTTCAGGGGCGTTTTTTTGTTTTCCATTTGTTTTTCGGAAATAACCGTGATCTCAAAATTTAGAATAAGACGGGGGCTGTATACAATGAAAGCAAGTGAAATCCGTTCCAAATGGCTGCAATTTTTCGAAAGTAAAAGCCACAAAATCGAGCCAAGCGCTTCGCTCGTACCTCACAACGATCCATCGCTACTGTGGATTAATGCTGGGATGGCGCCGCTGAAGGCGTACTTTGATGGCCGTGAGATTCCGGAGAATCCGCGTCTGACTAACTCCCAGAAGTGTATCCGTACCAATGATATTGAGAATGTCGGCAAGACGCGTCGTCACCATACGTTCTTCGAGATGCTGGGTAACTTCTCCATTGGCGACTATTTCAAGGAAGAAGCGATTACCTGGGCTTGGGAATTCCTGACGGGCAAAGAGTGGATCGGCTTTGATCCAAACCGCATCTCCGTAACTGTATATGCCGAGGACGAGGAAGCTTTCAAACTGTGGAATGAAAAAGTGGGCTTGCCTGCTGAACGCATCATTAAGCTGGGTGACGAGAACTTCTGGGATATCGGCGAAGGCCCATGCGGTCCTTGCTCGGAAATTTTCTATGACCGTGGCGAAGCTTACGGCAATGACCTGAGTGACCCTGAAATGTATCCAGGCGGGGAAAATGAGCGTTGGCTCGAAGTCTGGAACCTGGTATTCTCCCAGTTCAACCATAATAAAGACGGCAGCTACACACCGCTTCCTAACAAGAATATTGATACAGGCGCAGGCTTGGAACGTTTTGCTTCGATCCTGCAGGATGTAGATTCCAACTTCGACACTGACTTGTTCCAGCCGATTATCCAGAAGACAGCACAACTTGCTGGTGTAACTTATAAGGATAGCCTTGAGCAGGATATTGCACTTAAAGTCATCGCTGACCATGTACGTACAGTTACTTTTGCTGTGGGCGACGGCGTACTTCCTTCTAATGAAGGTCGTGGCTACATTATCCGTCGTTTGCTCCGCCGTGCAGTCCGTTACGGAAAGACGCTGGGTCTGGATCGTCCATTCCTGCATGAGCTGACTGAAACAGTAGGCGAAATTATGGGCGTGTATTATCCGTCCGTTGTGGAGAACCGCGAATATATTGCGAAGATCATCCGTACAGAAGAGGAACGTTTCCACGAGACGCTCTCCGACGGTCTGGCTATTCTGAGCGAAATCAGCAGCAAAGCCAAAGAGAGCGGCGCTGGCGTGATTGCCGGAAAAGACGCGTTCAAGCTGTATGATACTTACGGCTTCCCGTTCGACCTGACGGAAGATTTTGCTGCTGAGCAGGGTTTGACGGTAGACCGCGAGGGCTTTGATGCAGCGATGCAGGAGCAACGTGATCGTGCAAGAGCTGCACGCCAAGATGGCGGCAGCATGAAAATTCAAGGCGGAGCTCTTTCTGAACTGACGGTTAAAAGCGAATTTGTTGGTTATAATGACTCGGTAACTGAATCTAAAATTGTTGCGATCGTTGTCGACAACGAGTTGGCAGACCTCGCTGGCGAAGGCACAGAAGCTCAGGTCATTCTGGACACTACTCCGTTCTATGCGGAAAGTGGCGGTCAAGTGAGTGATACGGGTGTACTGAGCGGCGGTTCCGTAACCGCTAAAGTCAAGGGACTGTTCAAAGCACCACATGGTCAGCATGTGCACCTGGTAACAGTAGAAGCTGGCGAGCTGCGCGTAGGAGATACCGTTCGTGCTGAAGTAAACCGCGCCGAGCGTGAGGACATCGTGAAGAACCATACCGCGACTCACTTGCTGCACAAAGCGCTCAAGGAAGTACTGGGCGGACATGTCAATCAGGCAGGGTCTTTGGTAGAAGGTGGACGTCTGCGCTTTGACTTCTCACACTTCGGTGCTATTACGCCGGAAGAACTCAGTGAAATTGAGCACCGTGTGAACGAGCAAATCTGGCGCGGTCTGGATGTAGTGATTGAGAACAAGCCGATTGACGAAGCCAAAGCTATGGGAGCTATGGCATTGTTCGGTGAAAAATATGGCAACATCGTCCGCGTGGTTCAGGTTGGCGACTATAGCTTGGAGCTGTGTGGTGGCTGCCACGTTAGCAATACTTCGCAGATTGGTATCTTCAAGCTGCTCAGCGAGAGCGGCATCGGTTCCGGTGTGCGCCGGATTGAGGCTGTAACTGGACGCTACGCATACCAGTTCACTGAGAGCCAGCTGGATCTGCTCAAGCAATCCGCCGGACTGCTGAAGTCTTCGTTGAACGATGTGCCAAAGCGGATTGAAGCTCTGCATGGTCAAGTACGCGAACTGTCGCGTGAGAACGAGTCGCTGCAATCCAAGCTGAGCGCTACGTTTGCAGCTGAGCTGACTGGTAGCGTGAAGACGGTTGGCGGCGGTACAGAGCTGCTGGCTGTATCTGTGCAAGCAGGCAGCATGGATGCGCTGCGTTCCACAGCCGATGAGCTGAAGAGCAAGCTGCCTGACGCAGTGCTTGTTCTGGGCGCAGCCATGGATGACAAAGTGAACTTTGTCGTAGCCGTACCTCAAGAACTGGTGAAGCGCGGCTACCATGCCGGCAAGTTGGTGAAAGAAGTGGCTGCGGTATGCGGCGGCGGCGGCGGGGGACGTCCTGATATGGCGCAAGCTGGCGGCAAGGACGCTTCGAAGCTAGGCGAGGCTTTGGCTAAGGCTGAAGAATTAGTAGCAGCGCTGGGATAAGATAGAGAGCCAACCCGGTCCAAAGGCCCGAAGCCCAAATTTCATTTGCGAAGACAGACAGCGGTACTGAGTCTTTCCTCTCAGTACCGCTGCTTCGTGGCGGGCCATCTGGTTTAGGCGAAATGTGGTTTTGGCAATAGCTTAAAAGACCAAAAATTTCACGTTTTTTGTAGATGAAATGCCAAAAAAAGCGTTATATCCAGGCAGGATTTTCTTGTTGGGGCATGAATATGTTATGATGAGGGCAGCAAGTAAGCTGTACAGCAGCGAGTTTGCGAAGCCGCCTGCTACAGGTGATTTGCAGAAGGAAGGTGTCACATATGGACTCCATGGACAAAACGGTTAAATTCAATGTGAAGGGCGATGAGAAGGAAGCTTCTCCCGAGGAAATTCTGCTTGCGGTATACAATGCGCTCGTAGAGAAGGAATATCATCCGATCAACCAGATCGTAGGGTATCTTCTTTCCGGAGATCCAGCCTATATTCCCCGTCACAACAATGCTAGAAGTTTGGTCCGGAGAAAAGAACGTGATGAGCTGATTGAGGAACTGGTGCGGTTCTATCTAGCCAATCATCAGGTGGATAACGCCAAATGAAGAAGCTAGGTTTGGATTATGGCGACCGTAGAATCGGCGTCGCCGCGAGTGATATTTTCGGCTGGACGGCACAATCTCTGGAGACCATTGAGCGGCGCGGAGACGGAAGAGAGTTCGAACGCATCCGCGAACTCGTCAAGGAGCATGAGATCGGAGAAATCGTGGTTGGGCTGCCGAAGAACATGAACGGCACAGTAGGTCCCCGTGGCGAAATCTGCATAGAGTTCGCTGACAAGCTTCGGGAACAATTGGAAATGCCCGTACACCTTTGGGATGAGCGTCTGACGACGGTATCCGCCGAGCGGGTGCTGATTGAAGGGGACGTCAGCCGAAAGAAGCGCAAAGGGATTGTGGACAAAATGGCCGCAGCCCTAATTTTGCAAAATTTTTTGGATGCTAACAGTAAAAGGTGAGGGGTGCGCATATGACAAACGAACATATTGGCCAAGAAGAAGAACCGGAAATTATCTATATTCCCGATGAGGAAGGTAATGAAGAGGAATTCGAGGTCATCATGAAGTTTGAGGTTGACGGTTCGGATGCCAAGTACATGATGGTAGTTCCACTGGATTCCGAAGACGAAGAGTCCGACGAAGTGTACGCCTTCCGTTATGAGGAAGACGGCGATGATCTGCAGCTGTTCATGATCGAGAATGACGAGGAGTGGGCGATCGTCGAAGAGACGTTCAATACCCTGGTCGACGAGCTGGACGGGGGAGCAGAGAATGACTGAGTTGTCCGCTGATCAAGCGGTATGGACTTCCCGTCTTAAAGATGCGTACGGAGAGACTGTAGAACTGGAAGATGAGCAAGGCAAATCTTCTGTTTACGATATTATTGCGGAGTTTGAAGTCGGTGGCCGCGGTTACGCGGTGCTGGAAGGTTCCGGCAAGAACGGAGAATATGATATTCTTCGGATTGTAGTCTCGCCTGACGGGCTTCCTGAATTGGAAAGCATCGTCGACGATGAAGAATGGGAAGATATTTCAGAGCTGTACGACGAGCTAACTTTTCCAGATGAGGATTTGGAATAGGACGAGATCAGCGTACGTTACATTTACAGTTGGCATGAAGGAGGGCGGAGTATTCCGCGCTCTTTTTGCATGGAAAGCCTTAATAAAATTATAGGTTGAATTTGGGACGATAGAATTTTATACTTTATAGTCGAATCGATTTCATAAATCCATAAGTGAGCGTCTAATCATCGATATCTAGTTGGACATGGTTTAGGTGTAACTAGATATCTTACCTATTCGGATTGAAATCCGCATTATGAAATCGATTCAGTCGGAAAGTGAGGAGATCCATTGAAATCCGCAGTCCGCACTGTGCTACTGATCCTAGTTCTCCTGATTGCAGCAGGAGGTGGAGGAGCGTGGTACATTTGGAACGGGATGCAGCCGGTAGCTCCTGCCGGGCAGCCCGTTACGTTCACAATTGAGAAAGGCACGGGAAGCGCGGGAATTGCTGACCTGCTTGAGAAGAATGGGATTATCCGTAATAGTCTTTTCTTTAAAGGATATCTGAAATGGACCAAAGAAGGCTCGAAATTCAAGGCTGGCACCTATGTGGCGAAACCAGGCGATACCTATGATGAGCTCATTGCTCGGCTGAACGCTGGTGATGTTGTCAAGGAAGAGACCCTGATGTTCACCATTCCTGAAGGATATACGGCAGAACAGGTGGCTGACAAACTAGCTACTGCCTCCAAGCTGAATTCGGCTGTTTTTGTGGATCTTATGAATTCCGGCAAGGCGCTGAAAGAAGCCGACGTTCTGGGCATTCCGCAAGAGCCGGACCTGCGTCATCGTCTGGAGGGGTATCTGTTCCCGGAGACCTATGAGCTGCCGAAGGACAGCACGCCGCAAGAAATCCTGGAAGCGATGCTGGAACAGCTGGCGAAGAAGCTCGATACCATCCCGAATTGGCACGAAAAGCTCAAAGCGAGAGGTCTAAGTCTACATGAGCTTCTGACCGTCGCTTCACTGGTGGAGCGTGAGGTTGTAGTCGATACAGAACGTCCGCTGGTGGCGGGAGTAATCTATAACCGGCTGAAGAAGGAACAGAAGCTGGAGATTGATGCTACGGTTCAGTATCTGCTGGATCAACCGAAGGAAAGGCTGCTCTACAAGGATTTAGAGATTGAGAGTCCTTATAATACGTACAAGCATGCAGGGCTTCCTCCGGGACCGATCTGCAACCCTGGTCTGCCGTCGATTCAGGCGGCTCTGGAGCCGCAAGCTTCTGATTATTATTTCTATGTCACAAAGAAGGATGGCAGTAAAGGTCATCTTTTTGCCAAGACGTATAAGGAACATTTAGCCAATATTCAAAAAAGCAAACAAACTTCGCAGTAACGCATTACAATGGAGAGTGGTGCAGACTGTGGGCCTGGTTAAGGTGCCGCAGGGACATCACCGGCTTGCAAGCTGTGACAGACGTAGGAGGATTAACAATGAACAAAAAACCTGAGCTGCTGGCGACGGCAGCATCGCTTAAAGAAGCGGCAGCCTTGCTGGATGCAGGTGCAGATGCGCTGTTGATCGGGGATGACCGCTTTGGCATGAGGCTGGCTGGGCACTTCACGCTAGAGGACACCAAGGCAGTTATAGAGATGGCTCATGCCCGGGGCCGCAAAGTCGTTGCGGGGCTGGGCGGTCTGATGCCGAATAGTCTGCTTGATGAGCTGCCAGCCTATGTAAAGGCTATAGGCGAGCTGGGCGTTGACGCTGTTGAATTTGGTGACCCGGCTGTGCTGGCTGCCGTGCGGCAGGAGGCGCCTGGTCTCAAGCTGCACTGGAACGCGGAGATGACTTCCACCAACTACGCTACGTCTAACTATTGGGGACGCAAAGGCGCATCCCGTGTTGTGCTGGCCCGTGAACTAAATATGGACGAGATTACGGAGATGGTGCCGCTGCTGGAAATAGAGGCCCAGGTTCAGGTGCATGGAATGACGAACATTTACCATTCCAAGCGTAAGCTCGTAGCGAGCTACATGGCTCACCAAGGACGTCCAACGGATGGCGGAAGCCTGGGCAAGGAGCGCGGTCTGTTCCTGGTCGAAGCGGAGCGTCCGGGTGAGATCTTCCCGATCTATGAAGATGATAACGGCACTCATATTATGAGTTCGGATGATATTTGTATTATGGAAGACCTGCATATCATGATGGAAGCGGGTGTTCAGAGCTTTAAAATTGAAGGATTGCTGAAGCCGATTGTCTATAATGCTGCGGTAGTTCGAGCTTATCGCACAGCTATTGATGCCTATGCAGCTGATCCTGAAGGCTATGCCTTCCAGGATGAATGGTTGGATGAGGTTCGTAAGCTGCAGGACCCTGAGCGCGAGCTGTCCTTTGGATTCTTTTATAAAGAGCAAGTGTATTAATCGTATAGACCCCGCAGAACGGGGAAATGGAGGGGAGAACAGGAATGAGTACCATGACCAAGCCGCAGCATAAGGGCAAACGTTATCGTCTGGACAAGCCGGAGCTCCTGGCTCCGGCGGGCAATTTGGAAAAATTGAAATTCGCCGTGCATTATGGTGCAGATGCCGTCTATATTGGCGGACAAAAATACGGCCTGCGTTCGGGTGCTGACAATTTCAGCTTTGAGGAAATGCGCGAAGGCGTGGAATTCGCCAAGAAATATGGCGCGAAGGTCTTTGTGGCTACGAACATCTATGCTCACAATGAAGATGTCGCGGGGATTGAAGAATACCTGCGTAATTTATATGAAGCCGGCATTGCCGCGATCATTGTAGCCGACCCGGCTATTGTGGATACAGCACGCCGCCTGGTTCCGGGCCTGGAGGTGCATCTCAGCACCCAACAGTCCACTCTGAACTGGCAAGCTGTATCCTTCTGGAAGGAGGAAGGACTACCTCGTGTCGTTCTGGGCCGGGAGACAAGCCTGGAGGAAATTGCCGAGATCAAGAAGCATGTAGATATTGAGATCGAGAGCTTTATCCATGGTGCGATGTGCTCCTCCTATTCCGGTCGCTGTGTGTTGTCCAACCACTTCACAGACCGGGACTCTAACCGAGGGGGCTGCTGCCAGTCCTGCCGCTGGAAATACGATCTGTTCGAGGATGCGCGTCCGGATGGAACTTGGGTGTCTGAAGAAGAACAGGCCGAAGCGATGCAGTCACCTGAGCGTCTGCTGCCAGGAGTGACCCTGCTTCCACTACATGAGCCACAGGACAACCCGTTCACCATGGGGTCCAAAGACCTGTGCATGCTGGAGAGCATTCCCGATCTGATCGAAGTCGGCATCGACAGTTTCAAGATTGAAGGCCGGATGAAATCCATTCATTATGTGGCTACAGTAGTTAATGCATACCGCAAAGCCATTGATGCTTACATGGCTGATCCTGAAGGTTATGTGCTGAAGCCAGAATGGCTGGAAGAGCTGAACAAAGCGGCGAACCGTCCGCTGAACACAGGTTTCTTCTACGATACACCGGACCATGAGGATCACATCTATGAGCCCGAAGAAAAAGCAGCGCCATATGATTTTGCCGGCCTGGTGCTGGAGTATGATGCACAGACGGGTACTGCGCTGATTCAGCAGCGGAATCACTTCAAGCCGGGCCAGCAAGTGGAGTTCTTCGGACCGGACGATACCTTCTTCAAGCAGACGGTAGGAGAGATCTGGGACGAGCAAGGCAATCCGCTGGATGCCGCCCGTCACCCGCTGCAGAAGGTGCGAATGAAGGTAGATGCACCGGTGGCCTATTTTGACATGATGCGCAAAAGAAAATAAGGATTGACAAAGATACGGGACAGCCTCTCTCAAACGAGGATAGTCCCGTTTTTTTGTATCTCCTAAATAGGCTAAAAGTTACATACTCATGGAAAAGATTATTCAAAAAGCCTAAGGAAAAAAGGACTGTTTGCCGATATATAAGTCAGACAACGCTTACAAATATCTCTAATCAAACTGGTGGGTGATCTAATGGGAACTCCGGAACAGGAGAATAAGAGTGATGAGCAGAAAGAGAGAAGGATGAGAGTGGGAAAGAAAGAGAAGTCGGTGAAAGAAAACACAGAGAAAAAGAACCAGCGTAAGGCCGGTGCATCCAGTATCGGCAAGCTCAAAGACGGCGTTAAATCAGGCGTAAGCATGAAAAGCGTGCTGCGGGGCTCGGTGAGTCAGATGAAAAAAGTCAATCCGGTGAAATCTGTCGGGGTCAAGCTGTTCCTGATCTTTTTATCGTCCATCGTGATTGTCGTACTGCTTCTGGGTTTGTTGTCGTATTCAAAAGCCAAAAGTACGATTAAGAGCAATGTCGCAGAGGCCAACCGCCAAACGGTCATACAGAACTCGGAGAAGTTGGATATTATACTCAAACAATATGAGACATTGGCGCTTCAGCTGTTTTTTGATCCGCAGATTCAGAATGATTTGACATCACTGGATAAAGCGGATAACTATTACGATAAATTTGTGGCTTCAAGTGCAATCGGTAAGAAGCTATCGAGCCAAACGACCTCCGATTCCAACGTAGTCAGTATCTCGCTGATTCCGGAGGAAGCGGCTTCCGATGTTATCACTACTGGTAGTTCGGGTCTAATGCTTGAAGGTATCAGGGATACGGATTGGTTCAAGCAGGCGGTTGAACGAACCAAGGAGTACAAATCGCATTATTCCGATACCGATGGCTCACAGAATTACTGGTTCTCTACCGCAGTTGAAGGCAAAGGCGGAACGAATATCGCTATGGTGCGCGCACTTCGAAATCTCGGCGAGAATTCAGGATATGTGATGCTGGTGGAATTGAAGAATAAAATGCTGGAAGACGCCTTCAAGAGTGTTAAGCTGGGCGAAGGTTCCCGCATACAGTTGGTAGATCCTAACGGTATCGTTATTGCCTCTAATACACCTGCCGAGGATGGGCTAGAATCAAAGTTTGCATTCATCAAAGACAGCAAGGCAAAGAATAAAAGTCAGGAGAATAAAGACGAAGCTGGAAAGCAGGTTCTGGCTGTCTTCAATCCGATGACTAAAGCAGACTGGAAGCTGTCTGGAATTATTCCTACTGGTGAATTGGTTAAGGAGGCTTATCCAATCCTCGTCACGACCTTTGTTGCTGCCGGGGGGGCAGCCTTACTTGCCATTCTTCTGGGCTACTGGATGGTCCGCATGATTGCCCGTCCGCTATCCCGTCTCAAGGATCTGATGGTAGAAGGGGCAAAGGGCGATCTGAGTGTTCGTACCGAATATGCATCGCAGGATGAAATCGGCCAACTGTCCGCATCCTTTAATACGATGATGGGACGGATTACAGAGCTTGTGGCGCAGACGACTGAAACGGCGCGTGAGGTACTGGAAACTGCCGGAGAGCTGGGCGATGCTTCACGTAAAACTGCTGTGTCTGCCAAAGAAATTGCTGCGGCCACGGAAGAGATTGCCGGTGGTGCAGGCAGTCTGGCCCTGGAGGCAGAGCGCGGTAATGAATTGACTGAACTGATTGCTACGCAAATGCAGACCGTTGTATCCGCCAATTCCGAGATGGATGAGGCTGCACGCAGTGTCGGAGAGGCCAGTAGCAGAGGTGCAAATCAGTTGGAGGAGCTGCTGGGTCAGACGAGCCGTACCGGAGAGATGACAGGAGCACTGGTTGCGCGCGTCAACAATCTGAAAGAAACGGTGTTCTCTGTGATCAAGGTGCTTGATGTCATGAAGAATATTACCCAGCAGACGAACATTTTGTCGCTCAATGCTACAATTGAAGCCGCACGAGCAGGTGAAGCCGGTCGGGGCTTCATGGTCGTAGCCGGAGAGGTTCGCCAACTTGCAGACCAGTCCAAGCAGTCGATTGCGCTGGTGGCTGGAATTACTGACAAGATTATGACCGAGATGAATGAGACGGTCGTCGTATTGTCCGAAGTGACGCCACTCTTTGAGGCACAAATGGGCTCGGTGAAGAACACCAGTGATATCTTCGTTTCTGTAAAAGATCAGATGGATGAATTTATTCTGAGCTTGGAGTCTGTTACGGCCTCCATCAACAGCCTGAATCATTCCCAGGGGGTCTTGTCTGAAGCAATGGGCAACGTAAGTGCCGTTGCCCAGCAATCGTCCGCAACCTCGGAAGAAGTAGCCTCGCTTAGCAGCGAGCAGCAGAACGTCAGCGATCAACTGGTATCGCTGTCCGGGAAGCTGGAAAGTGTATCGGGGCAATTGAAGGAAAAGCTGTCTCTGTTCAAAATATAAATCACTTTAATGACAAGCTATCGTACCTTCGGAAGCTTGTTGCAGCCGTCTCTTCTTCGTGAAGAGGCGGCTGTTTTATATTTTCAAAGAGGGGGCGTAAGTCAATTAAGAGTTATTTAGGTTGGCGGCGTACAACTATATCACAGCAGGAAGAGCAATTTTGGTTTAAAATAGTAGTTTGTAATATTTAAAGTAAACTATAACTGTAGATGATGGCAGGTGATCTGTACTGATGAAGTCAACAATCCAACCACGCAGTCTTCTTTCCCGGCTGCATCCCGCTGAATCTTTGGGGTTGCGGCTTTTTCTCGTTTTTTTCATAGCGACTATGACAATAGTGCTCTCGCTCGGCTATACCTCCTATTCCGTTGCTGAGCAGACCATTGAAGACAACGCATTGTCATCCAACCAGCAGACGGTGATTCAAACTGCGGAGAAGCTGGATGTTACTATGCTCCGTTACGAGGACAATTTGGGCCAAATCGCTTACAACAAAGAGATACAGCACGCTATGAAAGAGGCTAGCCAGTCTGCCTCCGGGCTGCCAGTCGATGTTATTGCTACAGAGCTCAGCAACTGGCTGTCGAGCGCCAAGAGCGTGCAGGCGGTGTATCTTATTCCTGTGAAGAAATCATTGCCGATTGTGGCTGCCGGCGCCAAGGATGAACCCTTTATGGAGAGCGCACGTTCGGCATCCTGGTTCAGCCAGCTGTCGGACAAGCCAGAAGGGCTATGGTTGACCAAAGAGATGAAGGGAGCAACAGCTCCAGAGGTTTTTCACTATGCGAAAGCGATTGCAGGAGAATCCCAAGATTCAGGATATGTCGCGATCAGTGATATAAAGGTTAGTGAGGTCGAAAAGCTACTGGGCGAGGTGAATCTGGGGACAGGCTCCTACATTCAGCTCCTGACTGAAAAGGATGAGCTGATCGCGTCCTCTATGCAGAACGAGACGGACACTTATCTAAGCCTGGGAGGTACCTTGTTCACAGGGCTCAAGCAGGCTTCTTCAGGCGCTCTGCCCACCAAGAATGAGGAAGGGAAATCAATTCTGGCGGTATATGGAACGATGCAGAGCTCCGGATGGAAGCTGCTGGGTGTCGTGCCTGCCGAGAATTTAACCCAAGATGCGGTACGGATTCTGAAGACGACTTATATCGCGGTTGGCGCTGCCGCAGTCATTGCCATTCTGATTGGCCTATGGATGGTGCGAATGGTCGCAAGGCCGTTGACCCGGCTCAAGGACTTAATGTTCCAGGGTGCTGAAGGGAACCTCAGTGTGCGGACGTCGTTCAAATCCCGGGATGAAATCGGCCAATTGTCGCTCTCCTTCAACACCATGATGGAGCGAATTACGGAACTCGTCGACCAGACCAATGAGACTGCTCAAGAGGTGCTGGAGATGTCGGATGTCCTGAGCAGTGCTTCCCGCAAGACGGCGTCTGCAGCTAAAGACATCGCTGCCGCTATGGAAGAGGTTGCTGGGGGCGCGGGTAGCCTGGCGCTGGAAGCAGACAACGGAAATGCCTTGTCCGGTCAGATCTCGGAGCAGATGAACAAGGTAACAGCGGCTACTCATGAAATGAACGGCAGGGCGCACAGTGTGGGGCAGTTCAGCACTGAAGGTGTAGCGATGCTGAAGGAACTCAAGAGCCGGACACAGATCACGGAGGAAAGAACTCGGACGCTGGTGAACAAGGTGAACAACCTTCAGACAACGGCATCGTCTGTGATTCAGGTTCTGGATGTCATGCAGCGCATTGTGCAACAAACGAATATTTTATCCCTGAATGCCAGCATTGAAGCTGCCCGGGCCGGTGACGCGGGGCAAGGGTTCATGGTCGTAGCGAGTGAAATCCGTCAGCTAGCCGATCAATCCAGAAGTTCGATTGCCGTGGTGGGAGAAATCACTGACAGAATCATGCTTGAGATGAACGAAACAGTCACGGTTCTCGACGAGGTGGCACCGCTGTTCGGGGAGCAAAGTGCTTCAGTACAAAGTACAAGTGATCTCTTCGTATCCGTACAGGGGCAGATGAATGAATTCATTACCTTCCTGGATGCAGTTACCGGTTCGATTGACGGGCTCGGTGAATCGCAACGTGTGCTGTCAGAGACGATGGACAGCGTCAGTATTATTGCTGAGCAATCTTCGGCAGCTTCACAAGAGGTGGCTTCGCTCAGTGGAGAGCAGCAGAGTGTTAGTGACCATCTGGTGGAGCTTTCCGCAAGTTTGCAGAAGGCTTCCGCCAAGTTAAGGGCCAGTCTAGCGAGGTTTAGAGTATAGGTTCTGATTAATCTAAAAGGTGAACTACCCAGAGCAGGCTCCAGAAGGTTGGGGCTTGCTCTTGTGCTTGTTAATCGTCAGGGGAAAGATTCTAATGACGGAAGGTGGGACATAATAAGGTTAAGGAATCCTGTCAGGAGGGAAGGCAACATTGCGTATCAACAATCATCATCGTCGTCTGTTCAGCTCGCTGTTGATCTTATCCGCTGCCGTGGGAATATTGATCCTGCGGTTGGCTTGGGTACAATTCGTGATCAAGGATCGGCCTGTCCCTGGTACACCCTATACCTTGGCCAAGATGGCAGAAATTCAAAGTGAGCGTGAAACAGTGCTGGACAGCGGACGCGGGCGTCTCTATGACCGTCACGGAATACCTCTCGCCGGGGAAACGATCTGGACAGCCGCTCTATTCCCGCAGGAAGAATTGGCTGCTAGTGTAAAGGTGCAAGTGGAGCGAAACGAAGACGGCCCTATGCACCGCCTGGCGGCCATTTTGGGGGTCAGCTATCAGCAACTGCTGAGCAGAGTCGCATTCCTGAAAGAACCTCTGCTATGGCCATCTCCAAAAGGAAAAGCACCTTTGGCGCTGTCTCCTGCCCAAGCCGACGAAGTTAAAGAACTTGATATCGCTGGTGTGATGGTGCTGCCGTTTGCCCGGAGGTATGATGGTCAGTTGTCGGGACAACAGTGGTTAGGCTACTTGTCAGAAGCGGTCCCGCAGGCAAGCGGAGAGCTGGCTAGTTCTTCAGGACTCCGGATTCCTAGGACCGGAACGGATGGACTGGAGAAGACACTAGAGCCCTTGCTCCGGGGTGTAGGTCATACCGAGGCGTACGTGCAGGTGGATGCGAGGGGGAACCGTCTTCCGGGTAGTCCGCTCAAAGTCCGTTCACCGGGAAATCCGTACTACCCGTTGTCTTTATACACAACGATAGACAAAAAACTTCAGGATAGCATTGAGAAGCTGGCGATTCAGGGTGGTATGAAGGAAGGTGCGATTGTTGTATTGGACTCACGGACTGGGGATATTGAAGCTATGGTTTCTCTACCCTTATATAACCCGCAGGATATTTCGCCTCAGGGTGGAGAGTGGAATAATCGGGCGCTTCAAGCCGCTGTCCCCGGCTCCATCTTCAAGATTGTCACCGCCGCAGCGGCTCTGGAGGCCAGAGTTACAACGCCGCAGGAAGTTTTTACTTGCTCCGGCCAATATGAGAAGTACGGATTGTCCTGCCTAAAAGGAAAAGGACACGGCCCCCTTACGTTGGCGCAAGGGTTCGCCGTGTCCTGCAATACAGTATTCGCCGCGCTCGCCGAACGTCTAAGCGGCGCGCAGATCCAGTCCGCCGCGTGGGCGCTGGGACTGGGAAGGGACATTGGCTGGCAGTCTGAGGATACTCTAGGACTGCCCCTTCTGAGGCCGCTGGCGGGGGAGCAGCAAGGGACGATTTTCACGTCTCTGGTGCCCGATGACAGCGGCGCAAGAGTGCAGACGGCCATCGGGCAGCGCGATGTGCAGGTCACCCCGCTTCAGGCCGCCAACCTGGTAGTGACCCTGCTACATGGCGGGGAGGTCACCGCTCCCCGCATCCTGCAGAAGGTCACTTTTGCCAATGGCCAGAAGCTGGAGGATTTGCCGGGACATCTGTTACCGTCCGGGGCTGGAAGAATCTCAGCATCCACGACCGGGCTGCTGTTGTCATGGATGAGGCAGGTGGTGACCGAGGGCACCGGCCGGAGTCTAATGACCGCCCGCTGGCCGCTGGCCGGTAAATCAGGCACGGCCCAGACACAGGTCAAGGGTGTCCCCCGCAATAATCAGTGGTTCATTGGTTACGGACCTGTAGACCAGCCGCGATATGCGGTGGCTGTGTCTGTCCAGAACGTGGCTCCTGGCAGCGTCCACACGGCTACGAAATTGTTCGGTCAAGTATTTGATTTGCTCTCGTCGACCTCAGGAGCTTGATCCGCCGGAGTTTCTGTTCCAGGATCGCTGTGGTCTTTCTTAGAGGACTCAGCTTCTGGCCCGGATGCCGCGAACGGAGAGACGATAAATTCTTCCTGTGGCAGGTAGATCCAGCGCTGCAGGTAGCCCTGCTGAATCAATTCCTTAATCAGAATCAGCAGTATCGGAGACAGGATCAAGCCTGCTACGCCAAACGCTGACATGGACAAGATAACGAATGAGAGCATCAGGAACGCGGAAGATACACCGATCGAATTACCGGTGATTTTCGGTTCCATGATCTGACGCTGGATTAACACCACAGCGAGAAGGACAATCAGGCCGATCGCCATGGAGGTGTTTCCGATAATGAAGAGATACACAATCCAAGGGATCAGGATGGTTGACACGCCCAGCAGCGGCAGAACGTCGAACACGGCGCAGACTAAGGCCATTGTCAGCTCATTGCCTGTGCCTAGGATGAACAGTCCAACTAGAACGATGACAAAGGTGATGCTGATGAGAATGAGTTGAGCTTTGACATAGGCGCCGATCGCCTTGAATACATTTCCTTGCAGAAAAGCGTAAGCCGTCTTAAGGGTTTTCGGCATTTTCTCATGGGCAATTTTCTTCCAATCCTTAATCTCCATGCTGAGAAAAAAGGCTAAAATGATGGCGATCCCGAAATTTCCCATAAAAGATGAGAACGAGCCCAGTAGTCCGATCATATACTTAAAGAAGATAACGAGCCATGAAGAGAGGATGTTGGTGGCATCCTTGAAATACCCGTTGATTTTATGGGTCAGATCCGGTGGCAGCGTGTCGACTTTATGCTGAAGATAGCCGGTGAGCTCCACAAAATGCTCTTGCACAATACTTGTATACCTTGGCAGGTTGTCCTGAAATTGCAGTGCCTGAGTTGTAATCAGCAGGCCAGCACCGAACAGCGTGCCTAGCAGCAGAACGAGGAAGAACAGAACGGAGATTGCTGAGGCGAATGGTTTGCCAAGACCTCGGCGATTCAGAAAGCGTGCCAGCGGCTCAATAATAATAAACACGAAGAAAGACAGGAACACAGGGGCGGCCAAATGGTACAACTTGCTGAAGGCGAACATGACCAGATACACCGTCAGCACAATTAATCCAATGTCAAAGAAGGTGCGCCAATATTTTTTGTACAAGGGGAGCATGAGATTTGAACGACTCCTTTTCAGATGAAATGTCAGGTCTTTACAACTTGAGTCCATTGTACACGATTTTACTTAAAAAGCGTCTATTTCTTTGATAGCTGTGTTAAAATAGGGGGTAACGTTTTTTTGTGCCGATGATACATATCCGCAAAAAGGCGGTGAAAGCTATACACACTTGGCCGTATCGCTGTATCTGCTTGCAGACCTAAGGCGAGCCAAAGTCAACTCTGGAAAAGCGGGGAATAGACATGCAGACTTTGCTGCTCTGGTTGTTTTACATCTCATCTTTCTATGCCTTTATACCCGGTATTATCAGCCGTATTTTCGGTTACCGTGTGTTCCGTAAAGGAACCGGAAGCCATGAATTTGCGCTGACCTTTGATGACGGGCCGGACCCTCGTTTTACGCCGAAGGTTCTTGAACTTCTGAGGCGCTATGACGCTAAGGCTACTTTTTTCGTGGTGGGCTCCCATGCGGAGCGATATCCTGACCTGATTCGCAGTATTCATGCGGAGGGCCACCTCATCGGTATTCATAACTATGTGCACAAGACCAACTGGCTGATGCGTCCGGCAACGGTACGCAAGCAGATCCAGCGCACAGACGAAATTATTTACAGCATTACCGGTGAACACAGCACTTACTATCGTCCGCCTTGGGGAATTGTGAATTTATTCGATTTCTCGAAGCGTCGCCGTGTGCAGATTGTTTTATGGTCGGCGATGTTCGGCGATTGGCGTGAGAAGCAGGGGGCCGAGAAGCTTACAGAGAAAATGCTCTCCCGCCTTAATCCGGGCGAAGTGATGCTCCTGCATGACAGTGGTGCGACACTGGGCGCCGATCCTGACGCTCCGGGACTAATGCTGATTGCCTTGGAGAGAACCTTGGAGGAAGCGCAAAGACGTGGGCTGCGAAGCATCCGTATTGACCAGATGATCAAGACGGCTGAGAAATCGTCCATTCAGCAAATATCCTTCGGAAAACGCCTGATTGTGGGACTATGGCTGGGCTGGGAGCAATTATTTCAATTTCTGTTTAAGTTAAGAACTCTTTCACCGGCCGAGCCATTCCTGCATTATCGTCTGCGCAAGTATCAAGGACAGTCGATCACTATGGAGGATGGAACCACGTTAAGCAAGGGTGACAAGGTGATTGAGCTACATGTCGATAACCGGGAACTGTTCGAGCTTGGCATGCATTCCCGTTCTTCTGCCCAGCTTGCGATCCGCATGATTCGCCGGATGGAGAAGGATATGCCGGTACTCGCGGAGGAGATTGCCCATGATGAGGCGCTTCTGGAAGCCAAGGCATTGTATGGAGTCAGCATGATCAATCGGGGACCAGAGAAGTTCGGTTTCACAGTACTGGATATGCCCGACGGCTGGTTCGCTCGTTCCAGCAAGATTTACCTGAGTCTTTTGTTAAGTGTGATACATCCTGCTGGTGGAGCAAGACTGAAGGAGCGTACCGAGGTGCTTGTGCCGAAGCTCATCCTGATGCCGGTGTCTGAATTGTTGAAGCGGCATGATCAGAAGATGCAGCCGCGCAGTGCGAACCGTAAGCGGGAGCAGATAGAAGAAGAGAGAAACCGCAGCAACGCTGTGGATGAAGTGGAACTGCCAGGAGCAACTGTTGTTCATTAATGTAAAGAGGAATTATAGGTAGAATTATGGAAGAAGGGAATGCCTTAGGCCAGCGTACGTTGGCTGTAAGGCGTTCCCTTTTTATCTTTAGGTGCACAAAAAAACGGTCCCTCACAGCAGAATAACTGCTGCGAGGGACCGCTTCAATAAGAATTACGTTCTGGCATGGCCTGAAACGTAATTAGATTTTCAATACGCCGCCATTACTAGCGTTGGTAACCAACTTGGAGTAACGGGCGAGATAACCAGTCTTCACCTTCGGCTCGAAGCCTTTCCAGCCTGCACGGCGGGTAGCAAGGGTTTCTTCGTCGACCAGCAGCTCAATCTTGCGATTGATCAGATCCAGCTCGATGATGTCGCCGTCTTCGACGAAGGCAATTGGTCCGCCTTCAGCCGCTTCTGGAGAAATATGTCCGATGCTGATTCCGCGGGATGCGCCGGAGAAACGACCGTCTGTGATCAGGCCGACTTTGGCGCCGAGGCCCATACCCACGATTTGGGAAGTAGGAGCCAGCATTTCTGGCATACCAGGACCGCCTTTCGGACCTTCGTAACGGATAACCACAACGTGGCCTTCTTTAACCTTACCGTTCGCAATGCCTTCCAGCGCAGTTTCCTGAGAATCGAAGCAGATCGCTGGGCCTTTGTGGTAGCCGCCTACCGAAGCGTCAACCGCACCAACCTTGATAATGGAGCCTTCCGGAGCCAGGTTGCCGTACAGTACGGACAATCCGCCCACTTCGGAATAAGGATTATCAAGCGTATGAATAACGGAAGTGTCCTTAATCTCATGTCCTCTTACATTCTCGGCCAGTGTCTTGCCGGTAACGGTGATACAATCACCGAACAATGCACCTGGCTTCTTCAATAATTCGTTCAGCACGGCGCTAACGCCGCCCGCACGGTCTACGTCCTCGATGAAGATATCGGAGGCAGGAGCCAGCTTGGACAGGTAAGGAACGCGGTTTGCAACTTCGTTGATGCGCTCCAGCGGGTAGTCAACACCTGCTTCTTGAGCCAGTGCAAGAGTGTGCAGTACTGTGTTGGTGGAACCACCCATAGCCATATCCAGTGCAAATGCGTTATCCAGGGATTCGATCGTTACGATATCGCGTGGTTTCAGATCAAGTTCGATCAGTTCCATCAGTTGCTTCGCCGATTTACGTACAAAGTCTTTGCGTTCTTCAGCTACAGCCAGAATTGTACCGTTACCTGGCAGAGCAAGACCCATCGCTTCAGCCAGACAGTTCATCGAGTTCGCAGTGAACATACCGGAACATGATCCACATGTAGGACAGCCGTATTGTTCCAATTCAAGCAGTTCCGCGTCGTTGATCTTGCCGACTTGGTGCGCGCCTACGCCTTCGAATACAGAAGTAAGGGAGAGCTTCTTGCCTTTGCTGTCCACACCGGCCTTCATTGGGCCGCCGCTGACGAAGATCGTTGGAATGTTGACACGCAAGGCACCCATCATCATTCCTGGCGTGATCTTGTCACAGTTCGGGATGCAGACCATACCATCAAACCAGTGAGCAGATACTACGGTCTCCAGGGAGTCGGCGATGATCTCGCGGCTTGGCAGAGAGTAACGCATGCCGATATGTCCCATGGCAATCCCATCATCTACACCGATCGTATTGAACTCGAACGGTACGCCACCGGCTTCGCGGATAGCTTCTTTGACGATTTTACCGAATTCCTGCAAGTGTACATGGCCCGGTACAATATCAATATAGGAATTGCAGACCGCGATAAACGGTTTGCCGAAATCTTCTTCCTTAACACCGGCTGCACGCAGAAGACTGCGGTGCGGGGCACGGTCGAAACCTTTGGTGATCATGTCTGAACGCTTTTTCTTGACTGCCATTATGAATTTCCCCCCTAGTAAAATGCGAAATCTGATATAGTGGCGCATTAACGCATTGCACTCATAAGAGGCAAGGAAATGCGGTTTATAGAATTAACGGGGTCCAGCTTCTTAAAGAGAAGAGGGGAAGCCGTTTCTATAACTGGTTGCAATAAGCCTATGATGACTGTGAATGACGGCTGTCCGAAGCCGAACATGTCATTGTTAATAGTGAGTCTATCACAAACGGGTAGTTTTTTCTACCGATCTTCTATCAAGGATATCTGCTCTTCAAGACAAAAAGACCGCTCCTTCCGGTGATACGGACAATTACCAACACCGTTGTCGACAGAAGGAACGATCTCATATTCTATTTTAGATAATGGGTTTAGCTTACTCGAGTGTTTTTATAAAGACCGGCGCAAGGCTGCGCGTTGCAGATGAACCATCCAGCTAACGGAAGGCTCCACCAGCGGGTGCAGGAGCCGTTTGACTGCGGGCTGGGCAAGCAGAATAGTCAGTAATACAGCTGTGCCAATCAGCACTGTAATTCCTGCAGCACCGCTGACTACACTATAAATGTCGGATTCAGCTGCCAGGCGGATAATAAATCCGTGGAGCAAGAAGACATATAGCGTTCGGCGTCCCCAGTCAGTCATACGGCCCATTCGATAAGGGACCCATCCGAGAAAGGCGAGGGAAGCTGCAAATTGCCAACCGTAAAGCCCCAAACGATACAGTCCGGCGTACCACTCATGGTGGCCAAGCTGGATGTAAGTCATTGATCCATACAGCCAGCCGTGTGGAAGAATCGTTCCCCACAATCCCAGGGGGATCAGCAGCAGGATGGAGCAGATGCAAGCAGAGGCTTTGGCCCATTTGCGATACATGCGCAGGAAGGCGGGGAACGAGAAGTGATAGCCGATCACGAAAAAGGGTAGATACACGAAGGTGCGGCTAATGCTGAACCAGACACCGTCAAGCTGGAGATACCCCACAAGTACACCTGCGATAATAGCAAAAGCTAACTGAGCGCCGAGCTTCCACCCCCTCATTCCGATCAACAGCAGGCGCCAGAAGGCGTGGCTCGCTAGAAACCATAGGAGCAGATAAGGTGCGAAGAAAGAATGCTGAATACCGTTCACATGGAAATAGGTGCTGTCTAGCAGGGAATATAGACTTTGGAAAATAATGTACTGCAAACCGATTTGTAATAGCAGCCGGCGTCCAGCAGTTCCATATAGATTTTTTCTGGCGAAATACCCAGTGACGAGTACGAAAAGCGGCATATGGAAACTGAAAATCCACAGATATAGTTGATGCATGGTATTCACCCCGCCTACCAGCGGTTCAATGGCATTCCCAATGAAGACAGTAACAATAAGCATAAAGCGCAGATTCAGAAAAAAGGTCTCCCCACGTTCTTCCAAAGCGTCGTCTCCCATCTTGCTGTCCCTCCAAGCATATCCATTACTTTAATTTTAAAATACCGTATTACACTCCTTTGAATTGTGATTAATATCACTAGCGTAAGCGTTGTCATCTAAGTGAATGTGGCGATGTGTTGAAGGTTGTTAGGAAGCACCGATTCAACTATAATTTTCATATTAAGAGGAAGCAGTATATGCAGAACCAGCCGGGAGTGGACATATGTGAAGGGTAAAATAACGAAACGCCGCGTGTTCGTCATCCTATTGATCATTTTCGTCGCTGCGGGTCTGCTTCTATGGAGATATCTGACGCCCTACGCACCTGAGCAGAGCGCCGAAACGGCTCTCATCTCAGGTGGAGGCATTTCGGTGGAGCAGAACGACAACTGGATATCCTTTGAGCCGGGTCTGGCCACAGGTCCAGGGGTAATTCTGTATCCTGGCGGGCTGGTGGAAGCAGAAGCCTATTCCCCGCTGGCGAAGACCATTGCCATGGCTGGGCATCCCGTGTACATCGCTAAGATGCCGCTTAATCTGGCGGTGACGAAGGGAGATGCGGCGGAAGAGATTATCCGTGTGCATCCCAAGCTTACGTTTGTGCTGGGCGGGCATTCCTTGGGAGGCGTCATGGCTTCCCGTTATGCCGCAGAACATCCTCGTCAACTTAAAGGTGTGTTCTTTCTGGCGTCCTATCCTGATGAGAAAGGCAGTCTGAAAGACACGACACTGTCGGTTCTGTCGATCCTGGGCACGGAGGATGGGGTAATCAATAGGACCAGCTACCGCAAAGGACGCTCCTACCTGCCGGACAATACCATTTATTACTCTGTGGAGGGCGGCAATCATGCCCAGTTCGGAAGCTATGGAAAGCAAAAAGGAGACGGTGAAGCCACAATTACCGAGGAAGAGCAGCAGGGTCGCACGGTTCGCGCACTGCTCGATTGGTTGAGCAATCTGGGTTAACCCATAGACTGGGGGACAATGACAACATGCCTTTATTACATGTGAATCATACGATTATTCCTTGCCAGGGCATTCTTTTTGACAAAGACGGCACATTGCTGGATATCCTGGCTACATGGGGGCTTTGGGCGGAACTGGTTCTACGCGGGATGGAAAAGCAGCTTGCGATTAGGGCCAAGACGCTGGAAGGCGGAATATCTGGACTGCTCGGCACCATCCATGATGATAGCGGAAAGGTCATTGGCTATGATCCCTCCGGACCGTTCTCTATGGCAACGGCAGGAGAAACGGAGGGGCTGCTGGCGTGGCAGCTGTATGCCTCCGGCCTTTCGTGGAACGAAGCCTTAGCAAAGGTGAAGCATATCGCCAAGGATGCGATGAATGAGTTGCGCAAGAGACAGGCGGCGTATCCGCTACCGGGGCTGCTACCCTTCCTGAAGCAATGTGCGGATGCCTCGCTGAAGCTGGGGGTAGTCACCTCGGACGGAGTGAAGACGACGGCTGAGCAGCTGGAGTGGCTTGGAATTGCAGCTTATTTTCAGACGGTGGTGACGAGAGACCATGTAGTAAACGGCAAACCGGATCCCGAAATGGCGGAGAGGGCTTGCCGCGAGCTTGGCCTGAATCCCGGCGAGGCCGTGATGATCGGGGACAGTAATGCGGATATGCAGACCGCTAAAGGCGCAGGTGTGTCCCTGGCCATCGGTATTGCGGGTCAAGACGGCGGAAGCGCACATCTGCTGGATGCCGATATCGTGATATCGGGCTTCCATGAACTTTCGATTTCTTCCTAAGTACAGTATAGAAAGGATGGACTGAATGCCCATGGATCAATTACAAACCTTGACTTCCTGGATTAAAGATAGTGAATCTATTGTTTTCTTCGGCGGGGCGGGTACTTCTACGGAAAGCGGAATTCCCGATTTTCGTTCTGCGGCAGGGTTGTATCAGACCGAGCATCAGTCGCCTTATCCCCCTGAGGAGATGCTCAGCCGCACGTTTTTCATGTCCTCACCGGACATTTTTTTTGATTTCTACCGCAGCAAAATGATTCATCCGCAGGCTCAGCCGAACGGGGCACATCTTCTATTGGCGGAGCTGGAGCAACAAGGCAAGCTCAAGGCTGTCATTACGCAAAATATTGACGGTCTGCATCAGAAAGCGGGCAGCCGCCGGGTGCTGGAGCTGCACGGTTCGATTCACCGGAACTACTGCATGGATTGTGCCCGTGATTACGGGCTGGAGCAGATTGCGGATAGCCAAGACGTCGTGCCTCGCTGCCCGGATTGCGGCGGTATGATTAGGCCGGATGTGGTGCTTTATGAAGAGGAACTGGACCATACGGTACTGACAGAGAGTGTGGAGGCTATCCGTGGGGCCGATTTGCTGCTGATTGGCGGCACTTCGCTGACCGTGTATCCGGCGGCTAGCCTGATTACTTATTTTCGCGGAAGGCATACGGTATTGCTGAATGGTGAACCTACACCATATGACCGTCATGCAAATCTTATCATTACAGATCGTATTGGTGAGGTGCTTGGCAAGGTGGGTTCGCTGTTGCGGAAGTCTTGATTGCTTTTTTCACAATGCTTAAGAGTACGTGGGCTCCTTAAGGTTAAAATAGGGTAGTGAGTACACTCGAAATTTAAGAGGGCTTGAATAACGGGAAAACATAACGTTAATGTTTCCCTTTTCCGTATTTATTGATGAATAACAGGAATTTCTCCAGTTAAAAACCTCTTTTCGCCGTAAATTGGGTAGTTACAAGAAGATTAACGGGATTTTTTGCAGTTATATCAAAAAAAGAAGGTAATTGAATCAAAATAACAGGAGCCAATCCTGTTACTCCAATCCCTTACCGAGTGAAGCTGATCTTTTTTGTCGCATTTGTCACCTTCGTAAGCTACGAGATGAGCGTTATTGAGACGTCAGAGTCATTTTCCAAACACTGAAGATCAAGCTTAGTCTTAACCTAGCGACTTATGGTAGGCACAATAACAGCCCGTTTCCTTATACAGAAACGGGCTGTTATTATGCCTAATGTTAGCGCTGGGAGGAGCGCTTATTCAGAGGTAAGGATTAGCGTGAAGATTTGTCTCCCTTTCTCGCTGTGGCGATGCGGTAAGCCGTCGGGGACTGGCCGCAAAAGCGCTTGAACTGGCGCGAGAAATATAGCGCATCTGTCAGGCCGACGGAGGCCGCCACCTGCTCTACAGACAGCTCCGGGCGTTCCCGCAGCAGCTGCCTGGATTTATCAATGCGCAGCTTCAGCAGGTAAGTCACCGGGGACAGTCCGGTTTCCTGTTTGAACACCCGGGACAGGTAGGCTCGGTTATAGCCCAGGCTGTCGCACATTTGTTCAATAGAGACAGGATGGGCATACTGGGAGGACATGTAGTGAATCATCTGCTTCACGGTTCGCTGCACCTGTGACCCCGCGCCGGGCAGACGTGAGTGAGAAGATAAACGCTCCGCTGCTTCTCCTATGATGAGATACAAATAACCTAGAGAGGTGAGATGTGCGCTCTCCCTATTGGCATTGAAGGCGCCCATCATCCCGGCCAGCGCTTCGGGTATCACGCTGCCCTCGGCAGCGGACAGCACCGGCGTGTCTGGACTGAACCCGGCCTGCTGCACCAGCCGGTCGGCCTCTGCCCCGGTAAAAGCGGCCCAGCGGTAGCGCCAAGGCTGATTCGGGTCGGAGATATAGCTAACCAACTGGGCAGGATGGATCAGGAAGCAATCCCCTTCGCCCAGTTCGTACTTGTGTTGCTCCGTATGAAAGCTGCCCGACCCTGATTCAATGAAGTGGAGCAGATAATAATCGTAGATCTTAGGACCGGCCTGGTGCATTGGCAGCGTCTGGCTCTCGCCGGCGAATAGGACGTGAAGCGGTTGGCTGTCGTAGGAGACGGGATTAGAGCCAACGGAATAGGTATAGGAATGGGAACCGGATGAATCCATAGGCAGGACAACCCCTTTTGTCGGCCGCTCAGAAAAATTGTTGGTTAGCCGGCGGTGTTTTTACAATTGATTATATCCGGAAAAGTCACATATATCCATACATTACACACATGATTGCATTATCAGACCAAGTCTGATTTTATTATAATATAAGCAGAAAGAAAGCATTACCAAATCCCGCGATCGCAAATAGTGAAAGGATGGAGTGGCATTTATGAGCATACAACAACTTAGCCAGACGTTTATCGAAAAATATGGGGAGAGCAGCAAGGAAGCTAGCGTGTTTTACGCACCAGGCCGTGTCAACCTCATTGGTGAGCACCTGGATTACAACGGTGGATATGTGCTTCCCGCAGCACTTGAATTCGGTACCACGCTGATCGTGCGCCCGCGCAGTGACAGCAAGGTCACTTTTGCATCGACTAACTTCCCTTACGAAGCATCTATAGATTTCAGTGATATTGGCAAGGCCAAGACCGGTGAGTGGGTGGATTACCCGATCGGCGTAATGGTTGAATTGCAGAAGAAGAACCAACCTCTGACTCAAGGCTACGATCTGCTGTTCCATGGGGATATCCCGAACGGAGCAGGCTTGTCTTCCTCCGCATCCCTTGAGGTGGTAACCGCCTATGCATTCCTGACGCTCGAAGGCGGCGATACCGACACTGTTGAGATTGCCCTGCTCTCCCAGCGTGCTGAGAACCAATATGTTGGCGTGAACTCCGGAATCATGGACCAGTTCGCCGTGGCTAACGGCAAGCGCGATCATGCCATTCTGCTTATGTGCGATACGCTTGAATACAACCTGGTGCCTTTCGTGACCGGTTCCTATAAACTGATCATCGGTAATACGAATAAGCGCAGAGGCCTGGTGGATTCCAAGTATAATGAACGCCGTCAGCAGTGTGATGAAGCCCTGTCCATTCTGCAAAAAGAAGTTCCGTCCCTGTCCTATCTGGCCCAGCTCACACGTGAGCAGTTCGAGACTCATCAAGACAAGATTGTTGACGAGACGGTAAGACGCCGCGCACGCCATGTGGTGGAAGAGAACCAGCGCGTGCTTGATTCGGTAGAAGTCCTGAAGAACAACGACCTGAAGCAGTTCGGTCAATACATGAACGATTCCCACGCTTCTCTTCGTGATCTGTATGAGGTAAGTTGTACGGAGCTGGATATCATGGTGGAAGAAGCACAGCGCATTCCAGGTACACTTGGTGCGCGTATGACAGGTGCAGGTTTTGGCGGTTGTACGGTATCCCTGGTGCATGAAGATGACGTGGAACGCTTTATTAGTGAAGTAGGCGCGGCTTACAAGGAAAGATCCGGTCTGACTGGCGAATTCTATGTATGCGGCATCGGCAATGGCGTAGAAGAACTGAAGGGAGAGAAGTAAACATGGCGATTCTGGTAACGGGCGGTGCCGGGTATATCGGTTCCCACACAGTAGCTGAGCTTCTGGCACGCGGCGAAGAAGTTGTAGTCATCGACAATTTGCTGACAGGGCATCGCGAGGCACTCCTGGGCGGCAAATTGTACGAAGGCGACCTGCGGGACAAGGAACTTTTGGCCAAGCTGTTCTCCGAGAATAACATTGAGGCGGTCATTCACTTTGCGGCCAGTTCCCTGGTGGGCGAAAGCATGAAGGACCCGGTTAAATATTATGACAACAACGTCTACGGTACCCAATGTCTGCTGGAAGCTATGCAGAAGGCAGGCGTGGACAAAATCGTCTTTTCCTCCACGGCCGCAACCTACGGCGAACCGGAAAAGGTGCCGATTGAAGAGACAGACCGCACCGAGCCTGCGAATGTCTATGGCGAGACCAAGCTGACCATGGAGCGCATGATGTCCTGGTTCGATAAAGTGCTCGGCATTAAATACGTGGCTTTGCGTTACTTCAACGCGGCAGGCGCACATGCCAGCGGCAAAATCGGAGAAGATCACCGTCCAGAGAGCCATCTGATTCCACTGGTACTGCAAACTGCGTTGAAGCAACGTGAGAGCATTGCCGTGTTCGGTGATGACTATCCGACGGAAGACGGAACCTGTGTACGCGACTACATTCATGTCAGTGATCTGGCTGACGCCCATGTTCGTGCAGTGAGCTATCTGCGCAGCGGAAACGAAAGTAACGTATTCAACCTTGGAAACGGCCTGGGCTTCTCCGTGAAGCAAGTGATTGAAACAGCTAAGAAAGTGACCGGTTTGGAAATTCCCGTAGTTATTCAGGAACGCCGTGCCGGCGACCCTGCCGTACTTGTGGCTTCATCGGCGAAGGCGCGCTCTGTACTGGGCTGGAATCCTCAGCATGCGGATCTGGAGAACATCATCCAAAGCGCTTGGAACTGGCATTCGGCTAATCCGCAAGGGTACGGGGAATAAAGGAGAAATTGAAATGGACAACGAGAAGATAACGGCTGCTGCCGGGCAAGAGGCACTGCATGCTATAGAGCAGTTGGTTCTGTTTGCTCTGCGGCAAGACCTCATCAAACCTGCGGATATTGATTATAGTCGCAACCTGTTGCTGGACCAGTTTGGGTTCACCGAGCCCTTTGCCGGAGAAGTGGATCACACGGTGCTGGAGGGCCCGCAAGGTCCGCTGGACCAATTGATTGATTACGGCTTCGAAATCGGTCTGTTCCCGGAGAACAGCGATACTTACCGGGATCTGCTCGACGCCAAGATTATGGGCCAGCTAATGGCTCGTCCTTCGGCAGTGAACGAGGAGTTCAATCGTTTGAGACAGGAACAGGGCGTTGAGGCTGCAACGGATCGTTTCTACAAGCTGAGCATTGATTCCAATTATATCCGTATGGACCGCATCTCCAAGAACGTCTACTGGCTGCAGGAGTCGTCTTATGGGGACATCGAGATGACGATCAACCTGTCCAAGCCAGAGAAAAGTCCAAAGGAAATTGCGATGGCCCGGCTGCTTCCACCGCCGGTCTATCCGAAATGCCTGCTCTGCCGTGAGAATGTCGGTTATGCCGGCCGGGTCAACCACCCGCCACGCCAGAATCTGCGCGTTATTCCGCTGGAATTGAATAAAGAGAAATGGCTGTTCCAATATTCTCCTTATGTTTATTATAATGAGCATTGCATTGTGTTCCATCATGACCATGTGCCAATGAAGCTGACAAAGAATACGCTGAAGCGCCTACTTGGCTTCGTGGAGTCTTTCCCACATTACTTTATCGGTTCTAATGCCGATCTGCCGATTGTCGGCGGTTCAATCCTGACGCATGACCACTTCCAGGGGGGACGTCATACGTTCCCAATTCAGAAGGCGCCGAAGGAAGATACCTTCAGTCATCCGGATTATCCGGGCGTTAGCATCAGCATTGTGAAGTGGCCAATGTCTGTACTGCGCATGAACAGCCAGAACCCGGCCGTGCTGCTGGAATGCGGCAATGCCATTTATGAGGCTTGGAAAGCTTACAGTGATCCTGAAGCCGAAGTTTTCGCTTTCAGCGAAGTGGATGGCGAGCAGCAACCTCATAATACGGTTACGCCGATTGTGCGTCGAGGTGAAGACGGAAGTTTCGAGATGGATCTGGTACTGCGCAACAACCGGACCAGCGAGCAGTATCCGGAGGGGATTTTCCATCCGCATCGGGAGATGCACCATATCAAGAAAGAAAACATTGGCTTGATCGAAGTCATGGGTCTGGCGATTCTGCCTGGCCGCCTGAAGGAAGAGCTGGATGCTATCGCTGGCATTCTTGCCGGTGATACGGCTTCTCGTGAGGCGTTAAAAGGTAATGCTGATCACCCACTGGTGCTACATGCAGCCTGGGTAGAGGAACTGGCAGAACGCTTTGGTACTTCTCTTGAGCGGGAAGCTGCTGTAAAGACAGTGCAGAACGAAGTTGGCATCAAATTCACACAGATTCTTGAGCACGCCGGTGTCTACAAGCGTACACCGGAAGGGCAAGCGGCTTTCCGCCGATTTGTCGGAAGCTTCGGAGCACAGTAATATATTCTTTAACCTTACAAAACAGGGATGCTTGGGAGTCGTGGACTCCTGCAGCGTCCCTGTTTTTATTGCGGTTCCAACCCTTTTCACAAGGATCATTCCATCACGACAAGGGGAATCACTATGGTGGAGACTATGCTACTGTTTTTATATTTGGTTATTTTTCGTCACCGATTTGAAAGGAGACAGACAGAAGTCTATAATAGTGGGTGCATTACCAAATCACGAACTTACGGAGGCCTGTACACATGCGGAATTTTGAATTCTACAACCCAACGAAGCTGATCTTTGGCCGGGATACCTTGGAAGCATTGCGTCAAGAAGTTCCCAAGTACGGAAAAAACGTACTTCTCATGTACGGAGGCGGTAGCATCAAGCGAAGCGGCCTTTATGATAAAGTTATTGCCCATCTCAAGGAACTGGATGTGCAGATCACTGAACTTAGCGGCGTTGAGCCGAATCCTCGCCTTTCCACAGTACATAAAGGGGTGGAGCTCTGTCATCAACACAACATTGATCTCATCCTGGCCGTGGGTGGCGGAAGTGTAATCGACTGTGCGAAGGCCGTTGCAGTGGGTGCCAAGTATGACGGCGATATGTGGGACTTCCTGGAACGCAAGGCGGTGCCGCAAGCTGCTCTCCCGCTGGGTACGGTTCTGACAATCGCTGCCACTGGTTCGGAAATGAACGGCGGTTCTGTGATTACAAACGAAGTTACGCAGGAAAAATTGGCTTGGGGAAGCATTCACGCTTATCCGGCGTTCTCCATTCTTGATCCTGTGCATACCTTTACCCTGCCTCGCGATCAGACCGTATATGGCATGGTAGACATCATGTCCCACGTGCTGGAGCATTATTTCCACACGGATGGCAATACGCTCGCACAGGACGGATTTTGCGAGGGTCTACTCCGCACGGTGATCGAGACTGGTCCCAAACTAGTGGAAGATCTGGAGAACTATGAGCTTCGCGAGACTATCCTCTACTGTGGCACCATGGCACTGAATGGAATGGTAAGCATGGGATTTGCCGGCGACTGGGCCACACACAACATTGAGCATGCGGTCTCTGCGGTATACGACATTCCGCACGGCGGCGGACTAGCGATCCTGTTCCCGCAATGGATGAAATATAACTTGTCCAGCAATCCGGCCCGTTTCCGTAAGCTGGCGGTTAATGCTTTTGGCGTGAATCCTGAAGGCAAGACTGACGAAGAGATTGGACTTGAGGGCATTGAAGCACTGCGCCGGTTCTGGGATTCTATCGGCGCACCGAAAACATTGGCCGATTACGATATTGGCGATGGTCAAATTGGTGTAATGGCGGATAAGGCGATGCGCTTTGGGGCTTTCGGTAACTTCCGCAAACTGAACCGTGAGGATGTTGTAGAGATTTATACAATGTCGCTATAAAGACACGCGTCATAATGTGATATTAGCAGCCTGAGCTTGTTAAGAGCCTGGGCTGCTTTTTTAAATTGGATTAGAAATGAATATCGTACTCCATATGTTTAGCCGTGCGTTGCGCCACATCTGTGCCCAGCAGGCGCTGAACGACGTGAAAGGCCATATGAATGCCAGCAGATATACCTGCTGAAGTGACGATCTTTCCAGCATCCACAAACTTCGTATTCTCTTTGACCCTAACAGATGGATAAGTCTCTCTCATTCGCTCGATGCTAGCCCAGTGGGTGGTGGCGGCTTTGCCCTCCAAAATGCCGGCTTGCGCCAACAAGAAAGACCCTGTACAGACCGAAGTCATGAGCTCTACCTCCGGGAACTTTTCCTGAATCCAGGAAATCACATTCCGGTTATGCACTTCCTTACGAGTACCCATCCCTCCAGGAATGACGAGAATGTCGTACGAAGGCGCGCTTGAAAAGCTGTAATCGGTGGTGACCTTTAGCCCATTGCGGGCGGTGATCATTCCCCCTTGCTCAGAAACAGTCGTAACAGAGAAGGGGGCGAAGGCTTCGGTTGTGGAACGCTGGGTAACGGTGACGGCGAATACTTCAAAGGGTCCGGCGAAATCAAGTACCTCAACATCATCAAACAGGAAAATTCCTACTGTGCGTACGTTCACGTTCATCACCTCTTCATGGATTTTTACTACTTGAAAATATAGGTTTGTGCATATTGTATTATAATAATAATTGTTCGCCTATCGCTCTAAAGGGTCATGTTTGCTCAGTGAAATCGGAATTAGAAGCGTATTCAAAGGGATTCCTAGAAAAAAATCCAAAGTTTGTGAAACCAAGGACGAACTTTTCACGTTTAATATAGCATGACAGTCCGGAACAAAGACGGGAGGAGAAAACTATGCAAACGCTGTATTTGGGCTGCTTGGCGCTAGGCGTCATTTTTGCCATAGTCAGCGTGTTGGTGGGAGATCTGATCGGAAGTGCACTGGATGGAATTTTCGATATTGTGTCCTTTGATTTTCTTAATCCCACCGTCGTGGCAGGAGCAGTGACCGTATTCGGCGGCGCTGGCATTCTGCTAACCCGCTACAGCACACTTGATGACGGGCCGATTGTCGCTTTATCCCTGCTGACTGCCGCATTCATGGGGGTGCTCTTGTTCCTGGGGTTTGTAAAACCAATGGATAAGAGCCAGACCTCAAATGGATTTTCCATGCAGGAACTGCCAGGAATGATCGGTGAGATTACGGTTCCCATCCCGGCAAAGGGCTATGGAGAGATCATGGTGAAATTCGGGGCTGGCAACAGTTTGCATACGGCGTCCAGCTTTGATCACCGGCCCTTGTTGGCTGGAACGAAGGTTGTTGTGGTTGATGTCAATGAGGGAGTAGCGCTGGTGTCAGAATTTGAAGAGAGAAGAGGAGTGGATATTTAATGTTCGGCATACCTGACTTTTTGTTAATTCCTGCTGTGGTAGTTGCTGTTCTGCTGGTACTTGGTATAGCGTTCTGGGCCCGTTACAAAACGGTGGGACCGGATGAAGGCATGATCGTTACGGGTTCATTTCTCGGGAAAAATCATATTTCAGATGACGGCTCTGGTCGGAAAATCAAGATTGTCCGCGGGGGCGGCGCCTTTATTCTTCCTATCTTTCAGAAGGCTGAATTCATGTCCTTGCTGTCTCATAAGCTCGATGTAACGACACCGGAAGTGTATACAGAGCAAGGCGTGCCGGTTATCGCGGACGGTGTGGCCATCATCAAGGTTGGTAGTTCCACTGAAGATGTGGCGACTGCTGCTGAGCAGTTTATGGGTAAGCCGATTGAATCTCTGAAGAGCGAGGCTCAGGAAGTGCTGGAAGGCCATCTGCGGGCGATACTTGGTTCCATGACTGTTGAGGAAGTATATCGTAACCGTGATCGGTTCGCGCAGGAAGTACAGGGCGTAGCGGCACGCGATCTCAAGAAAATGGGTCTGCAGATTGTCTCCTTTACTATTAAGGACGTCCGCGACAAACACGGTTATCTAGATGCACTTGGGAAGCCGCGGATTGCTGCCGTAAAGCGGGATGCAGAGATTGCCGAAGCGGAAGCTGTGCGGGATGCGCGTATCCAGAAGGCCAACGCCGAAGAGCAAGGGCAGAAGGCGGAACTGTTGCGTGATACGAATATCGCTGAGGCCTCCAAAGAGAATCAGTTGAAAGTAGCAGCCTTCAAACGCGATCAGGACACGGCGAAAGCGGAAGCTGACCAGGCTTACCATATTCAGGAGGCACGCGCCAAGCAGACTGTGGTGGAAGAGCAGATGAAGGTTGAACTTGTTCGTAAAATGCGGGAGATTGACCTGCAGGAGAAAGAGATTCAGGTCCGCGAGAAACAGTATGATGCGGAAGTGAAGAAGAAGGCCGAGGCAGATCGTTACGCAGTAGAGCAGGCGGCAGAAGCTGATAAGGCGAAAAGAATGCGCGAGGCCGATGCGGTGCAATACAGCATCGAGACGCAGGCGAAGGCGACTTCGGAGCAGAAGCGGCTTGAGGGCCAAGCGATTGCGGATGCTGAGCTGGCCAAAGGTAAGGCGGAGTCCGAAGTTATCCGCCTGCGCGGTCTGGCGGAAGCAGAAGCCAAGGAGAAGCTGGCGGAGGCATTCCAGAAGTTCGGCGAAGCTGCCGTGCTGGATATCATCGTCAAGATGCTGCCGGAACTGGCGGGCAAGATTGCCGAGCCGCTGGCATCTATCGACAAGCTTACAGTGGTCGATACTGGCAACGGCGAGGGCGCAGCCCGGGTCAGCAATTATGTGACCCAACTCATGTCCACTGCGCCTGAAATGCTGAAAAGCGTCTCCGGTATTGATGTGGAAGAACTGATCAAAGGACTGACTCGCAAAGCTGCTCCGGCATCGGTGAGCCCCTATACCCCTGTGTCTACCGTGGCTCCGGTAGCTTCGGTTCAGGCACCGGTCACAAATTTCAAAGCAGCCGTAGAGGAAAAACCTGGGGAATAGAGAATACCTAGTATAGTTGCAGTGAAATATGTCCGGCAATTTGCCGGGCATATTTTGTTGTTCTGACGGTTTCATCCCCGTCTACGCATACATAACAAGACACCTAAAGGAGCTTAATTAATGAACACTGAGCTAGACTTTAACAACACTCCACAAGCCAAGACCAGTCTGACGCCATGGCTGGCCGTCTGGACGGCACCGCGCCGCACGATCCGTGGATTTCTGGATTCCGATAACCCGCGCCGGAATATGATCTGGCTGTCTATGGCCGCTGGATTCCTAAGTGCGCTGGGGCGTGCATCTTCCAAGAACCTCGGCGACGTTATGTCGCTGCCCACGATCTTCCTGATGTCCATTCCAGCGGGCATCGTCGGCGGGCTGTTTGCACTTTATGTGGGCAGCTTCCTGCTGAAAATAATCGGCGGATGGTTGGGAGGCCAAGGCAGCCGGGCAGAGCTGCAAACGGCGCTGGCGCGAGGATTGTTTATGCCAGCAGTCCTGCTTGGGGTGCTGTGGGTTCCGGAGTTGCTATTCCTTGGCAAAGAGATGTTTACCTTGGAAATGCCGACGCTGGAGAGCAACTTGGCCGCAACGACGGTTTATTTTATTTGCGTAGTCCTGGAGCTTGTATTTGGAGTCTGGAGCTTCATAATCACCATGAAGGCCATTGGAGAAGCACACCGTTTCTCTGCCTGGAAAGCACTACTTAGCAGTGTAATGCCTTTCCTGATCCTGCTTGTGTTGTTCTTCCTTGTAATGCTGATGGTTCAGTAGGCCCTTCTTTTCCCGAAGTCTTGCTGTGGGGTTGGCTGCACATGTATAATCTACTAGTGCCCTTTAACGAAATAGCTGCTTCCAGCAGTGGGGATTCAGAATTAAAAGAGGTGTCTTTATTGAGCAGTATCACCGTAGCCAAGGTATTGAATAACAATGTTATCATTGCCGAGCATCCCCAATATGCCGAAGTAGTCGTGATTGGCAAGGGGATTGGCTTTAACCGCAAAGTACGCGATCATATTAATCTGTCCTCCGTTGAGAAGATGTTCATTCTCCGCAGCCGCGAGGAGCAGGAACAATATAAACAGCTAGTTCCTCAGGTCGATGAGAGGCTGATTGAGGTAGTTCAGGAGATTGTACTTCATATCATGCACAGCAGCCGTCAGCCGCTGAATGAGCATATTCATATTGCCCTTACCGACCATATCTCATTTGCCATACGTCGCCATGAACAGGACATTGCCATTCATAATCCGTTTCTGTATGAGACCAAGGAGATTTATCCCGAGGAATACAGCATGGCTGAATATGCGGTCGACCGGATTAACGAGGCTATGGGCGTTACGCTCCCGGCAGATGAAGTGGGTTTCGTTGCATTGCATATTGTCAGTGCGATCAGCAACAGACATATTTCGGAGGTTAAGGAGCACTCCCAACTCATCGGGGACCTTGTGAATCTGGTAGAGAACATTCTCGAGTATCATATTCCACGCGAATCGCTGGATTACTCCCGGCTCGTGACTCATCTGCGGTTTGTATTGGAGAGGCTGCGCCGGGGTGAAGCGGTGCAGGAGACGTCGTCACTGGATGGACTTATGAAGCGCGAGTATCCTGAGATGTATTCGTTATCCTGGAAGTTGACCAAGGTGATTGAGCAGCGTATGCGCATCCCTGTGTATCCCGCAGAGGTAAGTTACCTGACGATACATTTGCAGCGCCTAGCTCAGAAAAAAGAAGATGAGGCAGATATGCGGCGGAGTAGTAGCGACCAATGAGTTTTTTTGCAAAAGTGGCTTGCAAGTTCAAATAAACGGTGCTAAACTGGGTTCAGTTAAGTAACAAAACAGAATATCCAACGTGTAACTGATACGATCAGGCATGAGTGATTTACAGTATTTTGGTTGTTTAATCCCCTGTTGGGGTAATCTAACTTTAGAGTTAGATACAACCTGTATGCTGTATTGCTCATGCCTTTTTTGACTTTGTTGGTTTCTGTTGAATGAACATTAAGAAACTAAGGAAGTGACCACAATGTTCAAAAAGCTATTTGGCGTCCTGCAAAGAGTCGGCAAAGCGCTGATGCTTCCAGTGGCGATCTTGCCTGCGGCTGGCCTGCTTCTTGGGATCGGCAATATGCTGGTGAACCCTGACTTTCTTCAATACGTGCCTGCGCTGGAGAATAGCGTAGTTCAAGCTATTGCTAACGTATTGATGAACTCGGGGCAAGTAGTCTTTAACAATCTGTCGCTGCTGTTCGCAGTCGGTGTTGCCATTGGTTTGGCTGGCGGCGAAGGCGTGGCGGGGCTTGCAGCGATCATTGGTTATCTCGTAATGAACATTACGATGGGTACGGTAGTAGGCGTTAATGATTATGTACTCAGTCAGGGCAACTTTGCCTATGCTAATGTTTTAGGGATTCCAACACTGCAAACTGGGGTCTTTGGCGGTATTCTCGTCGGGATTCTAGCGGCTTCAATGTACACGAGGTTTTTCAAAATCGAACTGCCATCCTACCTTGGATTTTTCGCAGGTAAACGATTCGTTCCAATCATGACTGCGGTTACGTCGCTGATCCTTGGCCTTGTCTTGACGTTGGTATGGCCACCGATTCAGCACGGTTTGAACTATGTATCGCAGAGCATGATCGATACCAACAAGACACTTGCCGCCTTTATTTTCGGTTTGATCGAGCGTTCACTCATTCCGTTCGGCTTGCACCATATCTTCTATTCGCCGTTCTGGTATGAGTTCGGCAGTTATGTCGATAAAGCCGGCGACCTGATTCGCGGCGATCAGCGCATCTTCATGCAACAGCTTCGCGATGGTGTGCCGTTCACAGCGGGTACGTTTACTACAGGTAAATATCCGTTCATGATGTTCGGACTTCCAGCTGCGGCGCTGGCGATCTACCATGAGGCAAGACCAGAGAACAAGAAAATTGTCGGCAGTTTGATGATTTCCGCTGCGCTGACCTCGTTCCTGACGGGGATTACCGAGCCGCTGGAATTCTCATTCCTGTTCGTAGCTCCATTATTGTTCGCGGTGCACGCCGTATTTGCCGGACTTTCCTTTATGACCATGCATCTTCTGAATGTGAAGATTGGGATGACGTTCTCCGGCGGCTTTATCGACTTTGTGCTCTTCGGGATTATCCCGAACCGTACACACTGGTGGTTAGTGATTCCAGTAGGACTGGTTCTCGCGGTGATCTATTACTTCGGATTCCGGTTCGTTATTCGCAAGTTTAACCTCAAGACACCTGGTCGTGAGGACAAGAGTGAAGACGCTGAGGTTAATACAGCTAGCGTGTCTACCAGCGGAGATGATCTGCCGCGTAATATATTGGCCGCCCTGGGCGGCAAAGAGAACATTACCCATCTGGATGCCTGCATTACCCGCTTACGGGTTGAGGTTAAGGATAAAGGTGGGGTCGATAAGAACCGGCTGAAGAAGCTGGGCGCCTCTGGTGTGCTGGAGGTCGGTAACAACGTGCAAGCAATCTTCGGCACTCGTTCCGATACAATCAAGTCACAGATTCAGGATGTCATTAGCGGTAGAACACCTTCTCCGGCCGCGGATGCCCCGCAGCCTGTTCTTGAGAAGCAAGCCGGTGAAGAGGACGATGCAATGATCCCTGAGGATATTGTGTCACCAGTAAACGGGGAGCTGCTGGATATTACGCAGGTTCCAGATGCCGTGTTCTCGCAAAAAATGACAGGTGATGGCTTCGCCTTCCTATCGGATGACGGTAAAATCGCTTCACCGGTAAACGGAAAGGTATTCAATGTATTCCCAAGTAAGCATGCGATCGGCATCATGTCTGATGGGGGCAAGGAAGTTCTTGTTCATATCGGTGTGAACACCGTCAAGCTGAAGGGCCAGGGATTCACTATTCTTGTAGAAGAAGGGGATCTTGTAGCGGCTGGACAGCCGATTATGGAAGTGGACTTGGAGTATGTGAAGGCTCATGCGCCTTCCGTTATATCACCGGTTATATTCTCTAATCTGCCTGAAGGTTCCTCGGTTACGCTCAAGAAACCAGGTAAGGTATCCATTGGCGACAAGGATATTATCACCATCCAGTAATGTGCAATGGCCTAACACTTCCTTTATAATTTAAAGGGAGAGGAAGGTCTTTCACCATAAATTAACTTATACCTAGAAAGCGAGTTGGATATTATGCAAACAACATTCAGAATTATCGACGAAGATGGAATTCACGCCCGTCCGGCAACAGCGCTGGTGAATACAGCTACAAAATTCAAAGGCACTGAAGCTTTTGCAGAAGCTAAAGGCAAGAAAGTAACACTGAAATCTATCCTGGGCGTATTGTCCCTTGGTCTTGAAGCAGGCGACACCTTGACCCTGATTACTGAAGGCAGCGAAGAAGCAGAAGCTTTGAACGCCCTTCAAGAAATCATGGTTAAAGAAGGGCTGGGAGAAGTTCATGAGTAAGATTTCAGGAATCGCGGCTTCAGCAGGGATTGCAGTAGCCCGTGCGTTTATCCTGGAACACCCGGATTATTCCATTGCAAAGACAGCCATCAGCGACACCGAAGCGGAAGTTGCCAAGCTGAATGACGCGTTGGAGAAGTCCAAAGCCGAGCTGACGGCCATCAAGGAACGCACTTTGGCTGAACTGGGTGAGAAAAAAGCGGAGATTTTCGAATCGCATCTGCTGATTCTTGAAGACCCAGAGCTGATAAGCCCTGTAACTGATAAAATTCGTGAGGAACTGGTCAATGCGGATTATGCATTGAATGTAGTTGCCGCACAATTTATTGAGATGTTCGAGAACATGAAGAGCGCGTACCTCCAGGAACGAGCTGCTGATATGCGCGATGTGACCAAACGTGTGCTGAACCATCTGCTCGGTATTCACTATGTGAGCCCTGCTGAAATCCGCGAAGAAGTCATCGTTATCGCTGAAGACCTGACACCTTCCGATACAGCGCAGTTGAACCGTCAGTACGTCAAAGGCTTCACTACCAACATTGGTGGACGTACATCCCACTCGGCCATTATGGCCCGCTCGCTAGAGATTCCAGCGGTTGTGGGAACGAAGAATGTGCTTAGCCAAGTGAAGTCGGGCGATCTTGTGATCATCGACGGACTTAGCGGAGATGTCCTTATTAATCCAAGCGATGACGAAGTCGCTGAATATAAGAAGAAGCAGGAAGCTTACAATCTGCAAATTGCAGAATGGAAAAAGCTTCGTGATGAGCCAACCGTTTCGGCAGATGGCAAGCATGTGGAACTGGCTGCGAACATCGGGACTCCGAACGATGTGAACGGAGTTATCGACAATGGTGGGGAAGCTGTAGGGCTTTACCGTACAGAATTCCTCTACATGGGTCGTGACAAACTGCCGTCCGAAGAGGTTCAGTACAATGCGTATCGCACGGTGCTGGAGAATATGAAAGGCAAGCCGGTTGTTGTACGTACGCTGGACATTGGCGGTGACAAGGAACTGCCGTATCTGGATCTGCCAAAGGAAATGAATCCATTCCTCGGCTACCGTGCGATCCGTCTTTGTCTGGATCGTCAGGAGATCTTCCGCACGCAGCTTCGCGCGCTCCTGAGAGCAAGCGTGCACGGTGATCTGCGCATCATGTTCCCAATGATTGCTACGCTTGGTGAATTCCGTGCAGCCCGCGATCTGTTGCTTGAAGAGAAGAGCAATCTGATTGCAGAAGGCAAGGAAGTATCCGAGAACATCCAGCTCGGCATTATGGTGGAGATTCCATCCACAGCGGTGCTGGCTGATCAGTTCGCCAAGGAAGTGGACTTTTTCAGTATTGGAACGAACGATTTGATCCAATACACAATGGCTGCTGACCGGATGAACGAACAGGTATCCTACCTGTATCAACCGTACAACCCAGCTATCCTACGTCTCATCAAAATCGTCATCGATGCTGCCCATGCCGAAGGCAAATGGACCGGTATGTGCGGCGAAATGGCTGGCGACAGCACAGCGATTCCGTTGCTGCTCGGTCTCGGTCTTGATGAATTCAGCATGAGTGCCACCTCCATCCTGCCGGCGCGTAGCCAGATTTCCAAGCTGTCCGCGGCCGATATGAAGGATTTAGCTGCTAAAGCGCTGCAACTCGGTACTGCTGAAGAAGTGGCTGCGCTGGTGCAAAGTATCAACAAGTAAGATTTCGCCAAGGTTTTTCCCGTTTTACTCACTTTTCCGACTTCTTTTGCCGGCCCTATGGGGCCGGTTTTTTTATGGGTTTGGGTACGCAGCCAATATTTTATATTGGTGAATCCATTTCATAAATCAATAAGTGAAATGCGCATTATGAAATTGATTCTGGTGTCTGTCATTCGGTGGACATTATACTTTCTCCATACAACGGTTGTGTTCTTTGGACAACTTAAATGCAGAGGGGTGTACACCGATAGTATAATAGTAGGTAGGAAGTATAGGGATAAACCCAAACATGTGAACTTACGGCTACATATTATAGTAATATGTAGGGGAAGCAATGACCTGAATTCTTATAGATGTCTTGCAGAGCAGTGCAAGTATTAATATGGTCTTTAATGGAAATATATGGACTTAAAAGCTCCGCGTTGTAAGAACTGGGAGTGACTCAGGATGGTGATGACGAATGAACAGCAATTATATAAATGCAGGATCTGCGGTGGAATTTTACGAGGGCAAGGATCTGGGGATAACGTATACACCTAGGAGCAGTGTGTTCAAAGTCTGGGCACCCGCGGCCTTTGCCGTGTCCCTGGTGTTGTATGAGACCGGTGGAAATAATAATCTGCCGGAAGCTGGAAGCGGAATCAAGGACAACGGTAAGATCGTACAGATGCAGCACCAGGATACGGGCGTATGGCACACCACAGTTCATGGTGATGTTAAAGGGAATTACTACATGTACCGGTCTGTTTTCTCCGATGGAACCATCCGGGAGGCTGTGGACCCTTATGCTGTGGCCGTATCGGCCAACGGTATCCGGACAGCGATTGTGGACCTGAGAGATACCGATCCACTGAACTGGAACAGCGATATCTCGCCGACACTGGCTCACCCGTCGGACGCCATTATTTATGAGCTGCATGTGCGTGATTTCTCCTCGCATAGTAGCTCCGGCATGCAGTACAAGGGCCTCTTCAAAGCTTTCACCGAGAACGGGCTAACGGATGCAGACGGGAATTCTCTCGGTATTGACCATCTGGTTGAGCTGGGCATTACTCATGTACATTTACTGCCAGTGTTCGATTATCAGACGGTTGATGAGCTGAAGCAGGACGGACCAAGTGCGGCAGCGCCGCATTTTACCGACTATAACTGGGGTTATGACCCACAGAATTATAATGTACCGGAAGGTTCCTATAGCACTAATCCTTCTGATCCGGCTGCCCGTATCCTTGAACTTAAAGAACTGGTGCAGGTACTGCACAGTCACGGGATCTCTGTGATCATGGATGTAGTCTACAATCATACCTTTTCGGTGGAAAAAGGTCCTTTTGATGGGCTGGCGCCAGATTATTTCTACCGCCGTGATGTGTACGGTCAATTATCTAATGGTTCAGGTGTAGGAAATGAAGTTGCTACGGAACGTCCAATGGTGCGCAAATATATTAAAGATTCCCTGGCCTACTGGGCAACGGAATATCATATCGACGGTTTCCGGTTTGATCTTATGGGACTGATGGACCTTGTAACGATGCGGGAGATTGCCGAGGAGCTGCGGCTGGAGATTAATCCCGAGCTGCTCTTGTACGGCGAACCATGGACAGGCGGAGATTCCCCGCTGCCGGACAAGACGCTGAAGGGCGTGCAGAGAGGCAAAGGCTACGCCGTGTTCAACGACAACTTCCGTTCGGCCATCAAAGGGGACAGTGACGGCGGGGGTAAGGGATTTGCCACCGGGGAATACGGTAAGGAGGGCGAGGTTGCGTCAGGTATCCAGGGGGCAATTTATGATTTTGCCGACTCGCCGGTGGAAACAGTGAACTATACTACAGCTCATGACAACCTGAATTTGTGGGATAAAATATTGACCGTTCAAGGCCTGCGAGAAAATGCCGCTCTACCGGAACTAGAGAACGGCAGGCTGAAGAATGGAGGCAGTGTAGAGGCCGCTGTCGCTTTGGCCGATCCTTATGTCACTGTGGACAAAGGGGACATTTTGAAGAATGAGACGGTTCGCCGTTCTCTTTTGGCCAATGGGATTGTACTGACTTCACAGGGCATACCGTTCCTCCATGCCGGGGATGAACTGTTACGTAGCAAGTATGGCGACCATAACAGCTACCGAAGCAGCGATACCATCAATGGGATTCATTGGGGTAACAAGCAGGTATTCAAACCTGTATTTCAATATTATAAAGGCTTGATTGCGTTACGGCGTTCCCATCCGGCATTTCGTCTGCATGGACGCGAGGAGATTGAACGCTGTCTGGAAATTCTGCGCTGCGACAGCGGGATTGTGTCCTATATACTCAAGAATCATGCGGGGGGCGACTCGTGGCGGAATATTGTTGTTATTTTTAACGCCAATCCAGGGACTGTAACCCTCTGTCTTCCAAATGTCGCTGAACGCTGGAATGTGGTGGTGGATCACACTGCTGCCGGTCAAGATGCCTTCCGGCTGATTGAAGGCGGCGAGGTGGAGATTGAAGGACTGTCCATGATGGTGCTATACGATGTGTATGGAGAACCAGCCCCCCGCTCCAAGGTGATTGAGGTGCATTATGAGCGTCCAGACGGCGATTACCGGGGCTGGAACTTGTGGGTATGGGATACTGGCATTCAGGATGGCCAGTGTGATTTTCGGACATTGGAGGATGGACGCGCGGTAGCCCGCATAGAAGTGATGCCGGAAGTCGAATCCATTGGCTACATTCTGCGTCTGAATGACTGGGAAGAGAAGGACGGGGAAGGCGATCGTTTTATCGACTGTCCTCCAGGGGAAGATGTCTTCCGGGTGCTGATCCTCGAGCGTGAACAAGGGAACGGCGAGGCAACCGTGGAACATTTGCAATTAATGATCTAACGGAGGTCGGTTGCCGACAGGTGAGCGCCTAGCGGAAGCGCGACTAAGTTGAAGTATAAATGAGGGTTAACCCAAAAAGGCTGTTCATCTGGACCTATCGTAGCGGTAGTCCAGGTGAACAGCCTTTTAACTATGGGGAGAAGCAATCTGCCGCCTCAGCTATTCTTCTGCTCAATATATTCTTCTTCCATATTGGGGTCGTAGAGATTGGACTGATTACCGCCGCAGTTTTTGGAGTAATACATCGCAACATCGGCGGCATGAAGCAGTTCATTAATGGTATTGCCGTGCTGCGGATAGAGAGCTACGCCGATGCTGGCCGAGGTATGGAAGCTGGAGCTATTCTGCAAAGACCATGATTTGCTGAACAGTTGAAGCACCCGTTTTAACATTTCCTCAAGTCTCTCAGGGCTTGTAAAGCGGTGTAGTACCACTGCGAATTCATCTCCACCAATGCGGAAGGCCTGGCCCACGCCTTTGACTGTCTGCTGCAGTTCACCAGAGAGCAGCTGTAGGAACTCGTCGCCTGCAAGATGACCCAGTGTGTCATTGAGCTGCTTGAAGCGGTCGCAGTCGAGCATTGCGAGGGCAACCTCCTGCCTGCGCTCCGGCGGCTGCGAGATCAGATTTTCCATGTACATGATGAAATGCGCCCGATTGGGGATGGAGGTCAGATGATCATAGAAGGCTAGCTTGTGCAGCCGTTCTTCATACTGCTTCCGCTGGGTAATTTCCCGGGATACCAGCATAAATTGCGCTGGAAAGGCAGCACTGTCCTGCACAGGTGTGACTTTGGTCTCCAGCCATACCCAATGCCCCTCGGAGCCACGCATACGCAGTTCTGAGGTCCGCGGAGTTCCTTGAACAACGCTTTTCAGCTTGGCCCACGCAATCTCCGGCTCCCGGATATAATTGGATAGGGGTGCGCCTTTTTGTGGAACATAGCCGAGAATAACTGAGTGGGAAGGGGAGGCGTACAGGATCAGGCCGTTCGGATCAGTCAGAATAATGAAGTCGGACATTTTCTCACCGATCAACTGATAGAGGTTCTGTTCTTCCAGCTTTTCATTTTGGAGGGTGAGGATTTTACGGCCCAGATAAACAATAACCAAGAGGAGCCCGGATAACAGAATTGCGAACAGGGCAAGCAGAGTAAATTTCTTGCTTTGGAATTCATGATGTAACTGCTCGGCATCGCTGAGCGCCGCCTGATGGGGATCATGGTCTGCACTCAGGATTTGTTCGGAGCTGTGGTACATATTGCTGTCCAGGAAACTTGATAGTTTGTTGATGGTGTTATTCAAATAGACCAGTGAAGCAATGCTGATGCCGATCAGAAGCACAGAGATAGAGGAGAATAATAGAATTAATTTTCTTCTTAGGCTAACTTCGTACATATCAGCCACTTTCATTCACTCCTTCAAACCTATTCACGGCGGGATTTCAGTCTCACCATATTACCCAGTACAAATGGTAGTTTTCTTTACTATACCAGAATTTACAAATCTCACATACAGGTTTATCTATTATGTAATATTTGCAGAAAGCAGAAGGCAGGAGCAGAAGGCATTCATTGTTTCATCTACTCTAAAACTCAAAAGTGTTGCAGGGTCCTGTTGCCTTATTCATATTCCGGCTTCCGCGACCTAGTACATAGTTTGCAACCAAGTAGTGCAGAGGATTGTCCATCTAATCGCAAAAAACTGCCACCTCCCCATAAAATCATGGGAGGTGACAGTCGATCTTACCAGTATTTTGACCGTGCAGGTGCTTAGTCAACACGGAGTGCATGAATTGGCCGCAGTCTTGCTGCCTTATTCGCGGGCATCATTCCGAAGACTACACCGATCAATAGGGAAAAGAGGAACGATACCAGCACCATATTCCAGGCGATGGATACCGACAAAGGGGAATACTTGCCGAGCAGCCAGCTGCCCCCAACACCTATTCCTACACCGATGATACCTCCTAGGCCACTAAGGACTACGGATTCAATCATGAACTGGACGAGAATATCGAGCTTCTTGGCTCCGATTGCTTTGCGAACCCCAATCTCTCGTGTTCTTTCATTAACCGATACAATCATAATGTTCATGATGCCGATACCGCCAACCAGCAGCGAGATTCCGGCGATGCCAGCGAGCGCCATTGACAGCGTGTTGGTTGTGGAATTGACTGTATCCAGCATTTGCTGGGAGTCGAATACCGTGTAGGCGTTGGTAGCATTGCTGAATTTGGCGGCTAAAATGGATTCAAGTCGACTCTTAACCGTAGCTACAGTATCTGCCGAGGTGGTAGCAATCGTAATGGAGCGCACGCCTTTGCTTTGCAACTGACGTTCTGCCGTAGAGATCGGAATCAGGATCTTATCGTCGTTGGAGCCCCCAAGGCTGCTGCCCTTGGTCTCCAGCAAGCCGACGATTTTGTAGCTGATACCATTTAACTGGACAGTCTGTCCGACAGGACTATCTGTGCCAAACAAATCAGTGGCTGTACTGGAGCCGATCAGGGCGACCTTTTGCCGATACTGGGTATCAATATCCAGTAGAAAACGCCCGGATTGGACGTGAAAATCCTTCACATTCTCATAGGAAGGCGTAATGCCTTCCACAGAGACACTGACATTATCTGTGTTATGCTTGGCCGTCACATTACCACTGATTACTGGTGCGACATCCTTGACACCTGGTATATCGCCCAGCGCCAGCGCTTCATCATAGGTGAGGGAGGTGGTTGCTCCGCGTCCGGTGATGTTGACAGTCAATTGGTTGGTCCCTAATCCGTTTAACTGCTCGGTAATCTGTGAGGTGGTACCCTGGCCTACGGATACCAGAATAATGACGGAAGAGACGCCGATTATAATCCCCAGCATGGTGAGCAAAGACCGGACCTTGCTGCTGTAGATGCTTTTTAATGCCATTCTCATGCTTTGAAATAACTTCACCTACGCCTTCCTCCGATCTTCCACGAGATTGCCATCCTGTATACGTATGATGCGGTTGGCCTGTTCAGCTATCTCCAGATCATGCGTAATCAGGATAATCGTATGGCCTTGCTCGTTCAGTTGTCTGATCATTCCCATCACTTCCTTGCCGGTCCGGGTGTCGAGTGCCCCAGTGGGCTCGTCGGCAAGCAGGATGGGCGGGGAGCCTGCCATCGCCCGCGCAATGGCTACCCGCTGCTGCTGTCCACCGGACAGTTCGGCCGGCCTATGGTGCATGCGGTCACTCAGACCGACCTTGGTCAAGGCTTCCTCGGCAAGCTGTCGCCGTTGCCGCTGCGATAGTCCGCGATAGACGAGTGGAAGCTCCACATTCTCCACAGCTGAGAGCTTCGGAAGCAGATTGAAGCTTTGAAAAATAAAGCCGATTTTCTCGTTACGTATGGCTGCAAGCTTGTTGTCGGATAGCTTGCGGATCTCTTGTCCGTCTAGAAGATAGCTGCCTGTATCCGAAACGTCCAGGCAGCCGAGCATATTCATAAGTGTGGACTTGCCGGAACCGGAAGGGCCGATAATCGCTACGAACTCGCCAAAGTTTATCGTAAACGACAGGTTCTTCAGGACGGTCATTCGCTCACCAGCCATGGTGTAGCCATGACTCATGTCACTGACCTCGATTAGCGTGCCTGATGTACTCATTGTCCTCCACCCCTAGTCCCTGTACCGCCACCGCCTGTACCAGCTCCGGCTCCGCCAGAGCCACCACCTCCAAAGCCACCGCCGCTTCTTCCGCCTGCACCGAAGCCACCGGACCCTGGAATACCGCCGGTCGCACCGCCGCCAAAGCCGCCGAAACCACCAAAGCCTGTACCTCCTTGACCTTGCTGAGCTGCTGCGCTATTACCGGAAGAAATGACGGTTGGAATAACGATTTGATCGCCTTCTTTAAGGCCGCTGGTAATTTCCATGCGACTCTCGTCATGCAGGCCCACTTCAACAGTGATCATTCGCTGGGCAGGTGTTGTACCAGTTCCAGTTCCAGTGCCTGTTCCTGCTTTCCCGGCTTGACCCATACCTCCGCGGGCGCCTCGGGCACCACCACCGTAAGCCCCGCTTCCACTGGCTGTACCCCCAAAGTCGCCACGATTTCCTGCTACAGGGGCGCCGCCCGAGCCAGCGGTGTTACTCTTATCGTTTGTTCCGCCAGGAGCTGCGCCGCCTGCGCTACCGGGAACCTGCCCTGTACCTGCGGCCCCGGCCCCTTCCCCGGTCCCGACCGCTCCAGAGGTTGCCGGCACGGCGACCATGTAGGTACCGTTTCTATCCCGGACTGCTTCAATGGGCACGGTTAGAACATCCTTTTTCTCGGCGGTTGTGATGGACACTTCTGCTGACATTCCTGCACGTGCGCCCTTGGAGTCTGTCAAATCTACTGTAACATCAAACAGAGATACACCGTTGGAGCTGGTGCCTTCATTGGCAATAGCGGTTACCTTACCCTGATACTTCTTATCGGGCAAAGCGTCTAGCTTAATGGAGGCCGGCATACCCAGTTCCACCGATGGAACGTCGAGCTCATCAACCTGAACGACAGCGCTGAGGTTGGCATAATCAGTAATGTCAATCAGTTCCGAGCCATCCATAGCTTTTTCACCATCCGAAATATTTACCGCCGTAACGGTTCCGTCAATGGTTGCAGTCAGTGGAGCAGGCGGCACCATTGATTCCTCTACAGAGGCAACTTTGTATTGCTGATTCTCGACATCTGTCTTTGCTTTATCGAGCGAACGTTTGGAACTTTTTACTTGATCCTCTGGGGCACCGCTGTCAGCAAGCTTGTGATACTGTTCTCGCTTGTCTTCGAGGTCCAACTGTAAGTTGGCGAGATTGCTTTTTTCCTGCCGAAGATTATCGCTGAGGTCTGCTCCTTCGAATGTAATCAGAGTTTGTCCCTTCTTAACGATATCGCCTTCCTTGACTAATACCTTTAAAACTTTGCCGGAGTCCTTGGTCTTGACCTTGCCCGTACGGGGAGCTGTGACAGATCCTGCACCGGTCACACTCACCACAATGTCGCCCTTCGTGACAGCAGCCGTATTAAGGGGAACTTCTGCCAAAGCGCTGCTTTTGTCAGGCAGATAGGCATAAACCAGCAGTCCAGCTGTTACGACAGCCGCTGCCCCAATGGACAGTATTGCTACTCTCTTCTTTTTCATCGTTGTCCTCCGTCTAATCGTTAAATTTCTGGATCATTACTTGCTGTCGCCTGAAAATATCAAATGTGGCTGAATGCTAGCTGAAAATTGCGGCCAAAACCGGCCTTGAACCTTAAAGCCAGCTTAAGGGAAGATAAAGATTTGCCCAAATTTGTCCGGCTTGCCAATGCCAATGAATTTGCATATAATAAAGTGACATATCTTTTCATAGGGAAAGATGATTGAACATTTGAAAGAACTACCAAATGCAGTGATGGAGAAGAGTACGCAGTGCCTGACTTACAGGGAGGAGACGCCGTTGATTGAGAGCGTTTCTAAGGATGCAGAGCTGCTGAAGTTCACTCCGGAGCAGTTCCCTGAAATTATCTAAGAGGCTTAGCTCCTCTGGAAATGGGTAGGGGATACCGGCCGCAGACCGTTACTTCTGCATAAAGTGAGACAGGACTGTTGTTAGTGAAGGGTGTAGATTATACTCTTGAACGAAACAGGCTATGCTGTCTAACAAGGGTGGTACCACGGTCTTTTCGTCCCTTACCGGGAGGAAAGGCCTTTTTTTGTTGGCTTGGCTGACTACACAATGATTGAAGGGGGCTGTACACGGCCATGAAAGAAAAGTTGGAAGCATTGAAGGCTGAAGCGCTGGCGAAGCTGCAGGAAGTCTCAGACCCGCAGGTACTTAATGACTTGCGCGTGAAATACTTGGGGAAAAAAGGTGAACTGACAGAGGTGCTGCGCGGCATGGGCAGCTTGAGCGCTGAGGAACGTCCGGTTATCGGGCAAGTTGCCAACATCGTCCGGGGTGCGATTGAAGAGATTATTGGAACCAAGCAGGAAGTTTTCCAGCAGCAGGAGACGCAAAACCGTCTGCAAGCGGAGAAAGTGGATGTTACTCTGCCAGGACGCCGTTTGCCGCAGGGCGGAATTCACCCGCTCAGCAGAGTGGTGCAGGAGATCGAAGATGTTTTCATCGGCATGGGCTATCGTGTGGCTGAAGGTCCAGAAGTGGAGACTGATTATTACAACTTTGAGGCGCTCAACCTGCCCAAGAACCATCCGGCACGTGATATGCAGGACTCCTTTTATTTGACGGAAGACTTGCTCATGCGCACCCAGACTTCTCCGGTGCAGATCCGTACCATGCAAGCTATGAAGGGTGAAGCTCCGGTCAAAATCATCTGTCCCGGCAAAGTATTCCGCCGCGATGATGATGATGCAACCCACTCCTTCCAGTTCCATCAGATTGAAGGTCTGGTGATCGGACGGAATATCCGTATGAGCGACCTGAAGGGCACACTTCAACAATTTGTACAGGAGTTGTTCGGGCCAAGCACAGGCATTCGCCTGCGTCCAAGCTTCTTCCCGTTCACAGAACCAAGCGTTGAGGTAGACGTGAGCTGCTTCAAATGCGGCGGCGAAGGCTGCCGTCTGTGCAAGCAAAGTGGCTGGCTAGAAATCCTTGGTGCAGGGATGGTGCATCCGAATGTACTGCGTATGGGTGGTTATGACCCTGAGGAATTCAGCGGTTTCGCATTCGGTATGGGTGTAGAGCGGATAGCAATGCTCAAGTACGGCATCGACGATATCCGTCACTTCTATAACAATGACATGAGTTTTGTGAAGCAATTCAAGGGACTCTAGGCATTTGTCAGGCCGCTGGCAATGTTTTTTGTACGGAATAAATACATTGAATTAAGAGGAAGTGAGCCGAAATGAAAGTATCAACGTCATGGTTGAGTGATTATATATCGCTAGATGGAGTAACCGCCGATGAGCTGGCTGAGAAGATTACGGCTGCAGGCATCGAGATCGACGGTGTGGAAAATCGTAATAAAGGCATTACCGGCATTGTTACCGGCTATGTCAAATCCAAAGAAAAACATCCGGACGCGGATAAATTGAATGTCTGCATCGTTGACGCTGGACAGGGCGAGGATCTGCAAATCGTCTGCGGCGCGAAGAACGTCGAAGCCGGACAAAAGGTTCCTGTTGCACTTGTAGGCGCGAAGCTACCGGGACTTGTGATCAAGAAAGCGAAGCTGCGCGGCGTGTTGTCCCAAGGGATGATCTGTTCAGCCAAAGAACTGGGCCTGAATGACAAGCTGTTGCCAAAGGAATTGCAGGAAGGCATTCTTGTACTGCCGGAATCTACGGAAATTGGTCTGGACATTACCAAAGTGCTAGATCTGAACGACGAGGTGCTGGAGTTTGACCTGACACCGAACCGTTCCGACTGTCTCAGCATGATTGGCGCTGCCTACGAGGTGAGTGCGATTCTTGGCCGTGAGCTGAAGCTTCCACAGCCAGAGAAGGATATCGTGGAGGCGGGAGGTTCAGCCGCGAATGATATTTCCGTTCGAATCCTGAATGAAGAACTGTGCAGCCATTATACTGCGCGTTATATTACAGGTGTTAAGCCAGCGGCTTCCCCGCTGTGGATTCAGAACCGTCTGATGGCAGCAGGTGTGCGTCCCATCAACAACATCGTGGATATTACCAACTACGTGATGCTTGAATACGGACAGCCGCTGCATGCTTTTGATGCGGATACGATCGATGGAGGCATCCTTGGCGTTCGTCTTGCGGATGAAGACGAAGTACTGACTACGCTGGACGGACAGGAGCGGAAGCTGGAGCCGCACATGCTGGTAATCACCGACGCGGCAAAAGCCGTGGCGCTTGCCGGTGTGATGGGTGGTCTGGAGACCGAAGTTACCGATAGCACCGTGAATATCGTGCTGGAATCGGCCAAGTTTGACGGTGGCACGGTTCGCAAAACTTCACGCCAGCTTGGCCTTCGTTCGGAAGCTTCGCTGCGTTTTGAGAAGGAAGTGGACCCGAATAGAGTTATTCCTGCTCTTAACCGCGCAGCAGCGCTTATTGCGAAGTATGCAGGTGGTACAGTGCATGAAGGTATCATTCAAGCCGGAACGGACGTTGTGGAAGAGAAGGTTCTCACGCTGTCGCTGGATAAGCTGAATCGTTACCTTGGCACAGATTTGTCCCTGCTGGAAGTCAAAACATTGTTCGGACGTCTGCATTTCAAATGCGGTGATGCCGCTCAAGGGCTGATCGAAGTGCAAGTGCCAACAAGACGCGGCGATATTAGCTATGATGTGGATCTTATTGAAGAAATCGCTCGTCTTTACGGGTACGATAATATCCCTACAACGCCGATTGAAGGTCCTACTACTCCGGGAACCTTAACTAGATCACAAGCGATCCGTCGTGAAGTCCGTCATTTGCTATCGCATGGCGGATATCAGGAGGTACTTGGTTACTCCTTCATTCAGCCAGAACAAAGCAAGCTGTTCCCTGCGCTGACGGGTGAAGGCCTGGCTGTGAAGCTGGCGATGCCGATGAGCGAAGAACGCAGTGTGCTGCGCACTAGCCTTCTGCCGCAATTGCTTGACATTGCTGGATACAATACGAATCGCCGCCAAAGCGATCTGGCACTGTTTGAGATCGGAAATGTGTTCTACACGGAAGAAGAAGTGCTGACTCGTCAGCCGCATGAATTGCCGATGCTGGGTCTGCTGCTCAGCGGAACACGTGCTGCTAAACAATGGAACGTGCCAGTACAGCCGGTCGACTTCTTCGACCTGAAGGGAGCACTTGAGACCGTCTTTGACCACTTGGGTCTTACTGGCCGAGTAGTATATGAAGGAGATGCGCCGGAAGGCTACCACCCAGGACGCTCTGCTTCCATCCTGCTGAAAGGCCATGACGGTACGGTTAAAATCGGAACGCTGGGCCAGCTTCATCCCGAGTTGCAACGGAAGCTTGATCTGACCGATACTTATGTCGCTGAAGTTTCACTGCAGCCGCTGTATGAAGCGGCCCGGAACAAGCTGCAATACCATGAGCTGCCAAGATTCCCAGGGGTAGAGCGGGATATCGCAGTGGTTGTGGACACAGCTGTACCAGCGGGTCAATTGATGGATTCCATTCGTGAGAACGGTGGAAGCCTGCTAAAGAACGTTCAGGTATTTGATCTCTATACCGGCGGCAAGCTGGAGAGTGGGAAGAAGAGCGTGGCTCTCTCTCTGGTGTACCGTCATAATGAACATACTTTGACGGATGAAGAGGTTGCAGAAGTGCATGATAAGGTACTATCCGAGCTTCAGCAAACTTTTGGCGCAGAATTGAGAAAGTAGCAGGAATTGTGTAAAGCCGCAGCGAATCCATTAGAAACCGAGATTCGCCGCGGCTTTTTTTCATGCGGCAAACATGCGGAATCCCGGTTCAATCTACTGATTCGAGCAGCATTTTGCCAAATGTTTAACTATACAGATACAATGGAAGCAGGGAGACCAGCTTAGAATCTGCACATATATAAAGGAGGGCACAATTGTGGCTATGGACCGGACACGTGTCGCCGTGGAGATATACGGAACTTCTTATAAACTTGTAGGAAGCAGCAGTGATTATATGAAACAGGTTGCAGACTATGTGGATGAACACATGCGTGCAATCTCTAAATCCCATAACCGACTGGATACACCGCGCATTGCTGTGCTGGCTGCTGTACATATGGCCGAGCAGGCGCTTCAAGTGCAAGACATCAAGAAGGAAGTTAATATGCTGACCGGAGAACGCAGCGAACTGCGGGTGGAGGTATCGCGCCTACTCGAGGTGCAGCGGGAACGGCAGGAGGAATATGAACGTCTGGACGCTGCGGCCAAAGAAGAGGCGAAGCGGTTGATCGACGCTACCGAGGAAGAGCGCAAGCGGCATTTGGAAGTGCGTGAGCAGGAGCAGGCCCAGCATCTCCAGCAGCTGCTGGAAGCGGAGCAAGCTGCAGATGAAGCCCGCCACAAGCTGACCGAGGATCTTCAGTCCCGTGAGCAGGAGCTTAAGGAATTGAAGGCTGGTTATGAGCAGGAACAGAAGGCCCAGCGGGAGAACAACCGCAAGGAGTTGGCCAAGGCAGAATCTGTCCGTCTGGCACAGCTTGAAGACCTGAAGGCTGCACATCTTCTCAAACTGGAGGGCATCCAAGAGGTCCTGGTGCAGGAGAAAGTGGAGGCACTGGCTGCTGCAGAGTTAGAGCTTGCGACAACCCGAGAATCTCTTGGCAAAGAGCTGGAAGAAGTGCGAGCGCTTCTTGGTCAAGAATTAGCAGATACGAAGTCTGCGCTTGGTAAGGAGCTCGAGGATACGAAGACTCAGCTTGGCCAAGCGTTGGAAGAAGCCCAATCGACGCTGGGTAAGGAGCTTGAAGATACCAAGGTTGAGCTTGATAAGGAACAGGCTAAGAACAAGGAGCTGCGCCAGACACAGGGAGCACAGGAGCACAGGCACAAGCAGAGCGTGCAGGAGCTGGAGAAGCAACTGGCCGAGCTTCGTGGCGGTACCGGACAGCTTCAGTCCAGATTGCGGGCTGCGGAAGCTGGAGTCAAGAGCGAACGCGAAGCACGTCTTACTCTGCTGGGGCAATACGAAGTTATTGTCAAGCGCGAGGAACAGCTCAGCGGGGAGCTTCAGGCTACAACAGCGCTTGGCGAAACGCTTAGTGGTGAGCTGGAAGAAGTGCGTCAGCGTTATGATTCCTCGCAGAATGAGGTTGCAGTGCTGCGCGGTTCTCTTGGGGAAGCAGAGAGCGGCTTAAGTGCTGTTCAGGCAGAACTGCGCACAGCTAACGAACTGGGCGAGATGTTGGACGCTGAGCTTGGAGAAGAGCGTCAGCGATATGAAGCCTCGCAGAATGAGGTTACAGTGTTGCGCGGATCCCTTGAGGAAGCGGAGAGCAATCTGAGCGCAGTTCAAGGAGAATTGCGAACAGCCAACGAACTGGGAGAAACATTGGATGCTGAGCTGAAAGAAGTGCGTCAGCGCCATGGCGCTTCGCAAGAGGAGATCGCGGGGCTGCGCGAAGCTCTGGAAGAGGCCAAAAACAGCGTGAGCCATGTTCAAGCAGAACTGCATTCGTCCACGGAACTGGGCGAGATGTTGGACGCTGAGCTGGAAGAGTTGCGCCAGCTTCATGTTGCTTCGGAAGAGGAAGTTAAGGAGCTACGGGAACTTCTTACTGCTTCACAAGAGAAAGTTAAGGAGCTAAGCGATTCACTTAAGGAAGCTGAGAGTAATCAACACGTGGTACTGGAAGAATTGAGCACAGCCAACGAGTTAGGTGAGGTTTTGGATACGGAATTGAAGGAGCTGCAACAGCTTTATACCGCTTCACAAGAAGAAGTTAAAGAGCTGCGCCAGCGCCATGCTGATTCACAAGAAGAGGTTAAGGAGCTGCGTGTTTCTCTTGAGGAAGCTGAGAGTAACTTGAGAGCGGTGCAGGAAGAATTGAGCACAGTCAGCGAACTGGGCGAAGTCTTGGATACTGAGCTGAAGGAGCTGCAGCAGCTGCATGTAGCTTCGCAAGGGGAAGTTAAGGAGCTGCGCCAGCGCCATGCTAATTCACAAGAGGAGATCACGGGGCTCCGTGAAGACCTGCAAGAATCCAAGGGCAGCTTGAGCAGTGTGCAGGAAGAGCTGCGCTCGTCCATAGAGCTAAGTGAAATACTGGAAGCTGAGTTGGAAGAGCTGAGACAGCGTCATGTGGCTGCACAAGAGGAAGCTAAGGTACTGCAAGTTTCCCTTGAGGAAGCCGAGAGCAATCTGAGTGCGGTGCAGGAAGAATTACGCACATCTAACGAACAGGGCGCAGTCTTGAATACTGAGCTGAAAGAGTTGCGCCAACGTCATGCTGATTCACAAGAGGAGATCGCGGGGCTCCGCGAAGACCTACAAGAATCCAAGGGTAACCTGAACCAACTTCAGAAAGAGCTTCAGTCTTCAACAGATCTCGGTGAGATGTTGGACGCTGAATTGGAAGAGTTGCGTCAGCGCTATACTACGTCACAGAATGAAGTGACAGTGTTGCAGAATACTCTGGAAGAAGCTAAGAACAACTTGCTCCGTGTCCGAGATGAGCTGCGCTCGACAACGGAGCTCAGCGAAGTGTTAGATTCGGAACTGGAAGAGCTACGCGAGCGTTACGAGCTTTCGGTGAAGGAAGCTGCGGATCTGCGAACCTCCCTGAGAGAAACTGATGACAGTCTGAGCCAGATACAGCAAAAGCTTGACCGTGCTGAGGGTGAGGCGGCTTCCAATAGAGAGCTTGCTGACAAGCGTATGGAAGAAATCAATGAGCTGGAAATGAGTCTCCTGGAGACAGAAGACAAGGCTCAGGGGCTGAACCGAGAAAGCGAGGACCTGCGAGGCCAGTTGAATAGCTTGGTGAACAAGCTGGACGACGAAGTTCTCCGGCGTGCGGAAGCGGAGCAGCAGAACGGGTTGCTAGTGGGTGAGGGCGAGCAAGTACGTAAGGATCTGGCGGCATTGCAAGTCCGTTATGAGGACATGATCTCGCAGTATGATGAAGTTCTTCAGGACGGGGAGCGTCTTCAGGAGCGATACCGTCTGCTGGAGGAGGAACGCGAGGAGATGGCGGTCCGCCTCGAAGAGCTGTCCGAGGCCAGTCGCGAAGCGGCGGCTGCGGCAGCCGAGCAGCAGGATGTGCTAAAAGAAGCTCAGGAGTACGGAGCTTCCTGGAAGCACAGATATGATGAGCTGGCAGCGCGTCAGCAGCAGTGGGCCGAGGCGGAAGCCAAGCTTCGCGAGGAGATCGAGATCTGGCAGCAGGAGGCCACGGAGGCTGAAGCGAAGCGGGAAGCAGCACATCAGGAGCATAGGACAGTACTGGAGCAGCTGAACGAGGTCGGGGAGCATTACGAACTGGCGCAAGGCCAACTCCGATTGCTTCAGATCCAGTCGGAGGTTAAGCAGGACGAATTGGACAAGATCAATCAGGAGTATCGTAGCCTGCAGGCGGAATATTCCAAGCTGCAGCTTGAATATAATGAATGGATTCAACTGATCGAACAGGACAGTTGAATAACGGATGAAGGTAGAAAGCCGGTCCCGACGCGTATTGCGTTTGGGACCGGCTTTTTTTAGAGAAACAAATGGACTTCCATATTCTGTAACTTTGTCCAACTACGAGTCGTCTGATGATCGAGGTGATACCCTTGAAACTAAAGCGTAATTTAATGTTGCTACCAGTTTTACTAGTTCTGTTGATTTCAGGCTGTGAGGATGTGGAGAGGGGAAGCGTTTCTACATCAACTGCTTCTGCGGGGTCTAAAGCCATGAAGGGGACTGCTGAAGGAGCGGACCCAGATACAACGTCTGAGCCCAGAAGTGACTATAGACAAAACAACAACCAAAATTGTCCTGACGCCATTATCGAATGGTTAGATGTATTGATGATCAACAACATCAAATACCAGCGGAATTATGAAGGTACACAAGAAGTTAAAGCTGATCAGGTCGGTGAAAAGGTAGGGGAGGTAGCCTACATGCTGAGCGACAATGCTTGTTCTGACCACATCACGGTGAACGGAGATGCCGCTTTTCTACCAGTTGGCACTGATATTTATGAACTGAAAGGATACCGGCCGGAGTATCGGTTGGTGGCTAACCATTCTATCTATGAAGTGAGCGACAATCCCCAGGCGCAGACTATTGGTGATTTACTCGATATTGGGGGGAAGATTAGTAAAGTTAGTATTGAAAGCGGTAATGACGGCAGCCTGATCAGGTATTTTGACCCTGACGCAGCGAAGGCCTTTGAAGAGGAGCTGTTGGTGATAAAAGCATCTGATTTTAAGGAGATCTATGCTGTAACAAGCCGTACGAAGAATGAGTGGCGGATTTTTTTGCGCGTGCATCTTCAGGATGGCACCTCGCTGCGAATGGTCTTTTACCCGGAAGCCAATGCCATTCACCCAGGTGGATTTGGGAACGAGAAGCTGAAGGAAAATATCCTCTCGCAGAAAGCTGTTTACGGGAAATAGGTTGGATTGTCTGCTGAAGAAACTACCATGGTAAATTGACTGGGTAACTGAGAGTAGTAAGTGAGAGTAGTAAGTGAGAGTAATGGGTGAGAGAAGCAGGTGGGAGTAGTAAGTGATTGTAGTAACTAGCTGTAGTAACTAGCTCTCATTAACAGACGCCCTAGCAGTCCGTCGTCGAATAACTGGAATTTCTCCTGTTAAATTAAGGATTACATGCAGTTTACGAAGATTAACTGGAAAAACTCCCGTTAATATCGCATGTTGGAGCAAATGAGCATTCCAAAGTGCGAAATAACAGGAGTTTTTCCAGTTAAAATAAGGAATATTGATTGGTTTGGCGAAATAACAGGAACAATTCCCGTTACTTCCATAAGGTTCATGCTGCCCCAAAGCAAGCAGATGTTCTCCCAGCCGCTATCTTCTGCATACTACCGCTACTTCGCACTACCTAACGGCACTACCTAACGGCACTACCTAACCGTTCTACCCTGTCTACTCTCCACACCGTTCTCCCCAATCCTCACTCCTCAACGATCACATTTGCGACCATCCCGGTGTGGCCGGCGCCGCACATGATGGAGCAGGTCATTTGGAAGGTTCCGGTTTCCTCGGGGACGATGACTTTTGTATTTTTTTTGCCGCTTAGTTGCAGGTTCAGTTCGGGAACGAGAATGCCGTGATTACCGCTTTCATTTTCGAAAATGATTTTAACGGGTATGCCCTTCTTCAGGTGGTACTCCTCTTGGCCGAAGCTGTAGTTCTTAGCCTTGATGACGAGTTCGGTCTCTGCTTGAATCTCAGGCTCCTTTGCAGCGTTAGTGCTGCTTCCGGCGACGTTGCTCCCGCTATTGGTGCAGGCGGCGAGAATCAGAACACAGAATAATGATAGAAAAAGTGCAATTTTAGACTTCATTTTGCTCCCCCTCACCTGTGGAATGGTTAAATGTGACAATTCTGTAGACATCATAACTTAAAAATTCAGAAAGCGCTCTATAAAGTTGTGAAAAGTTGGTGAACAGAGAGAAATATAGCTGGTGCATAATTTTCGACATTATTCGCAATATTTTTGTCGAATAATGCAAATAAAAGATGCAAAAACAATATTAATTTATTATAATGTAAACTATTATATCATGGGTTAGAAGTAGGGGATCGATCTACATGGTCGCAGCAACTGATTCGCTGAATGCGGAGGTCTGGCACCGTAGAATATTGAATGGGTACTGGATGGTATTAGCTTTCATGCTGATCACCCAAGTTCTCTTTGTGCTGTGCGCGGATCAACTTAGGCTAAAAAGCAGTCCAGGGACTGAAAGCGGATATCTGTTCATTGCTTCCAATATCCTGATTGTTATTACTGTGACTTCTGCGGAGATTTGGCTGCGTTCTACTTTGCAGTATCACAAGCAAGCCATCGTTGGCTGCGGTTTTATCATTTCTTATTTATTTTATTTTGTAATAGAGCCTTTTGTGGACGGCGCCCAGATGGCGCTGATGATGCCGATCATGATTTCGCTAATTTATTTTGATCGCAAGCTTCTGTACACGCTGGGCCTTTTTAGCATATTCTTTTACGCTGCGGTATACTTCGGCCTGGAACGAGTGTACCTGAAGAAGCCGCTGCTCGAATTTATTGCTATGGAGTTTGTTTTCTTACTGTTCATGCTTATGGCACGGGCCGTGATTATAAGGTCGAAGGAAACCGGGGAATACCTGGAGCAGTTAACGAAATCAGAACAGGGCTTGCTGGTAGAGCGGGCCATTTCGGATAAGCTGTTGAAGATTGATGCGCTGACTGGATTGTACAATCACAAGACCTTCCATGAATACCTTGATTCCTTGCTGGAACAGTGTGAGAACAACGGGCTAATGCTGCAACTAGCGTTGTTTGATATTGATAATTTCAAGCGGGTGAACGATACTTATGGGCACTGGGTTGGTGATCTGGTGCTGAAGGAAGTCGCAGCCAAAGTGGGCGGGATGATCGGGCTTAATGATTTTGCCGCGCGTTACGGTGGAGAAGAGTTTGCGGTTATTTTTACAGATAGAAACTGTTCTGAAGCCTATAGTGCAGCAGAGGAGCTGCGGTTGACCATTGAGCAGATGGAGCATCCCTACGCCGGCGGCCATCCTATAACGGTTAGTATCGGTTTATGTCGTTATCAGCTCGGAGACGGCAAGGAACAGTTATTTCGCAAGACAGATGATGCGTTGTATCAGGCGAAAAGATCTGGCAAGAATAGGGTCGTTACATCTTCTGTCGATCCACAAAAAGCTGGCATCCTATCCTTTGGATGAATATGAACAGCCCCCCTCTTCCGAGATAATCGGATCAGGGGGGCTGTCTTCGCACTTAAGGTGATCGTTATTTCGCTGCTTCAAACGGAGTGGATACCGGCAGGAACAGGTCGATAATACCGATGACCAGAGCTGCCAGAAGCGCGCCGAGAATGGAAACACTAACACCGCTGACTACAAACTGTGCGATCCAGATGACTAGCGCGCTGACTAGGAAACCGACAATACCGCGACCGAACGGGGTCGCTTTTCCGCCGAAAATGCCTTCGATCACCCAACCAAGCAGGGCGATCACAAGTGCCAGCACCAATGCGCTCCAGAAGCCGCCGATGGTGAATTGGGGAACGATCCAGCCGACAATGAGCAGGACAATCGCTGATACAACAAAACGGACTACATGACCTAAAAATCTCACTGGTTTAACCTCCTTTGGCCCAAGCTAAGGATATGTGCAGTTGTTATTATGACCCGGATACGGAAAAGTTATGTTGGGAAACGATACCCAAATAGCGAAAATCGCCCATATTCGGTATAATGGAATCATCTATGAAGGGAGCTGTGACTGTAATTGGACGACAAAATTTTGCATACGCTTGAATATCGCAAGATTTTAAATAAATTAATGCAATATACGCAAACCTCGATGGGGCGTGAAACGGCGGAACAGCTAAGACCTTCCGGTGATTTTGAAGGCGTAAAACTGCTGCTGAAGGCTACTGATGAAGCTGCTAACGTGGATCGCCTGAAGGGCATTCCATCGTTTGGCGGAATTACCGACATTAAGGCAGCGCTGAAGCGGGCGTCTATTGGTGGACTGCTTGGAACGCATGAACTGCTTTCCGTCGGCTTTACTATTGGCGGAGCCCGCAGAATCAAGCGTTTTTTGGCTGCTATGCATGAGGATGAGGCTGTCGAATCTCTGTTTGCGCTCAGTGACCTTTTGTCAGAGCAGAAGCATGTAGAGGATGCCATCCGCGCGTGTATTGACGAGAATGCCGATGTGATGGATTCAGCGAGCCCTGAACTGGCAAATATCCGCCGCGAGCTGCGTGGGGGCGAGGCCAGAATTCGCGAGAAACTGGACTCGATGATTCGTTCCTCCTCAGTATCTAAAATGCTGCAGGACCAGCTCGTCACGATCCGCGGCGACCGATTCGTGATTCCGGTCAAAGCCGAATACCGCGCTCACTTCGGTGGTATTGTCCATGACCAATCTGGTTCTGGTGCGACCCTGTTCATTGAGCCTGAATCCATTGTAGCGATGAACAATAAGCTTCGGGAGACACGGCTTCGTGAGGAACGGGAAGTGGAGATTATTCTACACCGGCTGACGGCGCAAGTCGGCGGCATTGCGGAAGAGATGACATACGATGTTGATATTCTGGGCGAACTGGATTTCATTTTTGCCAAAGCTCGTCTGGCTCGTGATATGAAGGCTTCCCAGCCGCGCATGAATGACCGGGGATACCTTAAGCTGCGCAAGGGACGTCATCCACTGATCCCGGCCGAGCATGTAGTGCCGCTGGATGTGGAACTTGGAAACCAATACAGCACGATTATCGTTACCGGACCGAATACCGGCGGTAAGACAGTGACCTTGAAGACCATCGGGCTGCTGAGTCTGATGTCCATGTCAGGTCTGTTTATTCCGGCGGAGGAAGGCAGCCAGATGTGCGTGTTTGACGCGATCTATGCTGACATTGGCGATGAGCAGAGTATTGAGCAGAGTCTCAGTACCTTCTCCAGCCATATGACCAATATTATTTCCATTCTGCGTAAAATGACCCCGAAGAGCCTTATTCTTCTGGATGAAGTCGGCGCGGGTACGGATCCGGCGGAAGGATCGGCGCTGGCTATCGCGATCCTGGAGAACATCCACCGGACGGAATGCCGGATGGTGGCTACCACTCACTACAGCGAGCTGAAGGCCTACGCTTACGAGCGCAAAGGGGTCATCAACGCCAGTATGGAGTTTGATGTACAGAGCCTTAGCCCAACCTATCGGCTGCTGGTCGGCGTGCCCGGACGAAGCAACGCATTTGCGATAGCAGAGCGTCTCGGCTTGCCGAGTGCTATTCTGGAGCACGCGCGCGGCGAGGTCAAGGAAGAGGACCTGCGTGTGGAGCACATGATTGCTTCGCTCGAAGAGAATCGCCTTGGCGCGGAGAATGAGCGGGAGAAGGCGGAGCATATCCGCCGTGAAGCCGAAGAGTTTCGCAGTAAACAGAAGCAGGAACTGGAGAAGCTGGAGAGCCAGCGCGACAAGCGTCTGGAGAAGGCTGAGAAGGATGCCAGCGACATTCTGGACAAAGCGCGTAAGGAAGCCGAACAGATCATCAGTGATCTGCGTAAGCTGGCGCTGGAGGAAGGCGCCTCGGTTAAGGAACATAAGCTGATCGAGGCCCGGCGCCGTCTGGATGAAGCTGAGCCCGCGCCGCGCAAGAAGGCAGCTTCCCGCACAGCGGTCAAGCCGCCGCGTCAGATTGGACCTGGAGACGAAGTTCGGGTCTACAGCTTGAATCAGAAGGGTCATGTCGTGGAGATGAGCGGTTCCAAGGAAGCAGTGGTGCAGCTTGGCATTATGAAGATGAAGGTGCAACTGGATGATCTGGAACTGGTCGCTGCCCAGAAATCGGGCAATCCCACGCCATTGCGGCAGGCTACGACCGTGAAGCGTACGCGCGACGAGAATATCCGCAGGGAGCTCGATCTGCGCGGGGCTAATCTGGAGGAAGCGATACTGGAGACGGATCGCTTCATCGACGAGGCATTCCTCGGAAATCTGGGCCAAATTGCGATTATTCACGGCAAGGGAACCGGGGTATTGCGGTCAGGCATTCATGATTACCTTCGCAAACACCGGAATGTTAAGAGCTACCGTCTAGGCAACTATAACGAAGGCGGAGCAGGCGTGACGGTAGCCGAGCTGCAATAGCGAAGGAACCATGTGGAGGAGAGAAGGGTGAGCATGCAGGAAAATGTTGATCTTTTGCTGAGGCATCCGCTGGGGTCGCTGCTTGGCTACTTCACCGTAGCAATTTTGGGGCTGGTTGTATTCCTCTCCTTTTTTGAAATGGTGACGAAGTATAACTGCTGGGAAGAAATTCGCAAAGGAAATGTATCGGCGGCCATGGCAACCGGAGGCAAAATTTTCGGGATTTGCAACATCCTCCGCTTCAGTATCCAGGCCGGGGCTTCGATTTACGAGACGATGAAATGGTCAGTTGTGGGCTTTTTGTTGCTGCTGTTGGCCTATTTCCTCTTTGAGTTCCTAACGCCCGTATTTTCTATTGATGAGGAGATTGCCGCAGACAACCGGGCCGTAGGCTTGACAGCGATGCTGATCTCGGTGTCCTTATCGTATGTTATTGGAGCTTCCATCATGTAGGAGGAAACCATGAAGATTTTAACCCGGGTCCTGTTTGGTTGTGCCGTTGCTTTTTTGATCGGTGGCATCATATATCTAACGATTCATTAAATATTAAGCATGTTAAGAAGGAGATTTTAAAGATGGAAACGACTGTATGCCCTTGGTGTGATACCGAAATTGTGTGGGATGAAGAATTCGGACCCGAGGAGTATTGCCCGCACTGCAACAATGAGCTGAAAGGCTACCGGACAGTGAATGTCACCGGTGATGATCTGGAGGACGAGCTGGAAGTGAAAGAGGACACGGACGAAGAGTCAGTGAATGACGACGATCTGTGGGATGACAGTGAAAAGGATGGCGTTGTGCCTATCTTCAACACATTGGAACAGTTCCGGGACGATTACGATCTCCAAAAGTATGAACAGAACAGTTCGGCTATTCTGTCACAGCAAGAAGAAGCACCGGAATGTCCGCAGTGCCATGAATTGCTGTTACTAGCTGGAACACAGGAAGTGAACCAATTCGATCCTTCAACTCCGGCTGTTCTTGGCGGACCTGTGCTGAAGGCACCGTTCTCACTGAACGTATTCGTATGCCCGTCTTGCTTCCATGTCCAGCACAATCTGGCACAGAAGGACCGGGTACAACTTGTTCGCAATTTGAGCATCGGCAGCTAGGGAATTGATCAATTCCTGCCTGTATGGGCATGATATTCAGAATCATGGCTATAGGCAGGGGGAAAATCATGAAGGTTGCATCAACGAAGGTTCAGGCTTCGCTGCTGCTGGGAGTGAACGGTTTGTTTCTGCTGGCAGGAGCGTTGTCGGGTACCTTTCTTAACGTTTATTTATGGAAAAGCCGTCAGGATTATATGATGATCGGCTGGTTCACTGTGGCCCAGCAGATTGCGCTGGGCCTTAGTTTTTGGCTCGCTGGCAAATGGGTCAAGGAGCGCAACAAGATGATTGCCCTACGGCTTGGTATTGCCGTTTCAGGCCTTTTTTATCTGATCGTGCTGGGGATTGGCGGAAATGCGATTCAGTATATTTGGCCGCTAGGCCTGCTCCTGGGTGTGGCTATCGGATTGTTCTGGTTGGCCTTTAATATCGTCTATTTTGAGATTACGGATGCCGAAAACCGTGATTTCTGGAACGGCTGGATGGGACTGTTGGGGTCGCTGACAGGCATAATTGGTCCTTGGCTGTCAGGTTGGTTGATTTCGTCTCTGTCCGGTGACCGCGGCTATCGGATCGTATTTATGATTTCGCTCGGTATCTACGGAGCAGCGGCGGTGCTCAGTTTCTTTCTCAAAAAGCGCAAAAGCGAAGCGGATTATGGTTGGCTGGAGCCGTGGCGGCAACTGAAAGGTTCACAACAGTGGCGAAGGGTAGCTGGAGGGCTTTTTTTTCAGGGCCTGCGAGAAGGGGTATTCTCCTTTCTAATTGGTCTGCTAGTCTTTGTTGCCGCTAAGGAAGAGAGCAAGCTGGGGCAATTTGCACTGGTGACATCAGCAGTATCACTAGTCAGTTACTGGGTCGCCGGTAAGTTCTTCAAGCCAACATACCGGTCTACCGGCATGCTGGTTGGAGGCGCGCTGCTAGTTGGGGTGATTACGCCGCTGCTCTGGCAGGTGAACTACGGAACTTTACTGATCATGGGAATAGGCACTTCGCTGTTTATTCCGTTGTACATGCTACCAATGACTTCAACCAGTTTTGATCTGATTGGAGAGTCTGAAGAGAGCGTGAGTAATCGGGTCGAACTTGTCGTGTTGCGGGAGTTAAGTTTGATGAGTGGCAGACTGCTGGGCATCCTGGTGTTCATTGGAGTGTTGTCAGTTAGCCGATCGCCGCGAACGATAACTGTGCTGCTGCTGGTGCTTGGTGCGGCACCTCTAGGAAGTTGGTTGATTCTTAGACGCTCTCTATCCCGACAGGAGGACAATCATCCGGTCTAAACGCTTTATTTTATTGTTATGGGAGAGGCCTACATTGGTCAAAAGAAAACGGATTAACAGCATGGTCACGACGATTGCCATCATGGTGTCCGCAGTGGTGTTTTCGGTACTGCTTGTACTGTATATTATCTTCATTAATCATATTTTACCCCAGACCCGAAAAGCATTGGAGGGCAAGGCGCTAAGTATTGCCCACACTGTTGCCCTCACACCGCTGGTGTCCAAAGGCCTGGAGGAGGGGGTGAGCAAGGATATTCAAGCTTATGCGGGCAAAATCGCCCGTCGCAATGATAGTTTGTTTGTAGTGGTACTAGACATGGATAGTATCCGTTACTCGCATCCCGATCCAGCCCTTATTGGCAAGCCTTTTGTTGGCGGAGGACAGGAATTGGCGCTGAAGGGCGATGATAGCATTTCAGTAGGCTGGGGGACCATGGGTAAATCCTTGCGCGCATTCGTGCCGGTATATAACGACAAAGGGCATCAGGTTGGAGTTGTTGTCGTCGGCTTCTCCATGAAACGGGTACATGATATTATAAAGAAGAACGAGTGGACGATCATCTTGATCCTGCTATCCGGTGCCCTGCTTGGCACTTTGGGTGCTATTGTGCTAGGAAAAAAGATTAAGAAGATGATGTTCGGGATGGAGCCATCGGAAATTTCAAGACTGCTGGAAGAACGCAGTGCCATGCTGCAGTCAGCCCGTGAGGGTATCATTGCTATAGATGCTGAGGCGCGAATCACGTTGATCAATGTGGAAGCGGAACGACTGTTAACGGCAGCTGGAATTACAGGAAAGGCATTGGAATCATACATAGATGATTATTGGCCGGCTTTGCGCCTGGATAAGGTCTTGAAATCAGGCGATGTGAAGTTGGATGAGGAAATTGACCTGAATGGGATTTCGCTACTGGCTAATAGTCTGCCGATCCGCGTGGGTGGCGAAATTGTTGGAGCGATCGTCACGTTCAGAGATATGACGGAAATTACTCAGCTTGCAGCGCAGTTATCCGGAATATCTGTCTATGCGGACGCACTTCGGGCAGGTGCGCATGAATATATGAACAAGCTGCATGTCATTTTGGGTATGACCCATATGGGAATGTACGATGAATTGCAGCAGTATATTTCAGGAACGGTGAGCAATTACCAGAGCGAGATCGGTTCCATCACCAGAGCAATCAAAGATCCGGTTATGGCGGGATTTCTGCTAGGTAAATTAAGCAGGGCTCGCGAAGACGGCATTAATCTTGTGCTGGAGGAAGACAGTTATCTGCCGGAGTCAGCCCAAGCGGAGTTAACCCATGAGTTGATCACGATTGCCGGCAATCTGCTGGATAATGCAAGGGATGCCCTGAGCGATATGACGTCTGAAAACAAGGAAATACGGCTGGCTTTTCATTATGGTGAAGGCCGTTTGATCTGTATAGTCAAGGACAACGGTCCAGGCATACCGGAACCGCTGCAAGACAATATCTATACGCAGGGCTTCTCCACAAAAGGAGAGAACCGGGGGATGGGACTCCATCTGGTCCGGCGAAGTGTGAATAAACTGAACGGACATTTGCAGTTGCTTCCCGGTCATGGGCCTGGAACGGTTTTTGTGGTAAATGTGCCGTATTCGACTAAAGGTGATGAGTCTAAATGATTAACGTAATAATCGTGGAAGATGATCCGATGGTAGCGAAGTTTAACCGGCATTACCTGGAGCAGATGGATGGATTCCGGTACACTGGCTGTGCTGCCTCTGTTGAAGAGGCCAGATTGCTACTGGCAAGCCAACAAGTGGATTTGATTCTGCTGGATATCTATATGCCCAAGAGTAACGGGCTTCAACTGCTATCCCTTTTACGTGAACAAGGAAGTACGGTAGATGTGATTGTTATATCAGCTGCTAGCGATAATGTCAGTATCCGTAATGCTTTGCAGCACGGTGCAGTGGATTATTTGATCAAGCCCTTTGAGTTTGCCCGCTTCCAAGCGGCTTTGACTACGTATCGGGAGAACAATCTGCTGATGAGGCATAGGGAACACCTTAATCAGGAGCAACTGGATAAGCTTGTCCGGCATCGGGGGGAGACAGAGCAGTCTGCAGTCGCAGTATCTTCTGCTCCCGTGCTCCCCAAAGGCCTCAGCGAGAGTACCTTGGACAACATCTGGGAGATCATCCACAGTCTGTCGCAGGATTCCTTCTCCACAGACGATATTTCTACAAAGGCCCCTATCTCCAGAATATCAGTGCGCAAGTATTTGATGTATCTCACGGAGACTGGTGCGTTGTCTATGGAGATCAGCTATGGTGCGATAGGGCGCCCAGTGTATATGTACAGAGTAATGTCAGAGGGGCATAATTGAATTGCCCAATATAATATGAGCAGACAAGCGTTTGCGTAGAGGCTGGAGAGCCTCAAAATGCGAGAACCCCAGGTCATTACGACCCGGGGTTCTTTATATGCTTAGATTAATATAGAACGTCGCTCAGGATTAGCCTTTTGGATTGATGATGTCGATATCATGGTTGTTTTTGCTCTTATTGCTGCGAATGGAATACAGTATGAATAGTAAAATAAACCATAACGGGGTAAACAATAACGCCGGTCGTGTCTCTTCTGCGAAGAGCATGATAATAAGAATTACGGCAAACAACGTTAGAACCGCATAATTAATAGCCGGTGTGAGCGGTGCTTTGAACTTGGATTTAGCCTGTAAACCCGGCCGGGTTTTCTTATATTTGATATGGCATACAAGAACAACACCCCAAACCCATATAAAACAAATGGCACTTATAGTAGTGACGATTCCAAAAGCCTGACCTGGAATGATTTTACTTAACAGAGTGCCTATGGATATAACGAGCGTAGAAATAAATAACGAGTTCCCGGGTACGTGATTTTTATTCAGCTTGGCAAAATGAGGTGATGACTGGTTCTTCCTGCTCAAATTATAAAGGATCCGACTTGTCGAGAACATCCCGCTGTTGCAAGCGGAAGCGGCTGAGGTTAATACGACGAAATTAATGATTCCCGCTGCGATAGGTATTCCTACTAGACTAAAGGTTTTTACGAATGGACTCTCTGCCGCATTGAGTTCTGTCCATGGGTTAATGCATAGGAGGACGAACAGTGCGCCAACGTAGAAAAATAATATCCGCAAAGGAATTTTATTAATAGCAGATGGAATGTTTTTCTCTGGATTGGATGTTTCCGCTGCCGAAACACCAACTAATTCCACGCCTACATAAGCGAATACAACCATTTGAAAAGAAAATAAAAAACCTGAAGCGCCGTTTGGAAAAAAGCCACCATGTTCCCAGAGATTTCGGATAGTTACCGATCCTGAATCCGTCTTGAATCCGATGATCAGCAAAATGACCCCGATGCCGATCAAGGCAAGAATCGTGATTACTTTGATTAAAGCAAACCAAAATTCCAATTCCCCGAAATTTTTTACTGTTAATAGATTGAGTGCTAATAAAATGATCAGACAGATGATGGCCGGCACCCATTGCGGAATATCAAACCAATAGTTCACGTAGATGCCAACGGCGATAACATCAGCCATAGCCGTCATGATCCAGCAGAACCAATAAGTCCAACCCGTGATAAAGGCTGCCCGAGGGCCGAGATAATCTTCGGCAATATCCGTAAACGATTGATAGCCTGCCTTAGATAACAGAAGTTCTCCCAGTGCTCTCATTACAAAAAACACAGCAATCCCCACGATTAAATACGTGATCATGATGGAAGGACCTGCTTGTTGTATCGCTTTGCCCGATCCCAGGAATAATCCCGTCCCAATGGTGCCGCCAATGGCGATGAGCTGAACATGCCGATTAGCCAGTTCCCGCTTTAATTCTGTTTGTGCCATACCTGTTTCCCCCTTAATCAATATAATGCCAATAAAAATAGAGATTGGATGTCATCCAATCTCTAGGTAAAAAGAATATTAAATAATCCTTGCCCTGCTAATGATAATCAGCATGACAAATACATATTCAGTACTCTTCTGTCCTTTTGCCTGAGATTGTGAACCCTTCGGCGCCGCAGATAGCCTGCGGTCTCTCCAGAAGCTGCTCCTGCTATAGTGTGATCCATAGCAATCATAGCTTGTAGTTTATGAAGTTAATGTTGGTGTAACGGCGGTGTTGTTCTGATATGCAACATATTACATTTAATCTGAATATCCGAACAGTGATAAAAGTCTCCATGTTACTTATATAGTATCACTATAACATGATATTCATTAAGGAGGGTTACTTTAATGACGAAACGATTTCTTTAATTACGTAAACTATCATGAACAGCACGTTTACGGTTATGATTAATTGTGAAAAAATGCACAAGGGGGCAATTATAAATTATGAAAAAGAAATCAGTGACTGCGCTTATTCTCATTCTCTCTGTTATGCTCGTGATCGCAGGCTGCGGTAGTAACGGCAATAACAACAGCAGCGAGAATAAGAGTAAGGACAACAGGGAAGCAAAAACGGAAGCTGTTTCGGGAGCATCGGAAGCAAGCTATACACCGCTCGACCAACTAAAAGATACATACGATATCATTATTGTCGGTGCAGGTGGTGCAGGGATGTCTGCCGCGCTTGAGGCTAAAACTAAAGGGATGAACCCTGTTATTTTTGAAAAAATGCCGGTTGCTGGCGGAAATACAACCAAGTCTTCTTCAGGAATGAACGCTTCTGAAACGAAGTTTCAAAAGGAGCAAGGCATCACAGACAGCAATGATTTATTTTATGAGGAGAGCTTGAAGGGTGGTCATGATACGAACGACAAAGAGATGCTTCGTTTCTTCGTTGATCATTCCGCAAGTGCTATCGACTGGCTCGACTCTATCGGGATTAAATTGAATAATATCACCATTACGGGCGGTATGAACGAGAAGCGTACCCATCGTCCTGAAGATGGCTCCGCAGTAGGACAATACCTGGTTAAAGGCCTAGTGAACAATGTTCAAGAGCAAGGCATCCCGCTTTTTGTGAATGCCGATGTTAAGGAAATTACCGAGCAAGATGGCAAGGTCAATGGAGTCAAAGTCATCTTTAACCAAGCGGATGAGAAAACCATTACAGCGACGGCGGTCGTTGTGACCACTGGAGGTTTTGGCTCCAACAAGGAAATGATTTCTGAAGTCAGACCCGATTTAGACGGTTATGTGACGACCAATCAAATCGGTAGCACCGGTGACGGCATTAAGATGATTGAGAAGCTTGGTGGTGTAACCGTCGATATGGATCAAATCCAAGTTCACCCGACAGTGCAGCAAGAAAAATCCTATCTTATTGGGGAAGCCGTTCGCGGGGAAGGAGCCATCCTAGTATCTAGCGAAGGTAAACGATTCACCAACGATCTGGGTACTCGTGATAAAGTAACCGCCGCAATCAATCAGCTTCCTGAAAACTCAGCTTTTCTGGTCTTTGATTCCGGCGTAAAATCCCGTGTTAAAGCCATCGAACAATATGAGAAGATGGGCTTCGTGATCCAAGCCGATTCTATCGAAACTTTGGCCGGGGAAATGGGTGTACCAGGTGAGCAATTGCAAAAAACACTGGATACCTGGAACAGCTCTGTAAAAGGTAAAGAGGATGCCGAATTTGGCAGAACGACAGGGATGGACAACGACTTGTCCAGCGCGCCTTACTTTGCAATTAAAATCGGTCCTGGGGTCCATTACACCATGGGCGGTGTGAAAATCAATACCAACACAGAAGTTTTAAATAAAGAGGGTAACCCTATTACAGGTCTGTTCGCTGCAGGTGAGGTGACAGGAGGTCTGCACGGTCAAAACCGGATCGGCGGGAACTCGGTAGCGGAAATCATCATTTTCGGTCGCCAAGCGGGAATCAAATCGGCTGAATTTGTAAAAGCAAACTAAGTAATACTCCGTTCATAATTCATATATGAAAATAAACAAAGGCTTGGACTGATTACAGTCCAAGCCTTTATTGTGGGCATAGTCACAATTATATTCCGCCTGTCCTTTCATGAAACACTGTGGGGTGAAGGCTTGGATGAACGGGTCAGCGAGAACAGTTCCAGTTCCGGCCTGTACTTTCCGCCAAGAGTGTCCGTTAATAACTCTGCCGCAATATTGCTGTAGGCAGTGCCGTTGCCGCCGTATCCTTCAATGAAGTAACTATGTGGATAATCCGGGTGCGGGCCAATATAGGGCAGCCCGTCACGCGTCGTTCCGAATACCGCTCCCCAAGTGTATTCAATCTCTATGCCGCGGATTTCCGGGAACAGCGCTTCGAGCTCCTCCAGTAGCCGTTTACCCTGGGAGAGAACCCTTACCTCGCGCTGCTTGTCATCAGTCAGTGGTTCATCCTTACCACCAACAATGATGCGTCCCTCCGGGGTGGTTCTGAAGTAAAGATAGGGACGAGCCGTTTCCCAGAGCAGGCTTTGCTCATGCCATTTGGGAAGCTCTTTCAGGGGATGGGTCATAATAGCATATGTATTAATCAGCTCGGCGCCCCGGTCCTTTTTCATCTCCTGTGTCTCATAGCCCATAGCAAAAATAACATTTTTCGCAAAAATCCGGCCATGCCGAGTGTGGCAAATGACACCGTCTTCCTTAAATTCATAATGCTGCGCTTTAGTCTGCTCGTATACAGTAACCCCATTCTTGGCGGCCTGATGAATCAGGCTATGCACCGTTCGGAAGGGATTGGTCTCCGCGTCTCCCCGGGAATACAGACCTGCTGGTTTGGCAAAAGAGTACAGTGCAGCAATCTGGTCCTCCTCCCAAAACTCGGAATGAAAGCCGTGAGCGGTCAGATTGCGGTGCTCCTCACGTAAAGCAGGCACATCCTCTGGTGTACTGGCATACAGCAGGCTGGAGCGGGGAATAATTTGCGGGTCTATCTCCAGCTTGGCAGGGAGGTCAAGAATGTTGCCGAGTGCCTTCTGACAGAGCTTATAGAACAGCACGCCTTGATCCACTCCAAACGTATTGATACAAGCAGTCAGTGACTTGTCATTGGAGATCTGCAATAGTCCGGTGTTGGCATGTGAGCTTCCGCCTGCTATAGATCGTTTGTCGATCAAAATGACATCCGCCCCGCTAACGGACAGCTGATACGAAGTCATGGCTCCGCCCATTCCACCGCCTACTACCAGACATTCACAGTGGGCATCTCCTTGTAATGCTGGGTAAGTAGGAGGATTTAGCAATGTATCACTCCAGGGCGTTTGCCCGCTAATTAATTTCATCGTCGATCTCCCTTTCGTATCTTCCGGCGTAGTATTCGCAGGAAACGATGGACTCATGCATGTTTTGGACGTTCTGCCTTGCGCTTTTTAGCACATAATGTACTGGGTCCAGGGCCATACTAAAAGAGGTTTGAACCATCTATAAGGAGGGAAAACATCATATGCAATCTACACAAATGCAGGCACTTAGCGGCAAAGAGCTGGAATACATCGCCGACTCCATTTCTAATGAGGATTTGCTAATCAAGCAATTAGCCGCTACAGCGGGATCAACACAGAATCAGGCTGTTCGCCAAATCTGCATCCAGCATATCCAAAGCCATACCCAGCATATGGGGGTGTTGACACAAATGCTGCAGCAGCACCAGCAATATGCCCCAACGCAGCCACAATAACAGAGATTCCAACTTTAAGGAGGTTATCTTAATGAATGCACAAAACGGATCATTTATGGCGGATGAGGACCTGATGAATACGGTGCTGGCCGACCTGAAACGGACGGTTCGCGAATATACCACTGCTGCAACAGAATCTGCCTGTCCATCTGTACGTCAAGCCTTTAACAACTTGACGATGGATACGCTGCGTCTTCAAGGGGATTTGTATACCCACATGTCGCAAATGAATATGTACACGGCCCCCTCCAAGGCTTTGCGTCAGGATGTGGACAAGCAAATCCAGACTGCGCAGCAGACACAGCAAAAATGCCAGCAGTTTGTGCAGCAAAAAACAGGGGGCGTCGGCGACTATAGCCATAATCCCAACGTGACTCATCAACAGAACAATTCACATAATTCTTACTATATGTAACCCGTCTCCCGGGCTTGTGAAGCATTGATTCATATCGCTTAAGCAGGTCCACTGGGTGATACAAAGCAAAGGTTGGTTCCCGAAAGTAAGGGAAACCAACCTTTTTTTTATATTTCAGTATTCTGTATCTTGATAATATACCCACCCCAAACAACTTTCACAACCTTTTACTATGATGAAACGACCAGAATAGTAAGAGGTTAACGCCTCAAGACACTCCAAGGGGATGTTGAGATGTTAGATAAGTTATTTGAACTGATGGATAAAAATTATGGTAGGGATACTTTCTTTATGGGGTTGGCTTTCAAGTTCGATAAAGGCATTGCAATGATTGACAAGCACTTTGCAGAAAACATTGATGATGGCTTTGTAGTCGAATGGGTAAGTTATGTAGACATTGAGAAGCCAGTATCAGTAATCTGTGAGGACATTTCCGAACTTCATACTCTACTTAGAGAACTAGCCCTGTAAATCTTTAGGGCTTTTCTTTTTGTCTAGGTAGTCTGTCCAAAGGGGTTTTCCCACCATTAACTTATCGTTTGCCCCTTACTCTCTCAGTAGTCAATCTATCCCCTTAGATAGTTGCGGTGGGTGCGTACAAAAAGTTATTCAGTTCACATCGCTACTTATATTGCTGCAGAGGTGGTTTGTTTTGAAATGTAAATGTAGTCGGTTTATTACGCAACAGGCTAAGGTGTTAGCTAAAGTATATGAATCTACTGGCGGCATGTGCATCCACTGTTTATCGGAGACGCTTAATGTCCCATATCAAGAACTATTAGATAGATACTCAGGAATCTACGAATGCCGCCCGTGTGCTCAAGACAAGAAAAAAGAAGAGTTGAGAAGAAAATTACTTGGTTTAGAGGGATAAACACGAGGGATGAGCGGCACTTTCAAAATGGTCAGGGAGAAAGCCAAACAAGGAGATTGAAGTGGAGTGGATTCGATAATGGACGAGTACGTAAAGTGTATCAAATGTGAGTTCAGGTATGTGACAGACAAAGCAAGGGAGAACTTTTTAGCAGAAGGGCTTGAGGGAGACCCCCTGCTTTGCCTTCATTGTATTGGTGAGGTTACTGGAAAAGTCATGAACCGTTTCGGGTACTTAGTAAATCCAGAAGATTTAGAAAGTGAGAATCAACGTATGCAAGTATTACCACAGACAATCACAGGTTGCAGACCGTGCATGAAGAAAAGAGGAGTGTTATGAAGAGTGAAAGGCTTTACTTGAGAGCTACTCCTGAAACTAAAGAGTACCTTCAAGGCATTGCAGATAAATACTTTGAAGGAAAAATGTCTGCTGTATTTGACTACATGATAGAACGATTAGAGTTACGTTTGGAAGGCGTTGAATCTTAATGACTGATTTACCTATCCGTAAGAAAGGTACACAGGGGGATGAAGTAATGGATGAAAATGTTGGCAGGGTTGTAGTCAGTGTTGGCACGAAGGGTAGTGGTAAAACGAAGAAGCTTATCAGTTTATACGAAGAAATGAAAAGTGATGGACTTCGTGTGGCTGTATTTAAGCCGTTTATGTCTCATGAGGTTGAGGAGGCTGATTGTGTACGCGCTAGGGATGGCAGAAAAGCTCCTGCCATCTCTGTTGATTTTCTAGATGAAATACCGAGAATAGCCGACGAAGAATCCTTACAGGCAATCTTAGTGGACGAGATCCAGTTCTTTGAGGACTTCGAGCCCTACAAGATACTCGAGGGATTGGCAATGTCTGGAATAGAAGTTTATGTTTTCGGTCTGGACGTAACATCTGACAATGTGACTTGTGAAAACATAGGTCATATTTTAGCGCATGCTGATGAAGTTCACAAGTTACGTATTCCCTGTGTCCAGTGTGGTGAAGAAGCTAGAATTAGCAAATTTGTGGGTGAACAGAAGGAGGGGGTTGTTCAATTACGTGACCATGATGACTACGCCCCATATTGCCGTGCTTGCTTTTATGGTTGGAAAGAGAAGCTGGAGCAGATGAAGAAGAAGGTCTCCCTAACTGTAGACAGTAAAGATTTCTTCTTTATTTGTGATATTGATATTGACCGTATTCGTGAATTAGGTTATGAACCTGAGAAGATTTCTGAAGAACTCCTCTCACTTGAATCAGTTGTTGAGTTCATCGCCAAAATGAAGAAAGTGGAATGATTAGTGCTCCAATGATGACCACGGAAAGGTTATACCTGACATGTAAAATTTACACTCTATATATAGTAAAAAGATACATTCAAAAGATAAAGATAAAGATAAAGATAAAGATAATAGATAAAAGAATAACATTGGGAGCAATCCTGAAGGTAGCATCAGACTATGTACAGGGCTTTGTTAGAGTGTTTATTGAATAACTTATAATGTACGTACAGAACTGAACCGATCTCCACAAAGTGAATACGTGAAAGATAGGGGTGTTTGAGAAAAAACTGGACTAAGAGTATTCGTACTAACTTGAGAAGGTAGACTAGACTTCGAGCATGTTGCTATTTAAAAATACCGCTAAGGGGAGAAATGCAAAATGGCAGGTAAGAAATTGACGGTGGCCAAGAAGGCGGCACTCGATACAGAAAAAACTGAGGTTGTAGAAGTACCTGAAGTTTACAAAAAACCTAAGCAGGCGATTGAGAGTGTCAAAGCAGAGGATATAGAAGGTGATGTAGTGGAAGAGTTCACTCAACAATTGTCAATCTTCGGTCAACTTATTTACAACGCTAGTAATGAAGATGTAACTCTAATTGTAGACAATCTGGGCTTTGGTGATATCTACGTTAGTGACAAGAATGACGTTCGAGTGGGCAATGAATCACAGCGATTGCTTTACAAGGAGCAACGGGCATTTAAGGCACAACAACTATTCTTGATTTCAGCAAGTCAACCTGTTGCTTCAATTATCGAAATCAAGTAGAGCGGGCTGAGGTGGACAAGAAATTAAATCTTCCTACTGGTTCTGCGAAGCCATGACAGCGAGTCTATCAATGTTCAATGAAGCTGTACGTAGTGCGGTTAAGAGCATACCCCTTTCAGCTTATATTGATTTACGAAGAGGATGTGATGCAACATGGGGAAGATAAATGTCTCTGATGTATATGCGCGCATATCCACATACCCTTCGTGAAAACCCTGAGATTATAGCTACGCTAGGGTTGACGGGTGAATCTGCTCTGGAAGACTCAGCTACCAAGATTCAGAAGAGGAAGAAGCCATAGGGATGAGTTCAGCACAACTTACCCTTGATATCTTTCTACAAAAATCCGGGGCACAGAGGGGTGAATTACCTTGAGTACAGTTTCATCGTAGACTTCGATATCTACACTCAGGATGACGTTGAATTGACTATTAACATAGCTAACCAGAATACTCAACACTTGGACGACAAGTTCATGTTGGGGCTGAAAAAAGGAAGTGTGTTTAAGGGTAAATAGGTCACAAGTGCTGAAGATGACACTTACCTAACAAACACTTACAAGTATTTCACCCAAATAGGATTCACTATTGGGATAGATAACTAATTGAAGGAGGTCTCTAAAATGGGAGTTACAAAAAATAAAAAAATGCTGATTAAAGGCGCAGGTAAGTTCATGGCTAAAATCCCGAAGTGTGATGACCTAATCACAATCGGTACACTGAACAACATGCGTCTGGACATTCAGATGGACATGCAAGACATTGAAGGCGGCGACACTAGCGTAGCGCTGGATACTTTGCTTCGTAAGAAAACGATTGATATTACTGCGGAATCAGCAAAATTCGATTTGAACTTGGTACGTCTCGTACTTGGTTCTAAACTTCGTGAGGGTGTTTCCGGTTCTGCTTATAGCATGGTTACCGAAACTGTCCTTGTTCCATCTTCCTCGCCTTACCAAGCTACACTGACTCAAACAGCACTAGCATCCCCTGCTGTTAAGGTATTTAAAGGAACAGTGGCTGGTGAAGATGTAACGGTTGACACTACTGTATCAGGAAAAACTGCGGTATTCGATATGTCCCTGGCAGGTAAGACTGTGGTTATCGTTTATGCTGTAGCACTTGATGGGGTAACTCAAGATCCTGATGGTTTCGTGTGGGTACTTGAAGAGAAGCATACGGTTAAGCAAGTAGGAACGGCTTTCACTGTTGAACTTGTGTACGGTGGATCTTTGAACATTGACCCTCAGATTTCCGTAAGGACTTTGGCGGGAAATAAGCTTCTTAAGAAGACAACTGGCGTCCCTACGGAATCGCAGTACACTGTAACAGGAGGTAAACTTTCCTTTAACTCTGCTTTGAAAGACGTAGATATTTATGTGAATTACAAGCGGAACGAAGTGGTTGATATCCTTGATATTACGTCTAAGGATATGCCATTGACTGTACACGTTGTTCATGACGGTCAGTTCGAGCAAAAGGATGGAACTATCCAAGGTTACCAAACCGAACTGTACCAATGCCGTGTGAAGTCTAACTTCACTCTGGATGCACAACGTCAACAAGCATCTACGCACAGTGTAACACTAACCGTTATTGACCCTGAACGCACAGACGGCAAGCTTGGTTCTATCAAGCGCTACGAAGTCGGTTCTATCACTGCCGAAGATTGCTAATAGTAAGACCTTCTTAGACCCTCTTAAGAGGGTCTTTTTTACATAACCAGGTGTTAGAGTGTAGGCCTACATACTTAGAATGTTCAGTGAGGTGACTGCACGGGCTTCCCCCGCCATGTAGTCGCTTTGATTTCTTGGTTACCTTGGGGGAGAAAATAAAGGGGGCTATTTGAATGAGTGAACGTAATCTGGTTATCCCAAAAGCAGAAGACAGCATTTCAAAAGGGACTACAAATCAAGTTGAGGAGCAATCTTCGAAGGTGGAAGAGGAAGAAAAGAAGCCGCTGACACAAGAGGAAGCCGATATTCGTGAGAAGGTCTTCTTTGAAGAAGACGAAAAGGTGCGTTTACGTGACGGAAAGACTTATTATATCCCTCCTTTGGGTTTGAAAGATGCAAGAACTCTGATGAAGAAACTCAATACCATTGAATCGGGCATTATCATTGCCAACTTAATTCCAGAAGATGGCGAAGATAGATTTGAAGAGTTGCTTGATGTACTTCTGATGGCGTTTAAGCCTTACTACAAGCATATTACAGTCGAACATCTGGAGGAGTACGTTGATCTGGAGACGGCTAAGAAGATTATTGATAGCATGATTGGGATAAATGGGCTAAAAAAGTCAATGTAACCACTAAGGAAGAGGAAGAAGACTTCGACAGCAAGCCGCCTGTCGATTGGGCAAACATCTTCTTCAAACTTGCACACTATTGCAACTTGAAGAAGCAGGACGTGTGGAAGTTAACCTTGCCTCAGCTAGGTTACTATCTGGAACAATGCAATGAACACATTCAGTTTACTATAAAGGTTTCTACTATGTCGCTTGGCGGGTTGTTTGGTGGAGGAATTTCTTCAGGCGAACCTGCCGGAGAAGAGGAAGGACCTGATGGTAAATACGTGGATGGTTATAAGGTGGCTGACGCGGAAGACATGAATTTCCTCGCACAGTTATTGTAGACCCTCCTGCTCTGCTTCCTTCTAGGGAGGGGCAGGAGTTTTATTTTATTAGGGCAGGTGATATCGTGAACAACATTCAGTCAGATGTGATTTTAGAATTTCAGAAGTCCATAGAGAACATGACTCGATTCGGGCAGGAGATGGAAACTCTCGATGCTAGATTTGGGAGGATATACCAACGTATTAACGCAATGAAGTCGTCACTTTCTGGCTTGCAGACACAAGTCTCACGCGGGTCTGGCGGAAATCTTCGTCAATCGCTGACCAATGAACTCAACAATCTTATTTCGAGTAATGGTATTGTCATGCAGCAACTGGGTTCGGCAGGGTTAACCATCAAACGCGAGACTATTAGAGATGTACTCGGTAAGGTAGAGAATGAGATCAATCAAGAATTGCGTAAGTATGCTCGCAACATGAATATCGAAATTGATCCTAACTATGCAAGTGGTCAGAAGCTTCCCATGAGTACCGAAGGCTTTAATGAGATTAACAAAGAAGTGGCCGGAGTCATCAAGTTGCAAATTAGCAATCTTGTCAATGCTATTCAAAGCCACAGTGCTAATCTGATTAAACCCGAAGCTTTGGAAGGTTTACAAATTACTGTAGGTAAAGAGACGGTAATGGCTTTTGTCAACAAAATAAAGAGTGAGGTCCTTCACAAGCTTGCCAATCCTAACATTGCTGAAGCAAGTGACCTGAAAATCACTAAAGCAGACTTAAGTAAAGTTGTAAAAGAAGTGAAAGGAAAGCTTCTAAAAGCCCTTAATATTGATATTCCAGAAATAGGCGGTTTGGATGTTTATTCCAGTGTCAAAAGGATTCCCAAAGAAATAGAGAACAACCTGAAACAGTATGTAAACAGAACGGTTGAAGGTATCAATGGGGCGATTGCAGGTAAGGCGGAAAACCCCATTGGCGACCTGAGTATGAAGCTCAAAAGTATCATTGCGCAGGAGCTGGATACTTCCGTAGAGCAGTTGAACAAACTAGGCCCTGTCGATATAGGTTCGGTGCGCGGCTCTGAACTCAAGGATCAACTTGAGAAAGTGACGAAGACCATTGACAAGAAAATGAGAAATAGCATTACCGAAGAAATTTCTGATGTAGTAAGGTCTATCAATGGCGTGGAATTCACTCCTGAACCTAAGCTGAAGCTGCATCTTGCCAATCAGATTAATCGTATCAACAATGCTCTTATTAAGAAAATTCGTGAGCAAGTGGATGTTCGGGTGCAGTCAATCATTCAAGAGATTAATGATATCCAGTCGAGACCAGGGGGCTTGAACCGTAATGCTCAGATTCGTAACGCAGGCGACCTTGACCTGACAGGGCAAAGAACAATCGTTAAAGCTAATGGAGGGCAGAGTAAGGATACAAGTGCTTCTACACCTACGTCCAACGAGAGTGCAATTCCTCCTAATTCAAGCAGTAGCAATGGTTTGTTTGACGCTGTTACCAATACAATCCGACGCATCGTGCCGAGCAATATCGTTCGTGACCCCACGGCGATAATGAAACAAGGGGCGGAGATATTTAAGAACGTCCAAATCGAACAGGTTAAAATGACCCAGAACTTGAAGCGGAAGGATGAATATAACAGGGATTCTCATGGTAATCCTTTGGCCAGCCCCAATATGGTAGGAGTAGCGAATGCTGTAAACGAACTTCAGACATTTATTAGGCAACAATCCATTTTGTATGGGAATAATTACTATGATCTTTACAAGGTCGGTGGAATGGGTTCTAATTTTCTTTCTGATCCTGTTGAAATTAAGAAATTTGTGCAATTAACCTCTCAACTTCAGTCTGTTGACCCCGGAAGTAATCCTCTCAAAATCGCCAATGGACTTGAGAATATACAGGCTCAGTTTGGCTTGGAAATGGCTGATATGGAAGAGAAGGTTGCCCGACCACTTGCGGCTGTATCCAACATGACTAAAGCAAGCGTTGAAAAGTTGATTGAAGCCACAAAGCGTTCTGATTCTGCTAAGTCTAACTCCAATGGTGACCCTGAAACAGCAATCGTCTTGGCTGGTACATCCATGCAAACAAAGGCCCTCGAAGGAGCAAACATCGGAAACTTTTACAATAGTATCTTGAATAGACTACAGTCTGATAACACAAAAACTAAACCGGATGGATCAGGGGCTGACCCTTACTATGGTAAGGACGATGCCGCTGTAGCCAACAGAATGCAGTCTCCTGAAGCGATGAAGAAGCTGCAAGATCTTGGATTGGCCTCAATGACTGAGTCCGGAGCTAAACTACTGGTGCCGGCAAACGAATTATTCAAGTCACTTGCCCAGAAGTTGTCGGGGGCTAATGACCTGACCAAACGTAACACATACGATACGATATTTGGTACTTATCAGTCATCAAAAGGTGCGGCAACCATGCACGAAATCATGAACACCTTTGTTAAGGTATCTGGTGTCACTGATAAAGAGCAGTATGACCAACTGATTAAGTCCTCTTTGAATAATCCTTTGGTAAATACAAACCGAGCTAAACAAAGTTATACTATAGCATTCGATTCACTGATTCAAGAGATGACACCTGCTATCAACAAAGTCTCCTATGCTCTTATTAATATGGCTGACAACGTAGCTAAAAACGCTCAGCTGTTCGCATCACTGGGTGACATAATGTCCAGCGCACTAATCGGTATGATGATGCTTAAAGGAATAAAATGGGGGATAGGCAAGGTAGGTCCTGAAGTTGAGAGAGAAAAACAACGTACAGGATTCCGTAGTAGAGTCGCTGGTTTGAGTGTGGACGACAGCATCAAGAACATGAGTCGCAAGCAGATAGGCGCAATGCAGAAAGACCCGTTACTTGAGCGTTATGTACGTGACTTGAATGGGATGACGGATAAGCAGCAAGACCACTTTAAGAACTATCTAACAGAGAAGGGGATTGTAGCTAAAGACCTGCCAACGTTGTTTACAACGATGGATGAAGCGAAGAATTGGGAACAACGCAAAGCTCTTACGGATACTGAAAAATTTGAGCGCACCAAGCAGTATCACAACCGTTTAAGCACTAGGCCTGAGTTGGCCAGCGTAATTAATCCTCACTTCCTTAACACGCTGAACTACAGTACAGGCAACCAAGGAGAGTTCAACAATTTCAGGACTCGCTATCAAAGTTACTCTTCCCTGACCGATAAAATGTCCAGCATGTCTCAAAGTGAGTTTCAAGGCTTCGAAAACCATTTGGTTGATCGTCAACGTAACGGATTACCTCCTATTAATAGTTTTACGAAGCTATCCAGTGCAATGAAAGACTATGAAAAAAGTCAAAGACAGGCCGCTCAAGCAGCACGTCAAGCAACGCCAATCTACGGAAGTCTTTCCCATGCAGTTCGCGGAATGAATTCTGGAATGTCCAGTACGGCATCTCTTAAGAATGGATTCAAGCAGTTCTTGAAGGATGTTTCAGACCTGGGTAGAGGTGCGCTATCTTCAATTAAGAACTTGGCGGGCGGTATCGCTAAAATGGGCTTGGAGATAGTCGCAGCAATCGCTTTGGGAGAAGCTGCTAAAGGGTTAACTGAGTCTATGACGTTTAAGGACAACCAGAGGTGGTTAGCCCAAGCCGACGATAGGGATAGCGATCTAACGGCAATGGGGAATGACATCAAAGGACTCTCAGAAGGCGTAAGCTCATGGTCTAATATTAGAAATACAACGGTGGGTGTAGTCAATAGCGCCCTAAACTTTATTGTCGAAAAAGCTGGTGGGACACCGTCTCGCTTTGGAGCTTTTGAAGCCTCAGGCAATCCATTTACTGGATTGTGGAAGGTGATGACTGGAGAAGGAGCCTCTCTTGACGATATGGGTTTGTATGGAGAAATGATGAAGTATTTCAAATACAACGGTAGTCAAGAAGGCTTTGCTAAGTGGATGATGGATCGTGAGAAAAACGGCGGTCCTACTGTTGAGGAATCTGTCGCAGAGTTTAACAAAAATTCGGGCCGCGGCAAAGAAACGGAGGCGCTGAGACAAAAAGCCATCAACCAGCAATATGAGGAAGATCAGCTTAGACAGGCCGACGAAGAGCGAATGGGGCGGATTGCCAAGGAGGCTTACGAGAAGAAGTACAAGTCAGGAGAAGCTAAGGATCCTTCCGTTGATGCCAATACTATAATCCAACGCATTTCTAACAAGATGCAGGAGACGGAGGATAGTAACAAAATTGCTACGCTCGATGCTTTACTAGGCGGCATGAAAACCGACTCGGATGAGTATATTCAAATGCGTAAGAATCAGACAGCTGCCTTGCATGAGGTCTTGAATAATGAATTAGCCATCATTGATAAGTACATTGCCAACGCCAAAGAAATTATGGATAAGGCTGACCCAAGTTCCGAAGAGTACGCCAACGCTAAGAAAACGGTGGATGACCTTACAGCAGAACGGGATAAGATAGCCAAGGACGGCGAGGCTAAAAATAAACAGGAAGAGTTCAATACCCGTCAAGAAACCTACGAGAGCAAGGTGAAGAAGGTCACCAACAGTCTATCGAAAATCGACCTTTTAGCCCAGGCCAAGGAGCTGGCGGCCGCGTATAACATGGACAACGGGTCGCAAGCCTATCTGGATACCATGAAGAAGATTACTTTGAACAAAATCTCTTCTATGAAGACTGAACTGAAAAATCTTAAGGCAATCGAAGCCTTGGGAGATCTCTCCACTGAACAAGAGCTGCAGGTTCTACAGCTACAGAACAGCATCGCTAGCGAACAAGCAAGGATTAAGGAATACAATCTTGCTTCTATCGGTATCGGAAGAGCGAAGATTCAGGAGAACAATTCTAACCGGGAGAATGATTTGTTAGCTCTCAAGCTTAAGGCTGGCAACCCTGACGATTCTTCTTCGATTCTGAGAAACAAGCGCATAGCTAACGCGAAAGCCGAAGTGTCAGAAATCTCTCAAGAGATTAGAAAGCAAAGAGAGCAGCTTCCTTCTGCTACTGCGGACGAGGCTAACAAAATTAATGCAGAAATTCGTGAATTGCAGAAACAGTCGCTACAGACTCAACTAGGAATCTTGGATGAGATGAAATCTACTGCAGGTACTTTTAACATGCCTGATGGGGTAAGTGCAATGACACGCTATGAGTACCTTACCCGTGGCGGCACGCACAATACCACAACCATAGGTAATGGGGACGTAACCGTAAACATCACGCTTCCCAACGTAACCAACGGTATGACAGCCAGCCAATTGAGTCAAGTCGGTCAGTCTATCGGCCAAGGCTTATCGGTAGGTCGTGTGGGGGGACTTCGTAGCCAACAGGCTATGCATCCACGCAACTACCGCAGTTAGTAATCCAGCTCCCTGTCTTATAATGAGATAGGGAGTTATCTTTTTTAGGGAGGTACGATCATGACACAACAAAATAACCTCTTCTCAGAGGACTCTGTATACAAGAAAAAGCTATTCTACGATAACGGAAAGCAGTTTACTGAAGTCAAGGCACGGCTGATTAAGGAGTATAAACCTCCGACACCTGCTTTGAAGACCCATGTCAATCAAACCCTAGCATCTTCAGCGGGGCTTATTCAGAGTGGAACATCCCACTACAGTGCTTCACTAACCCTTCTGTTTTACTCTAAAAAAGAGTATGCTGATTGGCTTCAGTACATTGGCTCCCAGCATAAATACTATGATGAGAAGGGGACCATTTACGTTGGTATCGTGACAGGTGAGCCTGATATCAAGACAGCTGAGATGGAATCCAAGTATATCGTGACTATAGGGATGTCGCTTGTCCGTAAGCAGGAATTCGAGTACAAGTACATGACTGAGTTCATTGACATCGATAACCACTGGGCACGACAGTACGTTGATGAAATGCAACAACTAGGGATTGTTGCAACGAATTGGGACGCAGATGGGGAATCGGTTCTATACTTCCGTCCGGATGATGCCGCAACGCGAGCAGAGTCTGTAACATTACTTATGCGGACTTATAGATATGTAGATAAACTGATGAGGGGGTTCTAAGATGAAACGGTGGATTGACGTTGACCCGCTGGATTGGTTCTACCGCGATACCCTTGAAATGACAAGATTGAAGACTGACGGGACAGGTGATACAGATGTTCTGAGCGGGATGACCTATAACGTTTTCAAGACAGGTTATGAACGTATGGTTAAACGATTCGTAACCGTAAGTGGCCAATTGGATTTTCTTGTGCCTGACTACAAATACCATGCGGAAAACCCTATGTTCGTGATAGTTAATGGTGTGGAGGTGATTCCTGAAAAGATTGAAAATGGTAAGGTTACCATGTCTAATCCCATGTCTGCGGGCATTGAGGTAGTATGCGTAGCTTACGGGATCCCTGATAAGAAAAATATAGGGTGTATGTATACACCTTATAACGCAGTGGGTAATTACCGGATGCCACACGCTACCTTGAAGAATGCGACTACATACACATTCAGTTTAAGTAATCCCCCAGAATCTTGTACGGTACTAGGTGTGAAGCTTAAAAGGATGTTTGTCAATGTTGGTGCGGGTAGCGATCCAGGGGTGGTAATCAGAAACGCCATAGGCTTCCAAAGGAATGTGTTCGTAATCCATAAAGGGGAAGTATACCTACCGTACATGTACAACGGTTTTCCTGCCGTCATTGGTTACAACGCTAAGATAAAAGGAGTTAATCGACGTACAAGTGAGACGGTGATCGTAGAATCGGGACGGGTAACTTATAACGACAGGTTCTTTGGTGATGTTCGTATTCGCCGCGGAGACTTCTTTGCACTCATGAGTCGATTATACGAAAATCTGCACAATCGTTACACAGACCGCAGGTTCGCCTATAATGCCGCTCCGCAGCGGTATATTGTAGACAGAGCAGATATCGAAGGGAACTGGTACAAGAATGACGTGCTCACCCTGCTAGATGAGAAATATCATGATGGTTGCTATGTGTTCCCTCTTTACTCTGATGATAAGTTTGAACCGGAAGCATGTATTACTAGAGCGGAAGCCGTAACTTATCTGTGCAGATTCATCGAGTGGATTACAGAGAAATATAGATAAGGCGGGTGGGTGTAGTGGCTTATGTATCTAACGTTAATTACCCTTCAAAACAATTATTGCAAGGCATCATGGAGCGTGTAAATGCGCTAGGAAATGAGCCGAAGGTGATTGTAGAGTTGGACAAAACCTCTTACGTACGGGGATTTCGTAGAAAGTACGACGCAGTACAATATGTGTACGACAGTGCCGTCAGCGATCTTTTGTCCATCGACAAAGCAGAAAAGCTTACAGACTACAAAGAGGGCTCTGGTGAAGAGAATCCTGATCCTAAACCGATCGAGACCAAAACAGAACTCCGTAATGTCTCCTTCTCTATGCCGATAAAAAACAGCTCTACTATGAGTGGCAACAAAAACGACGCACTTCATGTAAACGGGATACGAATCACGGACTGGATTGATACTGACCCGCGATGCTCCCGCAAGCGACACAAAGGGATTGACCTTGACCTTGCAATGAATGACCCTGTTTACGCCGTCTGGACAGGTACAGTTAGGACAGCCAGTACACAAAACGGTTATGGAAGAGTCGTTTACCTTGACCATGGGAATGGGTGGGAGACACGCTATGCCCATCTTAACAAAATTAAGGTTAGCGTAGGAGATAAGGTCGAAGCAGGCGGGCTTCTTGGTCTTGGTGGTAATAGCGGACGTTCCATATCCAGTGGCGGAGGGGACGGTACTCATTTGCACTTTGAAGTACGTCTTAATAATATTCCACAGAATCCTGAGCCCTATCTTAGAGGCAAGAAGACTATTCAGGCGGCTTCGAAAGCGGCTGCACATATGATTAAAGATACTGAGATTATGGATGCTACAACCATCGAGGATTCTTCCACTTCCTATGCTGAATACAATATGGAAGCTACAGCTTATATTGCTTTTTGTAAAGGTTGTATTGGAATCACAAAGGGCGGCACGGACGTTCGTAAATGGAATAATTGGAAGATAATTGCCGTTGATCCGTCTATCATCCCATTGAAAAGTGTGGTAGAAGTCATTGTTGACGGCGTGAGTTGGGGTGAATATCTCGCAGACGATACGGGCGGAGATATTAAAGGCAATCGAATAGACATTCTTTACGATACAGAAGCGAATGCCCGCAAGTTCGGTAGAAAGCCTGTGGTAGTTAAGGTCAAGTCTTGGGGGGACGGGAAGAAGCGCAAAGGAAGTCCTGGTCCCACTTCTATCGGAGAGACGAGTTTAGAAAAGGAAATCGTCACGTACCAGTACAATAAGACTACTGCAACACAGACCTACTTCAAGGATTTTTCCGCCAAGAAAACAACCTTAGATGTTAAAAAGTATACCAAGACTGACGGATCTGTTCAAATGATGGTTACTGACGATGGAAAGCACATGAACGTTCTCGGATTTAATGGGACTAGTGGAGCAGGAAAGGCCAAGACCTTGGTATTTGAGCATGATTGGTTTAAGCCTGGAAACCTTAGCTGGGCATACTTCGCAGATCTGGAGATGGATGATGTAGTAATTGTCAAAGTGAATGATTACGAAGTGGTGCGAATCAACGGAATCAATGCCAAGAATGGAGTTGCTTATCCACCATCCATACCCATGCCGAAGGGTCACAATATTGTTGAGATTACGTTTGCAAATTCTTCAAAGGCATCAAGGGGCAAGTTCGGTATTTTGTGGCTTAAAGCTAAGGAATTTGATGTACAGACCGTGGAGACCAAGACCCTGTGGGATTTTGAAGATAGCATGAATAGTGCTAACAACTGGACACCCTACGGAACGGTTGTACAGAAGGATAAAGGTGACTATCAGGCAATATCTACTAGCGGCGGTGAAGCAGGTATTGAACGTCTTGGCAAGATTAAGGCTTTTCCATTTACCATAAACTTCAAATTGAAAACTGTAGCGGGTACAAGCGGAAAGCTCGTCATCGGTGATGGTACTAAGGGATTTCTCCTGAACATCAAGGATAACCAAATTTATACTGTGGGCGGTGGCACGTACACGCTGGACACTACCAAAGATTTCATTGAATATACAGTAGTTTGTCACGATAGAACTGACATTGATGTTTATGTGAATTTGAATGATACCTGGGTGAACACTGGAATCCGCGGAGCGGCATTCGATTACCCCTATCAAAGCAGAATTCTCTTTTCCGTAACAGCTGGGACGATCTACCTCGATAGCGTCAGATATGCGTCTAACGATTATGCTATAGAACAGTTTGCAACAGCCATTGGTGATACGTACAAGGAGAAGTGGTATGAGGTAGGAGATTTTGTTTATGAAGAAATGTACACCATTGAAGCGGACGTAATGAATTGGGAAGTGAATACTCACCTCGACAGTGCCATCAGTACCGCTAAAATTACGCTGAATAACTCATCTGGTATTTACTCTCCGTCTTGGGAGCGTAAACCGGAGTTCCCTGACACATTTAGAACAGACAAGTCTCCACTGAGCTATTATGAGGAAGGAGAACTACGTCACGTAGTTAGCGAGTACACTCCCATTAGGATATACGCTGGATACGGCGAAGAAGTCGTCCGTGTCTTCACTGGCATGATTAAGGGGGAGATTGTAGAAAATTCTGCGGAGAAGACAATCACTTTTAGCTGTGTGGACAGGTTTGATATGCTTGAGGAATTTGTCTTCTACAAACCCATGCAGTACCCGCCAGAAGAAGCGTACGCAGGAGACGGCGGAGCATTTGCTTGGATTAAATCAAGTATCGTAGAAGATATTGTGGTAGCATCTGGATTTACCAGTTGGAAAGTACATGCCGAGGATCTGGCAAGCCCTGACTATGTAATTGAAGATACGGTCTACACGGATGTAAATAAAGGGAAGAATACTTTTATGAAGTTTAATCCGGAGACAGGTGAACTCGAGGCGGTGAGCCAAAAGGATATCATGAAAGTTGGAGGTTGGCAGAATCCATTCGTAGCAAATGTCACATTTCCATTGGGCACGAATGCTTCAGACGCATTGCATTCATTAATTCAAGATTTGCCGTACCGAATTTACTGCGACAGGTACGGTACGTTCAGAATGGAGAAAATGAACTTTTTGGAAGCACCAGATTGGGCAATGGTCTCTGGAATGAAGTGGGAGTTCATCGATGGAGAGAATCTGATGGATGTATCATCTTCTACTGACTACTCTCGTGTTAGAAACCATTTAATGATTTCAGGAACAGCAGGTATTGTGGAGCACTTCTTCGACAGGTCATTGATAGTTGCTACAAAAGGTAATATCCGTACCGCTGGAGCGCAACTAGACTGGATTGAGGAAGTGGATGGTTCTTCAATGCGTGGGCTGAAAGAGGAAGTAGCCAACAAGATTTTCTTCGATTATAAGCGCCAGGCGAGAACCAAAAACGTAGTAGTCAAAGGAAATCCGTTGATTGAGATTCTTGACTCTGTTTACGTATATGATGCCAAGACTTATACCGCCGACTACTTCTTGGTTAAAGGAAACAGGCTGGTAGGTAATGCCGATGGTATTCTTAACTACCTTGAACTTACTTGGCAATCCCTTTCCGAAGCTGGATAACCTATAAGAGCAGAGAGCACTTACGTCTAAGACGCTAATTGTTCTCTGCTCTTTCTTATAATGCTGTAGAAGGTGGGGTGGATACTGTAGATAATAGAAATTTTGTGAACTCAAATGAAATTTATCCCATACTTGACTTGATTCGCCGAGAGATGAAAAAGTCAGGGATATATACGGGTGGCGATGACCTAACTATCATAGATGGTTCAACAGAGCCTAACGTCATTAATGTGGAAGTCAGGAGAGAGATGGAAGGATTGACAACACTCGTAACGTCCGTGGTGTATACCTACGACAACGGAACAATTGAAGTCCTGACATTACAACGTGACGATAATCTGATCGTATCCGGGTTTCTGATAGAGTTGACGTATCCTTCCGTAATTACAACGGAGTTAGAAGAGGAAACAGATATCGCATCTTTCAGTACCGTTAGAGGGACTATTATTAGAGAGAACGGATTATTTAAGAATCTGGAGCTCGAATATATAAAGGCGGTGTAGTAAATGTCTAATGGGGCAAACTTTGCGAGCTATTTGGTCGGAGGTAGGCTTGACCCGCCTTTCATGCCTACCAAAACCAATCCGTACATTGAGGGAATCATGATGGAGTCTAAGTCTGCAGGTAAGGCAGAACACAAGTTGACTCTCGAAGAGGATTGCGAATTGCTCTCCATTGCGGTAGGTGTGTCCAATTACGAAGCAAGGGACTACTGGAACCTATACGTAGGTGAGCAATTGGTCTGCAAGAATATTTACACGAAAGACTTGCCAGAGGGAATGTACCTTACAGCAATTATACCGTGCAAAAAAGGGACCCAACTACATTTTGAGTTCTTTAATGAGGGCGGCAAGCCTAAGGTTGCTTGGGTAAATTACCAAACGCTAAAGTAGAAAGAAGGTGAAAAATGGCAGATACTTCTTATCAACCAACCCCATGGATAGATACCATGATAAATGAAGAACACTTACTAGACGGTCTTGCAGGTATATGTGAGAACAATGGTTGGACTAAGTTAGATGAGTTTACTAAGGTCTCATATTCTAATAAGTTGACCAAGCCCACAATCAAGAGGGCATTCCTACCACTTTCAAAACCGGAGATAGACCTACCTAAGATTATGAACGATGACTACTATGTCTACCTTAACGGAGAAGAGTGCCCAACTTCTTATTACTCTGTTACTAACAACCCTGACGAAACTACAACTCTTACATTTGAGCAAGGTGTGTCGGGGAAACTTGCAGTCTATTACAGTGCAGTACAACCTACAGACTCTTTTGATTTCTACGTAGCAAAGCATCATATCCTGCGAAATTCATCCGGTAATCTCTACGGTATGTCAATGCTTGCACACGTCAACGAGCAGATAGGCAGGACGGGCTGCAAAGTACCATTTGCTATTTATGACAAGGCGGCTGACTTTGGCACACAGCTAACCCCTCAAGACATGGGGATTTTCTCATGGGCTATCCAAAAGGCGGCAGATGATGCTCTTTATGAGAGACACACCTTGTATTTTTACCAACTTGAGAAATACATCGGAAATGGGAAGATGATTGTGGGTTGGGATAAGGATGCTGAATTAAAGAGGCTGGCATTGGACGTCGAAGTACAGACGAGCATGTGGGGGCTTGACGATAACACAAACGCCCTCCAATTCAAGGTAACAGGTAAGTTCCCTCAGATGTACCAATCTCCAATTGTAACTGCCCGGACGAGAATACCGCAACTTGAACACATGGATAAGCTTAATTTCATGGACGTGAAGTACACGAACTGGTGGGACGATAGCAAAGTGTTCGTCAAGGGTTTCGTAGATGGCAAGTCATTAATGCTTATAATCCTTGCGGACACTGCTCCTGTATGGGATAGCAACGCTGTACCCGCTATTCCACTTTATATGGGTGACATTGAAATAGGCGGTACGCCTGAAGAGGTGTCAAATAGGGAAATTACGTTTGACTTCCAAGGGGTGACCAAGAAAACATCAACCATCATTTCCAATAAGCCAATGGTGAACAACGGTTCTAATGTGAAGGTTTGGCTTATGGGCGACACTGACGGTGGTTTTGGAGACGAGTCGGTTACCTTGAGCATAGCGGGTGAAGAGATTGGCAGATTCAATACAAAATATGATATTGAACCTACTGATAACAAGCATGATGCGCAGTTTATGGGTACGTTTGATATTACTGGCGTAGAAGGCAAGAACTCCGTAACCATAGAAGCACTCAGCGGCAGTGGTGTTCATGGGTACAAACCAGTAGCCGCTAGGATGTGGCTAGAGGTCACCATAAACACAAACAAATCCACAGGAGATGCACCTTCAGCTCTGTTCTCAGGAACGGCGTACAATAAAGAGGGCGCAGCAGTGGATACAGTAATGAAGCAGTCTGCTAATTTGGATTATGATAACGTAAGCATCAAGCAAGAGATTACTATGCCTATCATGAAAGAATACCCAAGCTACCCTAGCAATGGAGTAGACTCCGTTATGGTAAAGCGCACCAAGTATGGTGCAAGATATCAGGCTCATTACTTATCTTGGAATGTACCTTCGAATATCATGCCGCCTGCTAGAGAGAATAGCAAGGGACAGAAACACCCAAGGGCATGGAATGACTATACAAATCCGCAATACAAGTATCAGTTTAATCCATCCAGGTATAGTGATAAGGCACATTCATCCAGGGCCCTGCTTGTTCACCCTGAAGATGGTACGTTTGGAACACTGCGAAACGTTATTTTGGTATCTCCCTTAACTATAATGAATGGTGACGAGCTAAAGGCGGTAAAAGACCACTGCGATGAAGAAAACAAGTACGAAGTATACTCTTACTACTTGGTCGAAGGAATCTCGCCGCTAACCCAAAGACCCGCGACAGCTTTCAGACCTGCGGGACTAGGGATCCTTAAAGCAGGGTACACATTACCAGAAATTCCACCATTACCTCCAGCACCACCACCACTGGTCGTACAGATTGACCCTTATTACTCGGTGATAGAGGAAGGTGGATCAATTAGGTTTACATCCCTGTATAGCAAGCACTCTCCTAGCACTAATTTTAAGTGGGAGACAGCAAGTAGTGTAAATAAAGGAAGCTATTCGGTTGATAACGCAATCTACACTTTCAACCATGCTGGTACTTACACGATAACCTTTACGGTATGGAATGAAGTGGGTCAGAAAGGGACAGCAACAGCAAGTGTGTTAGTTAAAGCCAAGCCAGTACCACCTCCACCTCCACCACCTCCTGCAAACACATTGCAGTGTGGTAAGACCAATGATGCGGGCGGCGGCGCTCGTACAGAGAAAGAGCATGAGATGGGAAGTAGGAGCGGTAATGTAGTTGTCTCGTATGACATGTTTGGTGTAGCGGATAAGATGGATATTTACTATCAGAACCAACTACTCGCAAGCACCAACACTGAAGTATCAGGTACAGGGTCACTTAGATTTTACTACAGTCCTGTAGGAGGTGTAACGCAAATAAAGGTAGTTATGACTTCGTCTTCGGGTTCAGGTAGTAGTTGGACATATTTGGTGAATTGCCCCGTGTAGTGCGGGGCAGCCAAAAGAAAAAAGTGAAGGGGTGCAATATAAATGCCATTTATCGACACGACTCCTGCAACATTTACTCCACGGGTAACTGAAGCAGATATACAACAAAGGTTGGGGGACCTACTGGCAACAGCGGGGTGGAACGTAGTTGCAAACTTTAAGAAAATAGCGTTTGACGCGAATATTATGAAACCCGGCTATTCAGGTACTAGCCAAACCAATATCTCTATTTATGTGGCAGAGCATTTTATCTATGCTAACAAAGAGAATAAGATGTTCGGCGTGGCAATTCTAGGAAATTGGGAACAAAGCCTAAGTCAACTGAGGTTTGAGAAAAAATCCCCAGATATGGGGAGCTCCAATACTAATAAAGCGACACTTGAGGTATTCTCTCAATGGGCGAGTAATGAGTTTGGAAAGTACCGTTCTCCTCAAACTCTGTATATATACATGGTAGAGAAGTTGAGTGAACTAAAGCCTGCGAACAAAGACATCTGCTTGCCGTGGAATAACACGTCGGCGAGTGAGTTGAAACGTGCGGTACTGGATATTGAAGTAGAGGCAGCAGCTTGGGTGGAGAGCAGTAATAATAGTTCAGTATTTACGGTGGTAAAGGCTACGGGTGAACGTATGCAATCCCCAATCATCCAAGCAGGACTCCGTACTAACCTACTAGAGAAATACTACGATGAAAGTATCCACTACCCGGTTCAGAACACCAACTGGTGGAGTGATTCTGAAATTTCTATTAAGGGCCATCTAACGGATACAAGCTTATTCTTCATTATGCAGTGTGACAACGTACCTGCACCCGAAGGAAACCTTGTACCGATCATCCCCTTTTATTTTGGTAAATTGGACGCGGTAGAAGAAGGTGACAACGCCTATGCAATGTTTGCAGGTAGTGTGCCTATAGTATCAGCTACTGGTAGTCTCGATAACCAACTAAAGGCGATCGCAGAGTATGATTTTGACAACACTGCAACTCGTCAGCAGAATATCATGCCTTTGATGAAAAGTTACCCTAAGTACCCTGCCAATGGATTGGATAATATCATGGTCAGCCGTGGTAAACTCGGTGCTCGTTACCAAGCATATTACTTGTCTTGGAACGCACCTGCTAACGATATCACACCAACTCGTTCTTCGGTAGATGGAAAGAAAGATTACCCACGGGCTTGGAACAACGCTGAGAACCCGCTTTACAAGTATTCTTTCAACCCATCCAGATACAGTCAGAAGGTACATACCTCCAAACTGTACGTAATTCATCCTGAAGAAGGTGTACGAGGCGCATTAAAAGACACTATCGCATTGTCGGCTCTTTCCTTTAACGCCAACAAGCTTAGAGTCAAGAAAGAACATTGCCCTGATGAGTTCGATGTTTTCCGTTATTTCCTGGTTGAAGGGGTGTCCCCACTAACCAAAAAGCCAGGCACACAGTACAGACCTGCGGGTATCGGACTGTACTACAATACGGTTGATGATGAAGGTGTGGAGATAACCCCTACACCTGAGTGACCCATTCAACAAAACAAGCCCTGCTGTTAATTGCGGTGGGGCAATTCTAAACAAGAGGTGATGTATGGTGAGTTGGTTTGATGGAGATTCTACGATTCAATTATTCCCACAAGACTTTGAAACTTTGCTAAACTCCAAGGGTTGGGATACATTTGTTAAATACCGTGCAGTGTCTGCAGACGGATTAAAGTTCGCCGATGTTCGTTTGTTCCGGTCACTAGGTTCTGATAATCAAATGCGAAACTTCGGCATGGTATACGGTTATGGTAAAAAAACAAGCCCTGCCTTGGGTGAACAAGAGTTCATCTCACAGAACTCCGTTCTTGGAGAACTGGTCAAGGATACTAAACTGAACACCAAGTACCAGTATAAGGTTTTCCCAATACTTAAGGATTCCGTCATCGTTTACAAGAATGGCTTAGTAGTACCAAGTTCGGATTATGTTCTGGATGAATTCAATGGAACAATCACCTTTGCGGAAGCCCCATTGGCGACAGATAGAGTCAACTCTAACTATTCGCCATCCCCTATTGCACCACAGCCAGTGAAGCGAATGTACTTTTTCACTTTTGATGACGTTCGGGGCGAAAGGATCGTGCAGGGTATTAACGGCTCAGCAGTAATTGGTGACCCTGAATCTATTCTCCCTGATGGAGATGGAAGCAGGAAAGTATTCCCAATTCCGACTGTTACTACAATCAAGGAAGATACGGTACGCTTATATAGAAATCAGGTGGAGATTGACGCAACTTCTTACACTGTTGATTATACTACTAATACTGTAACCTTTAAAAATGCACCGGATGCGGGAGCAGAATTACATGCTTCTTATATCAGGATTCTAAATGCAACCGGAACGAAGACATTGAACTACGGTGATATCAAGGTTAAGAACTTCGACCCTGATAAAGGTGCGGACTTGCTGAACTCAGTGTACTCGGCAATCTACTACATCTACCCATCGTTGCCTACAGCACTGTCCTTCACGCCATTACAGAATTTTGATAGAGGATGGCAGAGAGATAGCACGATGTACTATTGGGGCAACATTACCAAAGACCGCATCGCAATGTTTTTCCGGCCTGATCCAACTCCTGGCGCAGAGAACACATACTTCGCACCGTTGTACATCGGCCGGCTAACCACGCTAGGTAAATCACCACGTAAGAACAACGTGATTATCTCTGGTTGCCGTGAAGCAGACGAGGTTAAGTGGAAGAAGGACATGAAGCTAGGTGCTGTTTACGTGGATTACGGCGTGCACACATCTAATGGTAACCGTGGCGTACAGCTTCAACAATCAATCGGTGGTACGTATTACCAGGAGCACTATCTGGCATTCATTACTCACGACAAGGATGTTGATGCAGGCGAATCCAGATTTAATCCATCAGTATATAGCGGTAAATACCATATCTCCCCAATGTATATTGTTCACCCCAACGATGGTTTTGTAGGTAAGCTGGATGAGTGTTATGCGGTTCATCCGAAGAACATCTCTCAGTTGGATGAATTGGAAGTCATTGAAACGGCTGATCATGAGGATTTGGGTAAAGGTGACGGAGTGAATTCAGTTTTCCATCTGGCTCATTCCCCTTCCTTGAAGGATGACGGTACGCCTTATAAACTGGACGTGATCATTGACTGTGAAACCCTTGTTCTAGGAACAGACTACGTCATAGATGCTGAGTTGAAGACGATCAAATTCCTAGAGGGGAAAACACCTGCTTTGGGCAAAGAGGTTCTTGCTACTTACGAGTACAAGCAACTTTACCGCTACACTCTTGCAGATACTCCGGTCAGCCCGTTCACACTAGCTAACATGTCCCCATTCGCTCCAATTGGGCTAGGTATTTTGAAAGAGACTCTGAAGAAAAACGCATAAACATAAATAAGGGAGGTGGCGGTGAGTGATGAACGGTAAGAAATCTTACCTAATCAGCTTCACCGCCCTTTTTTCTAAAAAGGGCTATGAAGTTACATTTGGTGTAGAGCAGATAATAAACTCAAACAACTGGTATCACCTGACCGCCCCCGTTAATTCTACGTACAAGACTTTGATCGAGGACACCATGAAAGGCGCTAATAAAGTTCCTCACTCAGCCACGGGATTATTCGGGAAGCTTACGAACGCTGATAACGTGACAGAGTATGAGGGGGTTGGAATCGAAATAGCGATAGCGTCCATCGTATCCTATTTGTCCGACATCCATAGGTACTTTAGTGGGGACACAGTGGTAATGTCTAGGACGGATTGGCAGAGAACAGGTCGTAGATTAGATAACACAATTGACGTTGGGTTAACCCCCATGGAATCCGGACGGGAGACAGCGGATAACGGGATCATTGATGACACAGAGATCGGTGCATTATATGACGTTAACATTGTGATTGCAGAGGATAATAGAGTCACGATGTCTTTATCAAGCAACACAGGTACTTCCAACAAACTTGAACATGCTGCAGGAAATAAGACCGGCACTATCATAGAAATTCCTGAGTTTTTCGAGTTCAAGTTGGATGCAGAAGAAGGGCGAGCAATTCTCTCAAGTATCTTACGCCAGCTACTTGAAGGTGAAATTTCACTTCTCAGTCAGGCCGACCTCAACTCTCAAATTAGTGACAGTATCATAGATCACAATTCAATCGGTTCTGTTGTGATCAAGGATTCTGAAGAAATCAGCAATCGTTATGCTGAGATCTTCAAAAATTCTTCCTATGAGCGGATTGAAAATGCTGGTCTTTCTATGATGGACTCGTCCGTAACTAGGGGTGTGTTGGCGGACACTCAAATCCATGTTAGTAATCATATAACCATCAGTGCGGAGAGGGTAGAGGTAATTAAAGAGGCATCGGTAGGCGGCTTAACAGAAGCGATAACCGATATGGTATACAATTCTAATAACCATCACATGGTAGAAAGTACTTCTGCAGGATTTGAAGTTGATGTTCATAGGCTAGTGTCGGTGGATACATCCGTCTTGGCGGGCATGGAAGATACGAAAATTGTAGATACCGTAAATGATGCTACTATTGAACAGACCTACGGAGGTAACCTGGAAGGCTACTTTGAAAGTAGTGATATGGCTGATTTTATAAAAGCAGAGTCATTGGTAAGCTCTTCTGCCTATCTAAGCCAAGAGACCACGGTAGACAACTATATGAAAATTGATAACGAAATTCTTATTGAATCTGAGATTGTACTGCTGGCTGTATCACAAGACTACATACATTCAGATACAATAATTAATATAACTCTACAAGGCACGGAAATGGCAGACCTGCAGCAACCCATCTACGATGGAAAGGTAGACGGTACTTTGACTAATGTAGAGAATAGGAGAGATGCTCTGTTAGATGAAGTAATTTATTACGATATCCGTATAGACTCCCAACCTATCAACTTAACTGCCGTAGATACATATGAGAATAGTTCTCAATCGAATGAATTAGTTAGTGTGGAGGTTAAGGGGACGAACGGTGCAATCCATTCTAAGACCTTAGCTGAGGGTAGTCACCGTACCCTATCATCAATGGACGAAACGATAGCTTACGATACCACACAGTTCGGTATCTTGGAGACCATTGAACAAGCAGATAGCAGTTCCTATGCGGATCTTACATTTAGTAGAGGACAGGTAGATAAAAGACAGGATGCTCATTTTATTGCATATACAGAAACAGACAGCTTTAGTGGTGAGATTGGTAGGGTTGATTTCATTGAGTGGGCTAAGGTGGAAATGGACTATGATTCTTACGTTTTACATCAGGACACTGAAGCAAACAGCTTAACCAAGAATGGTTTAACAATAGACTATTACAGTACAGCTCAAACCTCATATGAAGCAAAAGTAAGTGATATCGAATGGTCAACCCATATTACTAAGGAAGCAGGAGAAGTAAGGCTCACAAGTGCTAAGAATACAGCCGACATGATGGATGGTGAGGTGGAGAGAACCACTATAGCTACCCCACTAAGGGATTATGACGCTGAGGTGGAACATGTCATGGGCGCTACTTTAATTAATGGGGATGGGGCTGACATACAGATTATAACAAACTCTGAAGTATACGTGGGCGGTCAGCCTTTAATCGATCTGATTATAGAAGCAAAGAATCTGACCACATGTCATGATTCTGAAGTGGAAGAGTTTACTGAGTTTCTTGCAACAGAGCAAGTGGAATCAGAGGTTCAGAGTTTTACGGCTATCGAGCAAATGAAATCAGTTATTACTGAGTCTCCTGAAATACTCAAAGCTGTACGCTTGTTGGAGATAATGTATGGCTCTAAAGCAGTTGATTACATCGAAGCAGGAATGACTAAAATTCTGCAAGATAGTATATCAGGAGAATTCCTCATGTCTGATCTTCCCTTACGAACTACAGCGGTTATTGAGCAGATAAAAATGGCAGGAGCAGGGGTTACCACGCTAGGGATTAATCAGGAATCTAGTTTGGCGAGCAGATCCGAGGGGGCAGATGTATTACAGCCTCAGGAGACGGCTTTAGGCGGTATGTACGTTCAATTCAGAGAGAGTGTCACGGAGGAATTCACTGACGCTCAGTTCTATGACTTTAGTAGACCTATGGACATAGAGGAAATGAGTCATGCTATTTTGGGAGCAAACAATAGAATCGGACAGTCACATCACTTAATAGAAGCTGATAATGTAGCTGGAATGTCAGGAACTAGACCGCAAGAATTTGCTCTAATTGATATGGAAAGTGAAGCAGACGGAATGGCTCATGAGATTGAAATAGCAGATCTACAGGTCGAAAGAGGTGGTAATTCTCCTGAGGAGATTGTAACTGCCAAAGCTGATAGATCATTTGAGGGGTACGAAACAGGAACGACATTAGCCAATATGCAACGTGGTATGGAAGGAGTTATTCAGCAGTCATCGGCTGGAGAGATCTCATCAAACAGTGAAGGAACAACTGACCGGACAGTAACTGCAGCTAGCGGTTCAAGTAGTGAGGGTGTGCTACATGAACTAGAAAGCGCTACTACCGAATCAAGCAGAGATGGTGTACTTCCAGGGCTAGAGAGAGCTAACCATAGCGTAAGTAGAGATGCTGTTTTAGCAGAACTAGAAGGTGCTACTACCGAATCAAGCAAGGATGGTGTACTTCCGGAACTAGAGAGAGCTAACCATAGCGTAAGTAGAGATGCTGTTTTAGCAGAACTAGAAAGTGCTACTACCGAATCAAGCAAGGATGGTGTACTTCCGGA
>NZ_JBHVPB010000004.1:0-223201 GCF_042887565.1 Paenibacillus sp. NPDC057934
CAGGAGCGCAAGCTTCTGTGGAGGCGCCGTTGGGATACCACCCTGATCGTATCTAGGTTCTAACCTAGTGCCCTTATCGGGTACGGGGACCGTGTCAGGCGGGCAGTTTGACTGGGGCGGTCGCCTCCTAAAGAGTAACGGAGGCGTTCCAAGGTTCCCTCAGAATGGTTGGAAATCATTCGAAGAGTGCAAAGGCAGAAGGGAGCTTGACTGCGAGACCTACAAGTCGAGCAGGGACGAAAGTCGGACTTAGTGATCCGGTGGTACCGCATGGAAGGGCCATCGCTCAACGGATAAAAGCTACCCTGGGGATAACAGGCTTATCTCCCCCAAGAGTCCACATCGACGGGGAGGTTTGGCACCTCGATGTCGGCTCATCGCATCCTGGGGCTGAAGTAGGTCCCAAGGGTTGGGCTGTTCGCCCATTAAAGCGGTACGCGAGCTGGGTTCAGAACGTCGTGAGACAGTTCGGTCCCTATCTGTCGTGGGCGTAGGAAATTTGAGAGGAGCTGTCCTTAGTACGAGAGGACCGGGATGGACGTACCGCTGGTGCACCAGTTGTTCCGCCAGGAGCATGGCTGGGTAGCTACGTACGGACGGGATAAGCGCTGAAAGCATCTAAGCGTGAAGCCCCCCTCAAGATGAGATTTCCCAATTAGTAAGACCCCTTGAAGACGACGAGGTAGATAGGTTGGAGGTGGAAGTGCAGTAATGCATGGAGCTGACCAATACTAATCGGTCGAGGGCTTATCCTATATGTAGAATGCAGATTCGTTTCGGATTCAGTTTTCAGGCGATCAAGCCTGTATGGATTATATGGAAGAAGTCTTGTTTGGAGAGATACCCAAGTGGCTATAAGGGGACCCTCTGCTAAGGGGTTAGACTGCGTAAGCGGTGCGTGGGTTCGAATCCCACTCTCTCCGCCATTCCAATCCATATCATCATTACTAATTATTGTGGCGGTGTAGCTCAGCTGGCTAGAGCGTACGGTTCATACCCGTGAGGTCGGGGGTTCGATCCCCTTCGCCGCTACCATAATACCTGGAGGCTTAGCTCAGCTGGGAGAGCATCTGCCTTACAAGCAGAGGGTCGGGGGTTCGATCCCCTCAGCCTCCACCATTTTTGATACTGTAATACCTTACACTGTGCCGGTGTAGCTCAATTGGTAGAGCAACTGACTTGTAATCAGTAGGTTGGGGGTTCAAGTCCTCTCGCCGGCACCATTTTTTATCTAATTGTGGAACCGTGGTGTAGTTGGCCTAACATGCCTGCCTGTCACGCAGGAGATCGCGGGTTCGAATCCCGTCGGTTCCGCCATTTATATTAATGAAGTATAGTTTTCCACACAAGAGTGGAAGTGTATAACTATTCCGCTTCATTGTCATGTAAAAATTTCATATGGCTCGGTAGCTCAGTCGGTAGAGCAGAGGACTGAAAATCCTCGTGTCGGCGGTTCGATTCCGTCCCGAGCCACCTTTCTTTCTTGGGGGATTAGCGAAGTGGCCAAACGCATCAGACTGTAAATCTGCTCACGTACGTGTTCGGTGGTTCGAATCCATCATCCCCCACCATTTATGAGCCATTAGCTCAGTTGGTAGAGCACCTGACTTTTAATCAGGGTGTCGAAGGTTCGAGTCCTTCATGGCTCATCCCGATTAGAAAAAGCCATCACCATAAAGGTGATGGCTTTTTTTTGTTTTTCCAGTGAAATTCTGAAAAAAGAATGCAGCAAGCAAGTTTAAAAATCCTGGATTCGTTTAATTATAAGGGTATTCATGCAATGCAGAAACGAGGGGTTTTCCTTGATATATGATGCGATAATTGTTGGTGGTGGGATTGCTGGTTTACAGGCAGCGATTCAGTTGGGACGTTACTCGGCTCACCGTATACTGGTGGTTGACGCCGGGAAGGGACGTTCAAGTTTGTGCCGAAGTTATCATAACATACTGGGATGGCCGGATGGCATATCCGGAGAGGCGCTGCGGGCTAGTGGTAGACGGCAGGCGGAGCGTGTCGGCGTAGAATTTTTGGTAGATGAGATCCTGAAGGCGGAGAAGAAGGAGAACCATTTTCAACTGCAGGGCAGTCAAGGCCGGACCTATCACACGAAGACGATATTGCTGGCAACTGGAGTGTCAGATCGTTTTCCAGACCTACCAGGGTTGATCCCTTTGCTGGGCTGCAGTGTATATGTTTGCCCCGACTGTGATGGGTATGAGATTCAGGACCGACAGACCGTGCTGATGGGTGCGGGAGAAGCCGGGGCGAATATGGCTTTTATTTTACGAGAGCGAACCAGATATTTAACCTATATTAATCATGAGAAAAAAGCGTTAGCCCCTGAATTGCTAAATCGTCTGAATGAAGAGGGCATAATATATATAGAAGAAACTATATCGCGTGTCGACGGACAAACGGATGGAGTAATTACAGGAGTAACTCTAGAGAATGGGACATTTATTCCCGCAGAGCGTGGATTTATTGCTTTTGGGGGAAACCCTGTGCATTCGGAGCTTGCAGCTCAACTGGGTGTCGAATTGCACAAGAACAAGCACATAGAAGCTAATAAGCGCTCAATGACAACCAATGTAGATAATGTATGGGTGGCAGGAGATGTAGCTGTTCATGCAGAACAAGCGACAGTAGCTATGGGTGAGGGTGCCTTGGCCGCGATCTGGATGAATAAGGCTTTAAAGAAATTGAAACGACAAGAGTATAACGATAATCAGAGCGAAGTCGGAATATGACATAAAATTGCACAAGATATTATCGTTCGACCTGTTCTGACACCGCATTATGTATGGAAATATGTTAAAATAGTCGAAAAGAGTAAGAGTGGTGGAGTATGGTGACGATGGATAGCGAGACATTGCGTCAAAAGTTGGAACAGCTCACCGGAAAAAGAACCGGACTCAAGCAGTTAGGGAGGCAGCAATCCGCTTCCCTTTTTGGCATAGGAACGGAAGACACGGATCAACCTGTTATCTCTGAAGGAAGTTTGTGGGTGCCCTTATATGATAATGACGGCCGTATAACGGCAGTTTGGGTAGAACTGGATGGTCTTAGTTCGCGGGAAGTTCAGTTGGTCAATTATGCAGTCCAGAACTTTGCAGTAGCGCTGAAAGCCACAGGATTTCGCGAAGAAGGCGAGGTAGAAGCCCGCCAGCTTAGCAGTTGGTTGAATGCCCAGTTAGAGCAAGAGAAGGATGACGCAGAGATCCCTGATGATATGGCCTTAAAGAGCCGGCTATTCAGCGATATGATTCCTTTTCTCCTAAGTAGTGAAAACGTACACAGTCCTCAGGTATCTTATAGATCGCTGATGAAGCTGCTGCGGAGTTATTTTGAGAATGAGGTTCTGCTTATTCCGCTGCAGGAAAAGGAATGGCTAATTTTAGCGCGAAAGGAACTGCTCACCGGCGGGGATGATAAGGAAGATGAAGAAGAGAATGAGGATGATCTGCTGGCCCAGACTTCAATGGGGCTGCATGAGCTGATTGCCAGTGAATGGGTAGGGATCTTTCATCTAGCGGTAGCACCAGCGGTTGTTCCGGTCAAAGGCTTAACAGGGTCAGTGGCGTTGTTACGGGAAACCATCATTCTAGGACGAATTTTTCAAGTTGGTGAATATATTCATCTGCCGTGGGAGCTGCGCATGGAGCGCCTCGTGAATAGTATTCCTGACACCAGACGACGCAAGCTGCTTGGGCAGATCGGTGACTATACCTCCGTCTTGTCCGACAAGGAGATGCTGCTGACACTGGAGACCTTCTTTGAAATGGACTGTAATGTGAGCGAAACCGCTAAGAAGCTATATATCCACCGCAACACGCTGCTGTATCGACTGGACAAGATCAAACAGGAGACAGGGGCCGATGTCCGGAGCTTTGGAGACGCCGCAATTGTAAAGCTCACCATGCTATTGTATAAAGTGACGAAAAGAAAATAGGTTTTTTGTGAACGTTACAAATAGCCATCCCGGCGTAACTGGGGTAAGATAAATGTACAAGAAACGAATTGATGTTTTAATCCAATAAATGACTCGAGGGGGAAATACAATGGCAGGCGTACGTTTAGAGCATATTTTCAAAAAATACCCGGGTTCTGATAAAGCTACAGTTGAGGATATCAACCTTGATATTAAAGATAAAGAATTTCTAGTACTGGTTGGACCTTCCGGTTGCGGTAAATCCACAACTCTGCGGATGATCGCAGGTCTGGAAGAAATCTCTGAAGGTAAAATGTACATTGGCGACCGTGTCGTGAATGACGTTGCTCCTAAAGACCGCGATATCGCGATGGTTTTCCAATCTTACGCGTTGTACCCGCACATGAGCGTGTACCAAAACATGGCGTTTGGTTTGAAACTGCGTAAAGTGAAGAAAGAAGAAATCGACAAGAAGGTACGTGAAGCTGCGAAGATTCTCGACATCGAGCACTTGCTTGAGCGTAAACCAAAAGCACTCTCCGGTGGTCAACGCCAACGTGTCGCTTTGGGACGTGCAATTGTCCGTGATCCGCAGGTCTTCTTGATGGATGAGCCTCTTTCCAACTTGGATGCTAAACTTCGTGGTCAAATGCGCGCGGAAATCACTAAATTGGTTAAGCGCCTTGAAACTACTTGTATCTACGTAACGCATGACCAAACAGAAGCTATGACGATGGGTGACCGTATCGTAGTTATGTACGATGGTATCATTCAACAAGCTGCTTCTCCGGAAGAGCTTTACAACCAACCTCAAAACCTGTTCGTAGCGGGCTTTATTGGTTCCCCTACAATGAACTTTATTACAGGTACATTGAGCGATGTAAACGGCGCTGTTCGTTTCCGTTCCGATAACCTGGATGTTGAAGTACCAGGTGGAAAAGCTCAAATCGTTCGTAACAAAGGTTTCATCGGTAAAGAAGTGGTTATGGGCGTTCGTCCAGAAGATATCCACGAAGAGCCAGTATTCCTGGAAGCTTCTCCGAACACAATCTTCTCTTCGTTGGTTGATGTTACAGAGAACCTGGGTCACGAAATGCTCTTGTACCTGAGCGGTGTGGGCAACACAACTGTTATTGCCCGTGTAGACGGACGTTCTACAACTCGTGAAGGCAACAAGCCTAAACTCGCGATCGACATGAACAAAGTTCATTTCTTCGACAAAGAATCCGAAAAGAACATTTTGCTGGGATAAGACTTATCCAGTTTTGTGAGCCACCCCTTTGGGGTGGCTTTTTTGTTGGTCTGAGAAGGGGATGTAATCTTCTTCGAAAGGGGATATACCCTTAGTTGGAGGGCTTTAAGATTGCATTCATAGGCATTATCCATTAAGATTAGCAGGAGAATTACCTGCGGATGGAATGGGAATATCATCCTAACCGAACGCGGGATAGCGGAGAAAAAACCGCAGGCGAGGAAAGGAAGAATTCACATGGCTAAGAAGGTAAAAGTATCTGAATTGGTACAGCATTTTCAATTAGAAGTGGTATCGGGACATGAGGGTCTGAAGCGGCCCATCACGGTCGATGACCTCAACCGCCCTGGTCTGGAAATGGCCGGTTATTTTGAATATTACCCTGAAGAACGTGTTCAGCTGCTGGGCAAGACCGAGCTGGCTTTCTTCTCTATGCTTCCGGAGGAAGAGCGGAAGAGCCGTGTTCGGGGGATTTGTAATGACAACACGCCTTGTATTGTAATCACCCGTGCGTTGGAAGTACCACAGGAATTTATTGATATAAGTAATGAAAAGGGATTGCCTGTGTTGCGCAGCTCGATGGCGACTACGATTTTTTCCAGCCGTCTGACGAGTTTCTTGGAAGGTCGGTTGGCTCCTACAGCTACCATTCATGGCGTACTGTGTGACGTGTATGGGGTAGGGATGCTGATTACAGGTAGTAGTGGTATCGGTAAAAGTGAGACAGCGCTTGAGCTTGTAAAACGCGGTCATCGTCTGATTGCCGATGATGCGGTTGAGATTCGCCAAACTTCGGATAACCAGCTTCATGGTACAGCACCGGAACTGATCCGTCACTTGCTGGAGATTCGCGGCGTAGGGATTATCAACGTGATGACGCTATTTGGTGCAGGTGCGATTCGCAATCATAAGCGTATTACGCTAGTGGTCAGACTGGAAGCTTGGCAGCAGGATAAACAATACGATCGCTTGGGACTCGACGAAGAGACGACTCGTATTATCGATACGGATATTCCGCTCGTAACCATTCCGGTTCGTCCGGGACGTAACCTTGCGGTAATTATCGAAGTTGCGGCGATGAACTACCGGTTGAAGCAAATGGGCTTTAATGCCGCCCTACAGTTTACCAACAAATTGACAGCCACCATCTCTGAGGATATGGATGATCTGGACTAGGAGTGTGAGAGAATGTTCCCTTTAGCTTTGGACCCTATAGTCTTTAGAATTGGATCTCTGCCGGTTCACTGGTATGGCTTAATTCTAGGATTGGGCGCACTGGTGGGATTATTTCTGGTCATTCGCGAAGGCAGCCGTTTTGGCATCCCTCAGGAATTCTTTATGGACATGCTCCTGATAGGTGTGCCTTCTTCGATTATCGGTGCCCGTATCTATTATGTAGCTTTTAAATGGGACGACTATAAAGATAACTTTGTGGACGTCTTCAAAATCTGGAACGGTGGTATTGCCATCTACGGCGCGCTAATCGGGGCCATCATATGCGGGATCATCTATTTCCGGTATAAAGGATACCCGTTCTGGCGTATTATCGACATTTGTGCTCCCGGGCTGCTCGCTGGACAGATGATCGGGCGTTGGGGGAACTTTGTGAATCAGGAAGCTTATGGCGGCGTTGTCGAGGAATCTTTCCTTCGCAACAAGCTGCATCTGCCTGACTTCATCGTTAATCAAATGTACATAGGAGATGCTTTCCATCATCCTACCTTCCTCTATGAGTCACTCTGGAGTCTGCTCGGGATCGCAATTCTAATGATATTGCGGCGCCAGAAGTTTGTGCGTGCGGGTGAAATATTCCTGTCTTACTTCATTTGGTACTCCATCGGACGTTTCTTTATTGAGGCCTTGCGTACGGACAGTCTCGGTTACAATGGAAGCAGTGGTCTAGCATCATTCATCAATGGACTGTGGAGTCCGATGAAATGGTTGGGCTTTGAACCCGGGTTCCTGGATCCGAACTACGGAAATATTCGCATTTCTCAGCTGTTGTCCTTGTTAATTATTGTTGCAGCTGTAGTCCTCATTATTATCCGTCGGACCACAGGACAGCCGAAAGCTCATTATTCTGATCCTATTGTTTCAACAAAAGCAGGGAACACAGATGCCGTTGTACCTGACAGCGCAGAGCATACACCACAGCGGGCCCCTAAGGGGTCACAGGCCGGTCTCAAGCCGCCTGCTGAAGAGGATAAGAAGGAGCAGTAAACCTTGAAAATAGAATGCGTTCTTTTTGATCTGGATGGAACGATTGTTGATACGAACGATTTGATTCTGAATTCGTTCATGTATGCACTACAGCACAATAACCTGCCCCCACTGAGCAGAGAAGAGATGATTCCCCACATGGGGACTACGCTTCAGCATCAGATGAGAGTGTTCTCGGGGCTAGAGGATGTAACTGCATTGGAAGCTTCCTACCGTTCCTATAATTACGGTCATCATGATGCTCTGATTCGTTCTTTTCCACATGTGAATGAGACGATGGAAGCATTGGCATGGCGAGGGATCAAGATGGGGATTGTAACCACCAAGATCCGTCCGACGACCATCAAAGCACTAGAAATGTTCGATTTGCTCAAGTACATGGATACTATTGTGACGGTAAACGATGTTACTGAGCCTAAGCCACACCCGGAGCCTGTCCTGACGGCTGTACGTAACCTGAATGCTGATCTCCGCACAACCTTGATGGTGGGCGATAGCATCGTGGATATTCAGTCGGCTAAGGCTGCGGGAGTGTATGCGGCAGCTGTTGCTTGGTCACTCAAGGGCGAGGAGACGCTTAGCAAGTATGGACCGGACTATATCATCCACGACATGAAGGAAATCTGTGATCTCGTGGATCAAGGGACGGATTAATCGTGAGAAATGTGACCCGTTATCCAGTGGAAGGGCATAACTCGTTGTGGTACATTTACCGCACGGTCAGCCCGTGGAAGGGCGTCAAAAACTTTATTTTCATCCAAATTGCCCGTTACTGTCCGATTCTGCCGTTAAAGAACTGGATTTACCGGCATATGCTCGGTATGAAGGTGGGGAAGCATACAGCGTTTGGACTGATGGCGATGGTGGATGTGTTTTTTCCGGAAAAAATAACGGTTGGTGAAAACTCAATCATTGGCTATAACACTACTATTCTGGCGCATGAGTATCTCATTAAGGAATACCGCCTGGGTGAAGTCATTATCGGGGAGAACGTGCTAGTGGGTGCCAATACCACGATCCTTCCCGGAGTGACCATTGGGGATGGGGCGATTATAGCTGCGGGCTCTGTAGTCCACAGAAATGTGCCGGCTGGCGCTTTTGTGGGAGGTAACCCACTTAGAGACCTGAGACCGTCCCAAAGCGCAGAGAGTGTGGAAGAATCGTGAATAACGGCTTGGACCCTGCAGTTGAATATTGCGTGCTTGTGCGCAACACCTGCAGGGTTTTTCGCGTCTTATAAGAATAATGGAAACACATAGCTTAACAGGAGGGAAGATGATGAAGCAAAAAGAAAGGATTCCACAGCTGGATATTTTCCGGGCCATTGCTATTTTTGCGGTGCTAGCGATTCATGCTACTTCGCGTACGTTGGCTGAAACGCTGGGAACCTCCATGTTTCACCCGTTCTTATTTATTAATAAATTCAGTCAGTTTGCAGTACCTTCATTTGTATTCTTGAGCGGGTTTGTCTTGTTCTACAATTACATAGATCGGCCGCTAAGCGGCAAGACGCTTGGGAAATTTTATAGTAGACGGTTAATCTATATCATAGTGCCGTATGTGATGTTCTCGCTGATGTACTTCATTCTGAAAATGACCGCAGGTCACACGTGGAGTCTGCCCCCCATGGAGCTGGCTTCCAAGCTGGGTAAGTATCTGCTCACTGGTACAGCGTATACGCACCTCTATTATGTCATTATCATTATTCAATTCTATGTGTTGTTCCCGCTCATCCTGTGGTGTCTGCAAAAGGTCCGTACCTTGGCGGCTTGGGCTCCGTTAATCGGGCTGGCGCTTCAGTGGGGCTTCGTTGTTCTTAACAAATACATGACCAACCACGGGTACTGGCAATTGACGAAGGGAAGTCTGGCCATCACATACTTCTCTTACTTCTTGCTTGGGGCAGGGGTAGCAGTCTATTACGGATCATTGAAAAAATGGCTGGTTCCTTCCCGTGAAGGCTGGCGATCCGGCAGAGGTGGGGTTTGGGTAGCACTCTGGTTGCTCTGGATCGCTGCAGGTGCGGTTCATGTGGAGTTATGGTTCAATAACTTTACCAAGAAAACAGTCATCAACAGTCTGTGGTATGAGGCATTTTCCAACCTGCATGCACTACTGTCCTGCCTTGTTCTACTACAGCTATCCTTCTTGCTCTACGGGGCTGGCCGCAGTCTGACTGCAAGATTGCTGACCTCCGCAGGCGCTTGCTCGTTCGGAATCTACCTGATCCACCCGGCGCTTCTCTTCTTCTATAGAAAGCTGCCATTCCATGGCGGTTCGCTGGCCTACACTGCAGCCATTGCCGGAGGTTGGCTGGTCGCGTTGATCGTGTCCTGGTTGATTGTCGCTATAGCTTTCCGATATGTGAAGCCAGCATGGATTGTTTTTGGCTCTGCACCGCCGCAGAAGGCGAAACCCGGCGTGCAGAGCTGATCTGCTGATCCGTAGACTACATGAACTGCTGAATACTTCATGGCAGCTTCAAAAGCGCCGTACATCCCTACAGGGGGTGTGCGGCGCTTTCTGGTTACTGTAGAAGGAAGGAGCTGATCCTACTCTCCGGCTTGTTCCCGTTGGAACCCGGCAATGGCCTCGTACTGGCTTTCCAGACTTCTGAATACAGAGATATAGATCGGCAAGAGTTTCTTGTACACCTTGGCATGCTCGGGAATCGGATGATGCTGATGAGTGGAGCCGATCATGTTGAAGACAATGTCCAAGGAATCCGTGCGCCCTATAGCGAGCAGCCCGAGCACAACGGCTCCTAGGCAGGAGCTTTCAAAGCTCTCTGGCACAACCACCTCTTGATCGAATATATCGGCCATCATCTGCCGCCAGAGCGGGGAGCGGGCGAAGCCGCCTGTCGCGAGAATTTGATGCGGACGACCAATGCTTTCCTCCATCGCCAGCAGCACGGTATACATATTTAAGATCACACCTTCCAGCACGGAGCGGATCATATGCTCTTTGTGATGGTTCATCGACAGTCCGAAAAAGGATCCGCGGGCGTCGGGATTCCATAGCGGCGCGCGTTCGCCTGTCAGATAAGGATGAAACAGCAAGCCACCGCTGCCGGGGGGCACCTGCTCGGCAATACGTGTCAGAACCTCGTAGGGATCGATGCCAAGACGCTTCGCGGTCTCTACTTCGGAGGCGGCGAATTCATCGCGTACCCAGCGGAACAGCATGCCGCCATTGTTCACCGGGCCGCCGATGACCCAGTGGTCTGCCGTAAGAGCGTAACAGAAAGTCCTACCTTTGGGATCTGTAATCGGACGATCTACAACGGTTCGGATAGCCCCGCTGGTCCCGATTGTAGCGGCGACAACTCCCGGCTGGATGGCACCTACACCGAGATTGGACAGCACGCCATCACTGGCGCCGACGACGAACCGGGTCGATTGGAGCAAGCCAAGCTTGTCCGCCAGCCCGGGGAGCAGGCCCTGCATGACATGTGTAGTCGGCACAATCTTCGAGAGTCGGTCTTTGGTAATCCCGGCGATATTCAGGGCTTCAGCATCCCAGTCGAGCTGCTCCAAGTTAAGCATCCCAGTCGAAGAGGCGATGGAGTAATCAATAACATATTCGCCGAACAGTTTGACGAATATGTATTCTTTAATGGAAATGAATTTATCCGTCTGCTGGAACACGTCTGGATGATCTTCCCGTAGCCACATCAGCTTGGTAATTGGCGACATGGGATGGATAGGTGTGCCTGTTCGGAGATACAGTTCCTGGCCATGGAGTTCGTTCTTGAGACGTAGCGCACAACCTGCACTACGGTTATCGGCCCAGGTGAAACAGGCCGTTAAGGGATTGCCGCTGCCGTCAATGGCAATAACACTATGCATGGCGGAGCTGAAGGAGACGAACAATACATCGTCCGCCCGGGTCCCGCTCTGTTTCATTACATCCGACACAGTGCGGATGACTGCTTCTAGAATCGCATTCGGGTCCTGCTCTGCCACCGATGGGGACGGCTGGTGAAGCGGGTAGCCGATATTTGCCTGGGCTACAATGCCACCGTTTTCCAGGAAGAGTACCGCTTTGGTGCTAGTCGTCCCGATATCCACGCCAATCATATAGGAATTGCTCATGCTTCAGTCCTTCTTTCCATTGGAAGTACTGCATAAGATACGAACATTTTAAAGGAATTTCATGCAGTCTGAAGAAAATGTATTACGTACACAATTACATAAATCTCTGATGTATTCCTGTATTCTAAGTATAAAGAGGTCGACCGAGCCGGACTCCCTAACGATTTTAGCATACCTTGACAGGGCGGTTCCAACCCCGTTAAGCAAGAGATTCGTATTACGTCTGAACAAAGTGGAAGGTCAGAAAGAGTCGGTGGAAACGGTAAGCTTCAAGAAATCAGACTTGAAAAGCAACAGTTTTACAAGGCACAATTGACGATTTAGAGTAGTACGTGATACGATATTGCAAATACTTTAATTTGCTACCACTTTACCATAGTGAAGTGAGTGGAGTTTATAAATCCCAATGATACCTGATGAGGTGAACCTAGAAGATGTCCAAACCAAAAGGATTCGAGAAGCCGGCCGGCGTGCGTGACTATCTGCCGCATGCGGTATCGAAGCTGCGCAAGATTGAAAGAGACGTGCTGCATTGTATGAGCCGTTGGGGATACCGGCAGATGATCACACCTACGCTGGAATACTACGATACTGTTGGTGTTGCCAGCTCTACATCCGATCAGAAGTTATATAAATTACTGAATAACCGCGGTCAGGCACTGGTGCTACGTTCGGAGATGACTGCACCCGTAGCCCGGGTGGTATCTTCGCTGCTGAAGGATGAGCCACTGCCGCTGCGTCTTTCTTACCATGCTAATGTCTTCCGGGCAATTGAAGAAGAGGCCGGGCGGGAAGCGGAATTTTTCCAGACTGGCGTTGAGCTAGTAGGCGATGATTCCCCAGAGGCAGATGCAGAGGTGGTTGCGCTGGCGATCGCATCGCTGCAGGCTGCAGGAGTGAAGTCTTTCAAAATCGCGATGGGCCATGTCGGTTTCCTAAACGGGCTGTTCCAAGAGGCCGTACCGGGTCTGCCAGAGGCTCAAGAGGAATTAAAGAGTCACCTGCTGAGCCGAGATTATGTCTCCTTCCGTGAGACCCTGCGTCGTCTAGATTTGCCTGAAGCGCAGAAGAATGAGCTTAACGACCTGCTGCGGCTTCGTGGAGGTAAGGAAATATGCAATCAGGCGTTGGAGCTTAGCGGTCACCCGCTGGCCCTTGCCTCCATCGAACATTTATGCAAAGTATGGGAGGTGCTGGAGTCATACGGGGTGTCCCAGCATGTGTTAATCGATCTGACGATGATCGGAGACTTCACTTACTATACTGGAATGACCTTCGAAGGCTATGCTGCCGAACTTGGCTTCCCGGTATGCAGCGGCGGACGTTATGACAATCTACTGCAGCAGTTTGGTCGTCCCGTTCCTTCGACAGGCTTCTCGCTCAAGACGAATCGTATTCTGGACGGTGTTCCTGCAGAGAATGAAACGGAAGAGCTGCCCATTCTGGTACAATACGATGTATCCCGTCGTCAGGAGGGGCTGCAGGAGGCTGCACGATTGCGGTCTGAGGGGCGTGTTGTAGTAACTCGTCTGGTCTCTGGGCAAGAAGATTCTGATAGCCGTGAGGAATCAGGGAATGATAACGCCGGGTTACAGGAAGAAAGATACGAGGAAATCCTTACCTTCGCGGTCGGTTCATGACCTTAAACTATCAATATAATCAACTAGACCTAAATAACTGTCTTGAGTGACAGAAAAAATAACCAATGATCGCACCGGAAATGGAGGCAATTGAACAATGGCGCAGATTTTGAAGGTGGCTATGCCTAAAGGCCGCATTTACAATAAAGCGGCGGAATTATTCCGTCAAGCCGGGCTTCCGATTCCGCCGGATGGCGAAGAATCCCGCAAGCTGGTCGTCCCAATTCCTGAAGCTGGAATGGAGTTCATACTGGCGAAGCCGGTAGATGTTCCTACATATGTCGAATATGGTGTGGCAGACATCGGAATCGTGGGGAAGGATGTTCTGCTGGAAGAGGACCGGGATGTGTACGAACTGCTTGATCTTGGTATTGCACGGTGCCGGATGTCGATTATCGGTTTGCCGAACTGGCAACCAGGCATTCAGCAGCGGGTGGCAACCAAGTACCCTAATGTTGCGTCCCGTTACTTCCGCGAGCAGGGTCAGCAGGTGGAGGTCGTTAAGCTGAACGGCTCTATCGAACTGGCCCCGCTGATCGGACTTGCGGACCGGATCGTCGATATGGTGGAGACCGGACAGACTTTGCGGGATAACGGACTCGTAGAAATGACGAGTATCTTTGAAATTACAAGCCGTCTTGTGGCGAACCGGGTGAGCTACCGGATGAAGAATGCAGAAATCCAGCAGCTTTGCGACCGGCTTCAAAGCGTGATTGCAGGTCCAGTGCTCGAAGTTGGCGTGAACAAGCAGCGTTAGGGATGTCTAAAGGAGGAACCAGCAGTGAAGATCCAATCAAGCAAAGAATTCAATCTTCAGCGGGAAGTTGAATATGGAACGCCGGAGCAGAATAAGGCCGTGAAGGAAATTGTGGCCGATATTAAAAAAGAAGGAGACGCTGCGCTTTTCCGTTACACGGAGCGTCATGACGGCGCCCTCTTGACGCCGGATACACTGCGGGTGAAGCCGGAGGAGCTGGAGGCAGCCTACGGGAAGGTTGAAGCGTCGTTTGTCTCCGCGATCCGCGCTGCGGCAGCCAACATTCGGGCGTTTCATACCCGGCAGAAACGCAACTCCTGGATGGATCTGCAGCCAGATGGTACCATCCTCGGCCAGATCATCCGCCCGCTGAAGCGGGTGGGCGTATACGTTCCAGGCGGGAAGGCGGCTTACCCGTCTTCCGTGCTGATGAACGTCATCCCCGCCCAGATCGCGGGCGTGCCGGAGATTGTGATGGTGACTCCGCCATCTACCGGCGGCAAAGAAGGCATTGACCCTTATATTCTCGTGGCCGCCGCGGAAGCGGGCGTACACGAGATCTACCGTGTCGGCGGTGCGCAGGCGATAGCCGCGCTGGCCTACGGCACGGAGAGCATCGCGCCTGTCGATAAAATCTGCGGCCCCGGTAACATCTACGTCGCGCTGGCGAAGCGCGAGGTGTACGGGGCTGTCGATATCGACAGCATCGCCGGTCCAAGCGAGATTGTCGTGCTGGCGGATGAGACCGCCGAGCCGGCCTATGTCGCTGCTGACCTGCTCTCACAGGCCGAGCATGACGAGATGGCCTCGGCCATTCTGGTGACGCCATCGCAAAGCTTGGCGGAATCGGTTGCCGACGAAGTCGAGCGGCAATTGCAGGTGTTGCCACGGCAGGCCATCGCGCGGGCCTCGGTAGAGAATTACGGTGCGATCATCGTCGTAGAGTCGATGGAGGAGGGCATCTCGGTAGTTAACCGGCTGGCGCCGGAACACCTGGAGATTGTAACTGCCGATCCGATGAGCCTGACCGGGGCCATCGAGAATGCAGGCGCGATTTTCCTGGGCGCGTACAGCTCGGAGCCGGTGGGGGATTATTTTGCGGGGCCGAACCATATCATACCGACCAATGGAACGGCGCGCTTTTCCTCCCCCGTGGATGTGGACGATTTTATCAAGAAATCAAGCCTGATCTACTACAGCAAGGAAGCTTTGCTGCGTGATGGGCAGACGATTATAGAATTGGCGCGCCGTGAAGGGCTGGAAGGTCATGCACGGGCCATTGAAATCAGACTGGAGAACGAACTGAAAGGTGGAAACGGACATGGAGAGCAATAACGGACAGGTGGCACGCGAAGCGGGGTTAAGCCGCACGACGAACGAGACGGACATCAAGCTGTCCTTTGCTGTAGACGGGAACGGAACTTCGGAGCTTGAGACCGGGGTGCCTTTTCTGAACCATATGCTGGATCTCTTCACTAAGCACGGTCAGTTCGACCTTAAGGTTGAAGCGAATGGCGATATTGATATCGACGATCATCACACGGTGGAGGATATCGGTATTTGTTTGGGGCAGGCACTGCGTGAGGCGCTGGGCGATAAGAAGGGAATCAAGCGTTATGCAAGTGTGTTCGTTCCAATGGACGAGGCGCTGGCTCAGGTCGTTATTGATATCAGCAACCGACCTCACTTTGAGTACCGGGCAGAATATCCTTCTCAGCAGGTAGGCAGCTTCTCGACAGAGCTGGTGCATGAATTCCTCTGGAAGCTTGCGCTGGAAGCACGGATTACACTGCATGTCATCGTACACTACGGCTCCAACACGCACCACATGATTGAGGCTGTGTTCAAGGCGCTGGGACGTGCACTGGATGAAGCCACTTTGATTGATCCTCGTGTGAAGGGTGTGCCTTCCACTAAGGGAGTGCTGTAGCATGGCTGTTGCGATCGTCGATTATGGCATGGGCAACCTGCACAGCGTCAGCAAGGCTGTCGAGCGTCTGGGCTGCGAGTCCCTGGTGACGGGTGACCGTGAGCAGATCTTGGCTGCGGACAGCGTTATTCTGCCGGGTGTCGGCGCCTTTGGCGATGCCATGGAGCATTTGCGGGAGAACGGCCTGGATACGGTGGTAAAAGAGGTCGCTGCCGCTGGGCAACCGCTCCTCGGCATTTGCCTCGGCATGCAGCTGTTGTTCAGCAGCAGCCAGGAGCACGGCTCACATGACGGCCTGGATATTCTGCCAGGCTCCGTGGTACGCTTTGCGCCACGTGATGGCTACAAGGTGCCACATATGGGCTGGAATCGCTTGAGCTTCCGTCAGCCGGAGAGTCCACTGCTGGAAGGGCTAGAGGAAGGCCATGTGTATTTCGTCCATTCCTATCATGTGGAAGTGGGCCGGGAGAGCAATCTTTTGGCCGTGACTGATTATGGTCATTCGGTAACGGCAATCGTCGGACAGGGGAATGTCTTCGGTATGCAATTCCACCCGGAGAAGAGCGGGGACCTCGGCGTGCAATTGCTGGGGAATTTTTTGAAGCTTACTAGGGAACGGGTTTAAGGGATTTATAAGCGCTACGGATTATGAGCGTCTGAGAATCAAGTGAGGGCTAAGAGTAAGGTTGCTAAGATCGTGGCCCTGAGGATTAGAATGCTAGTTCCGAGAGTAACGATAACCGTAACAGCTATAACAGCCACAAGCCTGTTGCTGGGCTATAACCATATTGTAACGAGAGCGGTGAGCGTCAATGTCTTCTTTTATAGTGTATCCGGCGATTGATATCCGGGATGGAAAATGCGTCAGATTGCTGCAGGGCGATTACAATCAGGAAACGATCTTCAGCGACAGTCCACTGAAGGTGGCGCAGTCGTGGGAAGCCCAAGGCGGAGAGTTTATCCATCTGGTTGACCTTGACGGAGCGAAGGCTGGGCATCCGGTCAACGATGCCATTATCGGCGCTATTGCTTCCAGCGTGAATGTTCCTGTACAGGTTGGTGGTGGTCTTCGTACCCTTGCCGATGTGGAAAAGCTGCTGGGCCTCGGGGTTAGCCGTTTGATTATCGGGACAGCGGCGATCAATGACCGCGAATTCACGGAAGCGGTGCTGGGCAAATACGGCGACAAGATAGCGATCGGCATTGATGCACGGAACGGCTTCGTAGCCACGCATGGCTGGCTGGAAACCTCGGAGGTGCGTGCGGAGGATCTAGCCAAGGAATTGGCAGCCAAAGGCGCTGAGACCTTTATCTACACTGACATTTCCCGGGATGGCATGATGCAGGGCCCGAACGTGGAAGGCATTCTGTCGATGGCTGTGGCCAGCGGAAAAACAGTGATCGCTTCCGGCGGTGTGACCAGCCTCGATGACCTGCTGCGCTTGAACGTGCATAGCAGCAGTGGTATTGGCGGCGCAATTGTGGGTAAAGCGCTTTACACCGGCAACATCGACCTTGGCGGGGCGCTGAAGGCGCTGGGACAGAAATAGGATTGGGGGCTATCATCAATGTTGGCTAAACGTATCATTCCCTGCCTCGACGTTAAGGACGGGCGGGTAGTCAAAGGCGTCAACTTTGTCAATTTGCGCGACGCTGGTGATCCAGTCGAACTGGCAGCGCTATACGACCGCGAAGGTGCGGATGAGCTGGTATTCCTGGACATCTCTGCTTCAGTAGAAGGTCGGGCGACCATGATTGAAGTGGTAAGGCAGACAGCGGGTGAGATCAGAATTCCTTTTACCGTCGGCGGCGGAATTTCTGCCCCGGAGGATATGAAGCGGCTGCTGCGCGCAGGTGCGGATAAGATTGGTATCAACACTGCGGCTATCACCAATCCGCAGTTAATTTTGGAAGGTGCCCGACGTTTCGGTTCCCAGTGTATTGTCGTGGCTATTGATGCCAAATACAATGATGCTTGGGGCGAGTGGGAAGTGTATACGCATGGCGGACGCAAGCCGACCGGAATCCGTGCACTATCCTGGGCCAAGGAAGCGGAAAAACTGGGTGCAGGTGAAATCCTGCTTACCAGTATGGATGCTGACGGTACAAAGGACGGTTTCGATTTGAAGCTGACAAGCGCCGTCTGCGATCTGCTCAGTATTCCTGTGATTGCCTCGGGTGGTGCTGGGAAGAAGGAGCATTTTTACGATGTATTTACGGAAGGAAAGGCGGACGCCGGGCTGGCCGCTACCATTTTTCACTATAAAGAAATTGCTATTCATGAGTTGAAAACTGATTTGAAGCATAAAGGGGTGGAGATCCGATGAGCCAGGAGCAAGGAAAGAAAGAGCTGACACAACAAGAGGTCTTGGAGGGCATCCGCTGGAACGAAGCAGGTCTGCTGCCTGCAGTCGTTCAGGATGCAAATACGCTGGAGGTTCTAATGTTCGCCTATATGAACGAGGAATCGCTGCGGCTGTCGCTGGAGAGTGGACAGACTTGGTTCTGGAGTCGTTCGCGCAGTGAACTATGGCATAAGGGCGGTACTTCCGGGAACACCCAAGGGATCACTTCCATTCATTATGATTGCGATAGTGACACTCTGTTGGTCAAAGTGGTTCCAGAAGGACCCGCTTGTCATACAGGGGAGAACTCCTGCTTCTTCCGCGAGATTCCGCTTAATCGACCGGCTGCGGTGGGACTGGACGCAGAGAAAGGTGCGCAAGCGGCCAATACTGCAGCCAATCTAACAGACGCTCAGCGCTTCGCGGTGCTAGGCGAACTGGAACGCGTTATTGCCGAGCGGGAAGTGGAACGGCCGGAAGGAGCGTACACAACCTACCTGTTCGATAAAGGCGTCGACAAGATTCTGAAAAAAGTAGGCGAAGAAGCTTCCGAGACGATCATCGCCGCCAAGAATAAAGATAACGCAGAGCTGCGCCTGGAGATCAGTGATCTGATCTACCACCTGCTCGTGCTGCTGCAGGAACGCAAACTGCCGCTGGACGAGATCATGGAAGAACTAAGCGCTCGTCACGAACGCCCACGCCGCGACTAAGGGGGTTCTAAGGGATGCATATCGACTATCATACCCATCATGAACGCTGTGGACATGCTGTGGGTAAGCTTGAGGAGTACGTCAAGCGCGGGATAGAGATGGGTCTGGAACAAATGGGCTTATCTGATCACTTGCCGCTGATTCATGTGGATCCGGATAGCTACTATCCTGAGATGGCTATGCCACTGTCTGAGCTACCCCGCTATGTGGAAGAATGTCTGTCGCTAAAAGAAAGATATCGGGGAATTATTGAGCTGAGAGTAGGCTTAGAGGCTGATTATATCGAGGGCTACGAGGAGCAGATTCGTGAGCTGCTGTCTCCGTACCCTTGGGATTATTTAATTGGATCCGTTCATTTCTTGGGAGAGTGGGATATCACGGATTTCAGGCAAGTTCACGGTTGGGAGGGCAAGGATCCTCTGGACGTTTACCGGAAATATTATGATGCGGTTAGGAAGTCGGCGTTATCGGGATTATATGATATTATAGGACATATGGATGTGATTAAGCGCTTCGGCTATGGGCCGCAAAGCCCTGAAGGGCGTGCTGAGGTGAGGGAGCTTGAACGCAGCGCGTTGCAAGCCATTGCTGAAAGTGGCATCGCCATGGAGCTGAATGCTTCCGGGCTGACTAAGCCCTGCGCCGAGATGTTCCCGGCGGAGCATGTGCTGCAGGAGGCGCTCACGCTTGGAATTCCGCTTACCCTCGGTTCTGATGCTCATAACCCAGCCAAGCTTGGCGAAGGCCTTCAAGGGGCACGCAGGCTGCTGTGGGAGACGGGCTTCCGCGAGTTAGCGGTATTCGAGGGTCGCAAGCGCACATTCGTACCTTTTGAACTATAAAAATATAATCTTGCAGGAGGGCGTCATGCATCATCATCAATTGCGTATTTTTTCCGGTTCGTCGAATCCAAAGCTGGCCGCAAATATTGCGGAACGGTTAGGAGTGGAATTGGGGCAGATCAAGCTGACCCGCTTCAAGAGCGGCGAGATTTACGTGCACTACGAAGAAAGCATCCGGAACTGCGACGTATTTTTGGTGCAATCCCTCTCTCATCCCATCAATGAGATGTTTGTAGAGCTGCTGGTAATGATTGATGCTGCCAAACGCGCATCGGCTCGCACCGTCAATATTATTGTGCCGTATTACGGGTACGCCCGGCAGGAACGCAAGTCCGCACCGCGTGAACCGATCTCGGCTAAAATGGTGGCGGATGTGCTGACCACAGCGGGGGCGAACCGCGTCATTACAATTGATCTGCATGCGGCAGCCATTCAGGGCTTCTTCAATATTCCGGTCGATCATCTGACTGCGCTTGACCTGATCAGCGGATATCTGAAGAATAAGAAGCTTACGGATCTCGTGGTCGTCTCTCCGGATGCCGGACGTGCATCCATGGCCGAAAAGCTGGCGAACCGTCTGGACTCGCCGTTCGCGATCATGATCAAGAAGCGTCCAGCCCATAATGAATCAGTCATTACTCATGTGATCGGCGATGTGGAAGGGCGTACGCCTATTATTATAGAAGATCTGATTGATACGGGAACCACGATTGTTAATGTGGTCGAGGGCTTGAAGGAAAGAGGCGCTAAGGACAGCATCATTTGCGCTACGCATGGCCTGTTCTCCGGGCCAGCATTAGAGAAGCTGGATCATCCTAACATTCAGGAGGTCGTGGTCACCGATTCCATCGCATTGCCTGATAATCACTCCAGCCGGTTCAAAGTGCTGTCTGTTGCCCCTATGCTGGCACAGGCTACACGCATTATCCTGGAAGGTGGCTCCATTGATAAGTTATTCAGAGACGCGGGAATCTAGATTCCCCGTCTTTTTTTATGCGTAATCTCCGTGATTGAGCTCTTAGGCTCTCTCTGAAGGCTTTCTTTTCCTGTTTTTGCAGTCGTAACCCTATTCTCATGATGAGAATCTCCTTGTTACATGTGGTATACTGTGTGAAGACAGTCGGAACCATTACTGGAAACGACAGTGACCTTAAATAAGGAGTGTAGGGCTGCCGCAGGGCGCCACTCTCCTATTTTTCATAAGGATAAGGAAGCTTACAAGGGAGGTGCGTTGCTTCCATGATGGAAACCACTTCAGAGAACGATGCGGCGAACAGCAAGCTGATCCCCGTCACTCTGGATGCCAATTTTTTCTTTGAAAGAGCCGTTCGGTCGCTGGACCGCTTTCAATATGATAAGGCATTAAAACATTTTCGCAAGGCTGTAGAGTACGAACCGGATAATCCGGTGAATCATTGCAATATGGCGGGTATATTATCAGAGATGGGCAAATATGAAGCCTCGAATGATATATTGGCTCAGGTTCTGGAAACAATAGATCCAGGAATGACGGAATGCCATTTCTATATGGCTAATAATTACGCTAATATGGAAAGCTTTGAAGAGGCGGAACGGGCGCTCGTCACCTATCTGGAAGAGGATGCCAAGGGGGATTTCCTGGCTGAATCGGAGGAACTGATGGAACTGCTGCAGTACGAACTGGATCGCCCGGCACCGCTGAACCGGATTAAGAGCCGGGAAGGGGTCGTGGAACATGACCGGGCCCGGGCGCTTCTAGAAGCAGGCCAGTTTACGCAGGCAGTCGGATTGCTGGAAGAGATCGTGAGCGCTACTCCGGACTTTCTCGCTGCACATAACAATTTGGCCCTCGCCTATTTCTATATGGGGCGTTTCGCCAAGGCCCGAGAGTGCATCTCCGAGGTCCTGGAACAAGACTCCGGTAATTTGCATGCTTTGTGCAATCTGGCGATCTTCTTGCAATATGAAGGGGACCGCGATCAGCTCGCCCGGTTGGTACGTATGTTAGAGGCTACAGTTCCCTTCCACCAGGAGCATGTCTTTAAGTTGGCAACGACTATGGGCATTCTGGGGCGCCACCGTGCTGCTTACGGCCACTTCCGCCGTCTGCTGAAGGATGAAGAGGTCGGCGGGGATGCCGGTCTCTACCATTACTGTGCGGCCGCAGCCAGCAACAGCGGTCTTTATGCCGAAGCCCAACGCTGCTGGCGGCAAGTGACCAAGCTGGACCCTGATTCGGTAGTCCCACAGTTCTTCTTAGCTCAGTTGGAGCAAGCCCAGAGTGAAGGAATCGACATGCCGTTGGTGAGCTACAACTACCAATTGCCCTTTCAGGAGCAGTTGAAGCTGTGGAAGGACAACAAGGGTAGTTTTGCGGAGGAAGTGAAGACCAATCCGCTGCTGCGCTCTTCATTCTTCTGGGCATTGCGTTACGGCGATACCAATACGAAGGTGCAGGTCACAGAAGCGCTGCGCTGGATTGACGATGCAGAGATGTCAGAGATTCTGCAAGACCTGCTGAACCAGCAGCCTTTGCAGGAGGAGAGACTGCAGGAGGCCGCTCTGCTTAGTCTGCAGAAGCTGATTGGCAGTGGACCGATAGAGTCAGTGCCGATGCAACAAGATCCAGAACCGGCCCCCTTGTTCCTGAAGGGGCAGCTGGAATGGAAAGAGGACTGGCAGCGGGTCATTGACCAGACCGCCAGCATGATGGACCGGCGCTATGACGCCAGCCAGAAGAAGGACGCCGAGCAGCTCTGGCAGCAATTCATCAGCCGGCTGTACCCGGATGTACCTTACATCCGCCACACTGAGGGCTGGTGTGCCGCCTTGGAGTACCTGACCGCTAAGCATCACAGCCGCCCGGTCACATTCCGTGAAGTCGCGCAGCGATATGGCGTCACTGAATCGATGGTCAGCCGCTATGCCAAGCGGATTGCGGCTGAATGTGAAATCAACGAGGCCCTAGACAGGAGTTTGACTCCGTTTACCGAGAACAGATAAGTGCCTAGTGCTACCGGAGGATGTCTGAAAATATAACAATTTATAGGCATTATGCGATAGATGAGCTTTATTTTTTGACGAGAAAACGGATGTCGATCCTCTTCTTTGGAGGACGGCCAACCCGTTTCTTCTTATAAAACCCTATCTGCGAGGAGGCCACTGTGATGTACAGAACAATTGTAATCGGAACAGGCCCGGCCGGGCTGACTGCCGCTATTTATCTGGCGCGTGCCAACTTGAATCCGTTGGTTATTGAAGGTTTGCAGCCGGGTGGACAGCTGACCACCACTACAGAAGTCGAGAACTTCCCGGGCTTCCCTGAAGGTATACTCGGTCCTGATCTGATGGACAACATGCGTAAGCAGGCTGAACGCTTTGGTGCGGAATTCAAGAATGGTTGGGTGGAGTCCGTGGATTTCTCCCAGCATCCGTTCAAAGTGACGGTGGACGGATTAGGCGTATTAGAGGCGGAAACGGTGATTATCTCTACCGGCGCTTCGGCTAGATATCTGGGTATTCCCGGTGAGCAGGACAACGTGGGGCGCGGGGTTAGCACATGCGCAACCTGTGACGGATTCTTCTTCCGCGGCAAAAAGATTGTCGTGGTTGGCGGCGGCGACTCCGCGATGGAAGAAGCTAGCTTCCTGACCCGGTTTGCTTCCAGTGTTACGCTGGTACACCGCCGAGATGAATTGCGTGCTTCGAAGATCATGCAGGATCGTGCGCGGGACAACAGCAAGGTAGCCTGGGCGCTTAACCGGACACCGCTTGAGGTCACAACAGACGAGTCTGGCGTGAAGGGTTTGACGGTGCGCAACAATGAGACAGGGCAAGAAGAGCTTGTTGAAGCAGACGGTGTATTTATTGCCATCGGGCACACGCCAAATACAGCCTTCCTCGGTGGACAAATTACCACTGATGAAAGTGGGTATATTGTGGTGAATCCAGGTACAACGGAGACGAATATTCCAGGCGTCTTCGCCTGTGGTGATGTGCAGGATAATCGTTACCGTCAAGCGATCTCGGCTGCGGGCACAGGTTGTATGGCTGCAATGGATGCGGAGAAGTTCCTCGAAGGCACCATGGTGCATGACTGGAGCGAGACACTCGATAAATAAGAATATTTGTAATGTAATACAACCGCGTATCGTTGAGGTACGTGGTTTTTTTATGTTTAAATAGAGCTTTAAATCTTTACATGGAGCATAGTCGTCCCCAATCTTTTAAGAGAAGCTGCTGGAAGATTTCAAGGCGAGCCGTAAGGATGCCGAGGATTTCTGGATCGCGATCAAGGACAAATTGATCTATATTCGTTATTTTGCTGTGAGGGATAAGGAGGGTAAATATATGGGCATCTTGGAGTTTACGCAGAATAGTGTCCCTATTCGAGCACTAGAGGGACAGAAACGTATTTTATCGGAGTAACATCAGCATTGCGAGTGGATTATAATATACCAGGGAGTCCTTGTGGCCGAATATATGGCTTTCTTCCCTAGTGGGCAGGGAGTCTTTTTTTAAAATATAAGAATTTATATGTTCTACGCTACAAATTATCCTTGTATTTCTCGCTGAAACGGACACTGTCCCTTAGAGGACGGCAAAGCCGTTTCTACTTGCTAATATAGAATTAATAAGTCTTACAGGGGATATATAACAAAAAGCCGGGTGTGTCGCCTTTCCTTGACCGCAAGGAGGGCTTCTATTATAGTGGGTACGTAGGATTAACTATTTTAGTATAGAAAAAGGTGGCTTGTTACATGTCTGAAAATATCTATGTTGGCGTGGATTTGGGCGGAACCGCAATCAAGGTTGGAATCTGCAATGCCGAGGGGCACCTGCTGCATACTTATGAAGGTCCGACAGGGACCCAAGAAGGCGTCGATACGGTTATCGATAATATCGTAAAGTACGTACGTCAAATCGTTGAAGACTCTCCATACACTTGGGACCAGCTTGCCGGTGTGGGAGCAGGGGTGGCCGGGTTCACAAATATCCGTGAAGGAATCATCATTCTTGCGCCGAACATAGGTTTTCGGGATGTGCCGATCCGTGCCATTCTGGAGGAGCGTTTAAACAAGCCTGTCAAAATAGACAATGATGCCAATGTGGCAGCTCTTGGCGAAGCCTGGAGCGGTGCGGGACGCGGCGTAGAGAATTGCGTTTGCTATACTCTCGGAACCGGTGTCGGCGGTGGCATTATCATTAACGGTAAGATTTATCAAGGCTTCGCAGGCCTGGCTGGTGAGCTGGGACACATTTCTGTTGTGCCGGATCTGGAAGCCATTCAATGTGGCTGCGGCAAGATGGGTTGTCTGGAAACCGTTTCCTCGGCAACGGGAATTATTCGTATGGCTAATGACGCTGTAGCGCGCGGTGATCGCACTTCCCTGTCTATGGTGGAGAAAATCGCTGCTAAGGAAGTATTCGATGCGGCAAAAGCTGGCGACGAAGTTGCGATCCGTATCGTTAACCGTGCTGCTTTCTATCTGGGTAAGTCGATGGCTGCTGTAGCTGCTGTGCTTAACCCTGAGAGCTTTATTGTAGGCGGAGGCGTGTCCAAGGCTGGAGATATTCTATTTGATGAGGTTCGCCGGGTATTCGCTAAGCTGGCGCCTGAACCGCTTCAGGCTGGTGTGAGCATTATCCCTGCAGAGCTGGGTAATGATGCTGGTATTGTTGGCGCCGCAGGCTTACTGCTTCGCTCTTAGATTTGTTCTCGAAGGACCGCCTTTATTCATATAATATCCGATAGGAGGGGACGCTTGATGACGGAACTGGAGGAAGCTCCGACCGGAGGAGCCACCCTGATCATCATTACAGGCATGTCGGGTGCGGGTAAGACAATCGCTGTCCAGAGTCTGGAAGACCTAGGCTTCTTCTGCGTAGATAATTTGCCGCCCGTACTGATCCCGAAATTTGCAGAGCTGATCGAGCAGTCCAAAGGTAAAATCGCCAAGGTCGCGCTCGTCATCGATTTACGGGGCCGGGAGTTCTTTACGGCCCTGTCTGAATCACTCAGTTTTATTAAAGAACAGTTCACCATCGGCTGCGAGATTTTGTTCCTCGACGCGACCGATTCCGTACTTGTCCAGCGTTACAAGGAAAGCCGGCGTCGGCATCCGCTCGCCCCGAAGGGCATGCCACTTGATGGAATCAAGCTGGAGCGTAAAATGCTGGATGAACTGAAGAGTTCAGCCACACAGTACCTGGACACTAGCAGCATGAAGCCAGCGCAGTTGAAGGAGAAGATCGTATCTCGTTTTTCCCACCTAGGAAAAAGCACACTCTCCGTCAACATCACATCATTCGGCTTCAAGTACGGAATACCCATTGATGCAGACCTCGTTTTCGATGTCCGCTTTCTACCCAATCCGCATTATGTGGACCACCTGCGGCCTCACACAGGCCAGGATAGTGATGTCTATGAATACGTAATGAAATGGCCTGAAACGCAGGCGTTCCTGACTAAACTGCTCGATATGCTTCATTTTCTGATTCCCCAGTACCGCAAGGAAGGCAAATCCCAGATTATTATTGGCATTGGCTGTACCGGTGGCAAGCATCGTTCGGTAGCAATATCGGAATATTTGGGTAAAATGCTGGGAGTCAGCGAGACGGAATCCGTAACAGTCAGTCATCGTGATTCCGAGCGTGATCGGCATTAACGAGAGAAGGGATCCATAGTGGCTGAAGAACAAAGACAGCGTCCCCGAATCGTCGTGATGGGCGGCGGGACCGGACTGTCTGTAATGCTTCGCGGTTTGAAGGAAAAGCCGCTTGATATAACGGCTATCGTTACGGTAGCCGATGATGGGGGCAGTTCCGGCATTCTGCGCAGTGAGCTGCAGATGCCCCCTCCAGGCGACATCCGCAATGTCCTGACGGCGATGGCGGATGTGGAACCGCTGATGGCGGATATCATGCGATACCGCTTCAGCAATGGAGAGGGGCTTGCCGGGCATAGCCTCGGCAACCTGATTCTAGCGGCGCTCACTGATATCTCCGGTGACTTCGTCACCGCGGTGCGTGAGCTCAGCAGATTGTTCGCCGTACGTGGACGGGTGCTTCCGGCCGCGGGCGATGCGGTTGTGCTGCATGCCGAAATGGCAGATGGCAGCATTATCACCGGCGAGTCGAAGATTCCGGAAGCCGGTGGTGTCATCAAGCGGGTGTTCTTGGAGCCCGCCAATGTGGAACCGCTGCCCGAAGCGCTACAGGCCATTGAAGAAGCCGATGCGATTCTTCTTGGACCGGGCAGCCTCTACACCAGTATTCTGCCGAACCTGCTTGTGCCGAAGCTAGCCGATGCGGTCGTGAATTCGAGTGCGATCAAGATTTTTGTCTGCAATGTTATGACACAGCCCGGAGAGACGGATAATTACACCGTGAGTGATCACCTCCAGGCTGTCTATGATCATATTGGATTGCATCTGTTCGATTACGTCATCGTGAATGATGGCGAAATTCCGGAGCAGGTGCAGAGTAAATACGCCGAGAAGGGCGCGCGTCCGGTGCAGCTCGACCGGGAGGCGCTTGAAGGCAACCGCTATAAGGTGATTGCCGACAAGCTTGTACTATTTCGGACGTATTTAAGGCATGATACGGATAAGCTAAGCCATCACATTTACCAGCTTGTACAGGACTGGATGACCAGAAAGCCTGTCGGCGACGGATCGGGCCCCGAGGCTTAGGATCAGCTGTCTGCGGAATTTCCTGTAGCGGTAACAAAGTGATATCATGAAAGAGGTGAGATTCTTGTCTTTTGCGGCACTTACCAAAAAAGAGCTGACGATGGTGGAGAGCCAGCCCTGCTGTGAGAAAGCGGAAATGTCAGCCCTGATCCGGATGAACGGTTCGGTGCAGCTTTCAAGCAAAAAGGTGGTTCTTGACATCTCGACGGAGAACGCCGCGATTGCAAGACGGGTATATTCTTTGCTTAAGAAATATTACCAGGTCCATATCGAGCTGCTCGTGCGTAAAAAAATGCGTTTGAAGAAGAATAATGTCTATATCGTTCGAATCCCGAGCCATGTGCAGGAGATATTGAATGATCTAAGAATCGTCTCCGAGGGCTTTATTTTCACGGATGGAATTGATCATGACATTGTCGCCAAGAATTGCTGCAAGCGGGCTTATCTGCGCGGAGCATTCATGGCGGGCGGTTCGGTCAACAACCCGGAGGGTTCCTCTTACCATCTGGAGATTGCTTCTATGTATGAGGAGCATTGCCAGGCGCTGGTGGATCTTGCGGGCGAATTCCACCTAAATGCTCGCTGCATTGAACGTAAAAAAGGCTTCATTCTGTACATCAAGGAAGGCGAGAAAATCATCGAATTTCTTAGCTTGATTGGGGCGCACCAGGCCTTGTTCAAATTTGAGGATGTGCGGATTATGCGCGACATGCGTAATTCCGTCAACCGGATCGTGAATTGCGAAACGGCCAATTTAAACAAAACCATCAGTGCAGCCGTGCGGCAGATTGAGAATATCAAGCTGCTGCAGAGGGAAGTCGGCCTGCAAAGCCTGCCGGATAAGCTGCGTGAAGTGGCAGAAATACGGCTGGCGCACCCGGATATCAACCTCAAGGAGGTTGGAGAGATGTTGAAGGGAACGGTCAGTAAATCGGGCGTAAACCACCGACTGCGGAAGATTGATGAGCTGGCAGATAAGGTAAGAGGCGGCTAAGTATTTTTTTTCTAGTGTGGAATAAGTAATAATGATATAATATTATAAAATTTAATGTGAAATTTTTGGGCAGATCTCAATTAGGGGGTAAGTGTTTCATGACAAAGCACCCGGTAGTTGTACGGCTGAAGACGGGGCTCCATGCTCGGCCGGCAGCATTGTTCGTGCAAGAAGCCAACAAGTTTTCGTCGGAGATTTTCGTGGAAAAAGACGATAAAAAAGTAAACGCTAAGAGCATTATGGGTATCATGAGTCTGGCGATCAGTTCCGGCACGGAGATTTATATTAGCGCAGATGGCGCTGATGCGGATCAAGCTGTAACCGCTTTGACCAGTTTGGTGAGCAAGGAAGAACTGGAGAACCAATAATTGTAAGGCCTTACTTTATATTCGTCAGGACCAAAAGCCCCCTTGTGGGCTTTTTTTCATATTTAAAACTATAAATTTGAATTTATTAGATTATTAATGATGAGGTGTGTAGTTATGGCGGATAATGTAAGATTGGTACCCCCGGGTCTTGAGTATAAAGAGGCCTATCTGGAATTTTACCGGGAATGGGTGGATAGTGGGGAAGATATCGTTCCTTGGGTTGTTGAGAAGGACCCTAGTGATTTTGCAGCGATGTTGCACTTTCTGGAGGAGAACCGCCTAGGCCTGGGTCTGCCGGAAGGCTGGGTGGCAAATTCAACGTTCTGGCTGGTGACTGAAGATGGGCAAGTTGTCGGAGCAGTTAATATCAGGCACACTTTAACCGAGCGAGGGCTTCTCGTCAGTGGGCATATCGGCTATGGGATCAGACCTACGGCCAGACGCAAGGGGTATGCTACGGAGTTGCTAAAGCAGGCACTGGTGAAGGCACGAGAGCTTGGTATTAATAAAGTGCTGGTGCTTTGTGATGCAGTGAATAAAGGATCCGCGAAGACGATTGCAAATAACGACGGCATAGAAGATAAGCCCTACACCGAGGAAGATGGGAATGTCATCCGTCGCTTCTGGATTGAGACCTGAGGGTTAGCTTGAAAGAAATCTGGAATAAGCGATAAATATTTTTGTGTTCAGATATAAAATGATGCAACATTTGCCAACCCGTCCCGTCTAAAGGGTACCAACTAATCAAGAAGGCTGAAAGGGGATAGCAAACATGAATAAAGTAGCTAAATCATTAGGAACAGTAATGCTGGCAGGGAGTTTGTTGATTGGAGGGAGTGCTTTGAGCGCCGTATTCCAAGGAACCGCCACAGCTTATGCGGATGAGGTACAGAAGAATGTAGTGAATGTAGTCGGCAAAGGGGAATTGTCCATCAAGCCGGATATTGTCTATCTGTCCATAGCTGTAGATACCTCAGCAGCAACGGCGCAGGAAGCACAGAAAACGAACGCAGCCAAGATCCAGAAAATCACTACACTACTGAAGAACACTTGGAAGATTGCGGATAAGGACATTCAAAGCACCCAGTTCTATGTACAGCCAAATTATACCTACAATGAAAAAGAAGGACAGCAGGTAAAAGGCTACAACGCTAATCATACATTGGTAGTTGCCTACCGTGACCTGTCAAAAGTAGGAGAGTTATTGGATGCTGCTTCGGCTGCAGGTGCCAACAATATTGGTAATGCACGTTTTGCAGTAGAGGACAGCGCTGCTTTTGAAGCACAGGTTATTGAAAAAGCAATGGCTAACGCCGATGTGAAAGCTGGTGCGATTGCCAAAGCTGCTAAGCGTAGCCTGGGTCAGGTGATCAATGTCAGTCAAAATGATCTTGGCAGCCAGCCGGTATTCTTCGATCAAACTTTAAAAGCGATGGCCGCTTCAGCAGATGCCTCCGGCAACACGTCCGTACAGCCGGGAGAAGTTAAAGTGACTACACAGCTTAATGTAACCTATGAATTGAAATAAACCAGCAGTCGGGTCATGTAATTAACGACAGTCTGTAATCATGAAGGGGCCATCTCCTGCCGCGTGAGCGAAGGGGTGGCCTCTTTTTTGTTGCGGATATTCTATAGAAAGGTGGAAATCTCTCATTTTGTTTAATGAAATGTAATAACACTCGCTATTATGCTGCTAATTTACTAAGGAATTGTAAAGAGAATTGTAACGACTGAATATAACGGGTTCTCTATAATTAAAGGAGTGCAAATGAATCGGAGGGAGAAATGATAATGAGTAAGAAATCGATGAACAATGGACGAAAATGGGGCGTGGGCCTACTGGCGGCGGGGCTGCTACTAGGCGGAGGCTTGTTGCCAGTACATACTATTTTTGCCGCACCTGCTGTGAAGAATCTGAGCAAGGCCGACACAGTGGCTGCTTTGAAATGGAATGGTGCCCTTACACAGCAGACCGGAGTTGTACGAGACGGCCAGGTCTTTGTACCGGTAACTTTTTTGCGTGATGTCGCGAAGCTTCCTGTGACCTACAGTCAAAAGGACAATGCCTATACGATTGGAAAAGGCAGTGCACTGACAAAGCTTCTGGTCTCTCCATATGGGGTTTCCATCACGGTAAATAACTTTTTCATTAACGATTATGAAGGTTTAAACGTCAATAACCGGCTTTATGTACCACTGGGCCTTCTGACCGATTATATGGGTTATAAAGGGGATTGGAACGCACCCACTGGCCGTCTGAACCTCATGGTGAGTCCGCAGAATGCATTGGAAATCACTACGGCCAACTATGCCAAGGGTAGCGAGGATGAGGGGGCTGTCATCAACCTCGATTATCCGCAGGTGAGCGGGCTGGCTAATGCTGATGTGCAACAGAAAATCAATGCTGTGCTGAAGCAGTCGACCATGAGATTCGCGGCTGGGGCCGAAGCGGACATCGCAGACAGGGACCAAGACACCCCTCCCTATGAATATGATGCAGGATATGTGGTGACCTACAATCAGAATGGTGTGCTGAGTCTGCTGCTGAATCAGTATGGCTATAGCGGTGGCGCGCATGGCATGTCCTATCGTCAGGCCTTCACCTTCTCCCTGAAGGATGGGAAACAGCTGCTCTTGCGTGATCTGTTCGGCGCTAATCCCAATTACAAGAAAGATCTGAACACCAAGCTGAGCCAGCGATTCAAAGCCGATGAAAGTTATTTTGGCGGCTTCAAAGGCCTGCAAACGGAGCAAAGTTACTATTTGAAAGACGGCAAGGTGGTTCTCTTCTTCCAACTCTATGAATACACACCGTATGCTGCCGGGTTCCCTGAATTCGCCTTCACTTTCAAGGAATTGCTGCCTAGTGGAACCAGCCCTTTTTCCGCTTTAAAATAGGGCCAAGGACACCTTCCCGTTACCACTTCTATGCAAGGCTCATATGATATATAGAGGTCCAGCATAGAGCGGGGAGGGAGAGTTATGAGCTTTCAGTATACGGCGCTAGGTGATTCCTTGACGACTGGTTTTGGGGCGCTGCCGGGTAACGGATTTGTGCCGGTGTACCGCAGGACAGCGGAGTCCAGGCTGGGTTCCTTCGTGGCCTCGTCCAATCTGGGTGTCAATGGGATGACTACAGCTGAACTGGAACAACGTCTGCGTAGAAGCAACGTCTTCCGGCAATCGGTGAGGGAAGCGGACATTATCACGATGTCTATCGGCGGCAATGACCTAATCCGTGCAGCAAAGTCGGGATCAGGCCCTAATGGGATTTCACCCAGGGTTCTGCAAAAATCTTTGCAGGAATGTCGGCAGAACTTCGGCGGCATCATGAACTCGATTGGACAATTGAAGGCGGGTACACGAGAGCCTTATATCATAAGAATCGTGGGATTGTATAATCCCTACCCCCAGGTTGCAGAAGCGACAGCATGGGTACGTCAGTTCAACCAGTATGCTTCCGGATACAGCAGTCGAGTGGTTGGATTCGCTTCGATCTATGGTGAGTTTGCCGGCAATGAGCGGAGCCTGCTATCCATTGACCATCTTCATCCTAATGGACGGGGATACCGGGTAATTGCGAGCAAGCTGGATGGATTGGGGTACGGAATGCTGTACTAAGGAATTAGCGTAGGTGTGGTTGAAGGTTGTCCTCTTAAAGCGATGAGCTCATGAGCATAAAGTCTGATGGGATATATTAAAAAAGCCCCTGAATCTGCAGATCGCAGATTCAGGGGCTTTTGCATGCTCAAAAGATTTTATACTCCAGGAACCAGTGTCTTCTCAATTACTTTGTCAACAATACCGTACTCGGCAGCATCAGCAGCGCTCATGAAGTAGTCACGGTCCGTATCCTTCTCGATACGCTCCAGCGGTTGGCCAGTACGTTCAGATAGAATACCGTTCAGCTTATCACGCAGCTTCAGGATGCGGCGGGCGCGGATTTCGATATCCGTTGCCTGTCCTTGAGCGCCGCCCAGCGGCTGGTGAATCATGATCTCGCTGTTCGGAAGCGCAAAACGCTTGCCTTTAGCACCTGCGTTCAACAGGAATGCTCCCATGGAAGCAGCCATGCCCACACAAATGGTGGAGACGTCAGGCTTGATGTATTGCATTGTATCAAATATAGCCATACCAGCAGTGATTGATCCGCCAGGACTGTTCACATAGAGGTGAATATCCTTCTCCGGGTCTTCAGCTGCCAGGAACAGCATTTGCGCGATGATGGAATTGGCCACCACGTCATTAACCTCCGTTCCGAGGAAAATGATGCGGTCCTTCAGCAAGCGGGAATAGATGTCATAAGCGCGTTCACCGCGGTTGCTCTGTTCTACTACCATTGGGATATAACTCACGTGGAAAACCTCCTTGGTATTGGCTCTTCGAATGTGTTCATTTTTTACTGTTACCGTAATAACCACATGATAAACAAATTCAAACAAAAAGTCAAAGAAAGTCAAACTTAGTTGCAAAAAAAAAGAGCCACATCATGGCACTTTGGTTAAAAACAATATAGAACTCACAATTGATGATATAAAAAATTAGTGGCGCGCCCGCCAAGAATCGAACTTGGATCTCAGGCTTCGGAGGCCTACGTCATATCCATTGGACCACGGGCGCAACAGAAATTATTATAATACAAGAAGATTACAATTGCAATGTATTAATATCAAAGTATTGGAATCTTTATTTCCTATGGGCATCGTATGGAAATGGTACAAGCCCGTCCTCCCGGCCGATCAACCCATAAAGATGCGGTAAAGCCCTTACATCCCGTGATATATGTATAAGTTGAAAAGAGGTTGTGAATTCTACTCTCGGAAGACTTGCGCTCCCTGCGAAATTTGGTTAGAATAGGGGTGGGACTTAAAAAGTTAACCCGGGACGTTTTAAGACCATGAACGAGGGAATAGAGAAAGACGAAGTTGCAGGAGTGAAAGCATGCGTAATTTATTGGAAATCCAAAAGCAGCTTCTGCCTGATCTCATGGAAACCCTTAAGAGACGGTACACGATTCTTCATCAGATCATGTTGTCCGATATTATCGGGCGCAGAACGCTAGCCGCTTCCCTTGATATGACGGAGCGGGTGCTGCGTGCCGAGACGGATCTTCTGAAATCGCAAGGGCTCATTGAGATCGAGAGCGTAGGCATGCGCATTAGCGATGCCGGTCGCAGACTGCTTGACCTGATGGAGCCGATCGCCAAGAGCCTGTTCGGTCTGGATGATCTAGAAGAGAAAATCCGCACAACCTATGGTCTTAGTAAAGTTATCATAGTACCGGGTGACTGCGAATCGTCACCGTTCACCAAACGCGAGCTTGGACGCGCTGGCGCCAGGGCATTGCTCGGTGTACTGCGTTCAGACGATACCATTGCCGTTACAGGCGGCTCAACATTAGCCGAGATGGCCGATCAGTTGTCCCCCCCGTTATCCCATTCCTATAAGGACGCCTGGTTTGTACCGGCGCGCGGAGGGCTGGGAGAGAGTATGGAGATTCAAGCCAACACCATTGCATCCACGATGGCCAAACGGGTAGGCGCGAATTACCGGTTGCTGCATGTGCCGGATTTACTTGGTGAGGATGCTTATCAGTCCCTTGGGCTGGACTCCAATATTGGAGAGATCGTCGGCATCATCCGTCGCTCACGTATCATTGTGCACGGTATTGGTGACGCCCTGGAGATGACCCGCCGCCGTAATCTGGATGAAGCCACAGTGGCAGAAATTCAGGGAGAAGGAGCGGTAGCCGAATCTTTTGGTTATTACTTTAATGAAGAGGGCAAGGTGGTTCACACCATGCTCACAATGGGACTGCGTCTGGAGGATATCATGCGGACGGAAGTCGTCGTCGGAATTGCCGGCGGCAAACGCAAGGCCAAGGCCATTCACGCGATGCTTCGTTTCGGCCAGGAGGATATCCTGATTACCGATGAGGCCGCTGCGATGGAGATTGGCAGAGAAATCGACAGTGAAGTACAGCTTCCTTTATAGTTTTACAGAAAATGGGGAGCAACGTTAATTATTTTGCATTATACTTAATATTGTTGTCATGACAAGCTTTACGGCCTGTCTTGAATAAATAAAACGAAATCTAGGAGGAACTATTCAATGAGTGTAAAAGTAGGTATTAACGGTTTTGGACGTATTGGACGCCTTGCTTTCCGCCGTATTCAAAATGTAGAAGGTATCGAAGTGGTAGCAATCAATGACTTGACTGACGCTAAGATGCTTGCTCATTTGCTTAAATATGATACAACTCAAGGCACTTTCAAAGGCGATGTTGAAGTGCATGATGGATTCTTCAAAGTAAACGGTAAAGAAGTTAAGGTTCTTGCGAACCGCAACCCAGAAGAATTGCCTTGGGGCGACCTTGGCGTTGACATCGTACTGGAGTGCACAGGCTTCTTCACAACTAAAGAAGCAGCTGAGAAGCACCTGAAAGGTGGAGCTAAGAAAGTAGTTATCTCTGCTCCAGCTACTGGCGACATGAAAACTGTCGTTTACAACGTTAACCATGACATCCTTGATGGTACTGAAACTGTTATCTCCGGTGCTTCTTGCACAACGAACTGCCTAGCTCCAATGGCTAAAGTTCTGAACGACAAGTTCGGTATCGTTGAAGGCTTGATGACTACTATCCACGCATACACTGGCGACCAAAACACTTTGGATGCTCCTCACTCCAAAGGTGACTTCAGACGCGCACGTGCAGCTGCTGAGAACATCATCCCTAACACTACCGGTGCTGCTAAAGCAATCGGTCTGGTTATTCCAGAACTGAAAGGCAAACTCGACGGCGCGGCTCAACGCGTTCCAGTTGCAACTGGTTCCCTGACTGAGCTTGTAACAGTTCTTGATAAGAACGTTACTGTTGAAGAACTGAACGCAGCGATGAAAGAAGCTTCCGATCCAGAAACTTTTGGCTACACTGAAGATGAAATCGTATCTTCCGACGTTAAGGGTATCACTTTCGGTTCCCTGTTCGATGCTACACAAACTAAAGTATTGACTGTTGGCGACAAACAACTGGTTAAAACCGTTGCTTGGTATGACAATGAAATGTCCTACACTGCTCAATTGGTTCGTACTTTGGAGCACTTCGCAAAAATCGCTAAGTAATATCACTTTTATATAAGCATTATCTATAGAGCGGAAACAGATGTTCCTTGTTTCCGCTCTTTCTAAATGCATTCCTTGTAATTCCTGTTCGGATAAACTATGGGTGTGGAGGAAACTGTCATGAACAAAAAGAGTGTACGTGATGTAGAAGTAAAGGGTAAACGGGTATTTGTACGCGTCGATTTCAATGTTCCTGTAGAAGATGGTAAGATTACAGATGATACTCGTATCCGTGAAACGCTGCCTACGATTAAATACTTGATCGAGAACGGTGCAAAGGTCATTTTGGCCAGCCATATGGGCCGTCCTAAAGGTGAATTCGTAGATTCCTTGCGTTTGACAGCTGCTGCTGAGCGTCTGTCCGAGCTACTTGGCAAACCAGTGGCAAAAGCAGATGAAGCAGTTGGCGAAGCCGTTAAAGCCAAAATCGCTGAGCTTGGCGAAGGCGATGTTCTCGTACTTGAGAATGTTCGTTTCTACCCGGGTGAAGAGAAGAACGATCCAGAACTGGCGAAGCAGTTCGCAGAACTGGCTGACCTGTTCGTGAATGACGCATTTGGCGCGGCTCACCGTGCGCATGCATCCACAGAAGGTATCGCTCACTTCCTACCAGCGGTATCTGGTCTGCTTATGGAGAAAGAATTGTCCGTACTTGGTAAAGCATTGTCCAATCCGGAACGTCCTTTCACTGCGATCATCGGTGGTTCCAAAGTAAAAGACAAAATCGACGTGATCGATAACCTGCTGAATCTGGCAGACAATGTTTTGATCGGTGGCGGCTTGTCCTACACTTTCACTAAAGCATTGGGATTTGAAATTGGTATTTCCCTAGTGGACAACGATAAATTGGATACTGCTCTTGGATTCATCGAGAAAGCCAAAGCACTTGGCAAGAACTTCTTGCTTCCAGTTGACGTTGTGGTAGCCGACAAATTCGGCGCTGATGCCAACACGAAGATTGTTCCTTTCAATGAAATTCCAGAAGGCTGGGAAGGTCTTGATATCGGACCAAAAACTCGCGAAATCTATGCTGATGTAATCAAAAACTCCAAGCTGGTTGTATGGAACGGTCCTATGGGCGTATTCGAAATCGACAAGTTTGCAGAAGGTACACTTGCAGTAGCTAATGCTTGCGCAACTACAGAAGGTTACACTGTAATCGGCGGTGGTGATTCCGCAGCGGCAGCAGAGAAATTCCACTTGGCTGACAAAATGGATCACATCTCCACTGGTGGCGGCGCATCCCTGGAATTCATGGAAGGCAAGGCTCTTCCTGGCGTAGAAGCACTTAACGATAAGTAAGACGTAGAAGGAGGCAACCAAGCCATGAGAACACCTATTATCGCTGGCAACTGGAAAATGTTCAAAACTGTTCCGGAAGCAGAGAGCTTTATCGCCGACATCAAAGGCAAAGCAGAAGTAGAAGGCGTAGAGACTGTAATCTGCGCTCCATTCACTAACCTGCCTGCTTTGGTAGCAGCAGTAAAAGGCACTAACATCAAGATTGGCGCACAAAACCTGCACTTCGAAGATAACGGAGCTTACACAGGCGAGATCAGCGGCGTAATGCTTAGCGATCTTGGCGTGGATTATGTTATCATCGGCCACTCCGAGCGTCGTGCTTATTTTGGCGAGACAGACGAAATCGTGAACAAGAAGCTGCACGCAGCATTCCGTCACGGCATTACTCCAATCGTATGTGTTGGCGAAAAGCTCGAAGAGCGTGAAGCTGACCAAACTAAAGACGTTTGTAAAGTTCAAACGGAAGCTGCATTCCAAGGCCTAAGTGCTGAGCAAGCAGCTAAAGTGGTTATCGCTTATGAGCCAATCTGGGCGATTGGTACAGGTAAATCCTCTACTTCCCAAGACGCTAATGAAGTTATTGCCTACATCCGTAGCCTTGTAAAAGGTCTGTATGATGAAGCAACAGCTGAAGCGGTTCGCATTCAATACGGCGGCAGTGTGAAGCCTGAGAATGTAACGGAGTACATGGGTCAAAGCGACATCGACGGCGCTCTCGTCGGCGGTGCCAGTCTTCAACCTGATTCCTTCGTGTCCCTGGTTGAGGGGGCGAAGTAAGAATGTCAGCACCAAGACCTGTAGCTCTTATTATCATGGACGGTTTCGGTCTGCGCGGTACGGATGAAGGCAACGCAGTTGCTCAAGCCAACAAGCCGAATTACGATCGTTACCTGAAACAATATCCGAACACCACGCTAACTGCTTGCGGTGAAGCTGTGGGTCTGCCGGAAGGACAAATGGGGAACTCTGAAGTGGGTCACCTTAACATTGGTGCCGGCCGGATCGTATATCAGGATCTTACCCGTATTGACAAATCGATTCGTGACGGAGAATTCTTCGATAACGAGACGCTTGTTGCGGCAGTAAGAAACGCAAAAACAACCGGTAAAAAGCTTCATCTGTACGCTCTTGTATCCGACGGAGGGGTACATAGCCATATTCAACACTTGTTCGCGATGCTTGATCTAGCGAAGAAGGAAGATATGCACGACGTGTATATCCATGCCTTTATGGATGGCCGCGATGTAGCGCCTGACAGCGGTAAGAAGTTCGTGCAGGATCTTCTTGCGAAGATCGATGAAGTAGGCGTAGGTCAAATTGCTACTGTATCCGGACGTTATTTCGCGATGGACCGCGACAAACGTTGGGAACGGGTAGAGAAGACTTACCGTGCTATGGTGTATGGTGAAGGTCCGAAATACACTGACGCACTTCAAGCGGTCACGGCTTCTTATGAGAATTCCGTCTTTGACGAATTCGTTGAACCAAGTGTAATCGTGGATAGCGAAGGCAAGCCTCTGGCAACGGTAGAAAGCGGAGATTCCGTAGTATTCCTGAACTTCCGTCCAGACCGTGCGATTCAACTGTCGCAAGTCTTCACCAATTCCGATTTCCGCGGTTTCGACCGGGGTCCGTTGTTCCCGCAAGGACTGCATTTCGTATGTCTGACGACATTCAGTGAAACGGTGCAAGGATACGTAGCCTATGCGCCGAAGAACCTGGATAACACGCTCGGTGAAGTGCTAGTACAGAATAACAAGAAGCAATTGCGTATTGCAGAGACTGAAAAGTATCCGCACGTAACCTTCTTCTTCAGCGGTGGCCGCGATGAAGAGCTTCCTGGGGAAACTCGTATTCTGATTAACTCTCCGAAGGTAGCAACCTATGACTTGAAGCCAGAGATGAGCGCATACGAAGTGGCTGCAGCCTGCGTAGCGGAGATCGAAGCCGATAGACAAGATGCTATTATCCTGAACTTCGCCAATCCCGATATGGTTGGACACTCCGGCATGCTGGAGCCGACTATCAAGGCTGTTGAAGTCACAGATGAGTGCGTAGGTAAAGTAGTAGACGCGGTTGTTGCCAAGGGCGGTGTAGCAATTATTATCGCTGACCACGGTAATGCGGATATGGTGTTTGACGAGAACGGTCGTCCGTTCACGGCGCACACTACCAATCCTGTACCGTTTATCCTCACCGATGAAAATGTTGTACTGCGTGATGCGGGTATTCTGGCGGATGTAGCACCAACTATTCTGGATCTAATGGGCCTTCCGCAACCTGCGGAAATGACCGGACAATCCATGATTGCCAGCCGCAAGTAAGTTTTATCCGCGCTGGAATGTTTAATAAAGCAAGATTAAGACTATACCAACGTTAAAAGGAGATTAACTAACATGACTATTATTTCTGACGTATATGCTCGTGAGGTCCTTGACTCCCGCGGTAACCCTACTGTAGAGGTTGACGTTTACCTTGAATCCGGCGCTAAAGGCCGCGCTATCGTTCCTTCCGGTGCTTCCACTGGTGCACACGAAGCTGTAGAACTTCGTGATGGCGACAAATCCCGTTACCTGGGTAAAGGTGTTCTGAAAGCTGTTGAGAACGTAAATGAAATCATCGCTCCAGAAGTTATCGGTATGGATGCTCTTGACCAATTGGGTATCGACAAATTGATGATCGCCCTTGATGGTACTCACAACAAAGGTAAACTCGGCGCTAACGCTATCTTGGCTGTATCCATGGCTGTAGCTCGCGCAGCTGCAGACGCTTTGGATGTACCTTTGTATGTATACCTTGGCGGATTCAACGCTAAAGCTCTTCCAGTACCAATGATGAACATCATCAACGGTGGTGAGCATGCGGACAACAACATCGACGTTCAAGAGTTCATGGTTCTTCCTGTAGGGGCTCCAAGCTTCAAAGAAGCTCTGCGCGTTGGTGCTGAAATCTTCCACAACTTGAAATCCGTACTTAGCTCCAAAGGTTTGAACACAGCTGTAGGTGACGAAGGTGGTTTCGCACCGAACCTTGGTTCCAACGAAGAAGCAATCACTACAATCATCGAAGCGATCGAAAAAGCAGGTTACAAACCAGGTGTTGACGTATTCCTGGGTATGGACGTTGCTTCCACTGAGTTCTACAAAGACGGTAAATACACACTTGCTGGCGAAGGTAAATCTTACACTTCCGCTGAGTATGTTGACCTTCTTGCTTCTTGGGTTGATAAATACCCAATCATCACCATCGAAGACGGTATGTCCGAAGACGACTGGGATGGTTGGAAATTGCTTACTGAGAAATTGGGCGACAAAGTTCAATTGGTTGGTGACGACTTGTTCGTTACAAACACTGAGCGTCTTGCAACAGGTATCGAAAAAGGTATCGGTAACTCCATCTTGGTTAAAGTTAACCAAATTGGTACACTGACTGAAACTTTCGACGCCATTGAAATGGCTAAACGCGCTGGTTACACAGCAGTTATCTCTCACCGTTCCGGTGAATCCGAAGATAGCACCATCGCTGACATCGCAGTTGCGACTAACGCTGGTCAAATCAAAACTGGCGCTCCTTCCCGTACAGACCGTGTTGCTAAATACAACCAATTGCTTCGTATTGAAGACGAACTGGGTGAATTGGCTCAATACAACGGCCTGAAATCCTTCTACAACCTTAAAAGATAATTCACTTCTCTTGCAGAGGTGAACAGAAGACCTGTCGATTTCGGCAGGTCTTTTTTTGATTGTAGACAAATCGCTGGATTTCAAAGGAACTTATGGTCTTACTGGTTGTATTACCCCAGTTGTTATGATAAAATAAAAATGCTGTTTAAGATTCGTGAACCCTAAATGCCTATAGATAATGATGCTTAGACTTAGGAGGTGGAAGTGAATGGATATCTTTTTGAAAGTATTGCTCCTTGTTTTTTCGATCGGTCTGATTGCGGTCGTTCTTCTACAAAAGGGGAAAAGCGCAGGTCTTTCCGGTGCCATCTCCGGCGGTGCTGAGCATCTTTTCGGTAAAACAAAGGCACGTGGTATGGAACTCGTACTGCAACGTGTAACAGTTGGTCTGGCAGCTGGATTCTTCATCATGGCGATTCTTGTTGCTGTATTTATTGACTAGATTTCTTTATAATGTACATGCAAAGCCTTGGCTCTCTTCTGGATGGAACAGAGCGAAGGCTTTTTTTGTTGTATATCTGAATTTTTTGTCCCGACTTAACGTCCAGATTACAGTTCTAGGGATGCCGACGATTGATTTCGTGTATACTAGGGTATGAAGTAGGTGAAGGTAAATTTTACTTGCGGCATATTTATCCTATAGGGACAAGCCATACATATATGCCAGCGGCTACGGAGCCGCGGAGGGCCGAGGTGAAGGAACAAATGATAACACAGGAAATACTACTAGATTTTATGCGCGAAACAGCTTACAAACCTATGACTTACGACGAACTGGTGAGCCATTTCGCTCTGGAAGATAGCAACGAGTTCAAAGCGTTCGAGGAACTGCTGATTGCCTTAGAGCAGGACGGCCGTATGGTGTTGACCCGTCAAAGCCGCTACGGTGTGCCGGAGAGGATGGACCTGCTGCGCGGAAGACTGCAGGCACATGCCAAAGGCTTTGCTTTTCTTATCCCCGATGATCGGGAACATCCTGACGTATACATCCATGCGAACGACCTAAAGGGTGCCATGAATGGCGACATCGTGCTGGTGCGCGTCAGCTCCAAGAGTCCATCCGGTGGACGGATGGAAGGTGAGGTAGTACGGATTGTTAGAAGAGGTGTGCTGCAGACTGTAGGCGTATTCCAAAGCCTGGAGACTTATGGTTTTGTGTTGCCTGATGATAAACGAATCAACCGGGATATTTTTATTCCTAAGGAATCCTTTAATGGTGCGGTGGACGGTGAGAAAGTCGTTGTACGCATCGTGAATTATCCGGAGGGCCGGTCAGCGGCTGAAGGGGAGATTATCGAAATTCTTGGGCATAAGGATGATCCAGGCATCGACATTCTGTCGGTCATCCGCAAGCACCAGCTGCCGGAGGCTTTCCCAGAGGAAGTTATGGCGGAGGCGAACACTGCTCCAGATGCCATTACCGAAGAAGAGATCGTTCAGCAGGGACGGCGTGATCTGCGCGGTCTGAACATTGTTACCATTGACGGTGAAGATGCGAAGGACCTCGATGACGCAGTCAACGTAGAACGGCTCCCGAACGGAAACTACAAACTGGGCGTTCACATTGCGGACGTCGGCTATTATGTGCGTGAGAGCTCAGAGCTCGATAAAGAAGCTTATGACCGCGGATGCAGTGTGTATTTGGTGGATCGGGTAATCCCAATGCTGCCACACCGGTTGTCGAACGGGATTTGCAGCTTGAATCCGCAGGTGGACCGTTTGACGATGTCCTGTGAGATGGAGTTCAACGAGCATATGAAGGTTGTGAAGCATGATGTCTTCACGAGCGTAATTCGTACCAAAGAGCGGATGACTTATAAAAATGTTCGCAGAATTCTGGAAGATGAAGATCCTGAGTTGCTGGAACGTTATAGTCCGCTGATCGAAGACTTCCGTTTGATGAAAGAGTTGGCCATGAAACTGCGCGATGCACGGATGCGGCGCGGGGCAGTGGACTTCGACTTTGAAGAGAGCAAGATCATTGTTGATGAGAACGGCAAAGCTGTAGATATTGTAAAACGGGAACGTTCTGTTGCTGAGCAGATTATCGAAGAATTCATGCTGGCTGCCAATGAGACGGTGGCGGAGCATTTCCACTGGCTGAAGGTTCCTTTCTTATACCGGATTCACGAAGACCCGGACCCGGAGAAGCTACAGAACTTTATGGCTTTTGCGGCCAACTTCGGCCATCATGTCAAAGGCCGTGGCAACTCTGTTCACCCGCGTGCGCTGCAGAACCTCCTGGAGGAGATTCGGGGTACGAAGGAACAGACGGTTATCAGCACGATGATGCTTCGCTCTATGAAGCAGGCTAAATATGATGCGGAAAGCACAGGCCACTTTGGCCTTGCTGCGGAATACTATTCCCACTTCACATCGCCAATTCGCCGATATCCCGATCTGGTCATTCACCGGGTGATGCGCGAGGTGATTGAAGGCGGCGGTGTGCTGACTCCGAAGAGACAGGAATATCTAGCTACCCGTATGCCGGATATTGCCCAGCAGTCCTCTGAGCGCGAACGCGTAGCGGTAGAAGCAGAGCGGGATACCGAACAGCTGAAGAAAGCAGAGTACATGCTGGATAAGGTTGGCGAGGAATTCGACGCCATGATCAGCAGTGTCACTAGCTTCGGGATGTTCATTGAGCTGGAAAATACCGTCGAAGGCCTTATTCGTCTCAGCGCACTGACGGATGATTATTACCACTTCGACGAAGCCCATATGGCACTCATTGGCGAGCGCACCTCCAAGGTGTTCCGCATCGGTGACGAGGTGAAGATTCGGGTCGCCCGTGTGAACATGGACGACCATACGATCGACTTCGAACTCGTCGATATGAAGCCGCGTGCGGCAGGCGAGCGCCGCAGCGGTGGTTTTGGCGGCGGCCGCGGAGGTAAGGGCGGCCGTCCAGGCGGGTTCAACAAGCCGGGCAGCGGTAAGGCTGGCGCTGGTAAAGGCCGTGGCGGCAAAGGCAAGCCCGGATCGGGTGTTACAGCCGATGCCGGCAAGGCAGGCAGAGGTAAGGGCGCGGGTGTTACGGCCGATGCGGGCAAGGCCGGCAAAGGCAAGACAGGCGCGGCTGGTGCACGCGCCTGGGAAATGCCGCGCGGTGCCGAAGGCAGTGCGGCTGGCAGTGGCCGCGGGAAGCGTAAACGCGGCGGTCGTGGGGCCGGCGAGGATGCGAGCCGGGCAGCAGCGGTGCTCGCTCCCGGCGTAAGCACGGGTGCGGAGCGCAGCGACGGCGCCGAGCGTACCGCTGGCGGCGCGAAGGAGCAGGGCCGAAGTGGGGGCATCAACTTCGGCTTTGGGTCTGGCAAAGGCGGCTACAGCGCGCCAGGCAGCGGACATGACCGCAACGGCCGCAGCGACTTCCGCGGCGTAGACGGCAGCACGAAGTTTCGCAGCCGGGAAGACCGCGGCGGCACCAGCTCTGCTGGTGTGGGCGCAGGCGCCGAAGGCAAAGGGCGCCGCAAGAAAAAAGCCAAGGGCGGCGTGTTCATCGGACAAGCCGTGACCCCGGGCAACGTGGAGACCGCGGAACAGGTATCCTCTAAGCGTAAAGACGGCGAGGGCAAGAGCCGTAAGAAGAAAAAGAAATAACTCGCAGCGCAACAGCTGCTGAAAGAATACTTATGAAGACGCTGTTCTCTGCTTGCAGGGAACGGCGTTCTTTTTACAGCAGTAGATAAGTATTTGCTTAGCCCGAAAGAGCCCTAGGTGCAGCGATAAACCTCAATTCCATACTCCTAAGGGACGAAGACACACAAAATTCCAAGACACGAGGAGAAGGTTAAGTAAAAATTGGAGACCGAATTGCCAACTTCCTTGCGCTCCGTGGATTCCATTTGTTACAATATAGATCTGACGTTCGGATGACTTATGAAATATGATTCAAGGAGTGATTCTCATGGGTAAAAAGGCAGACGGGAAAGTGCTCGCCCAGAACAAAAAAGCATCCCATGATTATTTTATCGAGGACACTTTTGAGGCTGGCATGGTGCTGACGGGAACGGAGATCAAATCGCTTCGTAACGGGCGCGCCAATATTGGGGATGCTTTTGCCACGATTCGTAATGGCGAGATTCACATTCACAATATGCATATCAGTCCTTTTGAGCAGGGTAACCGTTCCAATCCTGAAGATCCCACACGTACCCGCAAGTTATTGATGCATAAGGTGCAGATTCACAAGCTGCTTGGTCTATCGAAGCAGGATGGCTACTCCATCGTGCCGCTGAAGATTTACATACGCAATGGCTATGCGAAGCTGCTGATCGGCCTGGGTAAAGGGAAGAAACAGTACGACAAACGTGATACTGCCGCCAAAAAAGATGCACAACGCGATATTCAACGTGCGCTGCGCGAGAAGCAAAAGGTCGCCAGATAACCTCGTTGCTACGCAAATTGGTATGGTTCCAGTTTCAACCTTCAATTCCTTTAACCCACGTGTTAAAGTGTTGATAAATGTGATATACTGTGTAAGTAAAGTAATTGCTTCTAAACAGTCTTCTGATGAAGAAGCTGTGGATTGGATCTCTCTTGCTGGATGATCCGCTTAATCCGAAGCGCCCTTTTTAATGAGGGGCCGTTCTTGGATTCGACGGGGGTAGTTCGAGCATGAGCAGCGAGTAGTGGGGACGCGTCCGCTTCATCAACGCTAAAGCCTATTAAACGGCAAACAACAAAACAACTACGCTTTCGCAGCTTAATAACCTGTGTGCGTGCTTCTACCCTGCATCGCCCATGTGACAGGGATAGGGGCTAACAAGTAGTGGGATACGCCGCTTGGTCTCCGCCTGGGGTCAACGGAAGAAGATAATCAGGCTGACCCAACGTATAGCCGGTTACGGGGCGATACTCGGGTGACATCAAAACTGTGACTACACTCGTAGAAACTTATGTGCCGTTATCTTCGGACAGGGGTTCGACTCCCCTCGGCTCCATCTTAAAACCCGCTCTGAGAGCGGGTTTTTTACGTAAGTAGGTACAAAATGTAGCCCAATTGTAGACACGGATTTTTTGAACTCTTATTTTTGTGAAACTTGTAGACCATTGGTCTACAAGTTTTTGCTGTCTTTTAACCCATATATCAATCTCCAAGACATGAATTGGTAATAAACTTTGTGAGAATATCTCGTATCAGAGGAAGGACTGAAGCCCAAGAGATAAGGATAGTATATACACTAACGTTCTCGTGTTTCAGCGTTATTTTCCACGCTCATTATTCCATATAAGTGTATGCAATTGAGGGAGTACTCTTGCTGATTGCAATTCTTGATCATGTCGGCCCTTACGGAATTAAAGAGTCTTGGAGAAGCAAAGGTAAGTTTTATAAAAGCAGCGAGATAAAAGATTGAACAAAAAGCGGTGATTCTCCATTAGTAGAGAATCACCGCTTTTTCATTTCCGGTTTTGTGTAAGGTAGAAAGTCTTAAGGTAGAATACTAAAGTAAATCTTCTAAGTAAACTATTTAAAATGATTATTAGGAATTTATGATTTTTTCCGAATGGGCTATCCATTTTTTTAATATTTGTTGTTGTTCTTGATTTTGAATTGAACCAGTCTCTAATAATTTTTTTATCTGAGGTAAGTCATATTTCAACTTTATCTTTTCAGCATTTTTATTAGAATAAGCAACTGTTTTTAGATTTAAGCATTGACCTATTTGTTGTTCAACCTCATGAATAGCATCTTCAGCCTCATATGCATAGACCTCTTCATAGCCACTATAATTTTCATAGTAATCTATATCATGCTGAATAGAATAAGAGTATTCAATAACAAAATAAGTTTTCAAAATAGTCCCTCCATTAAAATTGTTCAATTACCTATTATTAGAAATTATATACTATAATAAAAAAAGGAAAAAAAGAATGTGTTTCGAATAAGTCTATTTTAGTAATTCATTGTTAAGAAAAACAAATAGGACTAATGGGTTAATGAGATAAGAGTAAATTGGACATGCCAACTTCTCGCGCTACCCTAGATTTAATATATTGTAAATCGATGAAGGAGAGAGAATTTAAATGTTGATAACTAAACAATTTTTAAAGGATATTCCTTTGAATAAAAAGGAATTTGTGTTGAAAAAAATCCAGATATTTAACAACGAACTATTAAAATGTCGTATGCTATTTGATGTCTCTAATGGATTCTGGGTTAGAAGGGTAGCAGGCACAGATATCTATAAGTTTAGGATTAATAACGGAGATAGAGTTCTATTTACTATAAAAGAAGAACGTGAAGTAGAAAACATAATCTTTCTGCGGTACTGCAATCATGATGAACAAATTAGGAGATCTCGGGATTTAGATCGTAATTTAGATCAAGTTCAAGCTTATGATTTTGAGATGTTATCAGAAAATTATCATGATGATGAAGTAGATACATATATTGAAAGTCACTATAGTGAATATATTAAGCAGAACGCTTATTTGGATGCTTCTCAATTAACAAGTATTATTTTGGAAGATGAGTACATAGCTATGTTGTTGGACGAAAATAATGAAGACTATCTTTATTATTTAAATAATGATCAGTATGATTGTCTAACTATCTTCGATAAACCACTTTTAGTTTATGGAAGTGCCGGTAGCGGAAAATCTATAATTGGTATTCGAAAGCTAATCTTAAATAACAAGGCTGGCATAAAGACTGCTTATATTACATGCTCTCGATATTTAAAAGAACAATCAAAAAACATATTTGAGAAATATAAAGATTCACCATTAGAAATGGTTGATTTTTTAAGCTTAAATGAATATTGTCTCAACAAATTATCTATTTCTAATCAACAAATCGTTCAATTCCCCGAATTTGATTTATGGTATAAGAATGTAAGTCAGTTGGATAGAGGAAAGGTTTTGGATAGTTTATCTGTGTGGTTTGAAATTTCTGGTGTCATCAAGGGAGGCTATGATTATGAATCAGATAAACAAAAAGTTATATCAGAATCTTCCTATATTAAAAAAAGTCAGACTTCTCTTTCTATAGATGATAAGAGAAAGATATATCGAATTGCTTTGAGTTATAATAAATGGTTACAGCAAAATAATTATGTTGATGATAATGACCTAGCGAGGTTATGCATGCAGCAGCATGCGAGCCAGGATGTTTCAGACTATGAGTTTGTCGTAATTGATGAATTCCAAGATATGAGTGAATTACAAATCGTCTTGGTAACTACTTTATCTAAGAATGACGAGGACTATTTAGTGCTGGGAGACGCTAATCAAAACATTTACAGTGGTGTCGATAACATGAATTATCTGAAAAGAAAATTCTATGAAAAATCTACTAAAATAGAAGAACGAGGGTTATACAAAAATTATCGAAGCGTATCTGAAATTGTACGGTTTGTGAATGGACTATCAGAACTGAGGGCAAATCATATCGGAAAACAATCTCGTGATATACCAGAAATACCTATTAGATCAGGGAATCGTCCATTATTCATTCAATACTCAAAAGATGATCGTAAACAACTATTTGAGAAAATGAACGAGAGAGATTATTGTGCAATTGTGGTGGCAACTTCTGAAGAGAGAGATAGAATGCTCCTAGAAGATTATCCTATCAATCGAGTATTTACAATTCATGAAATTAAGGGTCTCGAGTATAAGAACATACTGATGGTAAACATAATATCGAGTTATTTTATGTATTGGGAAAGAATAGTTGATGGTAATGCTAAGAAGAATGAATTCTACAGATTTTTTTATAATTTAATATATATTGCGGCAACCCGAGCACGCGATCAACTCTATGTGATAGAGGACAGGGAAGAAAGTAAATTTATTCCGTTACTCATGCCTTATTTAGATAAAGTGAATCAGTTTGATTTACTGCAATTGCAAATAGAGAGTGAGACAACTGTAAAGGAATGGAGGTCCGAGGCTGAACGTTTAGAAAAAGCTGAGTTATACAAAAAAGCAATAGAAGTATATCGGAAGCTAGGTGATACAGAGGGAGAGATAAGGTGTATTAGTCAGATCAACAATCTCTCTATTCACTATATGAACAGCGCATTAGGAATTAATGAGGAAACTGCTATAAGGATTGAAAACGAGAATGGTCCGTTAAGTGAGGAAGAAATCTATAAGGCGTTACTGAAGATTATCTTAGTTCATAATGTATCATTTATAAACGATAAAATTCAAATTTCCTCTGAGTTTATGAATAGTCAGAACATAAAAGTAATGGATGTATCAGAGATCATTAAGTCTGAAGACATGCCCAAAACATTATCTAAATTAGCGATTACCTCTATTATTGCACCGGATATGAAAAAAAATAAAATCACGTTCCATTTAAAGCTTGTTTCGGGAAATAGTCCAATTCATATTACTGGTTTGGATGGAACTACCTACGATACAATTTATTCCATATATTCTCGCGGTAGTATGACACTAAAATACGCCAGAACCAAAGATAAAGCTATGGAACTCATGATAAAGCATGTTCCTGACGTATTTAAAAGTTCTCATGAGGATGAAAAACTATTGGATTCTATGATTTTAGCTAAGCTTCGAAAACAAGCTGACGATCTTTATGATCAAGGTAGATACTCAGAGGCGATTGTAGAATATGGAAAGGCGCTTGAATTTATAGACACATCCTCTGTTAATTCTATCGCTGCTATTAATGGTTCTATTGGGAATTGTTATCTCCATCTGAATGTACACAATAAAGCGGAGCAGTACTTGGAAAAGGCGATTTCCTTTAAGTCCATCCTTTTGTTCCAGCAATATAATAGTTTAGGTGTTATTAAGATGCGGGATGGTCTACTAAATGAAGCAATAGAACTTTTCAGAAAGTCAATTGCATGCGATTCTACTTATCAAACTGCAAAAAATAATTTAAAAAAGGCAACTCAAATGAAAAAGGAAAAATCGGGTGTATTTACATCCTACGGTATCGCAAAAACTTCTTCTATTTCTATTGGTAGAAATGAGTCTTGTTTTTGTGGGAGTGGGAAAAAATTTAAAAACTGCTGTATGAATCCATAAGAAGTATGTCATTTGTTTTAATTTGGACTAATGCAAATTATAAGCGTAAAGTTATATATTTTGCTTATATATTATATTTGTAGATACCTATGCTGATAGGTAGTCCTCGCGAGAGGCTTATTATTTATGAGAGTTGGACATATCAAATGTCCAACTCTCTATTTTTATTCTTGGGGGTAGAACATAAAGTTTAGATCTAAGAAACGGACACAGTGAACTACAGCAGTAATCGAAAGTCTGTAGACTTCCCGTTTCTTATTCTTAAAAAAATTATAAAGGAGGATAACTAGATGGCTGGTAGCATAAAAAAGATTGGAAAGAAGTACAGAGTAACCAAAGAACTGGGTAAGGACAGGCTTGGTAAGAGATTGAGGGAATATGCTTATGCATATACTGAGTCAGAGGCTAAGAAAATTCTTTCTGAATTTGAATATAATCAACAAAGAAATATTTTGGTCGAGAGTAATAGAATGACGGTATCTGAGTTCTTAGATCATTGGATGGATAATTACGTAAAGTACAATTGTGAAGAAACCACTGCTTATGGGTATCGAAATATTTTGTATAAACATGTGGTGCCATATCTCGGAGTGATTGAACTCCAAAAGCTACAACCCAGGCATATACAGGATTATTATAAGTATCTAATGGATGAGAAGGGCTTGTCTCCAAATACTGTACGAAAGCATCATGCCAATATTCGAAAAGCGCTAGACTATGGACTCAAGCAACAGTTTGTACATAGGAACGTTGCAGATGCTGTTTCTTTGCCCAGATCAAATAAATTTGAAGGGAAAGCTTATACTAAGGAGCAGTTAAGCATACTATTGAATCTTGTAAAAGACACTAAATTAGAACTTCCGGTTTACCTATCGGCATATTTGGGACTGAGAAGATCCGAAATCACTGGGTTAATGTGGGAAAAAGGGGTTGATATGCAAAATCGAATATTGCATATAAAAACAGTAAGGACGAGCGCTGGAAAATCTATAGTTATTAAAAAGCCTAAAACAGACAAGAGTCAAAGAACGCTATATATTGATGATGAGGTTTATGAACTATTGGCAAAGACCAAAGTAAAACAGGATGAATATAAAAAAATGTTTGGAAAAGATTATGTCGATAGTGGTTATGTATTTACTCGTGACGATGGAATTCCATTTCGAGTTAATACGGTAACAGAACAGTTTAGTGATTTTCTTAAAAAAAATAATCTACCAAAAATAAGGCTACACGATCTCCGACATACTTTTGCAAGTATTCTTAATTTTGAAGGTGTTGATTTAAAATCAATCTCCGAGGCCTTAGGGCATTCTGATATCGGAACGACAAATAAAATATACACTCATTTATTTGATAAAACCCACAGAGATACAGTCAGTGCAATGAGCAGAGCATTACGTGGGCAAAAGAGAGAAGAGTGAGTAAAGTGATATTGATAAAGAAAAAATGAAGATTAGTAAAAAATTTACTAATGTAATGAGATGAGTGACGTTAGGGAAACCACCCAAGTCTTATTCTCGATATACTAGACTTGGGTGCTTGCTATTGTAAAAAAGTTACACCTATGATCTTTCAAGGTAGTAATATAGAAAGTAGGATATTACATTTATTGATTTAGGTGGGGTGAAAATGAAGAACTATATGCAGAGCCTTAGCAGAAATGCAGAGAATATATTAAGTGTAATGTCTGCGATTCGGGATATTTCTTTGAAAGAGACGGACAATGAGAAAATAGACCAAGCGATTTCTAGTATACACCAGGAGATCGTCAAAGGCATCGTTCGTATTCAAAGCACAATTGATAAGTTAATGTTGAACGTTGAATGGAATTCATTTAATGTATCTTTCTTTGGCGAAACTAATGCTGGGAAAAGTACTACAATTGGGGCCCTGCTACAGGGGGATGATGAAGGGATTGGTGACGGTCGTAAAGATTTTACACAACGAAAATTGAGTCGGACTTGGAACGGAGTTCACCTTATGGATATGCCTGGTATCGAAGGGAATGAGCGTAAATATGAAGAAGAAATACGAAACTCAGTGACTAAGTCTCATATCATATTTTATGTAACAACAGCAGCTAAAGAACCCGAGGATGGCACACTTCTAAAGATAAAAAAATATTTAAAAGATCAAGCAAAAGTATATATTATTCTTAATATTAGAGCTAGACCTAGTGTGTATACTCGTGTAAAGGAACTTATATCTGAAAATACAAAAGTAGTTCAAGCGCGTACTGAAGATAAAGTGAGGTCTATTATTGGAACACAGTATAAAGGCAGTTTTATGCTCAATTCACACCTTGCCTACATTTCTGTTGGAAAACCAACAAGAGAAGACTTTATAAATGATCGGAGTAAGGCTATATCTATTTTCGGTAGTATTGAACAAGCTTATGATTTCAGTCGATTTGGTGATCTGGAGGATGAAATAAAACGATTATATGAACAAGCGCCTAAAGAAATTGCCGTGAATAATACTTTTAAGCTAGTTCATGCGGTAGAATCAGTGCTATCAAGTATTCTTCGGGAAAAGAAAAATTTTGATACAGATATTAGGTTTCTAAAAACACAAGTTAAAGAAGCAACGTTGAAAGTTGAGCATATTATTAATAAATACAATCAGGAAATAATGTTGGAACTTGACTCTCAGTTAGACTTACTAAAATCTGATATGCAAAGAGTTCTAGGTGATAGCATTGATAAGGAGTATAAAGAGAATGAAATCAAAGGTGTATTAGAAAGAACTAAAAATCAACACGAGGGCAAAATTAAAAAAAGATTAGATGATCACATCTCAAGACTAAGAGAAGACATTACAGATGTTTTAAATGATCTTCGCAAGAGAATTGATCTTGGATTGAAATTTAATGGAATAAAAAATGGTGACATTAATCTGGGAGAAATTATCAGAACAATGCAGTTAAGTTTTGAATATATTTTTGGCCAAATTTTCGATATTGGTTTGACTATAGTTGGTATTGTAACTACTTTTGCGATTAATCCGATTTTGGGAGTTGTTACTATAGTCATTGGAGTGCTTCGAAAATTGTGGGATTGGTTTTTCAATGACCCGGCAAAACGAAAACGTGAAGCCAAGGATAAAGCTTATTTCGAAATAGACAAGAGTGTTAAGAGTATAAAAAAAGAAGTGGCGACTAATATGAGCCGGGAGGTAACCCGATTAGAAAGAAGCGTTAAGATGCAACTAGATACAGTGAATCAATTTGTCAGATCTATTGACAAATTAAGTTATTCATTGTCAGAACAAATTCGGGAACTTAATATATCGCGAATTCAAATTTCAAACTTACTTATCGAATATGTAAGTAGCATAAGACCGCAAATAACCATTCTAGATCTACATTTAAGGCGAGCTGCATGCATCTCGCCAGAATCAATATTTAGTAATCTGGATATTCTTCAACTTCAAAAATTTGAACAGTTTACTTCTATGAACCAAATTTTAAATGAACTTGATATAAGAATTGACAATGAAATTCTTTATTATCTTGGAAAAGATGAATTTCACTACCGAATGCTATCAAGCATTAATGACTATTATGCATCTATAAGTCCGTCACATCCAATTAAACGAGTGAGGAGAGGGTGATCATGATTCAAACTTATACAGAGCAAAAGAAAAGGTTAAAGGACAAACTAATGAACTTAGAACACACACTTAAAGGCTTGAAGATATCTTTGGGGTTGGAGAACTCAGATCTATTAGATAAGATTTCTACAACAATTCAGAACCTCGAAGATGAAAAGTTTATTATCGCCATGTTTGGTGCATTTACCGACGGTAAGTCAACATTACTTTCCGCATTGACAAAAAAACTTGATATTCGTATTGCGCCTGAACCCACCACGGATTCAATTCAAGTATACCCATATGGTGATTATGTCATCGTGGATACTCCGGGATTATTCTCTGATGAAATGTTTCACGATAAAATAACGAAGAAGTATATTTCTGAGGCTAACGTTCTTCTCTATACAGTAGATCCTGTGAATCCTTTGAAGGAAAGTCATCATGCAATTATTCGATGGTTGCTTAGAGATTTAAATAAGATCGATTCCTCAATTTTCATTATTAATAAAATGGATGAGGTGTCAGACTTGGATGATGATGGGGACTTCCTTTATCATAGCAATATTAAAAAAGAGGTAGTGAAAAATACTCTGCAAGAAATCGTTCCTATAGATAAAACACCTAAAATTGTTTGTGTATCAGGTAATCCATTTGATCAGGGACTTGATTATTGGTTTTCTAATGAGGCAGAATACATAAAATTATCCCGAATACAATCATTAGCTTTTGAAATTGAAGACTTTGTAAGTAATTCTAAACAGGGCTTAATAATTAAAGCAGGAATAAGTGTGATCCAAGACGCAGTTCAACAACTACAAACTCAATTGAGAGCGATGAAAGAAGAATTAACCAACCAACTTGAGGTGACACAAAATCAGGAGAGAGAAGTAGAAAAATCTATCGAAAAACTTCAGCGAGACATTTCTCGTAAACATAACCAAATAAAGGAAGATATCATAACGATTCGTGAGGATTTGATGTTTTATATGGACGGTGTAATAAATCGCAAACAACTAGGTTCGCGGATACAGGAGCGCATCGGGAAGGAGGGATACATTCTGCAAGAAAGAATAAATTTAGTAATTCAAAAATATACAGAGCATTTATTTGCTGATCAACAACAACTTCTTCGAGAAGTCGAAACTTCTATGAAGTATCACAATCAGTTACAAGAACAGCTATTAGGTTTTTCTAAAAAGATGGGACTTAATTTGGCATCACATGTAAGCACTCAATCTACAAGAACAATTGCCGATACTATTTTAAAATTACGGGATATGACTCAGGTGAGTATAAAATTTAAACCGTGGGGTGCAATGAAGTGGGCATCACGAATATCCAAATTTATTGCTTGGCTTCCGCTTTTTGTAGATGTAATAACTATGATTAAAAGTGCATATGAAGAATATAAACTCGAAAATGAAAAACAAGATTTGAAACAGCAATTAGAAGAGTTGTTCCGAGATTTCTTAGAGTCTTTCTCACTCGAAGAATATACAGAAACATATTTTCCAAGTGTAAAAGGTACGATTGATGTATTAAAAGCTATTCGTCAATCAAATGAAAAGTATATTGACTTGAAAAGTGAAGTTGAACGAGCAATAAATGAATTGGATATTTATCGAAACTAATTAAAAAAATTGCCGGTGAATTTGAAAAATTTAATAAATTCGATCATTGATCTTTTATAAAGAATTTAGAAGAGACATAGATTTTTTATATGATGTGTTTTACTGAAACACCATCTCGAAAGAGTAAGAATGGAAAATGAAAAGCGTAGTTTTTAACAAAATTGGAGCGTGTTCTATGATGAAGGGCCTATCCGCGATTTTGAGTAAATTCTTTAAATTTTACCGTCAAGCAAACGTCTCAAAATTTGTGAACGAAAATAGTGAATTTAGGGAACTATATCAACCGTTTGTTAATCTATTTATGGAATTATCAATTGAAACAGAAAGGGTAGAAAACGATTTAGAAAAGTTTGATCAAATTGATTTGGAACGTTATGGTAACATAACAGAATTAACTGATAAAATATTCGAAAAGTTGGCAAATGATGAAAGGTTTAATGGGATTCCAGAAATTACATTTTTAGCAGTGGATTACAAGATAAATACTAGAGCCATAAAAAAGTCTAAAAGTGCTGAGGAACGACTACCTTTTCTGGAAAGAAGAGGATTGGTTGGGCGACAAATGATTAAGATTTATATTCAAGAAATGATGAAATTGGCTAAAAAAGCTCAGGTATATGATAAGCCTGGAGAAGAAAGGGAGATTATAGTCAACCTTTTAAATTATTTGCTTGATGAGATGACAAAGGATATCGAATATTATGAAAAAGCTATGGCTAGTTCAGAGAAATACTGATTAATTCTTTCTTTTAGTCTTAAAAAAACTAGGATAAATGCTTAAATCTCCGGGTAGAAAAACCTGCTTTTCAGGGAATGTACAAGAGAACTGCTTCCCATTAAGGTTAGATGTGGAGATACTAGTTGATTTAAATTTTCACTACAATTAATTCTATCTATAGATAACTGACTTATTCAATGAAGGTGTAAATAATGTTTCGCTCAATTGTAGTAATAATCTTTTTGAGATTATAATCTTGAAGAGAGCCGATAAGTAATCCTAAATGAAGGCCGTACACGAAAATGTGTACGGTCTTCATTTTTCTATTTAATATGCGAGAATCAGAGCGCGGTTAGTGGAGTGCAATCTTACCCAGACAAATGTTGATCTAAAATAGAATACTGGAGGTTTTATATTAATGCTAACACAACGACATATTGAACTGAAGTCACTTTTAACCGAATCTTTGCGGGAAAAACAAGGGAGTTATTTAATTGAAGAGTTAATTAATCGCTTTCCTTCTGCCTCTGATCTAGTAGAGGTTACGGAGCAAGAGTTAGTTTCAATAAACGGTGTTGGTCCAAGTAAGGCTCGACAAATTGTAGCAATTTTAAAGTTAGCAAGAACATTGATTATACCTGATATTGAATACCCAGCTATTCGAAAACCTGAAGACGCATTTCATTTACTTGAACCAGAACATCGTTACAATACCAAAGAACACTTTATCTGTCTATATCTTAATACAAAAAATCGTGTGATACACAAGGAAACGATCTCTATAGGTTCTCTTAACGCTTCTATTGTCCATCCACGCGAAGTATTCAAAGTTGGAATTAAACGCTCTTGTGCCTCAATTATCTGCTCTCATTCCCATCCCAGCGGCGATCCTACTCCTTCAAATGAAGACCTGATCATTACTCATCGTTTAATAGAGGCTGGTGAAATTATTGGTATTGATGTATTGGATCATTTGATTATTGCCGGACAAAAATATGTAAGTTTAAAGGAACAAGGATTGATGGTTCGTGCTTAGGCATCTTTGAAGATTAGAAGACGTTTAACAATGTCATATATGGAATTCTGTTCGTCTTCGGAACGGGTGCGTAATTCGAACATAAGTTTGTTTAATGTATCTGAGTTCGAATGTAGGACCCGGTCAGTTTCTGAACGGAATAACTCTACTATATCAACCTCTAGTGCCTGAGCGATTTTATCCAGCATATCTATTGTGGGGCTTCTTATGCCGCGCTCTATCTGTCCAACATATGATGTATTTACACCTGCTATCAAAGCAAGTTTTTCCTGACTAATTCCCCGTTCTTGCCGTAAGACCTTGATTTGAGAACCAACAGCCTCGGAAATTCTACTCAATTTCACTCACCTCTATGCTCAAGATAGAGGTTAAGTGAAATCGAAACAAACCATTATAGTGACTATATATATAAGTTACTATAGTGATTGAAATGCTGTATGCTGTGTTTTATAATTCCATTAACAAGAGAATAGGTCTGTAATCCTAAGGAGGCGCTCTATTATAATCAAATCTAAGTGAATAAAAATTGTCATACGCAATGTAGAAATTATTAATCGAGCGTTTACAGTACCTTTCTAGAAAAATGAAACAATATTGATTGTATAATTTTGGAACAAAATGATACAATATACCTAATTTTTGTCATGTGAATTATATAATATGGGGGAATAAGAGAAATGTGGAAAAAATTTAAGTTATTAATCCCAGGCTTTAGAACAGGTCGATTATGGAAAAAGATAATAGCAAGTATTGCTTATCTTGTGTTCTTATTCTTTTCATTTATGATGATTCTTGGAAGCGGAGACCCTCAAGCATCTTCTAAGGATAATATGATCTCTCGGTGGGAAAACATATCCATTGTGTGCTTGTTAATAATTATTCCGTTTATACTTATAACAAACTTGGGGAATATACGAAAGTTTTTACCGTTATTCAAGAGCAAAAGTATAGGGAAAAAGATTATAGCATGGGTAATTTCTTTTGTAATTTTGTTTATTGGAATGACAACAATAAGTGCCAAACTAAGCAGCCAGCATTCTTTTGAGTATATAGCTATGCAGCAGAAACAGAGAGAGGAGCAGGCTATACATAACGCTAAGGAAAAGGAAGATAAGGAAAAAGAAAAAAAGATAGAATTAGCAGAACAAGCAGCAGCGAAGGTCATTCAAGCATCTGAAGAGCAAGCCAAGAAGGACGCTGAAGAACAAGCAAAAAAAGATGCTGAAGAACAAACCAAGATTATCACAGCCACTAGCGCTCCGACAGAAGAAGCCCAAAAGAAGGAAATTAATACAATAGTAGAAGAGAAGTCGAAAAGTGCTGATAAAGAGGATAGAGAGTCAATAGGATCAAAAGTATCAAATTGGTTTGGCGGAATATTCGGTGGTTCTAAATCTACTACAAATGCCAATATGAATGAAAAAATAGAGAAAAGTATTAATAGTAATCTTAAAAAGGGTGATTCTGAAAAGCTAATGAGCATATATGAATTATCTGATGATCAAATGAAGACATACTTTGTAAGTTATATTAATGAAAAGTATCATAAAGAGCTAATTGAGAATAAGGAAGTATTTGAAGGAAAGAAAGTTGAAAAAGTAAAAAAATTATATAAGAAAATGGAGTTTCTAACTAATCTATCACCTCTAGATAATAGTGATTTAGGCTTGATACTAATGGACACTAAAAAATTCATCGAAGCAAACGAAGCTTTAAAAGAGTTCAATAAGGAACATCCTAAAGTGGGATATGGGATAATTAAGGATATATCTCAAGTTGAGAATCTCGATGTATATGTCAATTATAAAATTAAAAATACAGGCACTAAGATCGGCAATCTTACGATAGAAGATGAAAGCTACTCAGATAATTATTTTGTTACGAGTTATGAATACTCACAGACATTTGGTTATGTTCCTTCGACTGATTGGCAAGCTGTGTTGCGGCTTTCTAGGAATAGCGAGTTATCCGGGGAAGGGGTATATAAAACAAAGGCGGTTGTTTCCAATGCAGTAACGCTTGTTGATAACAAAGGTTTTGAGAAGGAATACTCTGTATATAGGGAGGTATCTCAAGAGGATATTGAGAAATACGACCATGTTAATGACTTGATGGAGCAAGAGACTCAAATTAATGATGATATGAATGAAAGTATTGATCGTATAGTAAATCTTCTACAATAACAAATTTTCGGGAAGGGAGTGCAACAAGATGTTCTATAAAAGTTTTAAAACTATTTTACTAGTACTCATTATATTAACTACATGTAGCTTTATTTCTGAAAGAACTTTTGCAGAAACAGTGAGTAACAATCTAATCCTCTCAATGGATAATAGTAAAAAACAAGCTCTTAATACTTTCTTCAGTAATTTCAGCGAAGTTAACTTTGGTAATTTCAATTCAAAAGGTTATAAAGATTCAGATTTAATCAATTTTTCAATTCTACATAACTATATTAATGCGGATAATAAAATTAAAGTTGAAGGTTCATATTTTACTATCAAGGACTCCTATGTAGCCGAATCTGTTAAAAAGTACTTTGGCTTAACTATTAAGCATCAAAAAACGGACAGATACTCTTATTCTAATGGTACCTACAAATGGCCAGCAGCTTCGGGTGAGCCGTCCCCTAACTTTTCCCAGGCGGTGACAATGTATAAAAATAAAGATGGTTCATACTCAGTGTCTCTAGAAATTTATAATGCTGCTACTGACTATGAAGGGGATAAAATGATTTATAAACCAAAGAATTTATGGGGAAAGGATTTTAAACCTGAACTTATTGGCAGAGCAACAGCGATAATAAAAATGGTTAAAATAAATGATAAGCAGACCTATCAGCTTATACAATATAATTTGAATCAAGATGTTGGCGGTGGAGTTAGTGGAAAGTTTCAGTACATTGATCCTAAGAACTCGCTCAATGAGATTCTTATTAATACAAATGGAAATAATGAGGTTAATATCGAAATTAGTATTAATACCATTAGAGATAAGTCAGCTTTTATTGAACTTTCTGGTACAATGAAAAATAATGTGTTTGAAAGCTCGTTTAATGATGATGGCTGGGGAGAAAAGGGGACGATTATATTAACACTCAAGGGCAATAGTGCTACATTGAAAATAACAGTAAAGCCAAATCAAAACTCGTCGGGATGGGGTATCACATCAGGGACCTATACTTTCACTAAGGTTAGTTAATAGAAAGTAAATTTCAATTTTGGAGAGGATAATATCCTCTTCTTTTTTTATTTTACTTACATAGTAGCTGATCTGAAATTGTTTACAAGGCTTGAACGACCTTACATAATTAAATCTGAACAACGGTAATATAACAGAGACTGAAAGAGGTGGAGAGCATAGTTAATCATTCGATTAGTGACGCTGAAGAGATAGTTGTTGACTACTTTGGTTTTAAACTTAATAACACACAAAAGCTTAAAAATTATAATAATACAATTGATTCAATTGATTTAGGACCGATATTTGAGGAAGTCTGTGATTATCTTGAGATTAACTCGGATTCATTAGGTAGAGCTGTTAAGGAACATGCCTTACATACTCTTTATGAAGAAGCAATTACTTTTTCAAAGGAAGAACTGGAATTTATTAAAGCAAACAATAAAATTTGGTCATTTAATATAAGTTCAATTGTTGAAAATGAATACTTTGAAGATCCAAACGCATTCTTCGAATATTATACAGAGAAGTATCTATGTGATTTGTTTGGTGTTAAATATTCTTCAACTGAGGAGTTGGAAATAGAGAGAGACAGAATAAGAGCCGATTTGATGAAAGGGTTCTTTCCTAAAATGCCGAATACAAAGAAGGGTTTTTCGGATAAAGAGAAGAATTCTGATGAAATTTGGCATGAGTATTCTAAGAAATCGGGTTCGTTATATCGTGTTGTTTTTAAACGTAAATTCAACACAGGTGAGATGACTTTGACAAGGCAAACTGGTCGTATAGTAAATAAAACTGAAAAAAGGGATGACTCTAAAGTATTTTTCAAAAATGCAATTGAAAGTACGGATTTATTCCTAAAAAAGCTATTAGATCAAGCGTCAGAACATGAACTCAAAGAAGAATTGCGGATGTTTGAAAAAGACACAGCTATGTTTTTAATATTTGATGTAGTTCATAAAATAATGAATAGTAATAAACAAAGTAAATATAACAAGAAAGGTTTGGAACTTGTTTCTTCCTTTACTTTAATTGATGACTTTAAGATAAGGGAAGTTTTTCTTTCAGCATTTCATAAAGAAGACGGCCCTTTGATTAAATATCTCTATAGGCAAGGATACGATTATTTTTTTCTTCTTAACTTTATTCTTATTCCTTTCTTAATTAAATTCTTGCGTAACAAGTTGTATTCTCAAGTATCCTCCTTAGAAGATTCTAAGCTTAAACGATGTGGAGTTGATCCTAGTTCATATGATGACCTTAAGAGGCTTCATATAAAGTTAAGCTTAAACAAACTGATTAGGCGACCCAGAAGAGAAACTTTGAATAGTAAAATCAAGATGATGGAAGATATTCGTACTCTCGCAGCCAATGAAAATTCTAAAGAGATTTTCATGGGGCTTTACTCTGAGGTTAAGAGTGTCCGTAGTAGGGTGAATAGAAACAAAAATAATAGGCAAGATTTTATTTCGTTAACTGAGAGTGTTTCTATTAAATGGATGAAGGATAATGTAGAGGAATTGCGAAAAGATACAGCCAATAGAATATGGTGGTTGGCAGAGAGTATGGCAAATGACTTTATAGAGATTACTGGATTGTATGCGGATAGAAAAGAGAAGAGGATAACGTTCAAAGAACTAGTTAAAAGTGTTGACGCTTACTTTAGTCAAATTAGTATAGAGAATTTAGCGGATGAGTATACCAAGTTTCTTAATGAAATAAGAAGTAAAGGATGGCGCATTTAATAAGAGGCCGTAGTTTCTTAATGAAACTACGGTCTCTTTAATGTAGTAATTATTTACATCTTGTTTCATTAATTTACCAAAAAACCTCTCCTCTATACTATGTTTAAGTTGGTGATCGCATTAAGAAAAATTACGCTATTTAGAATTGATCATCACAAAATTAGAAGGAAGTGTTAGAAATGAACACAGAAACCAAAGAACTACTTAATGACTTCGCAGAGACTGAACAGAAGCTCGCTTATAAGATGCTGAAAAAGAAAAAGGATCTTCAATTGCTTGCCAGTAATGGGATTGAGTCATATGCATTTCTTGACAATACAAAACTCGAACAATTTAACCTTATAACTGGATATATTGGTAGAGGGAAAAAGGTATGCCACGTAAGTCACGCTGGTAATAACTACCCTTATATAGAAGGAACGGGTGTATGTCCAGTTAGGGTATGGGTGGATTGTATGGATAAGTCTAATATTAATTTTCACATTAACATTGGTGGGGATTTTATTAATTTATCTAATAGTCAAGAGGTAGGCGAAACTGATGAGTTGTTGATTGTGTTTCTTCAATGCCCTGACTTTGTTCAATTTTCTGTGTTTGATGGAAGGGTAGCATATCAGAAAGTGGGCCATATTTTCACCTCTTCTAAACTAGTAATGGATAAAATGAGAACTATCGCTTTAAGTATGTTGGAATTATCTTTTTCTGGGTTGAATGAATTATTACTTCAATTAGAGGATGATTTCAATGAAGAAATCTAAGAAACTAAATAAATATAATGAAGATTTTTTTTATGAGGAGGATTACTCAGACGTACTTGATGAAATGATTTATTCAGCATCTGGTACATTGGAGAGGGATTCTATTCACTCTAAAAGCATGGAGTTTGTATCCTGGGACTTATCTAATGATGTAAACCATCTTGGATTACTAAGTAGTTCGTATGCTCGGTCTCATGAAACAAATTTCGAGGTTTTTGAAGATTCATTCGATAATATGCTTTCAAAGAAAGAAGTAAGTAGTGATTTCATTGCTAAAAATAATGAAATATTTGGACATCAAGTTAGTGAGAAATCGCAGATGATTCAAAGCTCAGTACCTCCAAACGAACATGAAGGGAAACGACATGTAGAAAAAGATCTTGGGACTGAAGAAAAGAAGATTCCGTTGGACTATGTAGTTAAGACTGAATTTCTTAAAAAGCGCTTCGTACTTTGTTGTGGAGGAACCGTATTCCTTTACGAGGAAGAATACGGATGTTATGAAGAACAAACTGAAGCTAGTCTTCATGTTGCTATAAGGAGATCTCTTACGCCTGAGATGGATGTTAAGTTAAGTAAAACTAAGATGGTAGATGTAGTTCATCGGATCATTAGCAGTCCAGAACTTCAGATCAAACATGAGGATTTTGATCCTCATGTCGATCTGATTAATTTTAAAGACATTGTAATTAACACAAAAACAGGAGAACAATACCATCATAGTCCTCATTATTTATTTACTAGCTATGTTGGTGCTGACTACGGAAAGACAGGTGGTTTTTCACCCATTCATTATGACAATAGGAATATATCAAAAAGTGATTATTTTGCTGAATTCTTGGAAGATTGCACACAAGGTGATATTAGGAAAATTAAATCGCTTCAAGAATTGACGGGATACATCATTAGTAATGAGTGGAGAGCTAAGAAATTTTTTGTGTTACTGGGTCTACCACATACTGGAAAGAGCATTTGGTTGTCGTTATGGCGAGCACTTATCGGACCTAAACATACAACTGCTATGTCATTGAAGCAACTAAGTGATAGTCGATTTATGACAGCAGAACTGTTTCGATCAAAGCTAAATATTACAGCGGAGATGGATGAGAATGGGCCTATAAAAGCTACTGATGTAATTAAAATGATTACAGGAGGAGACTTAATAACTGCTGAGAAAAAGGGGAAAGATCCGTTCCAATTTTACGGGAAAACAAAGCTTGTTGCTGCTGGGAATCATATGCCATTACTGAATAAGTTAGACGGAACTGCCGCTTTTACTGATCGTATTTTATTCGTAATGTTCAACAATACGATTCCTGAAGAATCTAGGGATAAAAATTTATTAGATAAGCTTCTAGCGGAAAAATCCTATATCGTTAATTGGGCGTTAGAGGGGTTGCGCAGACTCAAAGAAAATGAGTTTATATTTACTGAGAGTGATGACGCACAGAAATTTAAACAGCAATACATTAACGAAGTGAATAATGTGCCTAACTTCATAGTAGATCGATGCGTGGTTGAAGTGAATAACCATCGATTGAAAGTACAAAGGAGACATCTTTATCCTGCGTATCTTCTTTACTGTAAGGATAATGGTGAGAGGGCTGTAACAAAAGAAGAATTTTATACTGAGATTAAAAAGACGGGTGCAATCCCAACTAAAGTACGAATAAGTGGCTCGTCTCCATTATGGGGTTATAGAGGGATTGAACTAAGCTCTAAGTATAGTGAAGTTACTCCTTAAAGGAGTACTCGATAATGTCTACATTGTCTACAGTCTTAGCAAATGCTTGTAAACAGTGATGTTTTAATTTAAAAAGGCGTAGACCTTAAAGTCTACTCTTAAGCTACTATAGGCTACAATCAATCGTTAATTCTAAAAATATATTTCCATATTATAAATTTGAGGAGGTATTTAGATGTCAGACAATAATCAATTGTCGTTCTATACAATTACTGATTTATTAGAACTGCTGCCACTCGGACGAAATACTATTTATCGTTTAGTAAGCAGTGATGATTTTCCTAAGATTCGTATCGGGAGAAAAATCATTATTCCAGCCAAGAAATTAGAGGAATGGTTAGAGGCTAACATAGGAACTGAGATTATTATGAGTAGCGCAGTCAAGTAGCTGCTCCAGGTACTGCATAAAGTGATAAGTAAGAAAGGCAAGTGTGAATTTTAGTTTATTCAGTTTAATGATGCAGATCGGGTGGTTGACCAATCTGTATTTATTACTGTTAGCCTAACAGAATTAAAAGGAGGAATGATGGATGGCTGGAAGTATCCAAAAGATTGGTAAGAAGTTCCGAGTGACAAAAGAACTTGGTAAAGATAATGCTGGCAAAAGACTCAGGGAATATGTGTATGCAGCTACTGAAGCTGAGGCAAATAAGCTTTTAACTGAATTTGAATATAATCAGCAAAGGCATACACTAGTGGAAAGTAGCAGAATTACGGTGTTAGAGTTTTTCACCCATTGGATGGATAACTATGTAAAGTATAACTGTGAAGAGACGACTGCATATGGCTACAGAAATATTATTAATAAGCATATAGAGCCATACCTTGGGAAGATTGAATTGCAAAAATTACAGCCATCTCATATACAGCAATACTATAAGCATTTGATGGATGAAAAGGGATTGTCACCAAATACAGTTCATAAACATCATGCCAATATTCGTAAGGCATTGGACTATGGTTTAAAACAACAGTTCCTTTACAGAAATGTTGCGGACGCTGTCTCATTACCTCGAAAGAAAAATTTTGAGGGGAAATCTTATACAAAGGAACAATTGAATGAATTGCTGGAAAAATTGAAGGATAGCAAAATTGAATTGCCAATAAGTCTCTCAGTATTTCTAGGTCTAAGGAGAGAAGAGGTTGTGGGTCTAAGATGGAAGTGGATTGACCTTCAAAATCGAACACTACAAATCCAAGAGGTTAGAACGAGCGCGGGCAAAAATGTCATAATTAAAACACCAAAAACAGATAAAAGTAGAAGAACGCTTTTTATCGGCGATGAACTATATGAACTCTTGCAGAGAACTCAAAATCAGCAAAATGAGTTCAAGAAGATTCTAGGGAAAGAGTATGAGGATAGTGGTTATGTTATAACTCGTTCTGATGGGAAACCGTATAGAGTGAATTCACTTACTGAGCAATTCAAAGAATTTCTTGAAAAGAATGGTCTTCCCCGATTAAGATTACATGATCTGCGTCACTCTTTTGCAAGTGTTCTGTATGATGAGGGGATTGACTTACTGGCTATTTCACAAGCTTTAGGGCATAGTGATATAGGCACAACAAGCAGAATTTACACCCATAGATTCGATAAGACTCATAAAAGTACAATAAGTGCTATGAGTAATGCACTAAGATAAAAGTGACGAAGACAGATTTTAGTTAGAAGCAGGCTTTTACAGCTGCTTCTTTTTCTAATGTCATAAAGCATGCTTTTTGGCACTCTTATAAAGAGCATGTTTTTGTGTGCCAAAACTCCGGTAAATAGCTTTTGGCATATGCCACTAATAACATAGACTTTTTGGCATGAATTCTAGGAGGGGTAATGGTGGAGATGGGATACGGGCGAGTATCAGCTAAGGATCAGAATCCTGAAAGACAACTGGTGAAGTTTCGGGAGATCGGAATTGATGAACGTTATATATTTGTTGATAAACTAAGTGGAAAGGATTTTAATCGACCGCGTTATCAAGCTATGCGTCTAATGATCCGAGAAGGTGATTTGATATACATTGAAGCGCTGGATCGGCTGGGTCGTGACTATGATGGAATCATGGCCGAATGGAAGTACATTACTCGTGAGTTAAGAGCAGATATTGTTTGCTTGGATAATGAGACGTTATTTGATTCAAGAAAGTTTAGAACAATGGGCGATTTCGGAAAAGTGATGGAGGATCAGTTTTTGAGTTTGTTAGCATATGTGGCTGAACAAGAGAGAAAGAAAAATAGGCAACGACAGGCGGAGGGGATTGAAGTTGCTAAAGCGGAAGGTACAAAATTCGGAAGGCCGAAAATTGAGATCAACAGTTTATTTGAGCAAGTATATATTGAATGGAAATTGAAGAAGGTTACTGCGAAAGAAGCAATGAAGCGATTAAATATGAAGCATCGGACTTTTTATAGGCGGGTAAAGGAGTATGAAGATTGAGAGAAAGGAACTCGGGAATGTTATGTTATGATTTAAAGGAGTAAGATCTTTTTAAATAATAAAGTATGACAAGTTTATTAGGGAATCCTTTATAATACTATTGAAGTATCTTCCATAGTATTTAGTAAAATGATGAGGGATGAAGATCGTATAATCATGGTATAATGAATAAGTGAAAGAACATTTAAATTGAAGGTTTGTGAGGTGGGAACATGAAAGAACTTCAAGATCATTCTTTGTTTTTGCAAGAATTTCGAAAGTTAATTGAAGCAAAGAAGTTTATAAATATGATAATTGATGAAGATGAAAAAGGAATTCTTATACGTTTAGAGGAACAATATGACTCTAACCAAAAAGAGAAGACTGATAAATTATTAAAAGGGTTAGAGAAAGCAGAAGGGTTTTTAAAAAAGTATCCTGAATCGATTAGAAATGAATTTCATGCCATTGCTAAACGTGATGGTGAAGAGGATCGGGAAGACACATTAATTAAGTGATTTTTGCAAGCAGACTTAATATAGACTTATTAATTCGAAAAGATGGGTTCTCTAAGCAGCTCTTTTGTGTTTAGAGAACCCATCTTTTTTGAGAAGGGCTATTGTGAATAATGTTTTTTAAAATAGATATGTTAAATATAGTAGTTCCCATATGAAAAATAGTTACTTATTTTGCATTTATTATAATATGGGTTGACAAGCTGGTGTTTTTCGTAATATCATATGGGTGCAGGAATAAATAATGTATACGTCGTTTATGAGTGATTATAATATATGGGAAGCGAGAGTGGGGTCGTTGGGATGTTACTTGCTTGATACAAATATTTGTATCTACTATTTCGATTCAATGCCACAGGTTGTACGGTTTATGAAAGAAACGTTTCAGCAACCTCGAAATGAGCTGGTTCTTTCTGTTGTCACGGAAGCTGAATTATTGTCACACCCATCAGTTCAGACAGATGAATTATTAAAGGAGATGATTTGTGGATTTATAGAAAGTTCTCATGATGTTGTTGAGGTTAGCCGTAGAATTGCAATATTATCTGGAGATATTCGTTCTCATTTCCACCACAAATATAACAGGAAGATAAAGCTTCCGGATGTATTGATTGCAGCAACCGCTATTACCTTAGGTGCAACTTTAGTAAGCAATAATGATAAGGATTTTTTGGATATAAGTTCAGAGTTTGGTCTTGAGTACCTGAATCCTGTTAGACCTCAAGAATAAATACTTCACGGTACATATCTAAGGTAGGTATATAAATTCCTTCGTGGAATTATATATCTACCTATTGTCTTTTGAAATAGTTCTATGTGGGAGGAGTGATTTAACGTGGCAAATGTTCATATTATTGAGGGAGCAAAAGGACGGTTTATCTCTTTTTATAGTCCTTTCCTAAAAAATAAAAAAGGTCATGCTCGTCAAATAAATAAAGGTATAGGGAAGATTAAAGATCAAAAGGTTATTGATAAAATCGTCTCAGATATAGAGAGCATTCTTTCTAATACGGACTACTTAGAATCGTATGAAGGATATTTGATGGCCAAGAGTAAATTTGAAGAGTTTGCGGTTGATGCTGTATTTGTTAATTCTATATTTGATTCCAAGCATCATTCGGAGGCTATATATAATATACTTGAATCTAGAATTCCACTAAAGGAATCTGAACTAACCTACAAAGATCCAGCCGTTGTATTTATAGGGCTGCCTGGTGGGGGGAAATCGACAACAATTAAGCAAATTATAGGTGCATCAAAATCATCTTTTCCTGCTATAATGCAGTCTAATACAACCGTGGGCTTGTTGGAAATATACGTAAAGCAGGATGTGGAAAGCTTAGATGCTGTAGCAGTATGCTTTTCTAAAGTAGTTCTTGAAGAGTTGCTGAATTCTAATCTGTTGAATGCTGTAAGAATGGTTCTATCACATTTAAATGACAGTGTTAATATTGATGATTTAACCTTCAACGAAGAAATAGTTAACGCCTTATACGTGACGGTGACCCAATCAAGTGACAGAAAGACAAAATTACAGTTTGTCTTAAGTAAAGAGTCATTTGATAGTATTGATTTTTACTGTAGATTATCTAGAATTGCAATTGAGATTTGGGAAAGCTTCAAGTTGAAAGTTAAGAAAGGTGAATATGAAAATTTACCTAAAGTTGACGAAACTTTTTCTCTAAATACTGGAATTTCATTTTTTAATAATTTTGAAGAATATGCTGCTGGGGATACCAACCATGAATTGTTCGAAGAATTAAATAATTTAATATTCGATGTGATGAAGACTAATACTAAGAAGATATTGACAGAGTTGATTCAACTCTCCCTCGATGATTCTAAAGACATAGATTTCAGTATTGAAATTGTAGATAATCAAATAGTGAGAATAGACAATTCTAAAAGTTTTGATCTTGAACAAGCCTTAATAGACATAGATTTTCCAAAGTATATTGTACTTCATTTGAAGTATCGAAATAATAATGCGCCGGATGAAAAACTGAAAAGTTTTTATTTTAGATTAATGGAATATATTTCTTCTGCCAGTGAAACTAAAGTTGGACATACATTATTTCCTTTAATTGAGCGTATTAGAATATCAGGTAATTTCAAACCAAATTGGTATGAATCAATTAATAAAAACTATATATTAATTGATTCAGAAGGATTTGGACATGATATTGCAAATAAAGTTATTTCAAATGAATTAAGAGGTATTCTAAATGAATGTAGTAAAATATCGTTTATTCAGAACGGATCACAGTCTATAAACACTGATGCTAAAGAGATAATTAATGAGCTAATTACAAGTGGTGCAATTTATAAAACGACCTTTTGCTTTAATAGACTTGAACAGTTTGACAATAAGTCCAGTACTCTTTTAGAAAATAAGTTTAATTATATTAAAATGGGAATTAAAAATTTATTGACCGCACTGATTAAAGATGAAGAGAATCAAGAAGATAAGATTGTAACTGGAAATGAATTGATTTATGAGGGAATGATAGTTAAAAATACATTACTATTCGAACACCTAGAGGAGACATTTGAAGGCAAAAAAGGGTTCATTCCTGAAAAATCACTCTCCAAATTTAACTCCTTTAAAGAAAAATATCTTAGGTACTTAAATATTGATAAAGAAATCGCTGATGATTTTAAAAATGCAATGTCGGATCTTTATGTTAGCTTTGATTCAGGGTTTAATACAGTTGCTAATCTTGAAGAGCTAATTCGAGGCTTCACTTTTAATAAAAACAATCCGGCCTCTTATTATGGGAATTTTAATTTTAAACTTAATTATGATGCCGACAATTTTGTTCATACATCAGCAACTATTAATAAAGTATTTCGTGACGAGTTTACTCAACTTATTAAAGAGGGTATATGGCAAACCATAAAAGCATTTAATGAAAGAATTGCCTATGATTATGACTCGCGAGAATGGCGTGAATTTAAACCGGAATCTCATTTGACTGGAATACTTCAAAGGAGGATAGTTGCATTTCTTTTGCATCCGGAAAATTTATTCTCAGAAAAAGACATTAAAGATAGAGGTATGTTTGTTGAATTCATTTCACAAATGACCCAAAATTACTTAGTAAGAGCTTTAAGGCAATTGGCAAAAGATCATATTACCTCTGGAGTACTTAAAGAGAAGTGGCTGCTTGCGGCTAATCAAGGAGGAAATGGTTCAACGTTCATAAGAAAGAATATTATTTTAGAAGCTCTTGATGATTATTTTACAATTGATTATTCATCTGGTAAGAGAGACTTTCTATATAAAGACTTAAGGAGGCACGTTTTTGAAAATACCTATATGAAAACGGTAAAGGTCATATATGAGTAAATGGTGAGTATTTATTCTACGGAGATTTTTGTTTTAAAAAGTATAGGATTAATGTAACTAAAGTGTATTTTATTCAAATCTCCTGTCCGATTTCTGTAGACAAAATGTAGACCAATGCTATAATTCGAAGCAATTGAAGATAATACAACATAACAATTAGAAGACCTAAAGTCCTTATTCTATAGGACATCAAGAGATTCAATAACAAACACTAAATTCTTAAGGTATATTAAAGACGACAGTTCGACTCCCCTCGGCTCCATTTAAAAAAACCGCTTAGGTAGCGGTTTTTTTGCTGTCTATAAAAGTATTTGTGGACCAAATGTCTAGATTGGAGGAAATATATAATCCTTTTGCTATTTATAGTATATAAAAAGACGTATTATTCCTATTATTGTATTATATTGAACAAAAATCGTTTTAAATTTAATTATACAAATATGGACTTAATAGCATTGCTTGGAAGGGTTTTCGACTTGGAAGTGCCAAGTAACGTTGAAGCAATTCATGGGTCTTCCAGATGATCGAAAAGTAAAGGATTTTAGCCCTAAAAAGATTATTTCTTTACATGATGAGTGGGTGTCTTTCGCTAATGTGTATTAAACAAAGATGAAAAAGTATTAACAATCATACATTTCCTGATGTTTGATCTTACGAAAGAAGATAAAGACTGTTGGTGGAGTTCAACAACTGCACTCAAAGGCAAAATAGTTGACGAATATTAGGACATACCCATAGAAGCGAATAACAATATAATAATGTTCCATCACAGCGTGGATACAACAATAATGATGCGGAGGATTTGGAACGAAAAGGGATTAGCAGTACTTTTCGTATTCTTTTGGTAAATTCGAAAAAGCCTTTGACCAACGTAGTATTATTTCTTTGTATAATTTTGAGTCCGTATCAAGATTCCACTCCCCTATCGTTGTGTCGAACGTCAAAAGTGAACGGGCATTAGTTTCAACCATAAAACAAAGAGGGTATAGGCGGTGCGCTGCAAACAAGCATAATTTTGCAGTTCTCGCCAATTCACCAGAAACTTATCTTAGAAGATCAAAGGAGATAACTAATGGTTACTTAAGAGATAAATAAATCGGAGATACTCTTTCTGGGCACATATCAAAGCAAGTGGCAGAAGCTAGCGATCACTCAATCGCATTCATAGAAAACGGGGATTTTTCGGACGTGAGAGCCTTTATTACTGTCGCTGCAATAACTCTGGATATGTGTTGAATACGCTTAATATTGGATAGAAATTTGCTGTGGCTTAATCAGGAATTGTTCAAAAAACTTGAAACGAAAGTAAATAAAAAGTATAGGAGTAATATAAATGAACGATCAAATTGTAACGACAGAGATTATATCACTGTTTTCATTCCTAAAATATCACGTAGAGCTTAATACGAAGAACTCTTTCAATGATGTTGGACTATCTTTAGAAACTTTTTTATGGATTTACTAAATAAAATAGGGGGACAACTGGTTGGAAAAATGCAAATGTAAATACTTTTAACTATCCAGCTATTGATTTATTTAACGATAATACAAATCAAGCGATACAGATAACAACAACAGCAAACAAAAAGAAAATTGGTAAAACTATTCAAGTGTACACTCAACACGAATTGAATTACGACTCTTTGATTATTATTAGATTTATTAGTCATTCGAAATTCAAACAAGATAATGTTATATCTGTTGGAATCGAATACATCACACAACTGATTAAAGGGTGCAGTTTTAGATGTTAAAAAAGAGATTCTAAACTTAATAAGAGAAAGTATACCGGTTCAATTACTCGTACCTTATAGCGATTCTAATTGTTTCAAAATAGTATTTAATGTTTTAAACCGAGCGCAATTAGAGATGACATGTATTCAGAAGGTAGTTATGAATACATGGTTAGAGGACTTAAAGATGTTAAATCCTTAATTGCAAGTGGTCAAATTAAGAATACAGATAATAGAACAAAGCCTTTATCATGTTATTCTGAGCCATTACAAATTCGAAAATTATTCAAATGTGCAATAAAGCAAATAAAAATGAGATAGTTTATCTTGATTGGGGGAGCAAGTGTAAAATTGATCAGCTGAAAAAAGAAATAATAGAATGTGCAAATGCTATTAGTAAGACACAAAATATTGAAAAGGAAATAATTAAGTAGAAGAAATTGACCTCATGGTGCCAATCGTCAGTTCAGTGAGGGTTGCTGAATGGAATTGACTTTTTGAAATTATACATTGAACAAATGGTTCGTTGTGTAGTTCTTTCACTGATTTAGACATGGAAGCCAAATTTATTAGAAGCCTGGTTCAATATCGATAAGAATAGGGCAGCGCCTTATGCCACCTCCCCAAATAACCTAATCATCGCCTTACGGCGAATTGTGGATTTGCACAGTCAGGGCTCGGTTCAATATGTAGTATCAGTGAAGACACCTTTCAGGGTGTCTTTTTTCATATTTTTAGAAAATAATCGGGGTATGTCGTGGTTGAAAGCCCTTGATAACACTAGGTTCATAAGCAGTGCTGGCCATGAATAACTCGAGTCTCTCTACTGAGGTTTATTCTCTGCTAATTGAATCACTATGAGTATAAAATATGCTGGGCAATGAAAAATGATTTTTTTGCACATGATATAAACCTATAAGTTTAATTGAACCTATGTGTCAAAAAGTGTATGATTAGGAAGAATACTAGATGCGACTATAGGATTAATGAAACAGGACTTTAGTAGCGAAACGGGAGGGCCCCGATGAATTCATTCGTTCGGTATTTGGATCAATTTAATGTTCTGTCTCCTAACCACGCCAAAATCTATGATGAGTATACAGGGCAAGGGGATAGTCACCACTTCTCGATTGAAACGAAGATCGAGCGTTTTTTACTGTCATGTTTTTCAAAGACGCCATGTAGCGTCATCATGACTGGCAATGCTGGCGATGGGAAAACACGATTATGCCGTGCGGTTTACGAATCATTAACTAATAATAGACTGATGCAGTGGCCAAACAGTGGCATTCTGGAGGTGCCTTTGCACGGCGGTACGGTTGTCATTGTTAAGGACTTATCAGAGCTGAAGGAATCCGACATTTTTGAAGTGCTGCACTTATTACAAATGTTTATCCGGGGTGGCCATAAGGAGAAGCGTTATTATCTGATCGCTGCTAATGAGGGCAAGCTGACCAAGTTTCTGTCTATGCACCCCGAGTTGGGTGAGTTAGCAGACATGGTCAAGGAACGTTTTTGGGACCATAGTAACAACGATTCACAGCTTCACCTTGTCAATTTGCAGGATGTAACGTCTTCGATCTACGCTGAACGGATTATGGAGGAGTGGAATAAAGAGGAATATTGGGCAGAATGCAGTTCATGTGACAAGGTTAACAACTGCATTATTTCGCTAAACCACCGTCGAATGGCCCGGCAGCAAGTAAGGAATAGGCTTGCCGAGCAATACAGACTGTTGGATTGTCTTGGCACTCATCTCACGATGCGGGAAATGTTGATTCATATAAGTTATACGTTAACAGGCGGGCTAACCTGCTCTGATGTCAAGCGTGCAGGTTATCAGGACATTGAAGAACATGCCAAACGAGCCTATTATAACAACTTCTACGGTATTGGGATGCCGGGACTCGAATCTGTAGAACAAGGCGCAGTCCGGTATTTTGGGGAATTGGACCCCGGCCAAATGTCCGTATCGTTCATTGACGATTACTTGCTTCACGGCGACATAAGTGGAGAAGATAGCATAGCACAAAGTCATGCTCGTTTGTTCAATGAAGAACTGGATCTGCTGTTTGGCTATTATCGCAAGCGAATTGAGGCGTATCGTAGTCAAGGAGGCGGTGAGGAGAGCGATATCACGCAATTGATGAGCGGATTCCGCAGAAAATACTTTTTTGAGACGGAAGAAGAAGGTGAGATGCAACGTAAGTTGATTCCTTATGTTCATTTCTATACCTTTATGGAAAGTTTAGAGAGTCGTCAAAAACAGGCTCAATTTCGGCGGGACTTGATTCGTGGTTTGAACTATGCCTTTACGAGAAAGTTGGTTGACGGTGCAGAGACACAGTTGTTTGCTGTGAATGACAATCTGCTCGTGCATCAGGCCTATTCCACGGGACAGGTTACACTTGCTGCAGATGACTCTCGCGAGGATATAGATCATTTGCCATCGCGTTTGCTGCTGACCATCAATCATGAGGTCAAATTAGAGATGAAGCTGCCGGTCTTTGAATATTTGATGAGATTAGCTAATGGCGGCTTGAACTGCACGTTAAAGCAAGAGGTTGATATTTTGCTTAGTACCTTCCGTAACGATCTCATCAGCCATAGCGAGTTGGATGAGTTCCTGCTAGTGGTGTTTGCCCTCGATCCGAGTAAGGGTGTATACGTGCGACGTGAAATCAATATATAGAGCTGGGGGGCTGTGAGATGACATTAGTTGAGGAAAAGGACAGGCTGGATGACTTCACTTCTCAGCTGTCGGCGCATATATGGGGGCATCGCTTCAAGGATGGTCAGCGCGGTCCCGAGTATGTACTGGAATTTTTGAATGTGCTGAGTGGGACCGAGTATTCTTTTGCAAGTGACTGTTATTATCGTCGCCGTTCCATAGGACTGCGCGAGTTTATTTTTGAAGGCGTGAAGGAAGGTAGAGGAGCAGGCAGTACCCTTGTACTGAACGAAGCAAAAAAGGAGAAGTTAGTACAGGCAGTTCAGGAAAACAATGTGTCTGTACTGAAGCAGTTTCTGAGAAATCTAGAGATCGTACTTTATGATACGGATGGCAAAGAGGCTGACCGGTCTTGGTTTGCGCGATCACTATATCCGCTTCATGAATCACTGCTTTATGTTGAACTTCGTAAAAAGAATGGAAGCTATGGCATAGAGCGCAACTTTTTTGCGCGTGGCGGAGAGCTGTACTTTCTTATGTTAGGACACGGTACAGAGCATCATGAAGACCGGCGTGTGTTTATCGAACAGAGATTTCAGCAGCTACTTACACGAAATAAGATTATAGAGAAGGTAGTCGGTAAAATATCTGCTGTATTTGATGATTCAGAGTCTGCTACAGATCGGATTGTGGCACAACTCCGTGCCGATGGCCGGGATGCCCGCACGCCCATACTGCCGAATCAGGCGGAAATTGAGAATAGAGAGCTATTCGAACAATTCGGGGCAGAGATGGAAAGTCTGCTGTTATTAGACATGGACGTTTACGAGATGTTTCATTTGCTCACATCGCTGGTCTGCTTTCAACTGGCCCGTTACATGCATGCTCGTTCTCAATCTGATATGAAGCCTTTGACCTATTTCTTTGATTGTATGGATGGAACCAATATGCATATCTATCGTCAAGCAGCGAAGAGCCTTGAGCAACATGAAGCGATGCTGAAGGAGCGATATTTGGTTGAGTTTGAAAGGAAATCGAGTGAGGCATTAGGGAATAGCGATCAAATTGAGGAATTACTGCCTAAATGGAAGGAAAATCCTGATCTGTTCTACAGCATTATGGGGTTAACCAAATTGCGTGGTCGTAAAGAGGCGATTACGCGGATTTTGTCGAGATGCAAAACCGCGGCTGATGTTCAAACTACGCTCAAGAGCAGCGTTCGTGAGGTAGTCACCTCTCAGCTCGATCAGATACAAGTTACGAGGGTCATTGCCAGGGATGGAGGTTTTGCTACTTATCGCCGAGGTTCAGCATCCAATTACAGGTATACTATCTCGGATAGTTTTCTGCAAATGTTGGTTTTCACGACTATACGGCCGGGAGACAAGATGGAGTTCCACCTGTTTCTGAGTCGCTTATGTACGGATCACGGCATTGTTATTGGCGAGCAGCAAGCTAAAGAAACAGGAATTTATGAAAAATCGGGTTTTAATGTTCGCTACTTTCAAGATAACGAGCGTGCGTTACGAAAGAAACTCAGGCATAATGGTCTACTAATTGAATTTTCCGACGCAACAGCGATGATTCAAAACCCGTATGACTGTTGTAAGCAGGAGGTGGGGACGGATGTTTAATACCACAGGTATGCTGCTCGGAACTTGGATCGTAGAAATAGTGCTTAGCCACTTTGAAACCCAGAAGCTGTCAGGCGGGGATAAGTTGTTTGCGCGTGTCGCCGGTATGGATGAGAATGCTTGGACCGATGTACTAGAGGCTTTTCGTGAGGCGGAGTCACGTTTGACGGTGTATTACCGTCCGATCCTACGGACATTATCCATTGTAGAAGGATATAAGGAGTATGAGTGTCAGGAACATGAGACGAGTACCTGGCTTCGCAATAATAACCCTCAAGGAAGCGCACTGGTCATCTTCATGAACAATCGCGCATCTGAAGCGCAGAGTCTTGAGAATATATTTACTATAGACGAGGCCCGTCTGCTTGATAGCGAAGGACTGGAAGTGTTGTATCGACTGCTTGCAAATCGCTACCGCCTGTATGGCACTGAAATGGAGTCGCTCAAAGCGTTTATGTTGATGTATACAGATCTGGCTGAACCGCAGCTTCGCAATGTGCTTGCTTTTTTGATTGCCGTTATGGAGGATACATCCTTAACCATGATCGATAGCATTCAGCGCAATCTCGACAAACTGCTGCTGTTTCGTGATAAAAAACTATCCTTTAAGCCAATGGAGGGCAAAGCAAGGTTAAAGCGCAATTATCAGCTTTCGCGGTTAGAGCGGGAGGGTCGTGCGGTCAACAAGGAAGATTTTGTCGATAATTTGTATTCTTATATAGAACGGGCGGCGGATGAACAAGAAGTAAACGAGTTGTGGGAGCAGGTAGAACCTGATCGGTTCCGTCAGCAAGCGCTTGACTTCATTCATAACGGATCACTTGAGTTGCTTCAATATGATTTTGATACCATTGCTGCGGCCCTGCATTTCAGACCAGGTAGGAAAAAGTGGAACGAGAAGATCAATGACTTCAAGACGCATATTGCTACCACACAAACGCTTAATGAACAACAAGAGATGCTTATTCGAGATACGCTTGAGGCTATTGAGGTCTCTCCTGATCCGGATATGATTCAAGCTTTTGTAGATGAGTTTGTCATTGAACTACAGGATAATCAAAAGCTGCGTAAGGAGCTTGAGAGAACGATAGTTCGTCAGCGGCAGCATGCAGAATATACAGAGCTGACGGATGCACTGATCCGCGAAAGTGTTTTGCTGTTCGAAGGATTTGAAGGTGAAAGCCTAACGGGAGTCAGCCTAATGCTTCGAATATATGAGGCAAGTGTTAGCGAGCAGCAAGCTGCTGCGCTGCGCTTTCATTTGAATGGAATAGAGAAATTAACGGGATTTGTAACCTTCAAGGCTGATGAGTGGCCAGAGCCAAGTAGCAAACCGAAGAACGAAGTGACTTTACAGCTAGTCATGTGTATGAACGGACAAGAACTGGCCAGCAGCAAATTTAAGCTTGTTAATGCGTTCGACGGCGAGCTAGGAGCAATGCTCGAAAGCCTTGTGTCAGAGAGGCGAATTCCGTATTTTCAGCGATTTGCAGGAGATGATATGCGGACAGAAGACATCCTCGGGAAAATCAAGTCCAACGCTGAGGCTTATGCTATGCAGGGGCAACTTGACGTAGCGGAGGCGGCAGAGTCGTTCTGCGAACTATTGGAAGGATTTCGTACTGAGCTTGAAGTAGCAGTTGATGAAGGTCTGAGCACCATCGATTTCGCTCGTTTGGAGAATGTGCTCGAACAACAGCTGCGGAACGCCGGACAATCTCCTCTAATCGTCAATCATGTCTATCGGTATATGAGCCTTCTGGGTACTTGTGACAGCTATAACTGTAGAGCTGGAGATCGTGTTGGCTGCGCGCAGGAAAGAGTTGTGACGCTACTCAATCCGATTCGTCTGTTAGGCTACTCGAAGCGGCTTGTCAATGTACGCGATGTGCTCAGTAAGTGGTTGGGACAAGATAGTGGTATTGTTGAGGATTTGAGCGATATGGATACGTATTTCCGACAACAGCAGGAGAAAACTTCTAAGCTTGCGCCACACTATTTTGCTAATTACGGGGAGACGGATCAATTCTTAATTGAACGGCAGGAACGTATGGGGGAAGGAGTTTTTACCCCCAATGGGCGAAGCAGCGGAGAAGCGCATCTGGTCGGCACGTTTGGCGATGAATTTCTGCCAACGGTTAAGACTTACCTCGAGGTTTATCCTTATGCGAAAGATTGCCTAGATCTTATTTTTCTATATTGTACACACAGTGATTATGTTAAACGAGCTATTGATATCATTTTTCGTTCCACGAATGTCCGAAAGGTCAAGGCTATTATACACAGCGAAACCCGTGGTGCAGCTATCTACGAGGAGCTTAATATCTGGATGACCCAGGAGGAACGCTATTCGGAGAAGTATTATGCATTTCCCAAGGTTGAGATTAGCGTAATTGCTGAGAACTTGGTCAACAAACTGATGCACACGCTTGATCAAACGCTTTTGGATGCAGACATCGGCATATTGGTGAATTACTTTGGTCAATCACCGAGTGTACAATACAAGCTGGAGAAGGTCGCTGTACACGATTCTGAAAACTGGTTTCACACTATTTATCGGGAGCCGCTCTACCGAAGAGACAATATTAAGAGGGTTAATCTAATCAGTGACAGACTGCCGAAGCTAATGCAGCATTTTTACCGAATGCAGTACATACTGAACAACGGCGGCATGTTGGTTGATGATGAACACTACTTGCTGCGAAATGTAGTTGCGCTTAATCGTCAAGCAGACACGGAGATGCTTGATTATATGCATCAAAAGTTCAATTGGTCGTTTATTATCGATCGTCATCTTGACAAATCTTTGCTTAATTATGTGTCTCCTCAAGCGCAGATTATTAAGTACAAATCTAACGCGGGTAAGAATAAAGGGCTGCGGACACTTATTTCGTCTTCCAAATATATTCGAAGATTAGTTAATGAGCAGAAGGATCATGAATATTTTGATCGACTTTACCAGAAGTTTGCAGGATTGCTCAAGAACGATCAGTTAGATCGTTCCTTGGTTCATCGTGCTATCGAACGAGTTAAAGCAATATCAGGCGGTATCGTATTGAGGGCTATCGGTCCAGGTAAATTCGCCCATGAACTGCTGGCGATCTATCTGTCCACCGAGGCCAGAGCATCAGAGGATGACGAGCTTGTGGTTTGGGCGGTATGTGACGAGTTACCTTGGTTCAGTGAGGCAGGACGCAGACCGGATCTTGTCCGCACGTCCGTACGTCGTGCAGGTGAGAAACTGGAACTTCGTTTCGAACTGGTGGAATTGAAGTTTATTGCCCATACGATATTTGAGAAAGAGCGTTATGATGCAATTAAGCAGGTGCAGGCTGGATTGGACCTATACCGCAATCGTTTCGACTTCTCGCGCAACCCCGCTAGTGCAGAGCTTTGGCGAAAAGAGTTGTTATACTATCTGCTGGAGTACAATGCCTACGAGTTGGGCGAAGGACAACTATTGAAGGATCTACAGAGCATCCCCATTGATCAAATTGAGCTTTCCTTCACTGGTTCAATCGACACGTTTGTATATACTTCAAATTTACTTGAGTTAAGCACTATGGAAGGACACACGGGCGGTTACCAGACGGAGTTGCTGCATCAGGAATTCGTTAACCACATTTATAATCGTTCTTATATTTTAAAGGCTCTAGGAGTACCACAAGAGTTGGAATTACCAAGCTTTGAAGAACCTCAGGGGATGATAGAGTATGTGTCCTTCAAGTTAGGTTTGGAACCAGAGGGACGGCTGAGCAACATGGATTTGTCATCGAGCGCAACTGGACATCACGACATGTCGCCAGGGGTGGTGAACAGTGAGGAAGTTGCTGATGAATCTGATAGTTTTTATGAGAGCAAGGTAGCAGCGTTATCACATGCAGCCGAGAATAGAACAGCGTATGACGATAAGGAGGCTGACGTCTCCAGTCTTCAGCTCATTGCGGCTTCACTAGAAGATTCAGATATACCTGTTCTTCGTTTTCCAGAAGAGGTGGCTTTGTATGGGCTGAAGAAGCACAAAGAGCCTACGGCTGAAGATGTGGATTCATTAGTGGAGGAGTACCAGAAGAAGCTTCGCTACAGCTTTAACTTGATTGGCATTCATATTCGTCTCGTGGATTCGTTTGTGGGTGTCAGTGTTATTCGACTTGTGGTGGAGATTCCACTGGATAAAACATTCCGCAGTATTGAAAGCCGTGCCGAAGATATTTACCTTTGGTTGAAGTTATCTGCTATCCCGCTAATTGCGCTTCGCAATGGTCGTATCAATATTGATATTAATCGTGAAGCGCCGGAAACGGTTTATTTTGAGCGCTTTATGGAACAAGTCAGAGAGCAGTTTCCGTCCTCCAGATTGAAGGGTAAACTCGTTACGCCTATTGGGTTAGGGCAGCTGCGTGAACTGATTACGATGGATTTCTCCAGTTCGAACACCCCGCATTTGTTGATCGGTGGTACGACGGGCAGCGGTAAAAGTGTAACGATGAATGCCATCATTTTGGGATTGATGTGCTTGTATGTCCCAGAAGAAGTACAGTTTATTTTTGTTGATCCGAAAAAGGTGGAGTTCATGCCGTATGTAGGGCTGTCTCACACACGCCAGGTGATTACCGAAATTGAGGAGGCGATCATGGCGTTGGAGCAACTAGTGGAGGAGATGGAGCAACGTTATCGAACTTTCGCAGAGGAAGGTGTATCAAGTATCGACGAGTATGTGGAATTGACAAGTGGCATTATGCCACGGCTCGTCGTAGTTTTTGATGAATTCGCCGATTTCATGGAACGAGAGAAGTCCCTAAGTGGCCGCGTAGAAAGTGCCATACTTAGGTTGGGTTCCAAGGCCCGTGCTGCTGGTATCCATCTGCTCATCTGTACACAAAATCCGAAAGCTGATATCGTACCGACCAATATTCGCAATAATTTGCCTGCTCGGCTTGCGCTTAAGGCAGCGGATCATCATGCTTCCAAAATCATCATTAATGAGGAAGGAGCGGAGACGCTAGGCGGCAAAGGTGACTTCCTGACGAAGCTGAATGCATCGGAAACGTTAAGAGGAAAAAGTCCATTTCTGACGCCAGCAGTGAAGCGAGCATTACTGTTATATTTTCGAAAATCTGGAGGACAGACATGAAATACGGACATCATCAGAGCTTTTATCTTCGGGTAAACTGGTTGGCTAAAGCGTTCAAGATGTGTGATGAAGACCCGAAGTTCTTCTACAGCGAGTTCGGCTTCGAGCGGATCGGTTTGGGTAGAAATATGGTCAAGGCACTACGATATTGGGTCGTGGCGACAACGATCATGCGGGAAGCCAAAGATAAGGAGATCGGGTCGATACATGAACTGACTCCGTTTGGGGAAATAGTCAAGGGTTACGATCGCTTCATCCGGCTTCCGCTTACGTCGACTGCCCTGCATTGTCTGCTGGCGTCCAATCGAGAGCAAGCGACAACCTGGTATTGGTACTTTAACGAATATGGTTATCGTTCAAGCCCCAATGAAGACTTACTCCACGCTCTGGACGAGTGGGTGAAGCAGCATCATCGCGCGGTATCCTTAAATACGTTAAAACGAGATCTGGATTGTCTCAAGCTGATGTATACGGCTCAGGCCAGAGTCGAGGATGATCCTGAAGAGGTTGTTGCGAGTCCGTTGTCCGCCTTACATTTGCTTCACGATACTCGGGAGCAATTTGTGAAACGCAGCCCTGAGCTGACGGAGCTGGATCTAGATGGCCTTTATTTTAACTTGCTACATTATTGTGAGGGACATCAGGTCAATAGTGTGACGCTTGAGGAATTCCTCGTCAAACCAGGACTTTGGGGGAAATTATTCCATCTCTCTTCCAATCAAATATTGGAGGTGCTCGAACGGCTGCAGGAGCTGCCCTTTTATCCTGTTCGCTTCGTGCGTACCAATCAGCTCTACAGCTTAAGTATCGAAACAGAGGATGCGTATGGCTTTCTGTGCAAAGCGTATGCACGGAAGGCGGCTAATTAATGCAAGGATTTCGCGCAAGCATCAATTTACAATTTGATATCTATGACGAAGCACTCTTGGATCGTTATGTGCTGACTGCCTCACACGCTGAGGTGATACTCGGCATTATGGAAGGAGTGACGCATGAAGGGGCCCATGCCCATTTGTTAATCGGCCCCTATGGAACAGGCAAGTCTATACTTGCCACGATCTTGTGTCAGTATCTCTCGAAGTCGTTCGAAAACGACTGGGGCACATCTTTAATGGGGCAAGCGAAGCAACTCGATAGCAGACTTGCGGAGCGTATGAGTGAGGCGCGTAAAACGTCGATAACTTACCTTCCCGTCATCATCAACGGCAGAACAGGGAGTTTACGCAGCATCGTGAATTTTGCGATTCATAGGACACTGCTTGAAAGAGGCATCGACATCAAGACACCAAACGAGGCCCAGAGCGTGTTAAACACCGTGGATCGTTGGAAACGGGATTATCCAGACACGTATACAACGTTCCTCGCATACTTGCAAAGCCGCAGTTGGAGCGAATCGGAGTGGAGTGGTCTGATTAACCATTATGATGAAGAGGTGCTTCGCGACTTTATTGATTTTTATCCTACGGTAACAGCCGGTACACCGTGGTCGATGGATCATGAAGCTGTTTTTCTCGAAAATTTGGAGCAGGTTACCCAGAAACTGAGGGAGTATGGATTTGGATTGTTTGTTGTCTATGATGAGTTCGGTCGTTTCCTACAGTCACTTGACGGTTCTGATGCCATAACCAATATGAGAGATTTGCAGGATTTTGCTGAATTCGTCAGTCATGTGGACAATGTACAACTATTGGTTATTGGTCATAAACATATTCGCCAATATGCGGCTAGCGAGCGAGAGAGCATCCGGGGCGAATTCGAGAAGGTGGAGAAAAGATTCCGATTCTATAGCCTGGAGACTGACGCGGCAACCTTCCTGCGTATTGCACAAGAAGCGATTGCGCCGATCAATCGGCAGCAACTGAAGCTTGATGCTATACAGCATTTGCCGGATCAGGCGTCGAGATTCCCACTTTTTGCGGAGTTGACGAACTATCAGTTGGAGCAGGGTGTTATCCGAATGCTGTATCCGCTGCATCCTGTGACCGTCATGCTGTTACCACAACTTTCGAATATTTTTGGACAAAATGAAAGGACCTTGTACTCCTTTTTGACTGATAACGCACGCTATAGTTTGATCGATCATGTACATCATTCTGATGATTTTTATTATGCAGATCAACTGTTCAATTTCTTCCAGGTGGAATCGGTTGATGACGCTGAACAGCCCAGTCTGCAGCTGTATCATACGATAGCTCCGTATATAACAGGGCAGCAGCCACTACAACGTAGGATCGTCGAATTCCTAACCCTATGGGCGGTGGGGCGGATGGCGCAGAGGCAACCAGCTACACTGCTGTTCATGTCTTTTGCCCTTGGTATGTCTGAAGAGTCGATACGTTCCAATCTGGATGAACTAATGCGTTCTAAGTTAGTACGTTACAATGCTATCCGTGATATGTGGGAGTTATATGATGGTAGCTCTATCGATATTCATGAGGTTGTAGCTTCCCGGATGACGACAACCACGCTTCAAGATAGAGAAAGTCTGGCAATACTGAAGCGCCACCTACCGCTTACATACGTGATGCCTTTTGAATATAATGATGAAGTCGACATGCTGCGTTATGCGGATGTGACCTTTATAACCATAAGTGAATTAAAGAAAGCGGCGGATATAGAGGATTTTGCGGCCGATGATCGCATATGGTTGGTGCTTTATAAGGATGCTGAAGATGTAGAAGACCCTGCTGCTGTTATGCGGGAGTTGGATGCTCCGTATCTTATCGGCTTTCCAAGCTTTACGGCGGAGAGCATCCGTCCGTCTCTAGTACACTATAAAATTCTTGAGGGATTATTGCACGATCCAGCGTTTCTGGCGCAAGATGTTCGAGTGAAAAGTGAACTGTTATATATGCTGCATGAGACAGGACTTCGAATCAAGGCTTTCACGGAGCGGTACTTTGCTTTTGAAGAGATGGAGTGGCAGAGTGGTGACGAGAGAAAGCAGATTAGGGATCTTAGAGGACTTGAAGCGACAGTTACCGAGAGATTACGTTGGACCTATCGGAGCACTCCAATTATTCGTAATGAGTCATTTAACCGGAATCGTATATCTGCCATTCAGCGGCGCGCATTGATTGACGTAGTGGATCGTATAATTAGAGAGCCAGAGGAGGTAAACCTCGGAATATCTGGATACGGACCTAATTATTTGATCTATGCTAGCACGCTCAAAAATAATGGATATAGCTATAACGCGGCAGAAGGCGACGTCGCATGTAACGAAAGACTGACTGCTGTGCGGAACCAATTGCTTCGGCGTCTGGAGCGGTCGCCTGTCGGCAGGCTATCCGATCTCATTCGGATGATGGAGGAGCCTCCTTATGGCATCCGAACGGCTGTTGTACCGCTTCTCTTCGTAGCCCTGCTTCGCGATCACTGGCATCAGCTGTTTTTCTACGCGCATGATATGCTTACAACTCATTTAAGCGGAACCTCCCTATTGGAAATAGTAGAGATGGCCGATGAATATGAGTACCGTTATTATGAATGGACTCCGGAAGAGCAGGAGTGGTTGGCTCAGCTGGGTCACATTTTCGATCTTCAAGAAGAGGCGCGAGTTAGCTTCGTACACTCTTCGGAGGCGCTGTTAAAGTGGCTGCGGTCGCTTCCAAAATATGCTCAAATCAGTAATAGTCATACCTCTTCAGCTAGAGCGGTTCGCGATCACATTCGAGCATCGGAGAGTGATCCATACCTCCATATGAGACTGCTTGCCAGTGATGAAGCTGAGCTATCAGCTGCCCGTGCGGAGCTGGAATCATTTATGGATCGCAATGCCAGAGAACTGGAACAGGGGGTACTGGAAATCACGGGACTGCTGTCGCTGTCTCAACTTCTTCAGAACTTGCCTGGTCTTCGTAGAGAAGCGATTGGTAGAAACAGCAAGCTACTCACTTTCGATCCAGGTAAGACTACCGGTACTGCGCTGATAGATTTGCTTGCAGAGCATCTAGTGGGTGTGCCGCGTACGGAGTGGTCTGACGCTACGCATGATTTGTTTTTAAATCAAGTAAAATACGAGTGGCAGTTGTTGTATATTCAGAATGAAGCAGCAGCAACCTCAGTATTTACTAGCCATGTTCCAATGGAGTTGTCTAAAAAGTCGCTTACGCTCTATGCCAACGTCAAGAACATGTTGAAATATGCGGGTAAAGATATTGCACCCCAGGAAATTGAGGGAATATTGCTTAAGCTTCTTCAAGAGCTGAATGAAACCCCTAGGAGAGGAGAATAGTTATGACAAGGAAGCCGGTTCATGTTGCCATGTACAGTGGAGGAGCTTCCTCTGCTTATGTGGCTTATCATATGGTTCAGACCTATGGTCGTGAGAATTGTCTTCTTTTTTTCACCAATACGCTATGGGAGCACGAAGATAACTATCGCTTCATGCATGAGGTAGCTGATTATTTGGGCATGGAAATTACTTACCGGACTGATGGCAGAACACCAGAGCAGGTGTTTTACGATTATAGATTTATGGGAAACTCGCGATTGGCCAAATGCTCAGAGGAACTGAAGGTGAGACAGACCGTCATCTTCCTAGAGGAACTCAGAAGCGAGCAGGGGCTTGAACCAATTCTTTATTTCGGTATTGGTAGACATGAGCAGCATCGTGCTGAAAATTTGAAGGATTTTTATGCCCATGTGCCGATCGAGCCTGTGGAAACTAGATTCCCACTCATCTCAACATTCCGGGAGGAGGTGGATGCCAAACGAATCATTGAAGAGAAGTGGGGCATTCGGCTGCCTGTCATGTACGAGCTCGGGTTCTCGCATGCTAACTGCGGCGGTAGATGTGTCAGGGGCGGTTTTCAACATTATGCCCATTTGTATCGGATATGGCCGGATGTGTATCGGGAACAGGAGGAGATGGAAGAGGAGTTCCGGCGTCACTTCGACAAGAATGTATCCATTCTGAAGCGTGATGGAGGTCCGTACACCTTGCGTGAATACCGTGAAACCTTGGAGAGGGAAGGCGTGCAGAACTATTTGCTTCAAGAGGACGACACTGTTCCTTGTGTTTGTACGATATAGTGCCCAAATTTTAGAATAACCTGGTTTTAAAATCGTAAACGCTTCGCATAATGATTAGTAATATCAAAAGATAGGACTGAAAATTATGCGAAGTGAAGCGGATTTTTTACATTTGGATAACGGTCAACAAGTGATGATTGCATTTCATCTGCATAAGAAGTGCTTCTCAGTTCGCCATGTCACAACACGCAGAGTATTGGGATATACGGAACGAATTGTCGTTCGGAACGTCTGTTTTCCCGTTTCCGCTTCAGGGCGTTTGCGTGTATTACGAGAAAGAAAAAAGAACGTGCATGCATTCGTACATGGTGAATACGATGAGAATTTGCAAAGTATTGACGGAAGGGAATTTAGGGAGGCCTATTATAATCCCTATCAATTTTCTGCGTTCGTAGATCGAGAAACTTTCGGAGCGATCGGAGCAGCTGACATTGTCTTATGCGAGCAAGGGAAGGTATATTACTGGCGTGTTGGCATGGATAGATAGAGGGGGCTAATAACTTGAACCTATGGGTTCAAGTTATTTTTTTGGTTATGTAACTGTATGGATATGTCTGGTATATTTGCATTGGGTGGTAGCGGTGCAATTAACAGAACAAGAGCTGAAAGAGCGCATAAACAATCTGACCATATGGAGGAAGAAAGAGCAGCGAGCGCCGCATAAGCCGCTGCTGCTTCTACTTGCTTTATCTAGGCTGCAGGCAGGAGAGAAGCGTCTGACTTACGAAGAGACGCGCATCCAGTTAAAAGAGTTACTGATAGAATTCGGACCAAGGCGACGGCGTTATTGTCCGGAGGAGCCCTTTGTGAGACTGACGACAGATGGACTATGGGCACTGAACAAACCCGTGAGCAAAAAACAAATCCAAGAGAAGCTTCTACTCGAGCAGCACATTACGGGAGGATTTGAACCGGAGGTTCTTGTCTTACTTGAGAAGCGCCCCGCTTTGCGACAGGAAGTTGCCGAGCAATTGCTGCATGCTCATTTTCCGGAGACGATGCACCCTGATATATTGGAGGCGGTTGGCTTCGAGCTGGAGCCTACGCCTCGGAAAAAACGCGATCCGCAATTCCGTAATCGGATTTTGACGGCTTATGAATACAGCTGTGCTGTTTGTGGCTTCAATGTCAGATTGGGTAGCCAATTGGTTGCAATCGACGCCGCTCATATTCAGTGGCATCAGGCGGGGGGGCCGGATCAAGAGGAAAATGGTATCGCTTTATGTACATTGCATCATAAGTTGTTTGATCGCGGCGTATTTACGATTACAAATGATCGCAGACTGCTTGTCGCTGAGGAGGCGCATGGCACGAGGGGCTTAGAGGAATGGCTGATGCGTTATCACGGGACGGAAATCCGTAGTCCAATCAGCCCTTTGTATCGGCCCAAGCTGGTCTTTCTGGAGTGGCATGTTCGTGAGGTGTTCAAGGGGCCGGCCAGATATATTTACGGGCAATAATCTATTATGTTAAAACGATGCTTACTGTTGTACCTTATGAAACTAGAAATTTAAGAGGCAGTGTAAAGGGAATTTCTTCAAGGTGATGCGTCAGCAAAAGACAATATCGCTATACAAAAACAACCGTCACTATTAACGAAGCCGGTTGTTTTTGTTGCACACCCTATGGTCTATCTACAATGCTACTTTTCCGGAAAGTCGATAATTGGCTTGATAATTTGGGCTATCAACCTAATTTTCTCCGGGGAGCAGCCTTCCAACATGGCCATGATCTCATTGCGCAAATAATCATCCGAAGCGTTGTTGGAGCCTCGTAACATGTATTCGGGCGATTCTTCCAAAACGCGGCATAGATCGGATAGTCGGTCTAGGCTTATTGGTGTTTTCCCGCGTTCGATTTTACTGATATAGGCATTTGAAACGTCCAGTTTCTCAGCTAGGTTCTCCTGGGTCATTCCTTTTTTTTCGCGTGCGGACTTAATCCGGCGCCCAATGATTCCATAATCGTAGCTCAAGTTTATCACCCACTCTGAATATAGCAAGCCATTGTCCCGGAATACATGTACGTCAAGTTAAATTAAACTTATTGGTCCAATGTTCTCGATGGACTAGTTTATCACGTAGCTGTGCTGACCTCTCAGAAGCTGCCATATGGGTGGGAAGCATGTGCCGTTTTTCGTCTTCTTCCGTTGCTGATCACTTTGCCTAGGTTGCAGCTTTTTGAAACTCCCATTTGGCCTGCCGGCAAGACTAATACAAGAAGCCTGCCTTCATCTGAGAGCTTATCACAAATCGGAATTCTAGAAACATTCTCATGGTGTGTTTCATTTACCTCATCAATGAAGCCGCGGCCACTTCGTAACGACCCGAGTCTCTATTTGTCTGTAGTCGGAATTAAATGGTAAAAGTAAATCCGATCCCAGTTTACGTCGACCATTGGGCCGGACAACATTACAATGATTCAGACATAAATAGGCGTGAACTAATATATGATGATAAGCGATGCCTTTTAATTTGAATATATTGAAATTGTTGGTTTTCTACGAGCTACGACTCTATTCCAAACAAACTTAACCAAGTTCATTCGGCCGTAGGAAGTGGAAAAAGTCCAAGAATGATGAATGAGTAAGAGCGGCTGCAGAGGCCAAAAAGATGGGAACCTCCATTGATTATATAAAGAACGGTGGTCGTATACATGAGTTTGGCTAATAGGCAAAAACTCAAGATAACTTATGAAATAGCCGAAACTGTATTGAGTTTATAAGTAATGACTGTACCTGTGTCCGTAATGACGGTTTTGCTGACACCATTGTAATTAGGACTAGCAAACTTCAGAAGATGGACTATTTCGGTGCCATTATTAATTTGACCAGATTGCCGAAAGAATAAACCTGAAGGAACCCAGAAGTGCAGGCTTGCCTGCCTTACGAAATTTTTCAGAAATTAACCCATGGGAAAGAGGAGCCTGGAGGGAGTGATTTTTTAAAAGGGCGTGCGCAAGCTTAGTATTTTACATCCGACCCAGGAAGTGTATTGGCCGTTATCTGAATAAGGAGCAAGTGAGGGCAGATATTGCTGACATATGAATAAGAGTTACAGTCCCAGTCACATCAGCCTTTTCTGGAACATCAACAGAAATATTAGGCCCAGCTTTTTAAAGGAAGAAGACTTAGGGACTTCAATTTTTATGTAGTTTTGTTCCTTTTGTTAAGAATAGATATTAATATTTTGGAGAGGGCTGACACGCTCACGGAAGTTGCTATCCTCCCAGGCTGCCGGGTCACCACCTTCCGGTGGTTTCACCCACCCAGCAACGGGTAGGTTTTGCAATGCTCTGAGTCGGATGCGTATTGTCGGTAGCCCTTACGGTCTGTCGTTCGGTAATTCAGTTCGTGGCTGGACAGACATACAGATTTTGCTCCGCATCGAATGTAAACGTCCACTTTGGAAACAAGCCTTGCTCGGGATGAAATCTTCGACGTGCAATGACAGAAAAAATCTCTCGCCGCTGTAATCCTCGACAAATGGGTGTGGTTAAATAACCAGAATCCAGTACAACGGCTTCCACTTTAAATCCAAAACGGGTTTGCTAGCGATCTAAATGCGACAAATACGGCACGGAGTCATGGACATTTTCGGGCGTGACATGCACATCTGTAATGAGATTGTATTTGGCATCCACCGTGCAGTGGTCCAGATAAAAGAAGTCTTCGGGTTTGCCATCGCGAATCATATATCCACTGTCTGGATCGGTTTTGCTCACTTTAAGTTCTTTTTCCTCGTTTATTTCCTCTCTCATTTTCAGGATTTTTTTCATGTTCTTTCCGGTCTTCAGCCACGGCAGTATTGAGCTCGTCCCCGTAATCTTTGGCGTTTTGGAGCACTTGTTGTTTGGTGTACTGATTTTGTTAGCGTTGGCTTAGACATGCGTAGAATCGGTCACGAGGACGCGCCTGCCAACCATACGATGCGAAATCGCCTGCAGGACAATTTCATTTACAATATATTGAAATATAGTTGTATCTTTGAACCGGGTCCGCCGATTCCAGCTAATCGTGGTATGGTCAGGAACTTTATCTGTTAGGCCCAGTCCCAAGAACCAGCGGTAGGCCAGATTGCTTTTAATTTCCTGCTCCAATTGGCGTTCGGGACGGACCCAATAAAAGTAACCTAGAAAAATCATTTAAAATAAGACGAAGGGATCAATGGAAGGATAAGTATTATCTGCAGATATAGCGGACGAACTTTTTCATCTATAAAGGAAAAATCAATATATTTATCTACTTTATGCAGCAAATCATCTTGTGGAACCATATCTTCAATAGAAACAAACTCATAAGCTTGTTGTTTTTCTCGCTTGGCATGCAACGTACAGAACACTATCCGTTCAATAAATAGTTACCTATATTATACAACATTAACGCAGTGTCGTACTAAGTAATCAAGACATAAAGAAAAAGGCTGTCGAAACTTTCTCGACAGCCTGAAGACACCCTTCAAGGTGTCTTTTTTATTTTAACGACTGTTTGAACTATACAGGGCGTTAAAAGGCTATAGTAGTGCGGTTCTTAAGGCACGTTGTTAAGACTTAATGCGCCATCGGTGAAGTTTATAACAGATATTTCATAATGAGTCAAGAAGTCAGATGTCCTAAATAGTGCATAGAAAATATTGGTACCATATAGTATATTGAAATTAGTAGAAGAATAAACATTACAAGGGGAATAGTTCATGAAAAAAGGTAGGAATCATTTCATTATCCTAATATTATTGCTGCTGCTAATTAACTCATTTGGGGCTGTGGTCCCAGTAGCTAATGCAGATTCATCCTCAGCGTCTATGGAGCTCTCTCTCCCAGGTAATTTGACAGACTGGGTATTGGACGAAGATGCTGGTTATATCTATGCAATCTCTAGCACGGAAAACAGTCTTTATTTTATAAGGCTTAGTGATTTTAAGATCGAAAAAACGCTGAATATAGGTTCTAGACCATCGTTTCTTGCGAGGGATGGACGGTCTCTGCAGGTTGTTCTTTCCGGGGCGACTATGATCAAGACGGTTGACCTTTCATCTCAACAAATTTCAGACACGATCATAATAAACGCAGTACCTAACTCGGTAGCTGCTACTTCAAACCATCTTTTCTACGGGACCGGTGACGGGAAAGTCTACAAATATGATAAGGCTACCCGAGCGATCAGCTTATTGTTCAGTGATTTTACATATAATAATATAACTTTAGCGGTGGATGAAGCAATCAGTACACTTTACATTGGTAAATTGTCCTCTTATGCCGGAATAACGGCTATTAACGCAGAGACCGGAGTAAAGCTGAGTCAGGATATTGATGATAGTATGGAGATTGGCGGACCTTCTATTTCTCTCAAAAATATATTTATTGATGATCAATCCATATACTTTGGTGGACATCAGTTCAATAAAAAGAATTTAATGGAGACTACAGGAACCTACTCCAGAACGAATAACGATTATTCTTATCTCGAATCTGTAATATTGAATGTGTCAGACTCTTATGTTCTTACCACGCAAGGGGTATACGATAAAGATACTTATAGTCCATTGGTTCTATTCCCCTCTAACAAAAGGTTTGCCTTGCTTGACTCAAACGGCCATGCGTATCTTGCAGGCATAGAGAATTGGTATGATGATGCCAAGATAATTAAACGAATTGATCTTACGATACCAGAAAAGACTACAGCTAAATTCAACACTGATTCTTATTCTATCAGAAGCGATCAATCGATTACTGACTGGGATACTACGGACAATTCCCCTTATATCTATGCCCTTGTGGCAAGCACTAACGAGCTTGTGATAATCAATAAGGAAGACTTGAGTGAAGTAAAGAGGATGTTTATTGGTTCTAACCCACGTAAGATTAAAATTATAGATAACAAGGCTTATGTCATCTTTAAGGGTGAAAATCACATCAATATTATGGATTTGTACGGTGGTATTCCATCCGAAGTAGCCACTGTCAAAATTACCACAAAGCACTACCCGTTTGATGTCTTCCCTGATTATAATAATCGAATTTTGTATGATAGTGGAGTATTTAACGGCGGTATCAGTGTGACCTCAGCAGTCTATACCTCTGTTACGGATGCGGTCTACAATGAAAAAAGCACAGGAATCTATTATCCAGACAGTTATGCATTAGCCCCGGATCAAGAGATTCTTTATGGCGGAGATAATTTCTCACTCTATAAATATAACAGCCAAAATTTTAGATTGCTCGAAAGAAATGATATACAAAGAGGTTCATATGATTCTAAAATCATCCTTGATGGCAACAATCTCTACTTTGGCAATCGCAGGTACGATGCGAGTCAAACTTCCAAACTGTATGGCACCTATCCTGAAAAGATCGTCTACGCGCGTGGTAGTCTCGTGTTCAGCAGTGGTGCTGTCTATGACAGAGATAGTTTTACCAAGAGCTATGATTTGTTAACGTTTATCCGTCACGCCTATGTTGGTGCGGATCATAGCATTTTCATATCGACTGATAAACGGTTATATAGATTTCATGATTTTGAAGAAATGCAGAGCGTCATGAAAGAGGCACGTCGGCCTTCGAACGCCGTTTTCGTGGATGAAGATTTAACCGAAGGTATACTTGACGGGAATTTATCCTTTGAACCGCCGGCTGATCAGGACGGGATTGAAAGCTATGCCGCGTACTACCTTGATCAAAATGGCAATAAGCTTCAGCAAGTAGGAATATATAAAAAGATAGAATTATCAACTGATTCGCTTTTTGTTTATGAGATATCACATTCGACCCTGCCTACAGGAGCGGTAAGTATTGGGGTGTATCCTGTTGTCCGCAGAGACAGTTATGTGAGTGAGAATACGCTTGATGTTCACATCTCAACTCCTATTTATGATGCGCCGACGTATCTACCTGTAGAATTGTCAGTGACAGATACGAATCCGGACATAAATAAATTTTCTGGTACAGTGACATGGAAACCAGGAAAAGCTGAAATGCCGGGAACTCGCTATTACTTGTATTTTATTGATGCACAGGGTGCCGTTGGAGATGAGATAACAGCTGTGAATGGTGGGCAAAAGATGTACACCGTTACGATTCCAATGAAGAATGTTCCGGAGGAGGCCTTTGGAATAGGTGTTTTTATGGAGAGTGATGTTTTCACACCGCCATTCTACAGTATAGCCCTATTGGATGATAAGGTGACACCAGCTATCCCAGCTTCATCCATTACAGTACACAAAAATATGATTCAAGCAGATAATATCGTCGTAAATAACCTTTTACCCGGAGATATTATTCGAGTGTACAACGAGAAACATACTGCCATCCTAGGGGGCGGGATCGTAGATAAGAATCAGAGCATAATTAAGATTATTATTGGGAATCTTGGAACACCTGGGGCAAAGCTTCTCTTAACCCGACAATCCGTCAACAGAAGTGAGAGCGCGGGGACTTTAGTGGTTATTCCTCCTGTTACCAATGATAGTGATGGAGGAACTGGTGGCGGCGGAGGAACTAGCGGCGGCGGAGGAACTGGCGGCGGCGGAGGAACTGGCGGCGGCGGAGGAACTGGTGGCGGTGGAGGAATAGGCGTTGGTGTTGTTCCGAACGCGCCGAGCAATACTGGAGAGAACAACGCTGAAAATACCAAGTTGGTAACTACAATCAAAGAAAACACAGATGGAACCCACTCCTCAATGACAGTAGTGTCATCCGCATTTGTTTCAAAGCTAATAAATGGCCCTGACTTTAAGAAAGATCCTGTGGTTGTTATCAAAGCCGATGAAAAAACGGCAGCTCAAAGCAGTCAATTCCAGTTAGACTTAAGTTTATTAACGAGTATTTCTAATGCTTCGAAGAATGCCGTACTTATTCTGGAGTCAACATCGTACAAAATTCAGATTCCCATGGCTTCCTTGTCCTCATTGCAATCCCGAGACAATGGTTCGGAGCAAAAAGTGGTCATTACGATGTCCCAAGCAGCAGGCGATTACAAGACCAAATTGAGTGCTCAACTCAGCGGCTCTGCCAGTGTTCTGTTGGGAGGTCCGGTGGAATATGAGGTTAAGTTGACAGGAAGCGGTCAGGACCGCATCCTTTCCAGTTTCCCTGATTATGTAAGTCACGTAATGAACTTCAGTGTAAGCAAAGACACAAATGCTGTTTACGCAGGCTTAACCTATGATTCGGTTACAAAAACATACGTCCCCGTTCCGACTACTTGGGAATGGAAGGATGGGATTCTGCAGGTAACACTAAAACGTAAGGGGAATTCCGTATATACTGTTGTTCAAAATCAAGTTGAATTTAATGATTTAAATAGCAGCAATTTGTATAAAGACAGTATCTTAGCGTTAGCGAACCGAAAGGTTATCAACGGATACTCTGACGGAAGCTTCAAGGCAGAATCGGTTGTCACACGTGCTGAATTTGCTACCATGCTCAATCGGGCTTTGGGTGTTATGCCTAAGTTGCAGGCTTCTAAGAGCTTTACGGATGTTACGGATAAAGCTTGGTATGGAATGCAGGTAAATGCATCCGTTGACGCTGGGCTAATTAACGGCTTTACGGACGGCACTTTCCGTCCAAATCAAGAAATTACGCATCAAGAGATGATTGTTATGCTGGTAAATGCTCTGAAATATGGTGAAATGGATGAACAAATAAATAAGACCTCTTTGGTAGAGTTTCCTGATAAGTTGCAGGAATGGGCAAAACCATATTATGCTGCCGCTTCGGATAATGGAATATTGCCTATGAACAGTCCATTCCATTTCCAAACGGACAAGAAAACACAACGCCAAGAAAGTGCATTGCTATTATTCCAATTAATGAAGGTATTGAAGCTTACAAACGCCTAATATAGATGGAGCCGAAATGTGGATTTGCTAAACCATGATTCGGCTCCATATGGAGTATCAGTGAAGACACCTTAACAGGTGTCTTTTTTCATTTTAGCGGCTACTACGGACTAAACGAGGTGTGGCGGTCATTTCTTTGATTTTGAAGCAAAGCCCTCCAGTTGACTTAAACCGTGGTTTAAATTGTATGCTAATCATGTCGACAACAACAGATAACACGGGGAGGCCTCCGGATGAAATATTATTCCATTGGTGAAGTTGCAGCCAAATTCAATATTCCAGAATCAACACTACGTTATTATGAGAAAAAAGGACTGCTGCCGCAGATCGGGCGTGATGATGCAGGGAGAAGATTATTTTCGGAAGAGTGATTATATGCGGACGGCGTGAGGAAGTACTTGAACAGGCGAAACAAGAACTTCCTGCCCTCATTACCCGTGTGTGATTTGAATCATGAATCCGAGCGAGTGGCTTTATTCGATTGGGGATATTTCAATCAGGAAATCACCACCAATATCGAAGCGCCATTCCATTTCTCTATGCTGTTCGCACCATTTTTTGCGGCAAAAGAAGAGGCGGCGATCATTAATGTCACCTCCGGGTTGGCGTTTACACCGTTTGCGATTGCACCGATTTATTCGGCCAGCAAGGCGGCGCTCCATTCGTTTACGATGAGCCTCAGACATCAGCTTTCTGATACGTTGGTAGAAGTCATCGAAGTTGCTCCTCCGGCGGTGAATACGCAGTTAGGTGGGCTAGGGCAGTATACACATGGGGACCATTGGATGACTTCGCGGACGGGATCTTTAAAGAACTTCAAGAAGGGAAGCAGGAGATCGGATAGGGTACTTCTCTGGATCGCCTACGTATGTCACGAGATGAAGTAGATCAATACGTTGGGAATATGTATAAAGCAACAAAAAGCATGATTGAATAATTACAATTATTAAAAGGTATGATCATTGTGCAGGAGCTCTTCAAACGCACCAATCCAACTGGACAAAATCCACAGCCACTAAGGCTGTGGATTTCTAATTAATGTTGACTATTGAAAAGGGGCTCCGTTCTAAGTAAATAGTTACCCCTTACTTCCGCAGTCCAATTTGCAAAGACCTCTCTCCATTGAATACTGTTAAAGAAATCGTCTACGGATTGGTTGTCGGAATCCCAATCAACAAATATATTGAGAGGTGTGATTCCTCCAGCCCAAATTCCGTTATTTACGTCAGTCCCCTTCTCTCTAACTAATAAGATTGGAATTCCGAATTGAAAAGCCATGGCAGGCTCGATTTGAGAAAAAGTCGATCCTTCCCAGAACGGAGTGGTCGTTGGTGGTTGCCCCACATTGGATTGGAGAATTTCGACAAGAAATTTGCGGAAGTTAATCGCGAGCAAACCATAACTTGAAAAAACCAAACGTCGTATATTCGTCAGGATGTTCTCCGGATATTGTTCGCTTACGGGCAACGTGCGGGGAAAGAGCAAAGCCTCTTCAATTTCCGTAATAAGACGGTTCAGAAATTGCCCTTGCAGGTCATTTACTGTATTTGTTGTACTCAAAAATATAGGAATTCGAAAAGCGCGATCTACGCATGCATCAATAGCCGATGATGTGCATTTCTTATGATCAATGGGCGTAGGATTCGATGAGGAGGAGGTCCTTACAGTACCGCGGACAGGAGGGAGTTCCCTTACAATGCTAACAGGAGAAAGTTTTTTCATGGGAATTTGTTGTGCCTTATCCTTAGTTTTTATATTACTCAATTCTCACATCTCCAATGCAAAAGAATCTGGTTAGCCCAATCTATGCACATTAGCCCATTTGTGTTACTGGACTTGAGCTAGAAGGTAAGTTGAGAGGGGGAATACTTATAGAACAATCAATCATAAACGCAAAAAAAGCTCCCTTCCTACTGGAATGGAGCTTTTTCTTAAGTTCAATTAGAAACACGTGAATGATTGAATCAAATTCAAATCCAATCCAGTATACACCCAAAATCTTCCGTTCCACTGAAACCCTGCGACAGAGGTGCGCCCTACGAAGACCGGGAAAAACCAGAATTGATTTCTATTCACGAGCCAAACGTACGTATTCCGAAATAAACAACCGGCAATTGCTCCGGGGTCGACAGCTAAAGGGGCAATCGCAGGTTGCTGAGGGATGAATCCCGGGGGAGGTGAGCTGGGTCCCGCGGTTCCTGGCTGTCCCGGCTGTCCTGACTGTCCAGGGAATCCCGGTTGTCCCGGTATTCCTGGCTGCCCTGGGAACCCAGGGGCACTAGGTGGTGGTAAAAATGACATGATCTTGTCACTCCTTAATTGATGGGCTAAAACATTGTATGTAGGAGCGGAGAGAAGTGAATGGGCGCACTCCATAATTCTTTATGCGCTCCGCAGAGGATGGAACGTTTAGCATGAATTTATAGCATTTGAAGGTGTATGGCATAGCATCTTTGCTTCCAAAAGTTCATCTCACCAGGACTAGTCCTAGCCTAAAGTCTAGGCACAAACACCCCCTAAGACGGTTATGTCGGGCTCATGGGGCGGTTATAATTAATTTATTGAGAAGAACGTGACATATGAAGCAAAGGAGTGTTTGAATAATGAACGCAACAGGGGCGACTGCAAAGGAGCCGACAGGTAAAGTGAACTGGGTGCTTTTTAATCCAAAAACTTATGCAACAATCCTCTATTTTTTACTCTCTCTCCCGTTAGGAATTATCTATCTTACTGTAGCGATAACGGGTATTGCACTATCGATCGCTTTAACTCCATTATTTATCGGAATACCGTTGTTTTTTGGAGTAGCTAAGGTGTTGGATGGGATTATAAAATTTGAACAAAGCATGATTAGACAAATTTTAGGCTTGCCGACTCAGCCTGTTTCCTTTAGCAACAACCAACAGTCTGAGGCTGGGCAGAACTGGTTTATGCGAATGGTGAGAGGTTTTGACGGTGGGTTATTTATTCGAAATTTGCTGCTTGTCTTCCTAAGATTTGTTACAGGTATTTTATTCTTTGTGATTATGGTAACGGTGATTTCATTAGGACTAGGATTTATTGCTCTTCCAGCTGTGCATATAATTTTGATGAATGAAATGCAACTGGATATTTTAGAAAATAGCTTCTTTAGTTATTTCCATATCAATTGGACCTACAATCAGCAATATCTGTTGTACGTAGGTGTTGGTCTTGTCCTTTTTTGGATTGCGCTTCGCGTCGTGAATGGCCTCATGCAAATTCAGCGCAGAATCATGTATGTGGATGAGGCATATCAACGGCCGTTAGTGCCAGTGCAAGCGCCAATGTATGACTCCGTTCAGGCACTATATTATGAGCACCAAGAGGAACAATCCACTCAAGGGTTAATGCAGCCAGCGTATAGAGAGCTTTAGAACATAATAGGTATTATAGAAAATATGGAAGAACCTATGTTTACTAGTGTTTGTACAATAGAACGCACTCCTTAAGATCCCTATGATGGGGGTCTTTTTTTGTGCAAAAGCAGCGAAATGACTTATACGTTGAGCCTCATTGTGTATTGTTTAATGAATAGCTAATGCGTCTGTTTCCAGCGATTCTTATACGCTTGCTGCTGCGTAATGGTCCTAGAATGTTTACGGGTATAATAGCTTGTTGATTAGGTTCTTGTCCGGCTGGATATCATGTTTAATTAAAAGCTTCTTATGTAGTGTTTTTTATTTTTGACAAACTAACTGTCCTTTTTTTTTATTAAATTAAGTGATCTTTTAATTGTTATGTTACTTAATATATGTTAGCCTTAAATTAAGTAACATTATCGGAGGGATTTTCTGTGCAATTTGTTAATCCGATTCGGGACGTAAAAACCATACAAGCGATGAAAGAGGAGCTCCGAAAACACTCTGTAAGGGATCTGTTGCTCTTTGTATTGGGAATTAACACCGGGATTAGTCTTCTTGATTTGCTCAATCTTACTGTACAGGATGTTTGGGATGGCCATAATGCTAAACAGTTTCTTTATATTAAGGATGAGAAGACAGGAGAAGACAAGGCTTATTACTTAAACAGCAAGGTCGGGGAGATACTAAGTGAGTATTTATCTAACGTTGATTGGAAATCTGAGGATTATTTGTTTAAATCCAAAAAGGATTCTGGTCCGATTACCCGTCAGCAGGCGTATCGAATTATTAACCACTCGGCAAGGGAGGTAGGAATATCTGAGAAAATCGGGACCCATACACTGAGAAAGACGTTTGGATACCATGCATACTATAGAGGAGTTGCCATCTCCATCCTAAAGTCGATTTTGCATCATCATTCTACGGCAGAAACATTAAAGTATCTGGGAATCGACAGGGCTGAGAAGAGACCCCTTAAGGTGGATGTTAATTTATAGAATGCCCTGTGTTTTGAAAAGATAAAAAAAATCTCCGCATGGAACATGCGGAGAGGGTGAACTTCTGTATTAACTTTTATTGTGCAGAGTCATCCAGACCCAGTGCTGTATTAATATCTACATTTGTTAGTTCGGTGACAATCCCGTCAGTTACGAGAACATGTAAAGTTGAAGCATCCTTCATAAAACGGAAAATTCCGTTATCGAAATCGGTATCGACTTCTTTGAAGAAAATGCCTTCATATTCCGTTTCTTTTTCGTGACTGAAGCTTAGCTGGTAATGCTCCCCATCTTTAATCAAATAAGCACGAATGCCCTTTTGATAATTGCCTTCTTCATCCCGAATATAACGGGCAACGGAAACGATATGCAGATCGACAAAGGGAATCTCGCGTACCAAAGAATTAATGATTGATCCCTTCGTGATTTGTTCCCATCGGCTGCTTGCTGTCTGGCCAAGAATGATTTGTGTAATGTTGTTATCTCTAGCTACTTCTGCAATGACTTTATAGACAGGGCGGCTTTCGTTATCCTTCATGATAAATTGGGCCGTTGTATGAGCGTGGGCATATTCTTTCCATTGTTCGATATAGAGTAATTTCTCGGCATCCAGTTCGTCGAATGGCTTCGGATCAATGGTCAAAATATACAGCGGAGCTTTCATGATATTAGCGATTGCACAGCCACGTTTGATTAGTCTTTCGCTATTGGGACCATAATAAACGCAAACAAGAATACTCTCATTATATACGTTAATCATTTTAAGTATTTCACCTCAATGCTAGTAGTAGGACTCGTTTAAACTATGTAAGACTATAGTTGAAGTTAACAAAAGAGTCAATATGTAGATACGGAAGCAGAAGTCATGAATAAGGAGGAGTACGCTTGACTATGTTCTATACCTATATTTTTCTCCCGTTGATCAGTGCAATACTTGTTCCCTTCCTTTATAAGTATTTCAATCGCCTAGTACATACGGGATGGTTCGTTTTACTTGTACCTTTATCTATTTTTATCTATTTAGTACAGTATATACCTAGTGTTGCGACCGGTGACACGTATAAATACACATTATCTTGGATTCCGTCCCTTGATATCAATATGATCTCCTATGTGGATGGGCTCAGTCTGTTATTTGGTCTGCTCATCAGCGGCGTGGGTAGCTTGGTCATTATTTATTCTATATTTTATATGTCTAAGGTTCGAGAGGCTCTCCATAACTTCTATATTTATTTGCTCATGTTCATGGGCGCAATGCTGGGGGTTGTATTCTCAGATAACCTCCTAGTCCTGTACGGATTCTGGGAATTAACCAGCGTTTCTTCCTTCTTATTAATCTCCTATTGGTACGAGCGCAAGAGCTCCCGCCAAGGGGCCTTAAAGGCGTTATTAATTACTGTTCTTGGCGGATTCGGCATGTTAGCCGGGTTCATTATGCTGATCATGATGGGTGATACTTACAGCATCCGGGAAATGATTGCGAACCTGGAAGTCATACAAAACCATGTGTTGTTTATCCCTGCCATGCTATGTATTTTGCTCGGTGCATTTACGAAGTCAGCGCAATTTCCATTCGGAATTTGGTTACCGGATGCGATGGAGGCTCCAACTCCGGTGAGCAGTTACCTCCACTCGGCTACGATGGTCAAGGCTGGCATTTATTTAGTGGCTCGTATGACTCCAATTTTCGGGGGGAGCTCTGTGTGGTTCTGGCTTGTGGCTGGAATTGGTCTCATTACGCTACTTTACGGTTCTTTGACAGCGCTGAGGCAGACCGATCTAAAAGCGATGTTAGCATATTCTACAATCAGTCAATTGGGATTGATTATGTGTCTGCTTGGAGTAGGTTCTTTAGCCGTCTATTTCGGACCTGGTGAGAGTGGCACGATCTTTACGGTAGCTACATTTGCCGCCCTATTCCATCTGTTTAATCATTCGACCTTTAAAGGAAGTTTGTTCATGGTTGTCGGTATTATTGACCATGAGACAGGCCGGCGGGATATTCGCTATTTTGGCGGTTTGATGCAAGTCATGCCGATTACGTTCACGATCGCTTTGATTGGCGGTTTATCGATGGCGGGATTACCGCCGTTTAACGGATTTTTGAGTAAGGAAATGTTTTTTGCGGCGGTGAATGAGGTATCTCAGGCCGGTATTTTCGGTTTAGGCAGCATTGGTCTCATATTCCCGATCATCGCCTGGATAGCCAGTATCTTTACCTTTGTTTACTGCATGATTTTTGTATTCAAGACCTTTGGAGGACCATATCGTCCTGAGAAATTGACACGAAAAGTGCATGAAGCGCCTTGGGGAATGCTATTTTCTCCAGCCATCTTGGCATTACTCGTTATACTTATTTTCTTCTTCCCCAATGTATTGGGTAAGTACATTCTCACCCCGGCATTAACATCCATTTTGCCGATGATGCCGCTGACTCCATACGATCTGAAAATCAGTGCATGGCATGGACTCAATATGGAGCTCGTAATGACGTTCGGTGTCATTGTTGTTGGTCTCCTTCTTTTCAAAACATCCAAGCAGTGGATCCAGTTGATGAGAAATTATCCGCAGGGATTAACGTTGAACCATTGGTACAATAAGGGTTTAACAGGTACGGAGAGACTGTCGGAATCCTTAACGAATCGTTATATGACAGGCTCGCTGAGACGTTATCTGATCTACATCTTTTCTTTCTTTGTCATTATATTGATTAGTTCGCTTCTGCTGCTCCATGGTCTCCAGTTCGATTTCTCCAATAATGCAGCTATCAGTATTTTTGATGTCGGGCTTGTGCTCGCGATGGTGATCGCCGCAGGTACTGTCTTATTTGCCGGCAATCGGATTGTGGCTATTGTTGCACTAGGTGCGTTAGGGTATATGGTTTCTATGTTCTTTGTGATCTTTAGAGCTCCTGACCTGGCATTGACGCAAATGGTGGTGGAGACGGTGACAACGGTTCTGTTCCTTCTGTGCTTCTACCATTTACCGAAACTTAAGAAAAGCATCGAACGGATTCCTTTCAAACTGACGAATCTGGTCATCTCGATCGCGATGGGGCTAACCGTGACCGTTCTCGCATTGTCCGCGAATGGGCATAAGTTATTTGAACCCATCACATCCTTTTTTGAAAATGCCTTTGAGCTGGCGGGTGCCAAAAATATTGTCAACGCTATATTAGTGGACTTCCGCGGATTCGATACGATGCTGGAAATATCCGTGTTATCCATTGCTGGACTAGGGGTATATATATTCGTTCATCAGCGTTCCAAAAGGAGGGAACAAAATGAAACCGAATGATGTGATATTGAAAAGTGTAACTCGAGTAGCTGCTGTGATCATATTGACCTTTTCGATCTATTTATTTATGAACGGTCACCATCATCCAGGAGGAGGATTCATTGGGGGACTGAGTATGGCATCATCCATTGTCCTGCTGTATCTTTCTTTTGGAGTCGAGAAGGTAAGGGAAAACATTCGGGTGGATTTCAAAAAGCTTTCTGCGGTGGGAGTGTTGATTGCCGTTGCGACCGGAACAGTGAGCGTGATATTTGGTAAGCCTTTTTTAACCCAGACCTTCGGTCATTTTGATTTACCGATCTTTGGAGATACCGAGCTCGCATCTGCTTTAATTTTTGATACCGGAGTCGCCTTGGCTGTCATAGGCACCGCAGTCAATATTATTCTAAGCATAAGTGAGGATCGTTAATATGGAGACACTAATGGTCATACTGGTCGGTATTTTAATATCCATTGGAACCTATTTGATTCTATCTAAGCAACTGCTGCGGATTGTGCTTGGAGCATCCATTGTGGGCCATGCGGTTAATTTGCTGCTCATTACTTCCAGCGGTCTGAAGACAGGGAGTGCCCCTCTACTGGGAGAGAAAGTCGCGAACTTTACGGATGCTATTCCTCAAGCATTAATTTTAACTGCGATTGTCATTAATTTTGCCGTGACAGCGCTAGTACTAGTTTTATGTTACCGTGCTTATCAAAGCTTCGGGACGGATGACATGGAGCAATTAAGGGGGAATGAGCTTGAATAATTTGTTGATCGCGCCGGTTATCATTCCTCTATTGATGGGGATGGTCCTCATTATATTCCAGAAAAATATAAAGCTACAGCGGATTCTTAGTTTGGGTGCACTGTTGGCTACCAGTGTCATTGCCGTCCTATTGATGAGTCAGATCAGAAACGGCGGAATTCAAACCTTACAATTGGGTGGTTGGAAAGCGCCTTACGGCATTAGCTTCGTGGGTGACATGTTCAGTGCTTTGCTGCTTTTGGCTACCTCCATTGTCTCAGTGTGCTGCTTAATTTACGCTTTTTCATCGATTGGCCGAAAACAAGAAAAACTGTACTTTTATCCTCTATTTTTGTTTTTGATTACAGGTGTCAACGGTTCGTTCTTGACAGGGGATTTATTCAATTTATATGTCTTCTTTGAATTGTTTCTGGTTGCTTCCTATGTGCTAATCACATTGGGGGGAGGCCAGCGGCAGCTTGGCGAGTCGCTCAAATATATTTTTACGAACATTATTGCATCGGCGTTCTTTTTGATCGGAGTAGCCTATTTATATTCTATGACCGGCACATTGAACCTCGCCCATTTATCGATGCGGATTGCAGAGGTTGGTCAGGATGGGTTAATTACTACCGTCGCATTATTATTCCTGATCGTCTTCGCTATGAAAGCTGGACTATTGCTTTTCTTCTGGCTACCTGGATCTTATAGCGTGCCGCCAACGGCAATCGCTGCTATTTTCGCTGCGTTACTCACTAAGGTAGGGATATACGCCATCTTTAGAATGTTTACGCTCATCTTTTATCATGAACCGCAAATTACCCATATGTTTATCGGGATATTAGCCGCTATTACAATGATACTAGGTGGACTCGGAGCGATCGGTTATTGGGATTTGAGAAAAATATTAACCTTCAATGTGGTCATAAGCGTTGGATTTATTATGGCTGGACTCGTCTCTTTAACATCCACCGGCATAGCGGGTTCTATTTATTATTTGATTCACGACATGCTGATTAAAGGGCTTGTATTTATGATTGGGGGAACCATTGTTCATCTCACAGGAACAAGTGACTTGAAGAAAATTAGCGGCTTGATTCGTCATCACCCCGGGTTAGGTTGGATGTTCTTCATCGCAGCTTTGTCTATGGTTGGAATTCCTCCGCTCAGCGGATTTCTTGGCAAAGTATTTACGACGCAAGGCGTCTTTGAAGCGAGGTTTTATTGGCTTGGAGGAATCGGGCTGCTCGCCAGCTTGTTCATTCTATTTTCTATGATCAAATTGTTTATGAACGCTTTTTGGGGTGAAACGATTCTGGGTGTAGAAGAGGAGAAAGGGACAACGAAAGGCTTGTTGCTTCCGATCGCTCTGTTGACGCTGGCTAGTGTTGCTATGGGACTCGGCGCTGAAGCGATTACGGGTTATGTTGCTCAAGCTGCCGAGGAATTGCTCAATCCAAGTTTATATATTCAGGCTGTGTTTGATTAAAGGGGGGAAACAGTCATGCCCGTTCAGGTGCTACTCAACATATTCATTGCCTACTTGTGGATGTTTCTGCAAGAGGATATGAGCATATTAAACTTTATCAGCGGTTACTTCGTTGGTCTGTTTATTTTAATGTGCATCCGCCGTTTCTTTAAAAAGCCGTTTTATCTATTCACGTTAGCCGCAATTGGTAAACTGTTCATTCTCTTTATCCATGAGCTGAATACTTCTGCGATGATGGTCATGAAGCATGTACTCCGTCCTAAAATTGATGTTAAGCCAGGGATTTTCAAGGTGGAAACCGATTTGGAGGGGGACTTGGAAATTACGCTCCTATCTTTATTAATTTGTTTAACACCAGGCTCAGTCATCATGGAGGTAACCCCTGATTCCAAGGTGCTATACATCCACGGTCTGAACATGCCTGAATCCATGGATTCTGTCTTAAAATCAAAATCTGTTTTTGAAAAAGCGATAAAGGATGTGACGAGAAAATGATATTTGAGACGGTGTTGATCACTGCATTATGTCTATTAATGCTGGCTATACTAGCCAATTTATATCGGATTGTAAAAGGGCCCTCCAGTGCAGACCGTGTTCAAGCCTTGGATTCCATTGGTATTAATCTGATCGCCAGTACTGCCGTATTCTCTGTGCTGCTGCACACACATGCCTTTTTTGACCTTATATTATTGATTGGAATCCTTTCGTTTATTGGAACAGTTGCCTTCGCCAGATTTATTGAAAGAGGTGTTGTCATTGAGCGTAAGCGGTGAAATCATCGGGGCCGTCCTCATTCTCATTGGAGCCATTTTCAGCTTAATCAGCGCGATTGGAAATGTGCGTTTGCCCGATGTGTATACAAGGTCTCATGCTGCATCTAAAAGTTCTACGCTTGGCGTACTGTGTGCCCTTGTTGGAACATTGCTGTATTTCTTAATTTCTGATGGTTTCTTCAGCATCCGTCTCATCTTGGGCATCTTCTTTGTATTTTTGACAGCTCCTGTGGCTGCTCATGTGATCTGCCGGGCCGCTTACCGCAGCCAGGTACCGTTAGCTGAGCAGAGCGTCCAAGATGAATTGAAGGACTATTATAAGGCGAATGAGATCGAAACCGCCCAGGTAGAAGATAAGGAAGAATTTGTTGTATATCAGGGGAAATGAAAAAGCGGTCCATCCTCCGTTGAGGGTGGGCTGCTTTTTACAAGCAGGTGTAAAATGATGAGCGAGGTTGCAAAGGTTCCCATACACAAACAAATTGCTGATATTTTTCGGATGCTTGCCTTTTCGTACCGTGAAATATTTATTTTCGAAATTCTGTATAAGCTGCTAACGTTGTTTGTCTTTATTCCAGCCATTTCATCCATATTTCGTGGATTTCTCCGCTTAAGTGGGTTTGCCGGAGCTACCAATTACGAACTGCTGCAATTTGCGATGAGTAAGTATGGATTGTTATGCATGCTGATTCTGCTTCCAATCGCCACACTGCTGATTTTTATAGAGCTATCGGTTCTGATTATTCTCTCGTATTATGGTCAGAAGAGACAGCGGATCGGACTAATTCCGGCGTTTTTGCAGTCGCTTTCCTATCTTCGGTCTCTGTTCAAAATAGGCTTTTTAGGGTTAGTGATCTATCTGCTGCTGTTTCTTCCGCTCGGTGCGGGGGTAGGCACTACGTTACTTCCTGCTTTGGAAATTCCGAATTTTATCACGGGCGAGTTAGTGAAAACAGGCGGAGGAACACTGCTGCTGATTGGCGTGTTTGGGGTCATGTTATTCTTCAATGTTCGCTGGACCTTTTTGCTTCATATTGTGGTGATCGAGGGGGCGGCAAGCTTTCGGAAAGCGGCGAAAAAGAGCGTTGCACTCCTTAAAAAAAGACATCTCCGCATATTAGTGGTTATGCTGTCGGTATTCTTCCTTTACCTGCTCGTTGTCATTCTGTTGATTGTAGCTTTTGTCGGGGCTGTTGGTTTTCTATACTTCCTGTGGGAGCAGCAGTCGGTATTTGCTGGTGTTGTGCGGATCGTCGCTCTGAAGAGTGCTGTACTATCCCTCTACCTGGCAACATTATTTTTACTGCCGCTTTATATTACCACAATTACCCGGTTGTACATGGTGAAGGAGAACCCGAATGATGTCGTGCTGCAGCTCCCTGAGCCGAAGAGTCAGGAAGACCGTTCCATTCAGAATCAAGGATTGCTACACAAGCATAAAAGAAAGATCATCGTGCTGGGCTCAGTTACTGTATTCGCAGCGGCAATTGCTCTTCTGCCAGCCATAGATGGAGTGCAGATGGAGGATCAAAAAGCCCAGATCATGGCCCATAGAGGATATGTTTCGAAGGGGCCGGAAAATACGATTGAGTCCATACAGGGTGCTATTGAGGCGCAGGCAGATTATGCAGAAATTGACGTGTTGGAGACCAAGGACGGAGACCTTGCCGTCATACACGATACCAATTTGAAGCGTCTGACAGGTATCCATGCACAGGTGTATGATCTGACAATTGATGAATTACGACAGTTGCAAGTGAAGCAGGGGAATTTCACAGGACGAATCAGTAGTCTGGCAGAAGTGATGGATGTGGCCAGAGGTAAAATAAAACTAAACATTGAAATCAAAACACATGGAATGGAACAAAATCTGGTGGATACATTTATCCGGATTGTGCGCGAAAATCATTTTGAAAAGGATTGCATTGTGCAATCGCTGGATTATGAAATCGTGCAACAAGTCAAAGCCACGGCGCCTGAGCTTCAGGTGGGTTATATTTTGTTCGCCGGTGTCCCGGATATGGGGCAGATCCATGCCGACTTTGTCGTGATGGAAGAATATATGATCAAAGAATCGGTCATTGCTTCGGCCAAAAGGCATCATAAGCCTATCTATGTCTGGACAGTGAATAACACCGAAAACATGCGACGATTCTTCAGTATGGGTGTGGACGGTATCATAACAGATTACCCCGAGGATGCGATTTCTATTGAAGAAGAACTTAGAACGGGACCGTTGTCGGCGTTGACCCAGTGGCTTAATCATTTGAATTTTTGATTAAAAGATATTTTGGATCTACAGCACAAGACATTAAATGCATAATTGAAATTCTCGCAATCTCTGCATGAGCAGCTTGCGGAGCTTTAATTTAAATCAGACTCGATTAAATTTTTATCTCAATTACAAATCAATGGGCGGGAGCTCCTTTGCACAGGCCAGTGGTCGTCCTCTTCATTTGACTGAAAATTTTTTAATAGCGCTTATATAAGCTCTATGTTGGCAGAATTAATTACAAGAATCACTAGTTAGAATTATGGGGAGGTCTACAGCATCTACTTCTTGAGGGGGTCGCGCTAAAGGGACATGATAGTTGGAGCTATTGGCTTTACATCACACTCCGGGAATTTGGGATTTGTAAAGTCATGGCTTGGCTCCATGTGGTGTATCAGAAAAACGGACCTATGATTTGGCTGCTTCTTTTCTTGTTGTTAGCTGAAGCTTCGCTTTCATAATGGATTCTCTGTTATTTTAGATAAACCGGGCGACAACGTCTTCAATCTTCCGACAACTTATATTCTTTCAAAGTAATAACTTACACGGGAAGATTGGGAACTATGATAAAATATTAAGGCGGATTTATGATTTATAGACTCTGAAGTGCATGGTCTTCACGGGTGTTTTATTTTCAAATGGACTTTTTAGAGGCAGACATAAAAGGATACCAAAGAATGGTGGAACTTGGCTTTTAAGTTGGTTTATTCTGAAATGAAACACGATAAGGGGGATGGATAAAGTAATGGCGGAGAAAACATCAATAGAGTTAGAACAATATCTTAAACAAATCATCGAAAGTCTGAGGGCGAATCGTTGCGCTGTGCTCGTAGGAGCTGGATTTAGTAGGAATGCAGATAGTGGATCACTCTTTGCGCCTACGTTTCCCACATGGAATGAACTAGCTGATACATTTTATGAAAAGCTGAATTCCTGTAAGCCTGAAGGAATTCAGTACCTTAGTCCACTCTCTCTCGCGGAACAGGTTGAAGCCGCTTATGGACGTTCTGTATTAAACCAACTGCTGATTTCTAGGATCCCTGATGCCCAGTACAGTCCTTCTATATTACATACCAAACTACTTAATCTTCCCTGGAGAGATATATTCACCACTAATTATGACACCTTGCTTGAGCGTGCCTGTCAAGAAATAACAAGTAAACGTTTCAATATAATCACCTGTAAGGAAGACTTGGTATCCAGTTCAGATGCTCCTCGAATTGTTAAACTTCATGGAACGTTTCCCTCACATCGACCTTTTATTATTACCTCCGAAGACTATCGTCGATATCCACGGGAATTTGCCCCATTTATTAATACTGTACAGCAGTCATTACTTGAGAATACTCTTTGTTTAATCGGTTTTTCAGGAGATGACCCCAACTTTAATCAGTGGGTCGGCTGGATACATGATAATCTGGGGCTAGAAAATTCCCCTCAAATTTACCTTTTTTCTCATGAAGATTATCCTCATGCTCAGAAAAAACTTTTAGATCGAAAGAAAGTAGTTGTTCTTAACATCGCTTCATTTGCACCTGAAGGCAATCCTCGCGAAAAATATGAAGGTTTACTTAATCATCTTTTGGAAAGTGTTCGCACCGCCCAACCAACTTGGCCTGGAATTTACAGTCTTCACGAGGTGGAACAAGCACCTTTCTCAAAGACCATATTGCTCCTTCAAAAGATACGTAAAGCATATCCGGGATGGATAGTTCCTCCTTATGCTATACGGAATCAAGTTGGATTTTTGAGAAGGAAAGTAGAAGAATTGCTGTGCTCCGTTATAAAGGAACCACAAGAAAATGAACTTTCTCTATTGTTTGAATATGACTGGTTACGGGAGAAATGTTTACGCCCTCCTTTCCAGTGGGAGCTGGAATTTTATCAATTAATTTTGGAGCGTAATCTTGGCACTACCACCGACGATCAACAAATGTGTCTGTCTATCCAGATTTCTCTCTTACGTGATCTACGTGAAAGTGGTGATAATGAGGGTTGGAACACACTATTTAAACAGATTCAATCTCAGTCAGTCATGATGCAAGACGAGCAGTTGAATCGTTTATCTTATGAACTTTGTTTGTCTTATACGTTTAATTTTGACTATAAAGAGTTGCAGATACATCTTAATTTATGGAATGTTAACGAACAATCCCCTGAGTGGGTGTTACGAAAGTCAGGGCTATTAGCTGAGTGCAACGAACTGCTACAGGCACAAGAACTGCTACAAAATTCACTTGTACTAGTAAGGAGACAACTACAAAGCAATGAACAAAGTCTGCTGTTGCTCTCTTATGAGAGTGCATTAATGTCCTTGAAGGGCCATATTGAACAGGCGATCTCTATAGAGAAGGACTATGGGCAACCTTGGGGTGAGCTGTCGGATACTGAGGTTGAACGCCGTCAAATGCATAAAAAATTTACAACAGATTGGAATACAGAAGACGAACGGTTTCAGTTACTTCTGACTGTGCCTAGTCAAGATTTCCGAGCTAAGGGTGAACAACCTTCCTTTGATTTTGGACGGCGCACACTTTCGTTTACTACTGGGGAAGATAAAGATATTCTTACTGCGTATGCCTTCCTTCGTTTCCGTGAAGAGACTGGCCATCCTTTCCGGATCCATAATGTTACTAGCGGAAATAAAGCTGCGGTTGGAGCGGTAGAGCGAATCGCACCCTATTCATTTGTGTGGTCTATTGTTACAATTGCGCGCGCAAATGAGGAAAAAGCAGTTGAAGCCGTATTATCCCGAACAGCTCTTTATAAAATGTCCGCATCAACAGCAAACGAGCTGTGTAGAATTTATATAGATGCGCTTCGTCGCACTAAGGGAGAGCTTCAAACTGCCGATTATTTTTTTTCAAAAAGCTTTGCAGAATTTGCCGCAGGAGTACTGCCACTGCTATTATCACAGCTTTGTTGTAAGTGTACATTACCTGTTCTTGATGAGTTACTTCAGTTTTTGCTCGAGATTTATGAAAGTGATCGTCGTTTGCACTATAAAAAAATAGATAAGCTGACCTGGCGATTGATAGATGCATTTACAAAGGCACAGCAGATGGATCATATTTCCATTCTATTAAGTTTCCCTATGCCCCTCCGAGAAGCGGGAATGGTACACGACTTCCCAGATCCATTAGCTTTCTTAGATATTCCAACTAATAAGCCTGACCCACGTAAAGAAGCCTTCCCTGGGATAGAGAACATTTTGACTCAAGCGTTATCTACCTCTGAGCTGCAATTGCCAGCACTTGAACGCCTTGCTATTCTTTCATGCAATGGAATCTTAACTGGAGATCAGGATGAGCGACTAGGAACGTTGCTTTGGGAAGATGGTTTTGTAAAATTAGCGAATTTTAACCGAATGTTTAGCTTAATGTTGCCACATCCAATCGAGATAAACCCTAAAGAAATTATGAGGACATTGTTGTTAACCGATTTACAGGAACGAGCAAACGAAAAAAAAACTTCTATTTCGGATCGTGATTCTTTGCTGGATGAATTCCGTAGCGGAGTCTTTCATGAGATATTCACTATACAGGACATTCCTGCACTTTTGCTAATCTGTGAAGCTATACAAAATCGTCTCGTTCATCATTTTGGGAAAACCAGCTTCTTCAACACGGATAGTATTGCACGCATACAATTGTTTCATCTTGTAAAAACGTTAACCCGCTTATTACTTATCTCAATTGAGTGGTATCCTTCGACTTCAGAACGTGAAATCATGGAGCGAATTTTAGATGTATTGCGGAAAAACCAACTTACGCATCCGAGTTTAGAATTTCTATGGGCGAAAAAGTGTGATGTAACAATCGATGTTAACGATACTTTACTTTTCCATCTGTTTAAGGGAAGCTCTTATCAAAAGCTAGCTTTATTTGATACAGCTATCCTGTCAATCGAGTATAAAGAAAAGGGTGTTATGACTCAGGAAGAAATTCAGCAGCTGCTTACTTTGATTGCTCAACAGATTTTATGGCGTAATAACGAGCACTTGGTTTCCGCGATCAATGTGATGCATGAGGCAATTCGACTTGCTCCTGAAATCATATCGTCTGAGATCGAAGACTCCTTGTTGATGGGACTACATTGTCTACAGAAAGAGAGTATGGTTACTGAAATAGATGAGATGTTTGTAGCTGTTCCGAAAGGCGAGCTTCGTGTTGCATCCGTTCGATTGGCTCATATAATGATTCGAAATTTTAGTGCGAAGAACATACCAATGCCTGAAGTGTTAAGACAATGGGAAAAAATTTATAACTGCCCCAATGAATTTTCTGAAATTCGCAATGCGTTCGATTGATAAAGAAGTATGAATTTGAGTAGATAATAGATGGGATAGTTTCTTACTTCAAGCCATTATAATCCGGCTATTCATTTCAGTATAGTTAAGGGAATTCTGACTCCCTTCGGCTCCATATGGAGTAAAGTAAAGACACCTTTGAGGGTGTCTTTTTTTCATCTATTGGTGTTAACGGTAGTACTAGGTCAATCAATAGGGGCACTCTGTCAGAAAAATCGAGATTCTGTTGTCTGTTTGGAACCTTTGACGAATGTAAGATTTCCGACGTTTTATAAATGATTAGCTGAAATGGAAAATGGGAAACGTATGGGGAAAAGCTAATAAATTTGGCTATAAAGGTTTGGCAGAATGGGTAGCATACGAAATGACCAAACGTTCAAATATTCATCCCCAGTTAGTAGTTCCTTGTAGTCAGTGTATATTGAGAGAAAACGACAGTATTGATTATCAGGGGTGTTACTCTGAAGATTTCCTCCTACCAGGGGAGAGTCTTATTTCTTTGCATCGAATTTTGGAAAGTTACGGTATTAAGTTTGATGACGTACTTCGTGATCAAAGCACACGTGATGCGGTACTTTTCATTGTTGAATTTCTTCGCGATAAGATAAATTTGGATACTTTAGAGTACTTCCCAATAATGTTGGGACTGGATGCTTTTTTGTTGAATGAAGACCGTCACTTGAACAATATTGCTTTTATACATGGGCCAACGGGATATAGACATTGCCCATATTTTGATCATGGCTTGAGTTTACTATCAGATATAACGGATTATCCATTCAGTATGCCTACAGATGTGGCTTTAAGGAATGTGAAGGCCAAACCATTTAGTAAAGACTTTTCGAAACAAGCACGTGCTCTGGAGACAACCCTTCGATTTGATCACTCCTCAGTCTTACAATTTATAGAGCAACATGATGAAGAACTGGGGAGAGTCTCGATGATCCTGAGATTGCAAATACGCAAATATGAGTTTTTATTTGTTTGAAGCCAACCCTCGAAACCAGTGGAGCCATCTAGTAAAGTTCCAGCACCCATATTAGAAAAAAGGAGCTTGGACAAAAGCTCCTTCTTGACCTTCTTATTAATTCTCCCTACCCTCCAATATTCTCTCAGCTAACTCATCTCCACAGTACTCCAGATCCATAATGGACTGAAATAAATCGGCTTGCAGCTGTCGTTGCTCCCTCGTCCAGGCTTGTTTGGGGGAGCTGAAAGCTGCCAGAGCTTTTGGGTCGGTCAGACTGTTCTGGAAATTCTGAAGCTGAGCATAAATCTCATTGTAGATATCCGTCATTTGATTTAAGTATTTGTTCATTGAAGACGTTGTTCCCAAAGTTGAAAGGCAATGATTCAAATATACTGCCGCACTTCTTCTAGCATCGGTCAGAGCCATCATACAAAAGTGATTGACACCTAACCTTCTGGCAAAATCCTGATCGTTCGCATGTTGATACCATTGTTCATCGAGCAAGCCTTCCTGCCATTCTTGCAGGGCTTGGTATCCCAGTTTATATCCTCTATTTTCCGGGTCCTTCATGGAGTCCAGTTTGGCCTGGAGTGAAGTGTAAAGATTCTCTAGAGCGGATGGCTTAACTGATTCGCCGTTAAAACGAATGATGACGAATGGCCAGTGGTCCACATTCAGATATCCCTTGGTGGTTTTCATGTACTCCTGAAATTCTGGGTCGTCTTTAAGCTCTTCAAAGGTCTCCTCGTCAAAATAGCTACGGCAAAGTAAAGTTTTCCCACCATCCAGGTAGCCGGTGATGACCCCCCATTCGTGAGCTACACGGAGGTTGATGGCTATCGGCAACTCATGTTTTCTGATGCTGGTCATAATCATCTGCTTCTCCAGTTTACGTTCCTCGGGTGTGATGCGGTCTGCCCAGCTAACCTGAAGTCCGTAGGCTTTGAATGCCAGGCTGGCATAGTCGTAACCCACAATTCCATCAGCAGAGCTATAGTCCCAAACGGGGTTAAAAGCGATCCTCCAGCATGCTCCTGAAGCACCCATCACCGTTTCATAGGTTGTTTCTTGTCCCATGGTCTTCAATGAAAGACAAAGAGCACCTGCCCAGGAACAATCCATTCCTTGACCAAAACCAAGACGTTCCACGTTCTCTACAATATAATAATCATTCTGGGAGTCGCTTCTAAACAGGCGAGAACGATCCGGTGCGTAATGAATTCTATCGCCCTCCGGGCAGCTTATTGCATGAATACCCATGGCGTTAACATATACAAGCAAAAGGAAATCGTCTCCGGTATTGTCGATCAGGCTAGGGAACAGTTCGTGATTTGCGGTAAAATGTTCCCATTTAAAGTATTCATAATGTTTCATCTTGCTTAAGATATTTTGATTTTTTTGTTCATTGCCATAGGCAGCAAACACAATCTCCAGTTCTTTTGGCTGCAATGGATAACCCTCAGTTTTGAGATCAAGTACTAATTGGTTATTTTGCTGAACATAAGTAGCATAAGTCCCGGAAGGGGTCTGATATTTGATCAGCAGCAGTTTGGTCCGGTTACTATTAATACGATTGGGAAAAGTCTGCTCATTTACGATCAATGTGAGATGATTGCCGACAACGAACTGGTTAACGAAATGAGTAACATCATAACTTTCATGGCCATCGGTGTATGCTGCATAGAGAACAACCAATTGCTGAGGCATCAAAATACTGTCAATCGAGTGGCCGAGTGCAGTGGATAGTAGAGGTAGGGTGGCTGTTTCGGGCAGAGATTTTCCCGTCTCCCATTTAGAAACCGCCTGGGCACTAACGTTTAATTGCTCGGCCAGTTGTTCTTGCGATAATTGTTTTTCTTTTCGGAGCATTGAGATTCTGTTCCCGACTTTTTCGTTACTCAACATAGTTACATCTCCCAAAAAGTGTATTACGACGTCGTTACCTTTTATTATAAGAGCTTGCAATGGAAATTCCATTTATTCCAAGATGAGTGAATATAGTTTTGTTCAACCGTGGGTTGAATTTGAAAGGACCGTTGGGGTTAGGAGACACTAATGTTATGCCTATTTATTGAACACAACAGTATTTTAGGCTAGTATAAACATGAAGTTCTTGCAGACAATACGTCTATATATTGTGAATTGCTGAATCATCAGCTTTTATATAAATTGGAGGCATCATATGAGTACATTCGATGTAACTACAACAGAACGATTATTAATCAGAACGCTGGAAATGAAAGATAGAGAGGCTTTTTTTAGATATCGTGCGATGCCTGAGGTGTATAAATATCAATCATGGCGACCAGAGGATATTAATGAGGTTGAGAAGTTTATCTCAGACAATCTGGCTGTCGTACCGAATACCAGCGATTCATGGTTTCAAGTTGCTATTTGTCTGAAGGATGGGCAGCTTGTCGGTGATGTCGGCATTCATTTTATGGAGGATGGTTTTCAAGTTGAATTAGGATATACGCTTTCTCCTGAATTCCAAGGTAAAGGATATGCCTCTGAGGCAGTTCGGGCCGTGATCGATTATTTGTTCACTGGGCTGGGTAAGCATAGAATTACAGGATCAGTGGATCCTGACAATTTGAAGTCGATCAAGCTTCTGGAGAATCTGGGGTTTAGAAAAGAGGCGCATTTTATCAAAAGTTACCGAATGAATGATGCCTGGTATGATGATTGCGTTTATGCCATTTTGGCTGACGAGTGGAAGTGAATTATATGTTATTCCAGTGAGACCACCTTTGAAGGTGGTTTTTCTGCATGTTGTCAGTTTTTCGGAGGGAAAGTCCTCTCATGCGCTAAAATTTGAGATTTTTCAAGAATTGTACTATGATAAAACAAATTCCAATATTTGTTATATTGATAATATGGATGATGCCCCGTACTCTTACACAATTTAGAGAAAAGTACACCTAAGGAGTGGTAGAAATGGCGCGTGTGTTATTTATTAACGGTGGATCTGAGGGACATATCAATCCAACACTTGGGGTAGTGCAAGAGCTTATCACGCATGGAGAAGAGGTAGTTTACTTTGCTATAGAAGCTTATCAGGAGAGGATTGAGAAGACGGGCGCTTCAGTACGAACCTTTGATGACCAAAGATTTCTTAAAGCCTTTATTTCAGGTGGAAAAGATTATGTACTCGAAAGAATCAACGGCCTCTTACTTACGGCAGATATAGTGATACCAACCGTTCTTGAACAGATCGCAGGAGAGCATTTTGATTACATCATCCATGACTCCATGTTTGGTTGTGGAGGTTTACTTGCGCAAATTCTTAAGCTTCCTGCCATCAGCTCTTGTACTACTTTTGCTCAGACAAAAGAGGTATTCGATAGAACGTTGGAACAGTCTTTTACAGGGGTACCTGCACAAATAGTTCAACCTATATACGATAAATTTAATGACCTGACGGATATGGTGAAGGAAAAATATAATGTGGAGATCCTTTCTCCTTACGAAGTATTTTGTAATCCAGCACCACTTACTATTGTGTATACAACGAGGGAGTTTCAACCTTATGCAGAGGAAATCGACGAAAGCTATAAATTTGTGGGTCCATCCATTTCTTTACGATCAACACAAGAACACTTCGACCTTATGGCACTCATGGAGAAAAGTCCAATTTACATTTCCTTGGGTACTATATTCAACCAAGCCATTGATTTCTATAAGCTTTGTTTTGAGGCATTGGGGAATTCGGAGCATACGATCGTCATGTCTATTGGGAATAGGGTCCAAATTTCTGATTTAGGCGAAATTCCTAACAATTTCATCGTAAAAAATTATGTGCCACAAACGGATTTACTGAAATATACCAAATTATTTATTACCCATGGTGGAATGAACAGTACGAATGAAGGTCTCTACTATGGAGTCCCGCTAATCGTAATCCCACAAAGCGCAGATCAGCCGATCATTGCCGGACGGGTGGCTAGCATCGGAGCAGGAGTTAAATTACAAATGGAAAGCCTGACTGCCAAGCAACTACGTGAAGCCGTAGATCATGTGTTAAGTGACCCATCCTTCAAGGAAGCTGTTGCTGCTATTAGAGAACCCTTTCTAAAAGCAGGTGGGTCTCGCCAAGCTGTCGATGAGATTTTCAAATTTAAAAATCAACATCGCATCTAAGGGAGGAAGGTGATCGGATCTGAGAAAGATTGATAGTCTGTTACACGTCAGTATTGTAGGAGTCGTATTATTTGGAGGCCTATTTCTGGCTAGATACACAATAAAGAAAGAGTTTGGCGTAATAGAATTGTTTATATCATGCTTTTTCCTCGTTGTCGGCATATTTTTGATCTTTCGGAAAAGTAAAAATAATGAATCGAAATAAGGGTTCTCTTTTCCAAAAGAATGGCCGATTAATGGTTAAGAAGAATCTATAATTCCATCGTTCTATATCTCTAAAACAAGCAGGAGCGAGAGTCTAGGCCTCTAATATAAGGTCTTAGCTCCCGCTCCCCTGAATTATTACTTCAGCTCATACTGGCAATATAAAAGGCATTGGCGTGCGGGAATCCATTAGCTTATATCACGTTTAAGCACTAATCGGATTGCGAACGATTTTTACCTCGTGGAAGGAAATTGTATTAGACAAAATGTATTCCGGCGTCTCGCGGTGGGAATGGGATTCACGGAAGGCGTCGCTGCGAGTCCAGCCCTGGAAAGCTTCTTTGGATACCCAGCGCGTGCTGATCGTTACTTCATCGTATTCCGCCGGCTTCTCATTCAAGAGCACCTCAAGACCGAGAAAGCCTTCCATCTCTTCAACTTTGCCGACCTTATCAAACCGGTCAATGAGTAGTGAAGCCTGACCTTTCTTAATTTGCGAAGTATTGTTCACGATGATCATGTTACGTTCCTCCAATTTATAATAGGTTTTTGGAATAATTACTGGGTAATTCTCTACATAACTCACAGAAGCCTCAAGATCATATACTTTCTTTAAAAAGACATCGTCCAGTAATCCCCGCGGACTTCCCGCGGCCACAAGAGATCCGCGCCTTAGGGCCACCATATGATGGCTGAAAGCAACGGCCTGCGGCAGATCATGCAGTACCATCACTATTGTGATTCCGGTTCCGCGGTTGATGGATGCAAGCATGTTCATAACGTCGAATTGATGGGTAATGTCTAGAAAAGTAGTCGGTTCATCAAGAAGCAGAATGTCCGTATTTTGAGCCAGGGTCATAGCGATTCTGGCTTTTTGCTGTTCACCCCCGGATAAAGTATGGAACATGCGGTCAGCATACCTGGCAGTTCCCGTCAGCTGCAACGCATGATCGATCCATTGCTGGTCCTCGGCGTTTGCTGAGTAGTTCCAGGGACTTTGATAGGGAGAACGGCCGTAGGCTACCAGTTCGCGGACAGTTAAATTCTCTGGCACATGCTTGGACTGCGGGAGCATCGCTAGGGTGCGGGCTAATTTTCGGCGGGGGAACTTATGCAGCTCCTCACCAAGAATTCGCACTTCTCCTGACTCCGGGGCGGCAAGTCCAGCCAAGATGCGCAGTAGCGTGGATTTGCCAGAGCCATTGGGCCCGACAATCGCAGTGAGCTGTCCTGACGGAATACTAAGCTCAATATCCTTCAGCCTGAAGCCGCCGTGCGTATAATTTAGCTGACGGCATTCAATGGCCGGGTCACTTTTGATGGTGACGCTGTTATCACTGCGGGTACTCATGAAGTCAACCTCCTTCTGCGTAGCAGGTAGAGAAAGAAGGGGGCACCCACCCCGGCTAACAAAATCCCGACCGGCAGCTCCACTGGATCGAACCAAGTGCGGGCTGCCGTATCTGTGAAGACGACAAGCGCGCCGCCGCCGAGCATAGAGACTGGCAGCAGGAAGCGGTAATCTCCGCCGATTAGCAAGCGAACCGCGTGTGGAACGACCAGTCCGACAAAGCCGACCAGTCCGGCTACGCTGACGGCAGTTCCGGCGAGAAGTGCGGCCAGCAGAATAATCAGGAAGCGAGATACTTCTGCTCTTAGCCCGAGCAGCCGGGCAGAATCATCGCCGAGCAGCAGAAGATTCGCTGGTTTGATGGCCAGGAGTGACAAGACCAGCCCGATCAGGGCATACGGTGCGGCGAAACCGAGATGATGCCAGCTACGTCCGCTGAGTCCGCCGGACAACCAGGGGAGGACGGCCTGAACGCGGTCGCTGAAGACGACCATGAAGCCGTTCATCGCAGCACCGAGCAGTGCATTGATAGCTACGCCCGCCAGCACAATCTTCATAGGTGAAGCGCCGCTGTCCCAGGCCAGCAGATAGATCATGATTGCGGCGAGAAACGAGCCGAGAAATGCTCCGGCAGGTAGCAGATAACTGTACTGCGGCAGAACCACCATCGCAATGACGGCGGCCAAGCCCCCGCCGGCAGAGACGCCGATAATGCCGGGATCGGCCAAGGGATTGGACATCACGCCTTGCAGCAGCGCGCCGGACACCGCTAGGCAAGCGCCAACCAAGAGGCCGATCAGTACCCGGGGCAGCCTTAGGTCCATAATAATCAGCGACGATGTTTCCGGGCGGTCGCCCAGCAGGATGGCCCAGACTTCACCGGGTGAGATGGAGACGGAACCATAGGTCAGCCCATACAGGCAGGCCAGCAACAACAGGATAGGAGCAAGAATAAAAGCGAGAATTCTCCGGGTATTGCGTTGCTGTTTGTTCATTGCGCCTCCAACTCGGCGAATAATGATACTAGCAGCTGTAGGGCTTCAGTCACTCGTGTTCCGGGATTTGTGCCGAATAGGTCGGCGGGAAGTACGCGAACCCGGTTATGTACGACCGCATCAATGGAATTCCAGGCCGCGTTCTGCCGCATTTCCTGTTCGAAGCCTCTCTGCACTTCCTCGCCGTTGCCATGGGTCATGATAAGGATAATCTGTGGATTGGCCTCCATGACTCGTTCCGTATTCAACGTGGCATATTGCGGATAACTTTGTAGCGCTGGATAATCTGCAGCAATATTGACTCCGCCCGCAAGCTCCAGTATATTTCCGCCGAGTGAATTCGGCAGTGCCGCCATATAGGTGCCGGGAGCGCCATATACCAGCAGTACCCGCGGTTTCTCACCAGTGCGGGAGGACGCTGCGGTCTTTATCCCGGCTTCAATATCTGCGCTTAATTGCTGCGCCTCCGGTACCTTGTTCAGCATTTGGCCGAAAAGGGTGATCTGCTTTGTAATATCCGCCACCGAGTTGGCCTGGGTTAGTACCATCTTGGCTCCGATACTCTCGATAGCCGGGATATCCTTGGCATTCATCTGCGTATTGCCAAGCACCGCGTCCGCTTTGAGATAAGCGATCTTCTCCAGATCTACTTCGTGTGCCGTGCCGATCTGCATAATGTTCTCATTCCCCTTAAGCGTGGTGCCACCGCTTGAGGTTGGTTTGCCGACCAATGCTCCCCCGAGGGCGGTAATAATATCTGCCTCTCCATTACCCAGCGCCACAATATGCTGTGGCACAGAGGGGAATTTGACTTGTCTTCCTGCAAAATCAGTCAAGGTCAGCGCGGGTAAAGCTGCAGCCGCGTCAGTAACTTCCGACCGTCCCGCCGATCCACAGGCGGTGAGCAGGAGGGCGCACAAGGTTAGAAGGAGGAGAGGTGCATGCCATTGTTTGACCATGGATAACCTCCTGTTTGATTGTAGTTACCCTCATCATAAGCTTTCGGAAGAAGTAGCGAAATGAGGGACGAAAGAAAGGAAGATAATTGCTTTTCTCATCAAATGATAATGAATATCATTATCGTTGTCAAACAATATTCACATTTTCATGGCAGAATAGTGACATCCAGGTTTGGATTTCAGTGAAGAAGGCTTATTGGGAAGCGCAAAATGCGGGGTTACGCCGCTAAAATTGTATCCGTTTTGATTTGAAGAACAGAGAATTTTAAAACAAAAAATCTTAGAAGAGGGTTGACAAAGGTTAAAAAATCACATTATTATCATGTCAGCGTCCAACTTCTACATGTTTTACTGGAACATTACAAGAAATATTGGCAAATACAAGAAAAAGGGGAGCAGGGGTTGCTTTTTTTTTGCTGATAAGTTGATAATGATTATCAATGATAAATGAATGAATTTGGAAGGGAGGCAGATCGATACCGTGTCGATTCGAAGAAAATTTGGACTGGTATTCATGCTTGTACTGATGTTTGCCTACACTGTGCAGCCGTTGCTTCAGGCGTCCGCCGCTCTGGCAGAGGGGACCTATAGCGTCGATTATGTCATCAAGAAGGCTGAAGATGAATCCGTTTCCATGGCTAATGACTATTTTGAGAAGCCGGCGCAGCTGACAGTTTCCGGTGGAACGGTTAAAGTCCGCTTGCAGCTGAATCATAGCGAGTGGATCACTGAGTTCCAGGTCCCGGGCGGCAACGCCAAAGTTGTGAGCAGCAATAAGGCGGCAGATACTCGGGTTGTGGAATTTGAAATCAAAGACGTAGAAAAACCGGTGATTGCGAAGATTCATGTCACTGTGCCGTCTATTGATTACGATCATGACTACACAATCCGGTTTGTGTTTGAGGCTGGGAAATTAAAGGCGATATCACCAGTACCGGCGAAGAAACCGGCGGCAACGTCAGTGCCAACGAAGAAGCCCGCAGCAACGTCAGCGCCGGCGAAGAAGCCCGCAGCAACGCCAGTGCCGGCGAAGAAGCCTGCGGCAACGCCAGCGCCGACGAAGAAGCCTGCAGCAACGCCAGTGCCGACGAAGAAACCCGCAGCAACGCCAGTGCCGACGAAGAAACCCGCAGCAACGTCAGCGCCAGCGAAGAAGCCCGCAGCAACGCCAGTGCCGGCGAAGAAGCCGACGGCAACGTCAGCGTCGGCGAAGAAACCAGCGGCAACGCCAGCACCAACGAAGAAGCCGGCGACAGCATCAGCTCCTACGACAGCACCCGTTGTGGTAGCAGAAGAGCAAGCCGGGCCGAAGCTCATCCCAACGTTGAGTAGTGGGGCGACTGTGCTAGTTACGGCGGCAGGTTATGCGGTTTATAGAGCCAGAAAAAAATAAGTTCAAAGGGGAATGATCGTGTTGAATAAAGCAAGATTCGGATTAGTGTTAAGGATTATGGCATTCATTTTACTTATAGGATCCGTGATTCAGCCACTTGGTGGCGCGTACGCCGAAAGCCCAGGTTACAAGAACGGCCAGTATGAGCTTCCGTATTCCATCTTGAAGGATAGCACTACCAGCCCTTCTGTGATGGAGGGATTTGTCCTTAAGCCCGCTGCATTGGAAGTTAAAGACGGCAAGAACTATGTCTCTATTACAGTTACTCAGGACAAGGAAATTACCGGCCTGAAGCTGACAGCCGCAGATGGATCACTATCTGAAGGAACAGTAACTAATAAAAATGCAACTAACAACCAGAGAACAGTTAAATTCGAATTAGGTGATTTGAACTCCACGATTAAGGGATGGGTCAAGATCGAGTGGCCTGAAATCAACTATTTCAACGTGTACGACGTTGATTTCAAGTTTGATCCGAGCCAGATTCCAGCCGCTGAGCCTAAGCCCGAAACGCCTTCCGATCCGGTATTGAACGACGGACAATATACGATTGCCTATTCAGTACTACAGGCAACCGGGGACACCGAATCGTCGATGAATAAGTATTTCAGCACTCCAGCAGTGCTGACGGTAGACAAAGGACAGAAGAGCATCTCGTTTAGCGTAATTAAAGACAGCTCTACCATTCATGAAATCCAAGTCGCCGGCGATGGAACAAATCTTGTGCCGGTAACAACAGTAAGCGAGGATACAGCTGCTAATACGCGTGTGATTTCTTTTCCTGTGGAGCGGTTATCCGCTATTCTTCCCGGAACAGTCCGTGTTGTCGTAGCTTCCGCAAATTATGACAGATCGCATGCGGTGCGTTATAAATTTAATCTGGACTCCATCACAGCCGTAAGTAACGGCGGAGAAGAGACACCGACTCCAACTCCAACACCGACGCCTACACCAACACCAGGTACGGATGTTGGCGGAGGAGACGGCGGGGGAACAGCACCAGTCACTTCACCAAGCCCATCGCCAACTCCAACTCCGGGATCTTCCATCGCAGATGGTTATTACAGCATTGACTACAGTATTCTCAAGGATGGCAGCAACGAGGTATCTATGATGGATACATACGTGCAGCATCCAGGTACGCTGATTGTATCAGGCGGGCAGAAATATCTGGCTATTACACTAACGCAGAGCAAGGAAATCACTGGCTTCAACGTAGGACAGCAGTCGGTGTCTGTAATTGCTTCGGATAACACAGCTAACACTCGTACTGTGCAGTTCCCCATTAGCAACACCGGGGTCAGAGTTAAAGCATGGGTCAAAATTGACTGGCCTGAGTTCAACTACTTCCACACCTATAATGTGGATATCAAAGTAGGTAATACGGTGGGAGGCCAGACAAGCAACCCGGCTGGTCATGTTGATTCTGGCCCGGCCGCGCCAGCAGCTACACCAACACCATCGGCAACCGCAGTAGCCTCTGCTACTCCGACACCAAAGCCGACAGCAACACCAGCGGCTAATGGTGGAACGACGGGGACAGAGCAAGCAGTGCCGGTTAACCTGACTGATGTGAACGGTCACTGGGCACAAACTGCTATTGAGAAAGCAATCAAGTCCGGACTTGTCAAAGGATATGCTGATAACAGCTTCCGTCCGAACAACCCGATCAACCGGGCTGAGTTTGCTGTGTTGCTAAGCCGGGCACTGAAGCTTGAAGGCGGCGCAACGGACAGCAGTGGCTTCAGCGATGGAAGCAGCATTCCTGCCTGGGCCGCCGATGGTGTGGCACAGGTAGCTGCCCGCAAAATCATCAGCGGCTATGAAGACGGCAGCTTCCGCGCCGACCGCAAAATCACCCGCGCCGAGCTTGCGGTAATCATCGTTCGTGCACAAGGACTGAAGGTTGATCCGAATGCAGTGCCAACGTTTAGCGACATCGCCGATATTGCTGCTTGGGCACGTCCTTATATTGCAGCTGCAGAGCAAGCGGGCCTGATTAGCGGCAAAGGTGGTAATCGTTATGCGCCGGGTGAATATGCAACCCGTGCAGAGGCAGTAACGCTACTTGTGAAATTGCTGGAGCAATAAAATCCATTACACATAAGCACAGACTACCGGAGGATGCCGAATTTACGGCGTCCTTCGCAGTTTTGCAGGAAGAAAGGAGCGGACGTTCCTGTTATGAAAAAAATGATAGGGCTGATGGCCGTTTTATGCTGGGTCATCTTGATCGTGGGTTGTGCTGCAAATACGGAGAACGCAAAGCAAAAGAGTCCGGCGTCCACCCTGGCAGCCACGCAGCAACAATCAGCGGAAGTCACACCGGAGCCCACACCGGAGCCCACACCCACGGAGGAGCCGCGTATTATAGCAACTACGGTGTCAGCGACTGAGATTATGGATTTGCTCGATCTGGATCTGGTGGGGATACCGACCAGTGCGAAGAAGCTGCCGGAACGTTATGCGAATGTGGAGAAGGTCGGCAACCCCATGGGTCCAGATATGGAAAAAGTAAAATCACTCAAGCCCACTGAGGTTCTGTCGGTCACCACACTGAAATATGATCTGGAGCCGTTGTTTCAGAGCGCCGGGATTGAAGCGAACTTCCTCAACCTGACCAGCCTTGCGAAGCTGGAGGAGTCGGTAGTCCAGCTAGGGGAGAAGTATGATCGTAAGGCGCAGGCCGAGAGTGTAATTGCCCGTTATGAAAATAAAATCGTTGAAATTAAAGCGGCTATAGCTGGCAAGCCTTCGCCTAAAGTACTGATTCTGCTGGGGGTACCGGGCAGCTATTTGGTAGCGACTGAACATTCTTACATCGGTGACCTGGTGCGTATTGCTGGAGGCGTTAATATCGTCCAAGGAGAGTCGGTTGAATATTTGGCCTCCAATACGGAATATTTGCAGCAGGGCAACCCTGACGTGATTCTGCGCGCAGCACATGGAATGCCGGAAGAAGTGATTAAGATGTTCAACGAGGATTTTATTAAAAATGATATCTGGAAGCACTTCAATGCGGTTAAAAAAGACCGTGTATACGATCTGCCTGAGGAGCTATTCGGCACCACGGCGAACCTTGCAGCCGACGCGGCGCTTGGTGATTTGCTGCCGATGCTGTACCCGGAGCTTAATCAGTAGGGCAGGTGTGTATTTTAACAACAGACAGAGGATGAAGAGAACATGAAAAGATCGCTGTGGAGCTTTGCTGCTGTCTTAGTGTTGCTGCTGGCAGCAGTGCTCTGGTCAGTGCTCAGCGGCAGCTTGCAGGTTAGTTTGCTTGAACTGTTGCAGGGCTTGTTTACAGGCACCAATGAAAATGTAGCAATCATTCGCGATTTACGTTTGCCGCGCGTCATTGTGGCGTTGTTCTGCGGAGCTGCACTGGCTGTTTCCGGCGTACTGCTTCAATCTGTGATGCGCAGTCCGCTTGCTGATGCTGGGGTAATCGGTATTTCCTCAGGTGCAGGCTTTGTTTCGCTGACAATGGTTACGATTTTTCCGGCGCTGTTCTTCTGGATGCCGCTATTTGCCTTTCTGGGAGGAGCCATCGCTTGCCTATTAGTCTTCACTTTGTCTTGGAAATCAGGCCTCCAGCCTCTGAGACTGGTCTTGGTCGGGATTGCTGTGAATGCTACATTCACTGGGCTGGGGCAGTCTTTTAACTACAGGGGGAGCTATGCAGTAACGATGGTGAATATGGCGACGACTTCGATTTTTAACCTGAAAACCTGGGAAGATGTGCGGATCATTGTACTATATGGCGCGCTTGGTCTGATTCTGGCCTTACTGATTAGCCCTTGGTGCAATGTGCTGGTGCTTCAGGATAAGACGGCCCGCAATCTCGGTATGCATGTAAGCCGCGTGCGGATTGCTGTGTCGGCAGTGGCGGTCTTGCTGGCGGCAACGGCGACGGCGATTGGCGGATTGATCGCTTTTGTCGGCCTGCTGGTGCCGCATATTGCACGTCAACTCATCGGCTCTGACCATAAGGTGCTGATTCCCTTCTCGGCGCTGGCCGGTGCGCTGCTAATCCTGGTAGCTGATACGCTTGGCCGCACAGTGCTTGCACCTGTGGAGATCCCGGCTTCGATTATCATGACGGTGATCGGTGGTCCATTTCTAATCTTCCTGCTGCGTAAAGGAGAGGTGAACCATGGAGATTAAAGAACTGTCCTTCTCATATCACCGTAACAAAAAGCTGCTGGAGGAGCTGAATCTGACAATTCCTATGGGCTGCACGACTGCAATCATCGGTCCCAATGGCAGCGGTAAATCAACTTTACTTAGCGTGCTGGCTGCCAACTATACACCTTCCTCCGGTTCCGTCATTCTGGACGGGCAGGAGCTGGCCCGCCTTAAACCGCGAGAGATTGCCCGCAAGCTGGCGGTGGTGCATCAACAGAATACTGCGCCAGGTGATCTGACGGTGGAGAAGCTGGCTTCTTTCGGACGCCTTCCGCACCGTTCGCTGCTGGTACCGGAGCGTGAAGAGGACCGTGAAGCAGTGGATTGGGCGCTGGCCTGTACAGACATGCAAGATAAGCGGCTGAAGCCACTAGCCGAACTGTCGGGAGGCGAACGGCAACGGGTTTGGCTGGCGCTGGCTTTGGCTCAGCGGACACCGATTCTTTTTTTGGACGAGCCAACGACGTACCTGGATATTTTCTATCAGTATGAAATGCTTGATTTGATTCGGCGGCTGGGCAGAGAACATGGCCTGACCGTCGTGATGGTGCTGCATGATATGAACCAGGCGATTCATTACAGCGATCATCTGATTGCGATGAAGGCAGGACAGGTGGTGCTGGAAGGCCCACCGGAGGAGGTTATCACTGCGGACTCTGTCAAAGCCGTGTATGGGGTGGATGTCGTGGTAAAAAGGGAGCCGGAGACCGGGCTGTACATTGTTCCGAAAAGGAAGGATTTGAATGGATAGATTTATTATTAATTATTCAAATTTTATACAAAAAAGGGTTGACAAGGACTGGGATAAACAGGTAAGATCAACTCAATTAATTGATATTGATAATCATTATCAATTGAGAAGGCGATGAATTTACGGAAAGGCGGGATGATCTTAAGGAGTACAGGTTGAAGCTCAGCACATAATGAAGCGGCACCGCTGCTTTTGCCTAGGAAAGGTTGTTGCTCGTCGTAAAGTCCAGAGAACCAGGCAGTTAAAGCGTAAGCTCTAATATCAAATCATAGGGAGTGTGTTACTTAATGGTAAAAGCGAAGAAGACAGTATCCTTGCTGATGATGGTTGTACTTACACTGATGTTGGCCGTTCCGGCATTTGCAGCAAGCAAATCGTATCAATTCTACTACGGAGGATCCTACGATACCCATTCCAGCAGGTTTATTAGCGGGCCGGCTGAAGTGAACGGCAACGAAGTTACTATTAAGCTTAAAGGCGATTATTTCCCTTACCTGAGTGCAGAGAGTTCTACTTATTACGGTTCTTACGATGCTAGTACCGACTTGACCACCTTTACTTTTACCGCTACCAATCCAAACTCGGATATTAGTATTCAATTATACGTTTCCACCGTGTTCCACAGTCAGCTATACGATCTGGACATTCACTGGAATTAACAAAGTAGGCCAAGGGGCCGAGTACTTAAAGATTGCCATAAGGAAGAGAAGCGGGGCTCCGTTTCTTCTTCCTTCTTTTATATCAGGTACTAGAAAGGCACACTGAGAAGAGGAGAATGGGACGAAATGATGAAGTTGAAAAAATACGCAGCGCTGCTGCTGGCCTTGCTGCTCCTGGTAAATCCGTTCGATTGGGGCGCAAAGACAGCCGCGGCAGCAGGGGGGCAGAACGGTACATACGGCAATATCTTTTACCGTTATCTGATGGATAACACTTCTTCTGACTCCGCAGCGAATGTATTCCTGTATGTGGAGAATTCGGGCAAATTGACCGTGCAGAATGGCCAGGCGGTCTTCGAGCATGAGATCAAAGCAGAGAATGCAGCGCTGATCCCTTATATCGCCTTCCGTAAGCCGGGCGCGGCTAAAGCGGTTATTACCGGCAGCCATGTGCAAGGGATGGAGGGCTATCAGGAATACCAAGTAACAAGCGGCAACGATTCAGGCGGCAAGACTGTCATGTCTGTGCCAATTGCAGACATTCAGAAGCCTACGGATGTCCTGATGCATGTCATCATCAAGAACAATCCGACCTATCCAGGCCTGGATTATGATTACTGGTATAATGTGCAGCTTTGGCTGGATCCTTCCGGATTACCTGTGAATCCTGGAGACGGTGAAGGAGGAGAGCCGGGCGGCGGTGAAGGACCACCTGCAATAACACTTGTGCAACTGCAGGAACTTGTAACGGTGTCCCGTTCCGTGTACGACACTACGGTGGAAGGTACGGAATTTGGTCAATACCCGATTGGATCGCGGAGTGTGCTCTATTCGCATCTTAATCATGCGGAGGAAGTCGCGGTGCAACCAGATCCGTCTCCAGATGCTATTAAGTCTGCTTACCACGCACTCAATGTAGGACTTGTAGCGTATAAGGCTTCGGTATACACGGCTAATAAGACAGCACTGCGGTACATTATTGCTAAGGTAGAAGGTTTGTTGGCTGATCTGAAAGAGTTAGGAACGGCTGAGGGCAAGCCAGGGTATAATTTTGCGCCGGCCTCAGCAGGGGAATATGCAAAAGGGGTCTCGACCTCTCTAAACAGTGATGTTTTGAGAACAGCTGTATCGGTAATGGGGAATGACAGCGCCACGCAGACCGCGGTGGATGCATCGGTTCAAGCGCTCACAACCCGGTATAACAATAATAAAGACAGATATTATATTGCCACTACACCTGTTCCTGTCCATGTGATTGATACACTGGCGGAAACGGCGACGTTGTCTGTATATAACGCCGATTTTGGCCGCACAGCGGTTCTGCTTAAGCTCGCTTCAGGTGAATATGGTGATAAGGCGTATGCGAACCTTACGATTGTGCCCCAGGCCAAAGAAATGGTGCAATCTGTGCCGAACTTTAGAGGGGGTTTCTCTATTGACGGACTGGATTATTCGCAGGAGGCCTACCGGACTATCTCACTGAAGAACGGGCCAACAGAGACGGAGCAAGCGGTTCAGGTTACTATCCGCAGTGCTATGGGGACGGAGATGGCTGGAGCGAATTGGTTGGGTCTCTCTTATGTCCGCTATAAAGTAGGAGATGAAACCAGAGGCGTATATATCAGCTATAATACACAGCTTCTGCAAGACTTGAACAATTCGGTAGCTGCCGTTAAACAATTATTAGAGACAGCGTCAGCGCCGTCCGGCGCGGAAGAAGTATTCACCGCTGCCAAACAACAAGCCGAGCAAGCGGTGCAAGCCGCCGCTCAGACTGGGGCCAATCTGGCGGCTACGCAGCCGCAGATTAAGGCTGCCTCCCAGGCTCTGCAAGCCGCGCTGAATGAGTTCAAGAAGAATGCGGTATATGCCGTGAACATCTCAGTCGCCGCTGCTGACAAAGACGAGTTCTCCCCGGCGGGGGGCTTCATTTATAGCCCCGCACGGATTGCGACGGTGGCGGGGGATACCTACGCCGTCGTGACGTTGGATTCGGCTGTCGATGAACTTTCGGTGAGTGGTGGCACGGCCACAGCGGCACCTGGTGAAGAGACAAAGCCGAATACGCGCGTAGTGTACATCAAGCCGGTTAATCCGGCGAGATTGAATGACGCGCAGCTGCGGGTGGGCGGCACCGTGTATGCGGTGCGGCTGAACTTTGGCGCAGCGGATAACAGCCGCCTGTCGGCGGCGATTACAGCTGCGCAGCAGGTCTACGACGCAGCCGAGGTTGGCACGGCTGCGGGGCAGTACCCGGCAGCGGCTAAGGCAACGCTGGCCGCGGCGATTGCAGATGCACACCGCGCAGCGGTGCATCTGGGCGGCTCCCAGCAGCGATCGGATGAGCTGTTGCTTGGGCTGACGGAAGCCGTGGCGCAGCTGAAGGCTTCCGTTGTGAAGGACCCGGGCACCGGCACGGACCCGGGAACTGGCACGAACCCGGGGACTGGCACGAACCCGGGGACTGGCACGAACCCGGGGACTGGCACGAACCCGGGGACTGGCACGAACCCAGGGACTGGCACGGACCCGGGGACTGGTACGAATCCAGGGACTGGCACAGATCCGGTCACCGGCACGAACCCGGGAACTGGCACGAACCCAGGCACCGGAACGGGCTCAGGGTCCGGTCCGGTAACCAGCCTGGGCGGCGCTGCTTCTAGCGGTGCCGTAACAGGTACTATCATCGGCGCAGCAAACGGCGAGGGCAGCTCTGCAGGGGCATCGCCTGCAGAGCCGACAACGGAGCCGAAGAGCTTCCGCGATGTGCAGAACCACTGGGCACAGGACGCAATCCGTCAGGCTGCCGCGCTGGGAATTGCACACGGCTTCGAGGACGGTAGCTTCCGGCCGGATGGCATCGTGACCCGGGCGGAGTTCGCCGTTTTCCTGAGCCGTGCCTCAGAGTTTATCCCGGCAACAGCCCCGGCGCCGGCCTTCAAAGATCAGGACAAGATCCCAACCTGGGCTGCTGAAGGGGTGACGGCACTTAGTCATGCAGGCTTGCTGAACGGATATACAGATGGAACGTTTAGAGCAAACGGGAACATCACCCGTACAGAGATCGCGGTTATTGCCGCCCGCGCAGCGCAGCTTGCGGCGGAAGAACAGCCGCAGTTGACCTTCGTAGATGCAGCCGGCATTCCGGCTTGGGCGAGGGGCGAACTGGCCGCTGCTGTTAAGGCAGGGCTGGTGCAGGGCAAGGACGGCAACCGTTATGATCCGCTTGCACATGCCACGCGTGCCGAAGCGTTAACACTGATCCTGCGATTGTTGAATAATAAGTAGATATCATAAGTTTGTCCAATCAATAGTTAACCCAGTTGTAAGAAGAGAAGAAGCGATCTTGAGGGAGCGACCTTTGGGGTCGCTTTTTCTTGTGTTTTTGTTCTGAATGGGCGCGGGTTTGATAATTAATGAATACCTTTGTTCGTTTTTTATTTTCCATGTGTGATAAATGTCATCGAAAAAATATAGTTAAAATTTGAATAATAAAGGAGAGAGAAATATATTTAGAGAATCACTTTAAGAAGGGGTGTGGGATCGTTGGCAGCCAGCCGCGAATCTGTGGAACAGGATTTTATGATTGAACAATTAAAAGAGAAATTTCAAATCACGGTATTATGGTCCGAAGGGCGTGCATGTCTGGAGTACGACACGGCGGAGCAACTAGAGAAAGTATCAGACTATGTTAGAGAACATTTTGACAGAGACCTCCTGGATGTGTTTTTTACAGCTGTGGAATGCCTTCCAGAAGATGAATAATAAGATCAAAGGAACGTACTCCATATGAGTTTAATGAGGACTAATGTCTTTACAAGAGCAACTTTTTACGGGATAACTGGGTGGTTTTTTGATGCCAGTAAGGTCGAATAGTAATTGATTTCTACTATTAAGTATTTAGCTACATAAGTAGACGTATTGTGCCGCGACTTTGGGACAGGGTGAGATCTTCCTCGGCTTCATAAAATAGCAAAGGAAAAGACACCAGCTAAGGTGTCTTTTTTAATTCCGATCTTGGGTGTTTTACTGCTTTTTGCCTGTCTAACGGTTCAATTTACTACTTTGCATGCTCGTCCGGCTGATGAATACCAAAAGTATTTCCTTCAGTGTCTATATAATACCCTTGCCACGCCATTCCAGGCAGTGCATACTTGGGCAAAGCTAACTTGCCTCCATGATTAAGAATTTTGGTTTCAGTAGAATCGTAGTCCCCCACCCCAATGGTACAGGCATATCCATTTATAGGTTGGCCGGGCTGTGGAGAAGCCCCTTGACGTTGCATCAGAGCCCCATTAATGCCGAGGTCATTTGCAGCCCCTGTCGTAGCTCCCCAATAAGGCATGCCAGCATAATTACTCCAATCCTCAAATGCCCATCCAAATATCTCGCCATAAAACTTTTTAGCACGTTCCATGTCATCTACATGAATTTCGAAATGAACTAGTCGACCCATAAGCTCCTCCTATTTTTTTGACTTCCTGCATTTCCCTCTTATTATACTTTCCTATTTCGCTAAAAATATAAAATTGAATTGAAAATAGAGGGCTAGTTCTTGCATAAGTGTTGCGAAAGATAAAGCTTTAGACTATATTTTTGAAAAAAGAAGAAATCGATGCTGCCCAATAATTATATGATGAGGGAAGTGGATGACGTAGATCAAGCGGGCATTAAGGATCATGGCTAGCTTGAATCTGCTATACATAACAAGTATCCCTCGGGAGTATTTAGTACACAATAATCAGTAAAGGCACCCTGAAGGATACCTAATTTCACTTAGCGGGCTGCTTGTCTACAAGTGGTCAGATGTTCTGCTATATGACTATTAACGAGGAGGGTTTATCACCTTTTTTTGGGATTTAATTTTGTTTGACAGAAGGGGGACATTCATACATAATCTATTCATACTAAGCGCATATGTTTTACTGCATAAGAGGGGGATTGACATGTCAAAGTTTAATGCATTTCAAAGAAAGAAGTCGTTCTGGGTTGGATCTTTAGTGGTTCTGTTAATGGTTGTTCTGGCAGGATGCTCCGGATCGAATAATGATACGGCTCAAAATACAGGTGCTAATCAAAGCACGAACCAAGGCGCGGATACAAGCAAGAACACCGAACCACCCGCAACAGGCGGAACGTTTACCTACGGACGCCCGGCTTCTGTTACCTCGTTTGACCTGCACAATCAGATTACTGCAAATAACGCTTTTGCAATAGATAAAGTTTTTGAGCCACTGGTTGCGTTTGATAGTGAAGGAAAGATTGTGGATTGGCTAGCCAAGTCACATACGATTAGCCCAGATGGGTTAACCTATACTTTTGTTTTGCGTGATGGGCTCAAGTTCTCTAACGGAACTGAAGTGACTGCAGAGGATGCAGTGTTCTCCATCCAACGGCATTTGACTGTGGGTGGCCCTCTGGCTATCGCGGCACAGGTTGCTTCTCTTAAGGCCCAAGATGCCAAAACGTTCGTAATTACACTAAAAGAGCCGTACACGCCATTTATTTCGGAGCTGACGAATTTCTCCAACGGTATTCTACCTAACAAATTTGGCGGTGTTACTGAAGAGGAATTCTTTAAGAACCCTATAGGTACTGGTCCGTTCGTGGTTGAAAAATGGGACCCAGCAGGTGATCTGACGTTCAGCAAAAATCCTAACTACTGGCAGGAAGGCAAGCCATACATCGATAAGCTTGTTTACAAGCTGATTGAAGATGATAGCCAAGCAATCAACCAGCTTAAAGCTGGTGAGGTAGATGGTATTGAGACGCTTGCGCTGGGGAATGCCAATGAATTGAAACAAGGCGCTGATACGACAGTAGCGACTAACGGCAGCTGGGTAACGGAGCAATTGTTCTTCAATACACTCGATAAACATTTCTCTGATATCCATGTTCGTCGTGCTCTGGCGTTGGCCCTGGATCGTGATGGATTGACCAAGGCGCTTACCTTTGGTTATGCGCAAGTAGCGAATTCGCTGTTGCCACCAGCCATCCCTTATAACACTAACGATACGATTAAAGCACTCAATCATGATGAGGCTGCGGCTAAAGCAGAGCTTGCCAAGTCGAAGTTCCCGGATGGCTTCACTACGAAGCTGCTAGTTGCTTCCGGAAACAGTACAAGAGCGCAAGAGGCACAAATCATTCAGGCCGCTGCTAAAACCATCGGCATCAATATTGAGATTGAATCGGTTGAGCTAGCTTCATTCCGTGAGCGTTTCTTTGCTTATGATTTCTCGGCTATGCTTAATAGCGGTCAGGCGGATTCTCCGGAAGCGAACTCGATCCTTGCCTTCCAGACCGATCCGAACGGCTTCAGCAAGTCGTACTGGACACATTACACCAATGATGAAGTGACCAAACTTCTGATCGAAGGCCAAAAAACACTGGATGGGCCAGAACGCGGAGATATTTACGCCAAGCTTCAACAAATCCTGGCTGATGAAGTACCTTACATTCCACTGTACTACCCAGACATCATTACAGGTGTTCGTTCTTCCGTAGAAGGTCTGGTTGTGCTCCCTAACGGCAGTCTTCGCTTTGAAGATGTTCGTATTAAAAAATGATTAAATCTAACAGTCTATTCAAAAAAATTGCCGACAACGATTCACCGCGCAGGTGGCTCGTGCTTGCTCTTATCAGAGCGGCAGCCGTTATCACCTGTGTGGTGGCGGCTGTCTTTTTCCTTATCCGGATTGTACCTGGAGACCCTGCTAAAATGATCCTGGGGGAACACAGCACCCCTGAGGCCATCCAAGCTTTGCACCATTCACTTGGGCTGGATCTTCCGCTAGGGGAGCAGTTCACCCGATTTATACAAAATCTCTTCACACACGGCGATACCGGGGCTTCCATTGCTTGGGGAACCTCGAGTAGAGAGCTGATTGCGGAGCGCGCTCCGGTTACGCTCTTGTTGATTGTGATGGCCAGTGTATTGGCAATAGTAGTGGCGCTTGTGCTTGCTACGCTTGCAGCAACGAATAAAGACAGATTGCTCGATCATCTGATACGTATCTTTCCAACGATTACGCTTGGAATGCCGGTCTTTTGGGTGGGCCTGCTGCTGATTTTGTTCCTTAGCGTTCGGTTGGGTTGGTTCCCCGTAGGGGGAGTTGGGGAAGGGGTGGCTGGAACCTTATACAGCCTCACACTTCCTGCGATTACCGTCGCCTTTTCACAAATTCCTACCCTTGTGCGTTCCTTAAGAGCGCAGATGCTGGAAGTGTTGGAATCGGATTTTGTTGTCACCTTGAAGGCGGCGGGAATCCCTAACCGGGTAATCCTGACCAAGCATGTTCTGCGCAATTCTGCGCTGCCTACGCTGATGCTGCTTGGTGTAAATATTTCTTATCTGATCGGCGGCACCTTGGTCGTTGAACAGGTGTTTGGTATCAAGGGGATAGGCAGCCTGCTATTCTCAGCAATCTCCAAACGGGATTTTCCAGTCATCCAAGGAATAGCTCTGTACTGTGCGATATCTGTGGTCATCATCAGTCTCCTGATCGAGATATCTTCCTGGCTGCTTGATCCCAGGACGAAAGGAAAACAATGAATACTACACTACTGGACCTACAGCAAGAGAATCAAAGTGTCCTGAAAAAAATACTGAACACACCATCACTGCTTGTGGGGAGCATTATGTTTTTACTCCTCATAGGCATAGCTGTGTTTGCACCGTTCATCACTCCCTTTGAGCCTTCCGAGCAGAATCTGTACGCCATTTTGCAGCCTCCTTCCCCGGAGCATTGGCTGGGGACAGACCAACTGGGGCGCGACTTGTTTACAAGACTAATCTATGCCGCACGGACGGATCTGAAAATCATGGTGCTGGCGGAGATCATCCCTTTTTGCACAGGTATCTTTTTGGGGATGCTGGCAGGGTATTACGGCAAATGGGTGGATACTATTATTTCATTAGTGACGGATACCTTTATTGCCTTTCCCTTCTATTTAATTGTTATTATTGTGGCCTTTGCCAGTGGCGCGGGTCAAAAGGGGATTTACATTACCTTTATCTTGGTAGGCTGGATCGTCTTTGCACGTGTGACGAGAGGTCTCAGCGCATCGTTTCGCAAGCAGGAATGGGTCGCTTCTGCCCAAACGATGGGGATCCCAGGGGTGAAAATCATTCTGCGGCATCTTTTACCGAATGTATTGCCTCAGGCCGTGGTCGTATTAATGACCGATATGGTTGGCTTGCTGGTGGCGATCGTCACATTAGGTTATCTGGGTATCGGTATTGCACCGCCAACCCCGGATTGGGGAACGATGATTTCAGACGGACAATCCTTCATAACTACAGCCTGGTGGCTATCAGCTGTTCCAGGAATTGCGGTTGTATACACAGGGATCGCATTATCCCTTGTGGGTGATGGCCTGGCAGACCTATGGAGGAGAAAATGATGGCTACGAATCCTATTTTGGAAATAGAAAATCTCTCGCTCGCTACAACCTCAGGCAAATCACTCGTCGCCGATGTGAGTTTCTCGCTTGAAAAGGGCGAAAGCTTGGGACTTGTTGGTGAATCGGGCTCCGGCAAATCGCTCACTTTGCGCTCCATTCTGGGTTTACTTCCCCGTGGGGTTGAGCAAGTGGGTGGAGCCATTCGAAGTGATGTCAGAAGCGCCATGATCTTTCAAGATCCCAGGGGTGCTCTGGACCCGCTTTGCCCAGTGGTTAGGCAGCTTGCCGAGGTGGTGTACTACAGACAGAACGTAAGCCGGAAGGCTTCCCGCACCCTTGCGCTGGAGTTACTGGAGATGCTCGGGCTTCCGGATTCCCTGAAGCAGAAGGACCGGTATCCGAGCCAACTGTCAGGCGGTCAATGCCAGCGTATTGTCATCGCGATGGCTTTAGCGTGTAAGCCGGGTATCCTTCTGTGCGATGAACCGACAACTGCGCTTGATGTTACCGTGCAGAAACAAATTATTGAGACGATTACGAATCTTCAAAAGGAACTGGGCTTTGCCATGGTCTTTGTTACGCATAATCTTGCGATTGCTTCTTCGATGTGTTCTACGCTGTGCGTGATGAAAGAGGGGCAGATCGTCGAACGCGGCGAATCTTTGAGTCTTCTGCAAAACCCGCAACATTCCTATACGCAGATGCTGATCCATTCGGTGCTTTCTTTGCCGGAGCTTGAAAGGGGTGCGGGTGCATGAAGACGGCCTTGCAGATAGAAGATTTAACAGTGAAGTACGGTGAGTTCACTGCGCTGGATAAGGTAAGCTTAGCAATACAACCGCACACTACACTCGGTCTCGTAGGCGAATCGGGTTCAGGAAAATCTACACTCGCGCGAGTCATCGCGGGGCTGATTGCTCCAAGTAGCGGACAAGTTTTGCTGGGTTCGCAAGTTTTAGGTAAGAAACGTAGCCGGGAACAGCATAAGGAGATTCAAATGATCTTTCAAAACCCGGATTCTTCGCTCAATCCTAAGCATACGATCCGAAAGATCCTTTCCGAAGGGCTGCTATTTCACAAAATTGTAGATCGTGCTGGAGTGGAACAACGTTGTAAGGAACTCCTGGCGCGTGTCCATCTTGATGAAAGAGCTCTTGGTCGATATCCGCACCAATTCTCTGGTGGTCAGCGTCAGCGGATTGCGATCGCTCGGGCTTTGAGCGTGGAACCAAGTGTGATTATCGCGGATGAACCTACGAGCGCACTGGATGTTTCGGTACAACGGAGTATGCTTGAACTGTTTAGCACGCTTAAAGCGGAGCTTGATCTTACGATGCTGTTCATCTCTCATGACCTGGGAGTGATCCATGCCATAAGCGATATTGTAGCTGTTATGAAGCAGGGGCAACTTGTGGAGGTTAATCCCAAGGATCAGTTCTTTTCCCGCCCTGAAACGTCCTATAGCCGCGAATTATTGTCCGCTGTTCCCAAAATGCCAATATCCACTACAACAGGAGGTTTGTCATGAATCAAGTTCATCAAGGATATTCGCCGCTTACGATCGCGGAGTTCGATACGCTCACGGGGTTGCTCTCCAAGCTCCTATCCACACAACAATCTCCGGTCATCATACCGGGTGAGGCTATCTTGGGCATTGAGGCCATCGCAGCAGGGATCTCTGCTCCTGGTCGTAAAATTTTAAATGTTGTGACCGGTCCCTATGGAGATATTTTCGGAAAATGGCTGGAGCGCGGCGGCGCAGAAGTTATTGAGGTTAAAGTACCTTTTGACGAAGTAGCTACTGTTAATGAAGTTGCCGCAGCGATTGAACGCCATAAACCGTGCGCTATTTCCTTTGTTCAGGGAGAAGCGGTTACTGGGGGTTCTAATCCGACCAAAGAAATACTGGAGATCGCGCGCCAATCTAACCTGATCACCGTGATCGATTCCGTGTCAGCCGTCGGGGCTGAACCGGTGCTTATGGACGAGTGGAGTATTGATTTTGTAGCGATTGGTGCGCAAAAAGGGCTGGCTGGACCTAACGGGGTCAGCGCTGTAGGTGTCTCCCAGCGTGGCTGGGCGTTCCTGGAGTCCAACGAACGAGCACCGCGCAATTCTATTCTATCGTTGCTTGATCTTAAACGTCCTGATAATAGCACGGCTCCTGTGCGTGTTCCGGCCAATATCCCTACGTTAGAAGCCAGGGATCTTATTGTATCTCTAGAGCTTATTGAACAAGAGGGCTTGGAGGCGGTCAACCGCCGTCATCAGTTAGCGTCATCGGCTATGATCGCTGGCACCCAGGCTTTGGGGCTAGAACCTTGGCAAAGAAATAATAATGGGTACTCCTCGCTAACCACAACGGTCCGGGTTCCTGAAGGCAGCAATCTCCATATCGACAAGCCGATTGGAATTGTGGCTCCTGGAGATGGAGAACTGCATGATAAGCTCTGGCGTATCAATCATTTTGGTGCAAATGCCAGTCAGCAAGGCGTTGAACAAGCGCTTGTTACACTTGCAGGATTTGTGCAAAAAGATCCTTCCAAGGCCATTGCTGCCCAAAAGGCCATCTGGGAGAATGCCAAATGACCAATGAAATTCAACAAGACCAGACCTTTAATAATATTTTTATTGCCGGGACTAAGGGCAAAAGATTCGATATTACGATACGTGGCGGTCGTTTCTCGTCCATTGTCGAATCTAATTCGCCTGTTGCGGAGGATGAGAACTCTGGCAGCGATTTATGGATCAGTCCTGGTGTAATTGATCTTCATACGCACTTGGCATGGACCGATTTCGATCATGATGACCAGTTGAAGCGTGATGCCTTAGAGGTAGAGGTGCTGCAAGCACAAGCCTTTGAGGCAACGCTCCGTACTGGGGTGACTACAGCGCGTGATGCAGGCGGGCTTCTGCCAGGTGTAGTGAAGCATATCGCTCAGAAGTATAACCAGCCTTTAAGCGTACACACCTGTGGTGATATGCTCGGGGCCGGAGACGCACGAGGGATTAAGTATCTGGAGCAGCGGGTAACGGATATCATCCATTCCGGGGCAACCTGGATTAAGATCCTGGCCACAGGCGGACTGGGCGCAACGCCGGATACAGTGCTGAACCCGGCGTTTTCGGAGGAAGAATTCGCTTATATTGTTCGTACTGCCCATGCGCTGGGCGCTAAAGTATTGGTTCATACTTGGGGCGGACCGACAGTGGACTGGTCTATTGATACTGGCGTCGAGTCTGTTGAACATGGCATGTATTTGACGGAGGAACAAGCTTATCGGCTTGCTCAGTCCAAGACGGCGTTCGTACCTACGGCTTCGATCTATCGGATTGCCGCAGATCCTGTCGGCGTGCTTGGCCTGCCTGAGGTCATTCGTGATCGGGCGGCACGCGCTGCCGCAGCTCATCCGCAAGCGATCAGCTATGCGAGAAGAGCTGGTGTACGCATCGGCTTCGGTACCGATTATGCAACACCTGCACTCCACGGGCACAATCTGGGCGAGCTGGATGTGTTAATGGACTGTGGGTTAACTCGTGAGGAAGCCTGGCAAGCGGCGACATCGTCCGCCGCCGACATTCTGGGCTATGGCGACAGCTTGGGTCGTATCCAAGAAGGCTTCACTGCCGATGCCATTCTTTTTAATGCAGATCCTTATCAGTCACAAAGTGCACAGGACCTACAGAAAAGTATCGTGTCTGTCATTAAGGGAGCCGCGGCTTTAGGTTCATAAAGAATAGATACAGAAAAAGCTCCTTGGAAATTTCCATCTCCAAGGGGCTTTTTGGGCATCACGCATTCGTATCCAGCATGGCGGGCATATGAATTTCTTTCACACATGACGCTCTAGATAGCGTGATCACACATTTTACGAGCGAAACGATATCTTGGACTGGAATCCTGGCACCATCATACAGTGCGATCGCTTTGTCCGCACCTTCCTCGTAAGGAATTTCTGCGGCAATTTCCCCGGGATTGATACAGGTGACGGGGATGCCGTATTTCCTGGTATGTTCACGTAAAGCACTGCCAATCCCCCGCAATCCGAATTTGGACGCCACAAAAGTCACTTGATCATTATTCGTATGATCGAGTCCAGCCGTGGAACCGATGAGGATGATCTTCCCGTTGTCCGATTGCTTCAGATGGGGTAGCAGCTTCTGGATGCAGGTAATGGGTGAGGAGAGATTGACCTGAATCATCTTCAGGATCTCCGTTGGATCATCTTGCTCAAAATTGTACTGCTCTGTAAAGCCTTCCTTTTCCCAAAGCCCCACATTGTAGATCAATACATCAAGCGGAGTTCCTTCCATCTCAGCGGCTATCTTCTCAGCTGAAGAAGGTAAGGATAAATCAGCCTCAATCCAATAACGGTGAACCCCGTTGTTCAAATCTACGCTTGGCGGACGAGTTCTGGAGACGATCCAGACACGGTCACCATTCTCTGGCAAGCCTTTTACGAAGGCGTCTCCCAAACCTTGGCTCGCGCCGAAAATTATATAATTTTTCATATGGCCTCCTGAATTGAAAAATAATCGAACACACTTATCCGCTGGGAAGTTGTTTATAAAATACTTCATAGGCGGTACTTTGTAAACAAAAATGTTTATAAAGTTTAATGATTAACAAAAAAGTCTTCCCAAATGGGTCGCTTTGCTATTTCTATAAATCGCCTATGGCAGTGTCCATAGCCTTGATTCATATCGTAGGCTGGGAAGGGTAGAGACGTTTTCTTTTACGCTGTTCCTCCAATACAGACATCATGATTTTCTGGACCTCTTTAGTTTGTGTTGTGGCAAGTGTGGGATGGGCGAGATTGTTTGCTTCCAGAGGGTCTTCGGTTAAATTGTATAATTCATATTCATCAGGAACCGGCTCAGTTTTGGTTGAGATAACCCATTGTTCGACGTTGCTGTCCTCACCGGGTTGCACTGTGACGTCCTGAACCCCCGGCTGGCTCCAGAATTGACTATTATCAAAATAGCGGGAGAACTTCCAGATATGCCGTTGCTTCCCTTTATAAAGGGGTGTGATTACAGTCTCGATATGGTTAGGCTGAACAACCGATGCATAGGGGTGGCCCAATAGATTGACCTGATGCTGACCACGTGTAACATCATCGTCGGTCATGAAATAGAGCGTCTCATCGGCAGGGGAGATGTGATGATTCTCTAAAATTAGAGGTGTGAGGTTGCGGCCGACTAAAGGACGGGCTTCGCTAAATTTGCTCTGTAGATCTCTCTGAATGTCAGTCAGGTTCACATTCGCTAGTCCTAGCATGGTTGGCAGAAGGTCTAAATGACTGGTCAGCGTGTGGATATTTTTATGCTGCGGGAATAGATGCTTGTTATGAATAAGAAAAGGAACATGAAGAAATTCTTCATAGGCACTGTACCATTTCTGATGAAGATTACCGTGTGACCCCAGTAGATCCCCATGATCGGACGTGAAAATAACAATGGTATTGTCATAAAAAGACGAGTGAGTCAGCGCTTTGAATACTTTGAACATTTGCCGATCGGCATTTTTTTGCAGCTGATAATATAACTGGCGGTAGAACGGACCATTGCTAATGGGTTGCAAAGCCTTCGGGTACAGGTCTCTATAGCTAGCTTGACAGCGCGGTTTCGTGCTTAGTTGTTCGTTTAGCGTCGGAGGTGGGGGGACGTCCGGTATGTTGTCGATCTCAAATTTAAAATTAGGGAGTCTTGCAGAAATATCTCCGTAGAGCACAATGTCGTGCGGGTTCACAAAGGAAGAAACGATTAACCATGGAGAGGTGTCCTGGTTCTGACCGCAGTTTTGGTCTAACGCTTTGATCAGTTCAACGGTCTCTTCTGCGTAGACTACGTCTCTACCACTTAATCCAATAGCAGCGGAGGAGGCGGAGTTCCGGGGATTTTTGCCTACAGGATCAGGCCCGACCCAACTGAAAAAGCCAAAGTCGTCTAAGCGATTGGCATTCAGGTATAGCTCTGTCCGTCTCTGGTCTGGTACTCCGGTTAACGGATCATAGCTGGGCAGACTGTTGTGGGTACCGGGAGCAATAATATCCTCATTGGATATATGCCATTTTCCTTTATAATAAGTCTGATATCCGGCAGAACGGAAGTAATGTCCCATCGTGGGCACAGTGTTGCGATTCAACCAGAACATGTCGGAGTCAAAGGATTCTTTGGCAATACCAACCGTTTGGCTGACTCCATGCAGGGATGGGTATTGGCCTGTGAATAACGTAGCTCGGCTGGGGCAGCAGGCAGTGCTCCCGATATAATGCCTATGAAATTCTAAGCTATGAGCTTTAAGAAGTTCCTGTGTGATGAGATTCCGCTTACGCCATTCTTGGATTTCTTGACCCTCATAAACAGGAGGATAACGCTCCTCATCTACTAGGAACACAAGAAAATTAGGTTTCTTCATGTGCTGAGATGACACTGGGATATTATTCATGGGTTACACTCACCTTTGGTTAGGATTTGCATTTTACTTATATGCATACATCCTATGTGTGGCTTGTATCGAATATCCTCGATTGAAATAGAGATACAAGATAAACCCCAAAAGGGCCGCTGATCTGAGATGATCTGCGCCCTTTTTTTGCTGGTTAACTGAAATTAGTTCTACGAAAACTGTTACAGTGAAGCCTATGAGCTGGCTACAATCTACTTCCCGCTCTTCAACGAAATTTCAAACTTCGCACCGGCGTCACCGGCGAATACAATGGTGCCGTTCTTCGGTAGTACGACCGTATTTTTACCGCTAACTGCACTATCGTTCACGCAAATCCCTGATTCATCATATACGATAACTGCGCTGTTTGTAGGCAGCTTGACGGATAGAATTTTCCCTTTGGCAGTAGCAGGAATGGTGAACCATCTCGCAAGGCCGTCGGCTTGGATGGTGGCTGTGGATTGTTTACCGGCATAGAGCGGCTTTAAAATCTCTTCGCCAGCATACAAGTATCCGCCCGTTGTTTTAACATACTCAATGCCATCCTCGGTATAAAAGTTGAATTCCATGTTATCTCTTCCAGCTATAGTGGGAATTTGCAGTTGACTGATCGCTTTGTTTGCATCTACGATTTTATTATTAACGATATAGCCAGGAGCTTCTTTGCTCGTCACAATTGGAAAAGCAGGCAAACCCGAGAAGTAGGATAACGATGAGTATTTCTCGTTCATCATGTAATAGGTTTTGCCCTCACGTTTGTTCCATGCGGCAGCTACATCTTTGGATAATGGATTGGCCTCAAGTTGCTCGGCGGAGTATTCAGAGAATACGGTCTGCCCAAGCCCAGGTACCGTTGCATAGGTGCTGGACCACAAGTAAGTGCGCCCATTTTTCTCGACAACAAATTTGAACTTTTCCTTACCATCCTCACTCTTAAAAGAACCATCGGCAGTATACACATACTTTTGGCCAGGGTCGCCCGGGTATAGAAGCGAGGTCAGTACCATCTCACCAGATGGATGGATTGCTATCTTCTTCAATGAATTAGAGGCGCCATAAATGCCTGCATAACGGGACATCTCTTGCGGCATTTTTGTCTTCACAGGGAGGCCGTGCGACTTCTCTGCCATTCGTTCTTTAATTACACCCTTCGCTTGCAGTGCACTAAGCAGCAGTTCATTCGCGAGCAATTGATCCGTTGTGCTGGAGCCGCCGGATGAGGTCACAGCCGCAGCCAAATTATACTCTGGGAGCACGACCAACGATGAATGGAACAGAGTCGTATCTCCCCCTTTGGTCAGCGCCTGAATACCATAATTATTGAATGGGAAAAGATCTACGCTATCCCAGCCTAGCCCGTAGCCAAAGGTCGCATCGGTATTTTTCGGCCACATGCCTTTTTTATATTCTGCTTCGGCCATTGCCTTGACGGATTGGACAGACAGGATGCCTTCCACTTGACCCGTGAAAATCTGCGAGAATTTTACCAAATCCTCAGCCGTGGAGCGAATCCCTCCAGTTCCGATGACATTATAATTCTCTAAAGGGAGTGGCGTCTGAGAAGAATCAATGAAGGTCCCGGCCATTTTGGCTTTGTCTATTGGATCTATAGGCGTTTTCGTGTTCTTCATTTCTAGAGGCTCCGTAAAATTCTTGTGTATAAATGTGGTAAAGTCCAGCCCGCTAACGCTCTCCACGAGGATTTCAGCTAGTGTGTATCCGTCGTTAGAATAGACCGAGAATGCTCCCGGGTCCGCTTTTAAGCTTTGGGTAGCCAATTGTTCTAATAGATTATCGTGGGCATAGGTATCATTATCATTGAACAATAGCGCACGGTTAAAGGAAGAACCTTCAATACCGGCAGAATGATTTAGCAGCATACGCGGCGTAATCTGCCCGTAACGTACATCTTTCATTGTAAAATCAGGAATATATTTCGTAAGAGGTTGGTCCAGGTCTAGCTTGCCTTCATCGACTAGCTTCATAACAGCCGCGGCTACAAACATTTTGCTGGTTGATCCTATGCCATAGATCGTATCGGCGGTTAGCGGGACATTCTTCGCCAGTTGATTTTTGCCAGAATGTCCGGAAATGACAATATTCCCTTGGTCAATCAGCGCATATTGCAGACTTGTGGTACCGTAGGTATCGGTTAGTAGTGCAGCCTTCTCTGCAGTTAATTTCTGAGTAGATGCATAGTTAGGTTTATTGCTATCGGCCATCACACTCAGCGGAGTTAGCAGTGTTAGTGCGAGTGTCGTGCTTAATATTACAAATCTTTTTCCTCTCATGCTCATTACCCTCTCTCTGTTCATTTCTATATGCTTGTTCTTTGGTGTTGTGTCAGCATAATGGTGTGAGATGAATTCTACATAAACGTAACTTGAACAGAATCTTAACTGGAGCCCGAAGAACGGAGTTTCTTTGTGATGAAGCCGTATTATTTACAATTTGTGGTTCGTTAGAAACGTGGAGTTTCATTTATAGTTCACAAACAGCAGATTATAATTGAATATTGATTTTGTTTTTTGCCAGCGGGACTTGTATATTAGTATCATAGCCTCTATTCTTGAAAGAGCTTCATATTAGAGATATAGAGAATAGGAAATGACATTCAGGAGGAAAGAAATTGAGTACACAAAACGTGGGAATTCCATTGGAAGGTTTTGCTGAATTTAGCCGGACAGTAGCTGCAGAAGGCGCTGTTCTATTGAAAAATGATCATCAGGTGCTTCCGCTTCGCAGCGGCGACAATGTTGCTGTTTTTGGCAGAACCCAAGTAAATTACTATCGCAGTGGTACGGGTTCGGGCGGAAGTGTCCATGTTGCTTATACGACCAATTTACTGGCAGGCTTACGCAGTAAAAACGATTTTATTGTCAACGAAGAGCTAGCCGGAGTCTATGAGCGGTGGATTGAACAGAATCCATTCGATAACGGCGGCGGGGGCTGGGCAGCTGAGCCTTGGCACCAGAAGGAAATGCCTTTGACGGCTGAGCTTGTATCTTCGATCAGAAGTCAATCGAACAAAGCCATCGTGGTTATTGGACGTACGGCGGGTGAAGACCAGGATAACGCTGATGCTCCAGGTAGTTACCAACTAACAGCTGACGAAAAAGAAATGCTGAAGCAGGTCACTGCTCATTTTGAGAAGACCGTGGTTGTACTGAATGTATCGAATATCATTGATATGAGCTGGATGAACGATGAAAGCTATGTCCATCCGATTGCAGGTGCAATCTACTCTTGGCAGGGCGGGATGGAAGGCGGTAACGCTATTGCCGACGTACTGAGCGGAGAGGTAACACCGAGCGGTAAATTAACCGACACCATCGCTTATTCGATTAATGACTACCCGTCAACTAGCAACTATGGCAATGAGTTCAAGAACTTTTATCAAGAAGACATCTATGTGGGCTATCGTTATTTCGAGACATTTTGTCCGGATAAAGTTCAATATGAATTTGGATACGGGATCTCTTATACCAGCTTTAAAGTTGAGCCGGCGGCAGCTACGCTGACCAGCAAAAACGGTCAAGAGCATATTGAGATTAGCGTAGATGTAACGAATACAGGAGACACTTTTGCCGGAAAAGAAGTCGTACAGGTCTATTACGAAGCACCACAAGGAAAGCTGGGCCAACCGGTTAGAGTACTGTCTGCATTCGGAAAGACTAAAGTTCTTCAACCGGGAGAGTCTGAGACTCTATCCATTAGCGTCCCTGTTCATACCATGGCCTCCTACGATGATGCTGGAGTGACCGGACACGCTTCTGCTTATGTACTGGAAGCCGGAACGTACCACATTTATGTGGGAACCAGTGTTAAGAAGCTGGCGAAAGTAAGCGTGCAAGGACAAGATGGCTACGTAGTGGAAGAGCTACAAGTTGTGGAACAGCTGCAAGAGGCGATGGCTCCTACTGAAAGCTTCACCAGAATGCAACCGGGTGCACGTAAGGAAGACGGCTCGTATGATATACTCTATGTAGAGGTGCCTACACGCAACATTTCCATGGCGGAACGTATCGAGAAGAATCTTCCGGAAACCTTGGTGCAAACGGGGAATCAAGGCTACAAGCTAAGAGACGTGCTCGACAAGAAAGTCAGCATGGAGACCTTCATTGCCCAGCTCAGTGACGAGGATTTGGCTACCATCGTTAGAGGCGAAGGCATGAGCAGCCCACTGGTTACTCCGGGTACAGCTTCGGCGTTCGGTGGAGTTAGTGATCAGTTGTTTAATTACGGAATTCCGGTTGCTTGTACAGCTGATGGCCCTTCTGGTATTCGGATGGACAGCGGCCAAAAGGCGACTCAGGTTGCCATTGGTACCTTGCTTGCAGCTACTTGGAATGCTGAACTGGTAGAAGAGCTTTATGTCATGGAAGGTCAGGAATTGTTGAGAAATAATGTAGATGCTTTGCTCGGACCTGGTCTGAATATCCGCCGTAGCCCGCTGAATGGACGCAACTTCGAATATTTCTCTGAAGATCCGCTGATCTCCGGTGTGTTTGCTGCGGCATGCACTAGCGGGATTATGAAAGGCGGCTCTAATGCTACCCTGAAGCACTTTGCCTGCAACAACCAGGAGAAGCACCGCAGTAAGGTAGATGCGATCGTGTCTGAGCGCGCCCTGCGTGAGATTTATCTGAAAGGCTTCGAAATCGCGGTGAAGCAAGCCGGAGCCAATTCCATTATGACTTCCTACAATCCGGTTAACGGGCATTGGGCAGCATCCAACTATGATCTGAACACAACGATTCTTCGCGGTGAATGGGGCTTTAAAGGCATCGTGATGACAGACTGGTGGGCGATTATGAACGATGTTGTCCATGGTGGACCTGCGGATCGGAAGAACACGAACTGGATGGTTCGCGCTCAAAACGATCTGTACAAGGTAGTTCCTAACTATGGTGCCGAGATCAACGGCTGGGATGATAATACCATGGAGTCTCTGGAAAATGGTTCGGTTACCCGGGGAGAGCTTCAGCGCTCTGCCATGAACATTTGTGAGTTCATCATGCATGCACCGGTCTTCTCCAGAAAACATGAGATTAACGAAACCGTGGAAGCCTTTAAGGCTAATCCAGCGCTTTCTCTGGAACAGGTACACGTTCTGTCGAGCAATGCAGAGGTTAAACCTGCTGTATCCGGCCCGACCTTTATCCAAGTGGATACGGCGGCGCAATATCGGATTATTGTTCACATTATGTCACCAGAATCCGAGTTGGCACAAAGCGCTTGTAATGTGACCTTGAACGACCAGCCTATGACGACTATTCAAACAAATGGTACAGAAGGCAAATGGATCAAGCAGAAGCTTGTGAAGATTGAACTGGAAGCCGGTCTGTATGAATTGCAATTGGACTTCGTGAAGCCAGGTCTGCAGATCGACTGGATCGAATTCAAGCAAGTATAGTTACAAAGTACAGAAGCAGTGGAAGTATTGGTTTGTCAAAAATAGGTCGGGAGTGTTGCAGGGATGAGAGGATATAACATCTGGCGTCCGATCATGCTGATCTTGGTCGCACTGGTTACGAGAAGTCTGGTCACTAATCTGGGCGTCATGTTTGGGATGTCGCAAAATTCTGCAAGTAGCGTCGCTGTCATTGTCATGTTGATTGTGGCGCTCACGATGTACAACCGAATGATGAAGAACCGTCGTAGATAAAAGAAAGCCAGCCTTTGGCTGTATGTGGAATAGTAGAGAGTGTCTGGCAAGGCACTCTCCGATTGTTGAGAAACCCAGGTGATGTATCTTGGGTTTCTCTTTATGTCCGTCCAAGCGATTTTGAAAGGATATAGATTGAACTGGGGAATTTAACATATGGGGAGCGGAATGGAGGGGAATTTTGGAACTGTAGGAGCGGTAGCGACCGCCTAAAAGCTTTCCGAAGGAAAGCTCGCAACGGAAGCATAAGCTCTCCGGATTTTATCCGCTAATAGCGGCATAATCCCAAGAAATCCGGAGACAACAGCGGCCGGAAGTCCAAACATTCTCCGCAATGACAACTTTAACCCATGTAAAAATCCTAAGTTCAGTCTATATCCTCGGAATCGACAAATTTTTTAGAAAAGAGGATTGTAATGAAAACGGTTTTATGTTAATTTATATTTATATTATAAAAACGTTTTTAGCGAGGGATGCCTTATGGGCAAGATAACCATTAAAGACGTAGCACGAGAAGCAGGCGTCTCTATATCAACAGTGTCTAACGCGCTTAATGATGTGGATGTTCTCAATCCTGAAACCAAATTACATGTGTTGCAGGTCGCTCAGCGGTTGAATTATGTCCCGAATCTGAACGGCAAGCTATTGAAGTCTGGAAAGACGCAAATGCTGGGCTTTTTCACCACAAGTGTATCAGGTCCCTATTTCTACAAACTGGTGGAGTCCATGGCCAGGGAGTGCGACCATATGGGGTACGGGTTAAATGTCTTTGTTACCAAAGACAAGCAGGTCATCATGAACAATATCATGGGTCGTCGTGTAGACGGTGTCATTATCTATGAAGAGTTTAAGATTGATGATAATGATATCGCTATTATGGAGAAGGATCGGATCAAGGCCGTGTTTCTGGATCGGGAGATTCAGAGGGAAAACATGGGCAGCGTGATCTTCGACTCTTTTGTGGCTGGATACGAAACAACCAAATATTTGATCAGCCTGGGCCATAAGAAAATTGCTTATATCTCCGGTGTCGACACGATGTTTGACAGTGTACAGCGGAAGGAAGGCTACCTAGCTGCACTTCGTGAGTATCAGCTTCCGGTAAAAGAAGAATATATTTTGCAAGGGTTTTTCGAAGAAGAAGGTACATATAACGTTGTGAAATCGTTCATACGTTCGAGCTCAGATATCTTGCCAGATGCGTTCCTTGCTGGTAATGATGTAAGCGCCATCGGTTGTATGCAAGCTTTGAAAGCACACGGTTATGATGTCCCTAATGATATTAGTGTCGTAGGATTTGATGATATCGACATTGCGCAATATTTCTCGCCGCCGCTCACGACCGTTCGTAACCAGATTGCTAGGCAAGGCATTCTCGCCATTGACCATTTGGTTCGGATGATTAAGAAGAAGGAGCAGGGCAGTATTCAGAAGCTTCATGGAGAACTGGTAGTAAGAGGTTCGAGCCAGGTAAAGCTCAATCGAAGAGAATAAAAGCAAGATAGCTTGAATGTTTTCTTCGTTTTTTAAAAATGTATAGAACAAGGGGGATTGTGCTCTCAATAATAAAAACGTTTTTATAAAGAGATTAAGGTCAGAGGAGAGAGAAGGAACCATGGCTAAACCAATAGTAATGCCATCATCCGGAAAGAGACCTATGGGAGAGAGAATACAAGAATTTTTTGCAGGTTTCTGGAGACAACGGGAACTGCAAACCATGGTCCTGCCGGGTATTATTTTCATGATTATCTTTTGTTATATTCCCATTTACGGACTGACCATTGCCTTTAAGAACTACACGGTCATCGATACATTGAGTTCAGCGCCTTGGGTGGGATTTGATAACTTCAAAATCATTTGGTCTGACAAATATTTCTGGGACGCGGTCGTGAATACACTGGGCATCAGCTTCCTGAAGCTGGGGATCGGATTTGTGATTCCAATTATACTGGCAATCATGATCTATGAAGTCAGCTTGACCCGATTCAAGAAATTCGTACAAACGATCTCGTATATGCCACACTTTCTGTCATGGATCGTGCTGGGCGGGATGTTGATTAACTGGTTCTCTACTACAGGGCTCTTTAATCAGATTCTACTGGATTTGGGTCTGATTTCGAAACCATCTAACATTTTGCTGGACCCAAGTAAATATTGGTGGATCGCCACCCTCTCTGATATTTGGAAAGAGGCGGGCTGGGGAACGATCCTGTATCTGGCTATTATGTCTAAAATTGACCCAACGTTCTATGAAGCAGCCAAGATTGACGGGGCAGGTCGTCTTCGTCAAATTTGGAACATTACCCTTCCCAACATGAAGCCTATCATCAGCTTGAATCTGATCCTTACTGTAAGCGGTTTGTTTGGCTCCAATCTGGACCAGACGCTGGTGCTGATGAACACGCAGAACCGTGAAAAGGCCGAAGTCATTAACTCTTACGTGTATCGTATGGGGATGACACAGGGAGACTTCTCCTATGCAACGGCTGTAGGTCTCGGCGTATCCATCGTTTCTGTCATCTTGCTGGTGATTGCCAATAAAGTAACCACCAAGCTGAATGATAACCAATCCGTTTTATAAGAGGAGGCATTTTCCATGAATCGAAAGGCGATAAAGGGAGATCTGGACAGTCGGATCTTTAATGCCTTCAATATTGCAGTGCTTGTAATTGTTTCACTGGTCATTATGATCCCGTTATGGAATGTTATTATCTCCTCGCTCAGCTCTGGCAGAGCGCTGGCAGAGGGCGGTTTTATTTTCTGGAGTAAAGAGTTCTCGCTTGAGAATTATCGTGCTGTGTTTCGGGACAGCAGCATTTGGCAGGCGTTCTTTATCTCTGTATCCAAAACAACGCTCGGTGTAATCACCCACGTCTTCTTTTGCGCAATGGTCGGTTACGCTCTTAGCAAGAAGCATCTTCGTGGCCGTAAGTTGTATGTCGTTATGGGTGTTATTACGATGTTCTTCTCTGGCGGTATGATTCCTACGTACTTGCTGATCAAATCTTTGGGTCTATTGAACAGCTTCTGGGTGTACATTATCCCGGCGCTCTTCAGTTACTACGATGTTGTCATTCTCATGAACTTCTTCCGGAATGTACCGGACGCTCTTGAAGAATCCGCCAAAATTGACGGTGCGGGTGAATGGCGGGTGTTCCTGAAGATCTTTATTCCACTGTCCATGCCGGCTATGGCGACCATCGCCTTGTTTAACGGAGTGGGGCAATGGAACGACTTCATGACAACAAAGTTATATATCACTGACCAAGCCTTGTATCCGCTACAGATGAAGCTGTATGAGGTTATCGTGCAGTCTCAGACACAGTCCATGCAGAATATTGGCTCAGTCATGATTGAAACCACCACCAAAGGGGTTCAACTCGCGACCATTGTCATCACCACCCTGCCGATTGTGCTTATGTATCCATTGCTGCAGAGATACTTTATCTCCGGTATGATGCTCGGCGCTGTTAAAGAGTAAGCTTTCTAGCTAGCAAGACATGTGTATTTACCAAAATGGAGGTTACTAACATGAAGAGATTTGCAAAAGGAATCAAACTCAGTTCGGCTCTCCTTGCCGTTGCACTGACCGTTAGCGCGTGTGGTGGTTCAGGTGGATCAAACACGGCGAGCAGCGAATTGCCAGCACTTGGTGATCGCTATACGCCAAATGCGGATACCCCTGCATGGCAGTTGGATACAAAAAAAGAGACAACTGACCTGACCTGGTATGTGAATGCAGATTGGTGGAATACCGATTTTGGCAAGGATTTGGTGACGAAGAAGATTAAAGAAGACTTGAACATCAACATTAAATTCATTACGGGTGACGATACGAAGCTGAATACCTTCTTTGCCGGAGGAGATATGCCGGACGTGATTACCGTATTCGATTCTAACTCAGCGATAGCGCAGAAGGCATCTACTTGGGCTTGGCCTTTGAACGATCTGGCTGAGCAATATGATCCTTACTTCAATAAAGTAGCTGCTCAAGATACGATCAATTGGTTCCAGCAAAAAGACGGAAAAACTTACGGATATCCAGACTATTCCAACACACAGGCTGATTATGACAGCGGCCAGATTCCTGCCAAACAAGCCTTCATTATCCGCAAGGATGTGTATGAGGCCATCGGCAAACCTAGCATGAAGACACCGGAAGAATTTATCACAGCTATGAATAAAATCAAAGTCCAGTTCCCTTCCTTGACTCCGTTTGGCTTCAACGCTATCGGTACTGGTTCCGGCTCCTTGGGCGATGGATTCCAGGATTACCTGGGCGTACCGCTCGAAGACAAGGATGGCAAGTTCTACAACCGTAATCTGGATGAAAGTTATTTGGCTTGGCTGAAAACGCTTAATGCTATCTATCGTGATGGTGATATTAGTGACGACAGCTTCGCAGACGACGGTACTGCTTTTGATGAGAAAGTGAAATCCGGTAAATACGCAGCTATATACGTAGATGGTACACCACAACAAGGTGGTAACCTGCAAGTCTTCATGAGTGCGAACCCGGGTAAAGAGTACATCGCTATTGATGGACCGGAGAGCACCTTTGGCAACAAGCCGATCCTTAATCAGACCGGTATTACCGGCTGGATGATCAGCTACATCACCAAAAAGGCTAAAGATCCAGCGAAAGCAATGCAAATCTTCACCTACCTGCTTAGTGATGAAGGCCAAATGCTGATGAACTTCGGGATCGAAGGCGAAACTTACAAGAAGAATGCTGAAGGTAAGGTAGAATTCCTGCCAGCAATCAAAGATCTTCAGGAAAACAACGCAGATAAGTATAAAAAAGAGTACCGGATCGGCGAGTTCATCTTCTTTGGACATGACCGTTACAAAGCTCTTAGCGATGATTCCTTCCCTGAATCCATCCGTCAGATGCAAGAGTGGGGTAAAGGCAAGCTGACACCACACTTCATTCTGGAAAATATCAATCCAGATCCAGGTACACCAGAAGCACGTTCTTTGACAGCGATCGACACGACTTGGTATTCCACAATGGTCAGCCTGATCCGCTCGAAGAGCGATGATGATTTCAACAAAACGCTGGACGCTTACAAGAAAGTCCTTGACGATAACAATTGGTCTAAAATTGTAGAGATTCGCAGCGAGAAAATGCAGAAGAACAAAGAAAAGCTTGGCATGAAATAATCAGGATATAACAAAAGGTGCCCCTCTTAAGGGGCCCTTTTCATAACTTGAAGGGTTGGAGGGATACGGAAAATGACTGAACTTATCATTTATGAGTCCAAAGGAGAAGGCAATCTGTTCGTTGAACGGACCGTGGAGGCCTTGACTCCGGTTACAGCGGGAGCGGGTCAGACGGAGATTAACCTGGATGTGAACCAAACCTATCAGGAGATGGACGGCTTTGGTGCCTCCTTCACCGATTCATCCGCCTATCTGATTCACCAAGTGCTGAGTGCGGAGCAGCGGTCAGAAGCGATGACTCGTTTGTTCGATGCCCAGAAAGGGATCGGCCTCTCCGTTCTGAGAAACCCGATGGGTGCATCAGATTATGCCAGAATGTTCTATAGCTATGACGACAGGCCAGAAGGTGAGACCGACCCATCACTGGAGCATTTCACCATTGCTCATGATGAAGAGGATGTCATTCCGCTGGTGAAGGAGGCCTTGAAGCTGAATCCAGCCATCAAGCTGTTCGCCTCGCCATGGAGTGCGCCTGCATGGATGAAGACCAGTGGCTCTATGAAGACCGGTGAACTGAAGCAAGAGTTCTACTCTTCATATGCGGATTATTTTGTGCGTTTTATTCAAGCGTATAAGAATAAAGGTCTTCATATTTACGCGGTAACCCCGCAGAACGAACCTTTATATGAGCCGGCTCACTATCCGAGCATGCTGATGCTGCCGGAGGCACAGGCTGATTTCGTTAAGAATCACCTGAAGCCGAGCTTTATCAAGGGTGGTTTGGACACTAAAATTCTTTGTTACGATCATAACTGGGACCGTCCGGATTACCCGCTGACTGTAATGGAGCAAGCTAAGGATAGTGTGGACGGTGTGGCCTGGCACTGGTATGGTGGTAAGCCAGCGGCGCAGAGTGACGTTTTCGAGGCTTTTGCGGGTAAAGAAGTACATTTCAGCGAAGGCTCCGGTGGAGAGTGGATTCCTCCATTTGAAGAGGCGTTCTCCAACGTGATGCGGACGGGAATTGAAATTCTCCGCAATCACAGTAAGTCCTTCATCCTGTGGAACATGGCGCTCGATGAGAAGAACGGTCCGACGGTACCGGGCTTTGGCAACAGCACCTGCCGCGGCATCCTGCTGATTAACCAGCAGACCGGGGAACTGGAATACACTTTGGACTACTATGCGCTGGCACATTTCAGTAAAGTCATCCGACCAGGGGCGCTGCGAATCGGCTCAAGCGCAAGTAGCGAGCATATTCGTTCCGTAGCGTTTACCAATACGGACAACTCTGTTGCCATCGTGCTGTTTAATGATAGTGACGAAGCGGAGAATGTTATTGTAAAGCTGCAGGGACAAGAAATTCTGACTTGCAATTTGGCAGGCAAAAGCGCGGTTTCTATTCTTGTGCCTCATCAATAATCATCTAAACGACTAGTTTTGGCCGTATAACTCAGTTGAACAGAAATGCCCTCGGGACCGCAGGCACAGCGGGGACGGGGGCATTTTTTTGAAATAGTCTAGTTTGGTTGGTTTGATATATATCAAAATCAATTCAACGTACACTTTTTAAGTGCATTAAAAAAGCATCGTAATAACCCTTCTTAGGTTAATCCGATGCTTTCTAGAGTGATTTTGTAGTTAACCCATTAACCCCTTCAGTTCACCAATGAAAGGCCGGATCGTTTTGATCATATTGTAGCCCATCTTCATCACCGGCATCGTTTTTTGCATCATACCCATGAGACTGCCTAATCCGCCAAATCCGCCGAATCCACCACCACCGGTCCCACCGCCGCCAGTTCCTCCGAAGCCAAATAGTGAGCCTAATAAAGGCATGAACCCGGAAACATTAGCTTTACGCGAACGAGAGTGAGCCTTCTTTTTGGATTTTTTGCTTCGGTTTGGTCTGGAGAGGATTAAGGCTTCCTTTTCAAGTCCTGTGATCCACCCCACATAAGACCGACCATCGTGCAGCGTTATACAGACCGGCTTGCCCTTCAGTTGTGTAGCCCGCTTGCGCATCTTTACCGAACTACCCATTCGTCATCACCTCATTATTCTTTTTACTATATATTACTCAGGTTTTGAGCCACTGCTTGTGCGAAGTCACTATCTTTCCAGGCGGTTGCATTAACTCTATCTTTGACCAGTCCCTGCGGTTTATAATAGATGGGTTAATCAACCAAAAATGGGGTGCATCATGAAAGTGAAAAAGATGAGTATGTTAATGAGTGCGATTGTCCTTGCTGTGTCGCTCACCGGATGTTCTAGCAACAATACTAACGCTGCAGGAGAAGAGGCGGAGCAGTTGAAAACCCAGATTGCGAAGCTCCAAGAGAAGAACAAGCAATTAACAGAAGAGAACAACAAATTAAAGGAGACCGCGACTGCAGTGGCCACCACTTCAGAAGAAGAGACTGTGAAAGCCCAGCCGGATAACGCAACTCCTGCGGAGGAAGAAGCGAAGGTCATTGTAAAAGGACAACCGTTAGTGCTGGACGGAATGGCGGAATACACGGTCACGAAGACTTCATTTACAAAGAAAATCGTTCCTTCCAAACCGGGTACGTTCTATACATACTACGAGGCCAAAGAGCCTGATACGACTTATCTGGCTATTACGCTGAAAGTGAAGAATCTGGGTGGTTCAGGCAAAGGTGCGGATACGTTCGCCGATATCACTGTCAAATACGATAACCAGTATGAGTACAGAACCTCCTCGACGATTGAAAATAAGGGAGGGGAAGATTTTACCTACACTAACATTACGAGTGTCGAGCCGTTAAAATATGGAACGCTGGTGTTCTTCGCCACAGTGCCTACGGAAGTGCAGACTAGTGATAAACCACTCTATGCCGACATTAATATTGAAGGTCAGTCATACAGATACACAATACGCTAATCAGTTGTACCGAGCAAAAGTGAACTGATGCATGCACTCAAAAGTCCATAGAAGACAATATCAAGATGCCTGGGAAAACTTAATGTTCCCGGCATCTTTTTGTCGTGAAAAGGGCCCACTAATACATGGAAAAGACCCCCATCCTCCACTATAATAAATGTATATAATCATAGAAATGAGGCGGCAATATGTCAGCTAAGGCGGTTTGGAGTGGAGATGCCAATCAGGCGATTTGTGCATTTACGTTCGACGATGGACCTTCCCGGCTTCCACTTGAATTGTGGCTGGGTGTTCTGGAGGAAGAGGGCGTTGTAGGCACCTTTTTCTTCACAGGAGAATGGATGGATCGCCACCCGGACAAGGCGAGGGAGATTCTATCCAGAGGACATGTGCTCGCTCCCCATACCTACCATCACCGGCGGATGGTTCAAGTTCCGAAACCAGTGTTTCTGGAGCAGTTAAAACTGACTGAGCTGGCATATCAGGATGCAACCGGTCTGGCGTGTCCCAGCTTCATGCGTTTTCCGTATTGTTCGTTCCGCGAAGAGAATCTGGATTGGTTAGCCGAATGGGGCGGGTATCTGGATATTGAAGGCGTGGATTCAGGGGATTGGGCAGGGATTTCTGCAGAGGAGATCGTGGCGCGGGTCGAGCCGGAGCTGAAGAATGGCACAATTGTAGTCATGCATAGCAATGATATCGCGATAGGCTCACCAGAGGGGCTGAGACAGCTTATCCGCATTGCCAAGCAAAAGGGGCTACAGGCCGTAGGTATTCCTGAAATTCTGGACTCCATTGGTGCCCAGACTGAGTATAGACCTTGGAAAATCACTGTGCAGGTTCCGGCTGAGCTGGATCATCCGGTGGAAAAGTGGATATCGCTTCAGAACGATAAGCAGCTTGCTGATCTGGCTACCCAAACGATCCAGTGGAATGCTCCGCAGTACACCCTTCAATTCTCCTCGGAGAGTGAGTGGCTGGAACACCTGAAGACGCAGCTACAGGAGTTTGGTGTGACAGAGGACAGAGAGATGTTCACTCTCAGAGAGTTCGATGGCAGCTATTGGGGATATCTGCGTGCTGGAGCCCGTGGTAGTACGTTGGTGTTACTAGACTTCGCGGCTAAGGAGGCTCAGGCTGATACACTGGTGTATGTGCTTCGCTGGGCAGCGGAAAAGGCGATGTCCCTCGGATTAACCCATATTGAAGCCAGACAGGATCTTCGCAAGATACACGAGATGTGCAGACAGCTCGGCTGGGCAGCAGAAATCGAAGAGGATCGTTAAGAAAGAGGAGCAGTGTCATTCGTGAGGACATTATCAAGCTATTATTTTTTATATTACCTAGCTATGTCTGTTCTGATGCCATATACAAGTCTGTATTTCAGTGAGAGAGGCTTCAGCTTCACTGCCGTAGGTTTGATTCTGTCCTTATGGGCACTGGTCAGTGTGGTTGCTCAGCCGGTCATGGGGCTCATTAACGACCGTTTGGGCAATCCCAAACAAATCATGCTGATCTCTTCGATCTTGGCTGCGGTGCTGGGCTTTGGCTTTAACTTGATGGAAGGATTGGCTGGGATCATTATCCTATCTTTGTTCTTTGCTTGGTTTCAATCCTCTGTTGGACCAGTAGGCGATGCGCTCTCTGTGGAAATTGCCAGTCGTGATGGTTTTTCCTTCGGGAATGTGCGGTTGTTCGGGGCATTGAGCTATGCAATTGGTACATTCACTACAGGGATTCTGTATGAGCGATTTGGTTACAGTCATATTTTTGTCTATTATCTAGTTATCAGCATGTTCGTTTGCGTGACGATTCTGTTTCTCCCCACAACGAAAGTGACCCGCAGCAGAAAGATGACGCTCTTCGGGCAAATGGGTGAGGTTGTCCGCAATAAACCGTTTATGATATTTGTAGTCACCAGTACGTTAATGATGATGTCCGCTTCTATTAATTTGAACTTTCTACCACTGTACTTCAAGGAAATGGGCTTCAATAAAAGCTGGATCGGCAGCGCCTTTGCCATCGCCGCTATTATTGAGGTGCCGATGTTCTGGGTAGCCACCCGGCTCAGCAAGGCTATCGGAAGATACCCGCTACTGTGTCTGGCCGCTGCGATCTATGGCAGCCAATACCTGGCCATGTTCCTATTCTCTAATGTATCGCTTACGCTTGCGGTTCAACTGTTGAACGGTGTTGCCTTTGCTTTTGCCGCAGGGACAGCTGTGGAAGTGGTTCAGAGCTATGCTACAGAAGGGACCAAAGCGACATTGCAGACGGTTTATGCAGCGGTGACCTGGGGTCTCGGTGGCATTGTCGGAAATGCTGTCGGGGGAGTCGTCACGGATCACCTGGGCGCGAAGTTCCTATATCTGATCCTCTTCTGCCTGTGCGTAGCAGCCTCAGTGTTGTTCATCGTGAACAGGCATCATCAGCCGTCGATTAACCAAGAGCTTGCCGGGTAGGAGAGTAGCTGGGTAACGAAGAACGGTGGATATTAGCTTAGAAATAGCAAAGATTCATCCCGGAAGACCGGCTCCCTAATAAGGGGGTGCGGTCTTTTTTTTAACCCTATTTTTCGCATGAAAAAACCACTGCCCGTAACGACAGAACATTCTGCGTACGGGACAGTGGTTTGAATAAGGGGATCTAGCCCTCCTCTATAGTGCAAAGAAGCCCCGACTTTAAACCGTAATCATTATTTATAGATTATTGTGCAGCAGGTGCAGTTTCTTTGGTGAAAAAGTTTGGCAGGTACTCTTTGTTCGCTTCCAGCATCTCGTCTAGCATCTGGATCGCGACTTCCACGGACGGAACCAGTGGATGATGGGCCAGTGCCTGAATCGCTAGCTCGCGGCTGCCGGTTACAGCGGCTTCAATCGCCAGCTGTTCGTAGGTTTTGACTGCATGAATGAGTCCTTTGGCCATAGGTGGAACAGTAGTCAGTGGGAGTGGCAATGGGCCATTCTTCGTAACGACACAGTTCACTTCAATGCTGGCATCATCCGGTAGGAAATCCAAAATACCGTTGTTGGCAACATTCAGCGTCTGGATATCATTCGCACCGTTATATAACGAGCGCATCAGGTTGACAGCAGCCTCGGAATAAAAAGCACCGCCGCGTTGTTCCAACTGCTTCGGTTTTTCTTTTAGCTCCACGTTGCTATAGATTTCGAACAGCTCTTCTTCCACACGCTTAACCACCTCAGCGCGGTTGCCGCCTTTCTTGAAAGATTCCAGCTGTTCTTCCAGCATAGCATCGGTCATATAGAAGTACTTTAGGTAGTAGGAAGGCAAAGCGTGAAGGGAGTGCAGGAATTCCGGATTCCATTCCCGGGCAGGTACGTTCTTGGCGCCATAGGCAGTTGTATCGGCCAGCATTTCATCAAGTTTGCTCTCGCCCTCAACATCAATACGGGTGATCCAGTGTAGGTGGTTGAGACCCACAAATTCGGCGTATACCCGATCAGGGGCTACGCTGTATTTGGAGGAGACTTGCTTGATCAGGCCGATAGGAGCGTTGCATAGGCCGATGCTTTTGACGTTGGAGTATTTCAGGACAGCTTCCGTGACCATTCCTGCAGGATTGGTGAAGTTGAGCAGCCATGCGTTCGGAGCCAATTCTTCAATATCGCGGCAGACGTCAAGAATCACAGGAATCGTGCGCAGGGCTTTCATCATGCCTCCGGGACCGGTAGTCTCCTGGCCAATAACACCATATTTGAGCGGGATGGATTCATCGCGGGCACGGGCATCCAGCATGCCGACACGCATCTGCGTGCTGACAAAGTCAGCGCCTGCGATGGCCTCACGGCGATCTGTCGTCAAATGGACTTCGATTGGGAGTCCGGATTCTGCAACCATCCGCTTCGCTAAATTGCCGACAATGTTCAGTTTGCGCAGTCCGGGCTCAATATCCACCAGCCATAGCTCACGAATAGGCAGTTCCTTATGATGAAGAATGAATCCTTCTACGAGTTCCGGTGTGTACGAAGAGCCTCCGCCGATGACGGCGATTTTCAGTCCTTGATTAGCTGTCACAATAATCACTCCTGTCGGGTAGTTTGTTTAATGGATTCGAATTCCTGAAAACCCTTCATCTTGTCATAGACTTCACTACGGATTGTCATCCCATCACTTTCCATGGCTGACCATACCGCACCAACCACGGGTTCGGTGGTTAGGGTAACCACGGTTGCTTGTGGAGCGGCAATGGCTACGGCCTGTTCGATGGGGCTACGAATCCAGCCCCGGTCTCCCCGCGTCAGCAGGCTTCCGGCCAGCACGACATCGAAGACGTCCTTCTCCATGCCTAGCCTATGGATGACAGCGGCAGCAGACTTGCCCAGCTCCACACCTTGCCGGTGCAGAATCTCCAGAGCAACAGCATCGCCCTCAGCTGCAGCCGCGAACAGTAGGCGGGCAGCATCTGTGGGCACGTATTTCCCATGGTCCAGAAAATCATTGAACATGTGCTCCACAGTCTTATACCCCAGCAATTTTAGCAGCGGGGCAGTTAGGAGAGTGGGTTGTTCCCGCCCGTCCCAAGCCCGGATGACCGAACGAAAAACTTCAATGTTGAGCGAGCCGCCTCCGCCAAAATCACCATACATATAGTCGAAGCCACCGCATTGATAATGCTGTCCTTGTAGATTTCGGCCAGCCGAATTGGTGCCTGTGCCACAGATTAGAGAGACGCCATATGGACGGTTAGTGCCTGCCCGTAGCCCGATCATGGTGTCACAGTTGATGGTGTATCTAGTAAAACCGATATCGCGGATGATTGGGTGCAAAATCTCATAATCGGCATCACGGTCAGCACCTGCCAATCCCAGATAGGTGTGTTGAATGTCGTCCAAGCTGAGTCCGGCATCCTCCAAAGCGCCGAACGTGGCTTCACGAATACTGCTAGCTGCGCGGGCCGCATCTACCTGATGATTGCCGTTGCCACTCTTGCCTTTCCCCAGCACATTGCCCTGTTCATCACTGAGCAGGGCGTAGGTTTTGGTTCCTCCCCCATCGAGTCCCAAGTAGTAAGTCAATGGCCTTCACTCCTAAGTGAATATATATTATAGAAAACAAAAGATTGCAGCCGGCCTGCAAATGGATACCCGTCTAGATGGAAACTGTAGATTCACGGATGATCAACTCCGGATCAATCCGTATGCCGGACCCGCGCTTCATCTTGCCAGAGATGCGCCGCAGCAGCATATCCGCTGCCGCCTGCGCGATTCTGTCCGCAGGCTGCCGGAGGGTCGACAGATGCGGACGAAGCTGTGAGGCAATGTAATGGTCATCATAGCCGACAACGGAGACCTGCTCCGGTACGGATATCCCCGCCTCCATAAGGGCGTTGATCACCCCGAGGGCGATATTATCATCGCCGGTGAATACGGCGGTGGGGAGTTGTCCTTCGCTTAACCAGCGTTTACAGGTGTCATAGCCGAATTCTATTTCGAAATCACCCTGTACGATTTCGAATGGGGTGATCCCCTTTTCCTGCAGCGCCAGTACGAACCCGTTGCGCCGCTCACGCGTACTGCGGAACATCTCATGTCCGCATAAGTGCGCGATAGAGGAATGCCCGAGCTCCAACAGATGACTTGCTGCCGTGTAGCCACCTTTGAAATTGTCGATCGTGATCGAATAGGTGTCGTTCTCCGGCTCTTGGTTATCAATCAGTACATAAGGTATGCCGCGCCGCTTCAGTTGCATGATATAGTTCTCTTCCCCGATCGGCGAGAGCAGGATCATACCGTCTACCCGGTCTTCCTGAATGAGATAGTGGTCTTCATCCGATTCAATGCCTCTGGAGATCGCGATTGCCAGGAAATAACCATGTAGTGCGAGCACTTCATTCAGTTCTTTGACAATGGCGTCAAAGAATGAGTCGTCCAGGGTGGTTACTACGAGGCCTATAATCCCCGTTTTTCCGCTAGCCAGGCTGCGTGCGGCCGCATTGGGCCGATAATCCAGTTCCTTAATCGCATCCAGCACTTTCTGCCGATTCTTCTCGCGTACCGATTCAGCACCGTTCAACACCCGTGATACCGTCACGACAGACAGACCGGATTTTTTGGCTACATCAAATATGCTCACTTTCATGTCTTGTGCTCCTTGCAGCAGATTTTCCGAATGTATTGTCTACCATTAGTATACAGGCTGGAGAGTCGGTCCGCTAAACAATAAGATTCCAAGCAAGGATATCGTCCCCTCCGGGACGGTATACCGACTATTATTATCGTTTGATGATCTCGGTCACTTTTTTCTGAATAGTGCTCATGACTTCTTCAAGCGTCTTATGTCCGGTCTCTACGGGCTGCATTTCATTGATGAACATGTCATTGATTTGCGAGTAGTGGGTGACCAGATGGTTGTAGGATTCATAACCGTATTTCACGGCCCCTTCGTACACCTTCTTCACATCTTCAGGATCAATGCCGTCAAAATGCTTGTAGTAGGCTTCCGCCGCTTCCGTGTTGACCGGCGGGTTGCCGCCGCTCAGGTCGATGGATTTCTCCTGAATTTCGGTGCTCACTAAGAACTTGATCCATTCGAAAGCTTCCTTCGGATGCTTGGAATCCTTCAGAATCAGCAGCGGGTCAACAAACAGGGTACTGCGTACCTTGTCATTGCCGCCCCATGGCACAGCGGATACGCCGACTTTGAACGGAAAGTCGTTGGCGCCAGCAAGGTTCCACGAACCGCCGACAGACATGCCGATTTTGCCTGCTACGAACGGATCGCCATTCTGTCCGGCCACACTTTTGCTCCATTCAGAGGTCGGGGAGACCTTATCCTTGAACACGAGATCGAACAGCTTTTGATAGGCTGCAATGACTTTCAGCGAGTCAAAATGAGTCTCAGAGGGAACGCCGCCATTGGTCCAGGTATCCTCAGAATAAGGCTCTGCTCCAAAGTAGAGCGGCCGCATATCGCGTTCAGACCAGGTGAAGTCTACGCCGTACTGTGTTTTGGAAATGTCGCTGGAGACGACGGTCATCTTCTTGGCGTCCTCGACCATTTTGTCGAACGTCCAGCTCTTGTCCTCGTAGTCGCTTGGCGGATATTCCAGCTTCGCTGCGTCGAACATGTCCTTGTTGTATAGCATCAGGGTTACATACATATTCACCGGAATGCCGTAGGTCCGGTCTTTGACTTTGTAGATCTTCATCAGGTTGTCAGGGATGTGATAATCATCAGCATTGAAGCCTTCTTCTTGAATCAGATCCGTCAGATCTAGCAGCATGCCTTTATTGTAGTATTCAGCAAACCCGCCGTAACCGTAGTGGCTTGTAACGTCTGGCGACTTGCCACCGGCAATCAGCGTTTGCAGCTTGCTGTCAAACTGCTCATAAGGCGCTTTTTCCACTTTCACCTTAATGTTCGGATGCTCTTTCTCGAAGTCGGGGATCAATTTCTCAACAAAGGTGCGGTCCTCTGAATCAATCGTATAGTACGTAATCGTCACGGGATCGCTCTTGCCACCAGAGCCTTTATCTGATCCAGATGCTACATTTCCTGCCGATTTGCCGCCGCTACAACCTGATAATGTCGTGAGGAGCAGCAAGCTTGCCGTGAGTAGAGATACTACGTTTTTCCTGTTCTTCTTCATGAGCTAATCCCTCCAGGATTCAGTGTATGATTCCGCCAGGATAGGCGGTTTATTACTTAATGCCTGTAAGTACAATCCCTTCCACAAACTGCTTCTGTGCTACTGCAAACAGTGTCACGATTGGGACCATTGCGAGCACGGAGGCTACCATCAACAGATGCCAAGGCGGAATACGGAACCGCGATGAGGTCAGGGAGGCCATACCGACGGGAAGTGTGAATTTCTCTGATGAGCTTAAATAAAGTACAGGTGTGAGCAGATCATTCCAGCTATAAATGAAGGCGAAGATCGCAACGGTTGCCAGTGCTGGTGCAGAGAGTGGAAGGGCAATCTGGCGCCACATTCGCAGCTCTCCGCAGCCGTCAATCCGCCCAGCATCGAACATTTCCTCCGGGAGCGTAGTGAAGAACTGGCGAAGCAGGAAAATGTTATATGCCGAGCCGAAGAATGCAGGAACGATCAGCGGCAGGAAGGTGTCGATCCAGTTCATTTTGGAAAATAGGATAAACTGCGGGATCATGATTGCCGGATAAGGGAGCATCATCGTGCTGAGCAGCATCATGAACCAGAACTGATTGCCCTTTCCTCTGAATCTGGCGAATCCGTAAGCTACCAGCGCCGAGGAGATCAGGGTGCCGATGACACTAAGGACGCCGATAATGAGACTGTTCTTGTACAGGGTTCCGAATTGTAGGGTATCAAAAATCTCCGTATAGTTGCTCCATTGCCAGCTCTTTGGCAGGAAGGTAGGTGGAAACTTCAGCATCTCCTTCTTGGATTTGAGCGAAGTGGAGACCATGAAGAACAGCGGAAGCAACATCAGGAATGTTGTGATGACCAAAGTAAGGAAGCTGATAATCTTGACCGGACCAACCTTGCGGCGTGGACGTGAACCCGATGAACGGGGCGTAATGCTAGGGATGGTACTCATTTGCGTACGCCTCCTTCATAGTGAACATAACGGTTGGACAGCTTCATAATTAGGGCTGTGCACAGCATGACTACGATCAGCAGCACCCATGCCAGGGCGGAAGAGTAACCTGCACGATATTCTTTAAAGGCGCTGGTGTAGAGGTTATAAACGTAGAACCAGGTGGAGTAGTTCGGCCCGCCCTGAGTCATGACAAAGGCTTGGGTGAATACCTGGAAGGAATCAATCAGGCCCATAATCAATTGGAAGAGCAATACGGGTGAGATCATTGGCAGTGTGATGTGTCGGAAAATTCGAAGGCGTCCCGCGCCATCCAGCTTTGCGGCTTCGATGAGACTTGACGGTACGCCTTGCAGTCCTGCAAGGAAGAGGATCATCCCAGAACCTGCGGTCCAGAAGGACATAATAATCAGTGCGTACAGTGCGGTGTCGGGATTCATTAGCCAGGACGGACCTTGGATGCCGAACCAGGAAAGAATGTAGTTGAACAATCCGATCTGCGGGTTGAAGATCCAGTACCACAGGAGGGACATCGCTACACCGGATACCATGCTGGGGAAATACATGGCTGTTCGAAAGAAGCCGCGGAGCGGAATGGTTTGATGAAGCAGTAGTGCGAAACCGAGGGAGAGCAGCAGTTGAATCGGTACGCCAACGAAAGTGTATCTAAGCGTGACAACTACTGATTTCCAAAAGAGTTCATTGTGAAACATTTCCTTGTAATTGGCGAGACCGACGAACACAGGCGGGTGAATAATGTCATAATCAGTAAAGCTGTAGTAAAACGATGACAGGATAGGATACAGAGCAAAAACAAAGAAGCCGATTAGCCAAGGTGAGATAAACAAATACATAAAGAATGTCTGCCGCCGGCTCTCGCTATTGATCATGATCACACCAACCTTTCTGATTTAAAAGTATAAGCGCTTTAACTTTAGTGCGTGAATTGTTTTTAAAAATCAAATTTTAGAGGGTTTGTTCATACAAAAGTTAAAGTGCTTTAACTTTTAATTCCTCTGATGTCATTATCATAGAGGATTGAATCGAAATAATCAATACCTTTTTTCAATAATAAAGCGCTACCAGTTATATTATATGACATATAATCTGATCTATTTTTATTATCAATGCAAGAACAGACAGTATTTTTGAATTTTGTGTAAAGTAATATTACATTATTAACTCTTATTTTGATTTTACCAATAAAGTTAGCTGCTGTAATGATGGCGTTTGCAAAAAGGTGTGGCAGGTTTTGTGCGGTGAGGAAATCGAGAAAAATTTCGAATAACCTGAAAAACCCTTTTTCAAGGGATGAAAAGGTGTGTGAAGTGAGAGGGGGTCCGGTTATAATTATCCTGTGGACAAGGGGCCATAGTTCAAACCGGATCTGGTCCGGTTAGGAGGTGCAATCGGTCTGATTTATGTAATTAAATTTATCTATAGTTTCGTACTTCCGCCGGGATTGTTCGTACTGCTGCTCCTGGTGCCAATTATTTGGCTGTGGAAGCGTGAGCGAAGGGCGTCAGTATTCCTGCTCATCGTTACTATGTTATTCTATTTATCCTCTACGTCACTTGTCAGCGATCTATTCATACGCGGACTGGAGCGGCAATATGAGCAGCCGCAGGCTGTGCAGGGAGATGTTATCGTTGTGCTTGGCGGTGGGGCCACGCTTACAACACCTGACTTGAATGGCAAGGGCAATATGCTGGGTTCAGCGGCGAACCGACTGCTGACTGCCGTACGGCTTCATAGAACCACCGGCTTGCCAATTCTGTTCTCTGGCGGCCAGGTCTTTGCCGATAGCGGCAATGAAGCGAATATTGCAAGACGGCAGCTGCTCGGACTTGGGGTAGCGGAGAGCGACATCCTTATCGAGAACCGCTCACTGAATACTAAGCAGAATGCGGTTAATACTGAGCTCATTCTGAAGGAACGCAGGTTTCAGCACCCGGTGCTTGTGACCTCTGCATTCCACATGCCACGGGCAGTGGTGGAGTTTGGTCAGGCCGGGCTCTCGGTGCAGCCTTTTCCAACCGATTATGTATCGGATAGCAAGTTCGCTTTTTATCCGGCCAAGCTATCCCCGAATGCCGGCGCGGTTAGCACTACAGGGCTGGCGTTGAAAGAATACTTGGGTCTTTTCGTAGCCAAGATTCGTTGAGTTATATAAGACGAACTTAAGATGCGAACGTAAGGCTCGGTCGTCACTTCGGCGGAATGTTTGAACTTCCTCCTTCGTTCCTTCTCGCTTTTGTTATTTCTTTTGTTCGTTTTATATATGAGTTATTAAGTTTTTTGTGAGAGGAGTAATGAAGTTCATGCAAAAGAAGTTGTCATTAGCAGAAGCCTTTAAAGAGGCTACTTATCCATTGCCGGCTCACGGTAAACGGAATGTGCAAGTGCTGAAAGAGGTTTTCGAGCAGGTAGAGGGTCACCTGGATTCCGACATATATGGAACGGGAAAGGTTATTGAGGATTTCCAAGCGAATATGGCAGAAGTGCTTGGGAAGGAAGCGGCAGTGTTCTTTCCAAGTGGGACTATGGCACAGCAGATTGCCTTAAGAATATGGAGTGATCGCAAGGGTTTGAGCCAGGTGGCGTACCATCCGCTCTGTCACTTGGAGATTCATGAAGAGGATGGTTTGAAGCAACTGCATCATATTGAATCTGTGCTGCTCGCTGATAAGAACCGCTTAATTACACTTGAGGATGTCCAGGGGATGCCGGAGGAGGTTGCTTGTCTGCTGCTGGAATTGCCCCAGCGTGAGATTGGCGGACAGTTGCCAGACTATAGCGAGCTAGAAGCCATTTCTGCCTATTGCCGAGAGAAGGGGATTTATCTTCATCTGGATGGCGCAAGATTGTTCGAGGTTCTGCCTTATTACCAGAAGAGTGCTGCAGAGGTTTGTGCGCTGTTCGATAGTGTGTACATCTCTGTCTACAAAGGGATCGGTGGGATTGCTGGAGCTGTTCTGGCTGGCGCAGCGGATTTTACAGCAGAATCGAAGGTCTGGAAGCGGCGGCATGGCGGGGATTTGATCAGCTTATATCCTTATATCGTTCCTGCCGACTTTTATTTTAAACAAAGAGTTCATAAGATGGAAAAGTATTATGAAGAGGCAAAGGTGCTGGCTGCTTTATATAATCAATGTCATGCGGTTACTACGCTTCCGATCGAGCCAGTGTCTAATATGTTTCATGTACATGTATCCCTGCCCAAAGCAGTAGTTGAGGATGTCCTGATTGATCTTTATCAAGCCACGGGGATCGGACTCACCTCTTATGTGAGGGAAATCGGCCAATTTTCTTCCTACTATGAAGTGAGCATTGGAGACAATTATAGCGAGGTTCCCCAAGACAAGCTGCAATCATTATTCGTTATGCTGAACGACAGGCTGCAGCAAGCATCTTCTTAGGGGACGGCGCGAAATTTAGGTGTGTGTTCAGGTGACTACCTCCATATCTTTCGTTGTGAAAAAGAAACGCCCGTCCATTTCCCTGTTGGGAAGTGGACGGGCGTTTGATGTTTCTGGCTTGACTCGAATTAGTCGATCAGGCCAGTTTTGCTCAGCAATTGATGCAAGGTAACTGCTACTGTCTCACGGGTAGCTGCTGTTGTCGGGTTGAAGCTCGATCCGACTTCGCTGCTAATGATACCCGCAGCAGACAAGGATTGCACGCTATCTTTGGCGTATGGAGCGATCTTCGTGCTATCGGCATAAGTGGTGAACGACGGATTGGAGGCTTTCAGTTCCACACCAGTCAATTTCACGGCTCTTGCCAGGATGACAGCAAGCTCTTGGCGCGTAACTTGGGCGTTCGGGGCAAATTTGCCATTGCCGATTCCCAGAATCAGTCCTGCCTCGGAAGCAGCAGCAACATCATTTGCATACCAGTCAGAGGACTTCACATCTGAGAAGGTAGAAGTCGAACTGGAACGTAGTCCGAGCGAGCGGGACAGCAGGGCTGTGAACTCGGCACGGGTCAGGTTGCTCTTCGGCGAGAATGTCGTTGCCGAAGTACCTTCAATAATCAGTTTGTTAGCCAGCGCTTTAATATCGGCAGCAGCCGGGGAGTTGGCGATGTCGCTGAAAGTGACAGGGCGGCTCACCGCAGCATAGACCGAGAATCCAGGGCGGCTGACCGTAACAAGAGTCGTGCCGTCTGCTTGTACTTTGAATACGGAAGATACCGGAGTAATCTTGCCGTTCGATTCAAATAGAACACCTGCAGTGTTAGGTTCGATTTTGCCTGGCACAGTGAAGGATCTCTTGATGAAGACATCATTCGGTACCTTCAGGGCGGTGCTTCCGGAAGTGGTAGTCCAATTAGCTTCAAAGGATACCGGAGACCCAACAACTGTTGACCCAGCAGTTGTCGAGAACTTGGCGGATTGGTCATCTGCTTTCTTGATGATCAGATCCAGACTGGCATCAGCTGCGCCGCCAGTCAGCAGGCTTACTGGCAAGGCGAATGCGGAACTTGCTGCATTTAAAATAATTGAACTCTTCGCTGGTGCACCAGCGAGCAGCTTCACTTGCTCAGCTGTCAGAACCACTTTGGCTGCAGCGTCGGTCGTAGCTGGAACATTGATTACAATAGCTGCCGGAGAAGCTGATGCAGAGGCGATGGCTGCCTTCAGATCATCGTTAGTTACCGTAACGGTTGCTACACCATTGCTGGAAGCTACAGCAGCCTTCACAGGCGCCTGCTTCAGGCCTTGCTCAATGACTGCATTGGCAGCGCCGCTAGCTGGAGCAGGTGTTGCGGATGGTGCTGGTGTGGCAACTGGGCCACCACCGCCACTGCTTCCACCGCCGCCAGTGTTAGGTTCAGGTGTAGCTGTCGGAGATGGAGATGGGGTAACGCCGCCTTCTCCGCTGCCTTCACTAGGTGCAGGCGTTGTTGTAGGAGATGGAGATGGAGTTCCGCCTCCATTATCCGTGCCTGGGGTATTATCCACTCTGAAAGATGTATAGGCTTTGTACAAAATAGGATTGCCTTGTGCATCATTAACGATTCTGTTGTTCTTCAATTGAGCAGCTACAATGTTGATTTTATACACACCATCGTCCAGCTTCTTAATAACAAGGTTACCATTCTCGTCTTCGAGAGGTACGCCGTCTTCATCAACTGCAATATAAGTTCCGTCAATGCCCTTCAGACTGTATCGTCCGGGTGCAAATAGTTGATTGGCACCTACTGGAGTCTGTGCATCAAGAATACCGATCTGTTGATCTTCCAGATTGATAAGATCTATTTCATAATAATTTGTATTTTTAGCTGACAAATTGAATGAAAGATCAGTAGTTTGTTTGCTGGTAGCATTAGGAGTAATCTTAGGGTTGGTCAGCTTCACTTCCTGAATGCCAAACGGATTCGCTGGAAGATCATCTACTACATACAGACTGAATGGTAAATGCAGGGTAGGAACACCATCGGCAGTCAGGTTAACCTGTCCTTCATAGAACTTCCCTTTGACTGGATCAGTTAAGTCCAGATTCAGGTTAAAGGTCGTTGTTTTACCCCCTGCGGCAGTGATATTACTGCTGCTCAGCGAAGCGGTAATTCCGTCATGATCGGCATTGTGCCACTCTACAGAAGCGGAGTAAGTTAGGGACTCACTGCCAGTGTTTTTGAGCTGCAGATTTTTGGCGACGGATTGTCCGGACAGAACTGTCCCAAAGCTGGCGGAAGAATTATAGTTGATAATATTTTGTGGATTGTAATCCTTGTCTAGGATGGTAATTGGTTCAAGGGCTTGTAGCAGTGCATTAGTCAAAATAGCACCTTCTACATTTACGCGTCCGGCACCTTGTTGGAAAACATCATATTCTTCGTTAGGCTCAGCGGTATTAGCCAGCGCTGCACGAATATCGAATGGCGACCAGTCGGGATGGGCCTGCTTGATCAGCAACGCCAGTCCTGCAACGTGTGGCGTGGCCATACTTGTACCATTCAGACGCTCATATGCTTTGGCGTAAGAGACGTTAGGATCATCTTTGCCATAAGCGGGATATGTGGATAGAATGCTCACCCCTGGTGCAGTAACATCAGGCTTGATACTCAGTTTGTCGTCTGCATTTGGTCCCCAAGAGGTGAAGCTGGCAAGCACATCGCCTTTGTCTTCTTGAGGATGGTAATCCGAATCAAATTTGAATTGAACCGTTGTACCTGGGTGACTGAGGATGCCACGCGCTAGAGCGCGACCTTCTTTACCTTTGATATCGAAAGTTGGAATGTTATCAAACCCGTCTCCAAGAAGGGAATTGATATAATCATCACGGTTAGCAATACTTTCGCGCAAATCGACAGCTCCGTTTGCATCAGCGTTGCCGTTAAAGATCACGATAGCTTTGGCGTTGCGAGCTTTAGCGTTGGCGATCTTATCTGTGAACGCCAGCTGTCCACGGGATAACAGGACAATTGCTCCGTTCAGATCCGTTTCACCGTGGTAATCTGCTTCAGCGCCTAGACCTGCGTACACTACCTTAACTGGCTCGGTGCCGATAATGTCGGCGAAGTTTTCTTTGCCAAGCTCCCAAGCCATCACTTTGAAATCACCATAAGTGCTGTAAGTGGCAGTTGAAACCGTATCTCCTACGAATTCAGGAGTGAAATGTCCGGAATACTGCTTGCTTGGACTAGTTACTGCTCCGACAGAAATGCCTAATTGGGAAGTGGCAGGCGAGCCGAGGGTATATTGACCCGGTCCAGCATTACCATTGGCAATTACCGCTGTAACGCCCGAAAGCACAGCGTTGTTAATAGCGATGGCATCCGGAGAATTTACATCCTTCTCTTCATCGGAGCCCAGCGATAGGTTAATAACGTCCATATGATCTTTGACAGCGCGTTCGATGCCATCAATAACCTGTGCGGATGAGCCTGAAGCGGAAGAAGGGTTGGCTGGATTGTATCCGAGAACCTTGTACACATAGAGATCGGCATCGTATGCTACACCCTTCTGGGCAATTTCCCCTTGGGTATTAGCGAATTGTCCGATGATAGTACCGGAAACGTGTGTGCCATGAGAGGTGCCGGGGAAATTCTTGCTGGGATTCGGCAGTTCTTCATAAGGGTCGTTATCCTTGTAAAAAGAGTCATAGCCACCTTTGTATGCGTCTTTAATATCAGGGTGGGTATAATCTACACCGGTATCAATTACGCCGACTTTTAGGCCTTTACCGGTAAAGCTATGCTCCCAAGCCCAGTCTGCGCGAATCTGCTTCAGAGGACCAGTGTCATTTTTCGGAACGATTGCATCCTGAATGGCTGCATCAGCCTGTTCAACAGGCACTGGATACCAGGTGCTGTTCTTATGGATAGAAATGACGCCTGGGATTTTAGCAAGATCAGGGATTTCATTCGCAGGAATCGTGATCTCAAAACCGTTCAGTACCGTGTTGTACTTGTAATTGACTTCAAGGTCCAGTCCGGCATTAGACGCTTTCTTCAAAACGTCGGTTTGCTGGCTGTTTACAGCAGCTTCGGTGGCTGTGGAGGCTAGTGAGGAGATACCTTGCTTCGCTGCATATTTGCCGACGGCTGCCGGCTGTCCGCTCAGTTGGACGATGACGCGTATGTCATCTGTGGATTTTGTATTGATCTGAGGCGAGATGAATGTTTTCTGAGAATTCTGAACCAATGTCAGTGCGCTTTGGCCAATTTTAGGCTGCACTGCTGCTGCGGAAACTCCTCCGGGAACCGTACTGATCGTTACTCCCGCGGCAAGTGCCAGCAGTGATAGTTTACGAGATAATTTGCCCCAATCCAAAAAAATCCCCTCCATCATATGATTTTTTCAAAATAAACTTTTTCCGGCTTCTCGGCGAAATCGCGGTAGAACTCTCCTTTCCTATGAATTCAAAAATTAATTCCACCTAAGCTAGTAGGAAAAAATGTTAAGAAGATTTTACCACTGGTAAAATGTAAAATCTATATGAAAATAAAAATATTTTAGTAGATTTTCAACCCTTATATTGGAATATTAAGATTATGATGGGCGTAAACCATCTAAAAAGGCTCTATTAAAGGGGTTTTTGTTAACAAATGGTGTCATATTAATACAAACTATTTTAATAGGGAATAAGGTTCACATCTCCGACAAACGACCTAATTTTTAGTAAAAAATAAACTTTTAAAATACATCATAAGACATAAATTTAGCTAGCAGGGAACACAATTGTTACAAACTGTAAGGTGAAAATAGGGACGATTCCGTAGGATATAAAGCGGCGATAATATGGATGACGTTAAGAGCGACGGAAGACGTTAATGACAGAGGAACGGACAGCAACCATGGTTCGCGAACCTATTGCTATAAGAATTGGAAAAGCCCCTGAATCCCTATGAAAAGGGATTCAGAGGCTTTTTTAGAAGATGCAATGCGAGGTAGGTGTTACTTGGAAAGGAGATTAAACAGTACCTGTGCTACTTCTGCTCTAGTAGATGCGCTGGCAGGGTTAAGCTTGCCATTGTTTCCTGCAATGACTCCAGAGGTTGTAAGAGCCTGCAGGGCTTCTTTGGCATAGTCTGCGATTTGGCCAGCGTCGCTGTAGGTGGACAGAGCAGGGCCGTTCTTAGCAGCTGGGAGCTCTCCCAAGACATCCAGAGAACGGTACAGTAGCGTGAATAGCTCCTGGCGTGTGATTTTACTGTCAGGCTTGAATTGGTTCTCGCCTACACCGGTGGTGATACCTAGGCGCTTGGCAGCGGCCAGATAGCCGGTGTAATACGTGTTTCCGGCGTCGGTGAAGTTATCGGCCACATTCTCGTCGGCATCAATGCCATAGGCTTTCAGCAGCAAAACAGTGAACTGTCCGCGGGTAACCGAGGCGTTCGGGCTGTAGTGGCTGTCGTCTGTTCCGGACGTGATGCTCCGGGCAGCCAGGAAGCTAACGGCATCGTTGTACCATGAAGTTGCTGCGACATCGGCGAAGTCGACTTTGTTATAAGCGACGATGTATTGGGAGAAGTGGGTAGTGACAAAATCCACCGTTCCCGCAGCGTATTTACCGCGTACATTGTCGAGACTTCCTGATTCATTAATATGGTAGATGATGATAGAATTCGGCTCTTCGCCAGCTTGCAGTTTGTAAGGAACGCTGATCTGTGCTTTACCTCCGCCGAAGCTAGAAACAGTAAGGTCTCCTGCTTTGACAGTCAGATCGTAGACAGGTCTATCACCAAGGACCTCTTTACCTTCGTCGGTGAGTGAAACCTTGGCGATCCGAATATGGATATCGCCCTCATCTTTAGCTCCGCTAATATTAGCGATTGCTTTGGCATCCAAGGTGATCGTTCCCACGTTGGCATAGTTGATTTTAACCTGAGCTTTTGTGCCAGAAGCGACTGCATTGAATGCGCTTCTTGGAATGGTGAGCTCAGCGGTTTGAGTTTTAGCAGTAGTCTCAACATTGATTTCTAGCAGTGCTGATTTTCCTTCGGCTTCTGCTTTTTTAGCGCTCTCTACAAGCTCCGTTACGGCAGCTGCTGTGATGGAAGCTGTGGTAACCCCTGTAGATTCATCGGTAGTAGCAACCGCTGTTTTAGAAGCGATGATTGTATTTCCTTGAGCGCTAGTAACTGGTGCCGCACTGGCAGTAGGCGCCGGGCTGCTAACTGGAGTCGGTGCAGGGGAGCTATTGCCAGTTGATGGACCGGTATCTCCGCCACCAGTAGGTGCTTTGTACTCCGGTACGACTACATCAGTTACAGAGCTTTCTTTGTAGCCTTCTTTGGCAGCATATCGCACGTTATAAGTACCAGGCACAAGTCCTGTGATTTCGACATCTGTGGCGTATACATAATTGGTAACGGTAGACAGTTTGTATTCCAGTGCTGGCGTTGTGCCGGTAATGCGTCCGTCATTATTGGCAGATGAAGTAGGAGCGATACCGGTGAGACCGGTTGGCGCAGCTTGCTCTGCGGTATAGGCTGGCACGATTACATCGGCTGCTCTACCCGCTTTGAAGCCTTCCTTAGCTGCGTATCTGACGTTATAAGTACCAGGTACAAGTCCTGTGATTTCGACATCTGTAGCATAGACATAATCGGTTACACTCGCCAGTTTGTATTCCAATGAAGGCTTAGTACCGGTGATACGTCCGTCATTATTGGCAGGTGAAGTAGGAGCAATACCTACCAGTCCGGTTGGTGCGGCCTGTTCGCCGTACGCTGGGACCTCAACGCGGGTTACAGGACTAGCGCTGTAGCCTTCCTTGGCGGCATAACGCACTTCGTAGAAGCCAGGCACGAGTCCTGTGATGGCTTCGCCAGTCACTGGAATGTAATCAACAGCAGCGGCTGGTTTGTATTCCAGGGCTGAATTGGTTCCCGTAATTTGCCCGTCATCGTTGGCAGGCGTTGTAGGAGCCACGCCGATCAGTCCGGTCGGTGCCGCTTGCTGGTGTGTAAAGACCGGAACAATAATTTCGATTGTTTGGCCTGGTTTATACGGGATTGCAGTTGCTCCTGCCGCAACAGTTGGGCCTTGATAACCCGCCTTGGCGGCATATCTTACCTGATAAGTGCCAGGTGCCAGCCCGGTAATGGCTTCGCCAGATACCGGTTTGTAGTCGGTCTCATCGGCGCGTTTGTACTCTAGCGATTTGTTCAGAACGCCTGTAATCTGTCCGTCGTTCGCAGTGGCCGAAGTTGGCGCTACCGCTGTCAGTTCAGTTGGAGTGGCTTCCAGTCTGGAGAAAAGCTTATCCAGCGCGTTTAGGTAGAAATTGTATCTTGCACCATCAGCGTAACCGTTGCTGACGTAGTCGGGTTGGATATTTGTCCAGGAGTACATCAATTCGATGTGTCCCAGAATAGGTGCTGGTTGCCCACTGTCATCCTTGTTGGTTTTGTTATAGGTGAAGAGATACGGAACTTGCAGACGATCTCCGAAAATTCGCGTATTATTTTGATCCAAATAACTAATTGTGGTAGGTTTTTCTGCTGTATTGTTTTGTGTCTTGATATTGGTCAAATATTCTTTTACGAGGTCCACATATAGCTTGGCATACAGATGGTCCGTGGTCCGAACCTGCAACTCATCGTTGGTGTGTGGGTTTCCATCTTTGGCGGAATTGCCGCTATTGTTGTTCGGCAGACCTACTGTCACACCGGAATCAAGCTTCGTATCCCACAGGTATATTTTATTGACGTTCTTCTTCTTGGCTTGCTCGTTAATGTATTTGATAACCGCCTGGGTGTTAGGGCACCAGGAACCCCCGAACAGGATGGCATAGTTGCCGTCACTGGACAAGATTTGTTTTAACTGATGATAAGTAACATGTTCATAGACGAGATCGCCGTCAGCCGAGGTGAAGATCGTTGGCTTGCCCGGGTTCTCCCCTTCATAGTTCTTGTTAAATGCAGCTTTGATATACTCCGATTCATTGATCGTGTCGTATTTCACGGCTTTGGAGAATACGGATCGAACCTCCGCCTTATAGGCATTGACCTTGGTTTGATCAATTGTTCCGTTCGTCAGGAATTGTGACCAAGATTTGCTGTCTTTAAGGTAAGAGACAATGGGAGCACTGTTGCCTTGGGCATCCTTGTTGTCCTTGTTGTAGACCAACAGGAACGGAGCTTCGATTTTGTTAGCCGAGACTGTGCTGCCATCTTTGGCTGTGTAGCTCACATTGTGTGCGGGATCGTTTTTGTCGTAAATATTCAGGTTCGTCAGGTACTTGTTAACCAGGTCTACGTATTTGTACGCGAACTTGTTATTGGTATCTGCGATTTGCAGTGTATCGCCATCCAACTTGGTATCAAAATTATAAATGGTAGAAATGCCGTAATCCTTGGCAACTTCATTGATAAAGCCGATATCCGCTTGTGTGTTCTCATCCCATGCACCGCCTACCAGAACGGCATACGTGCCTTGGCTCTCAAACAAGTGAACGATGTCCTCGTAAGTTGCTGTTTTATAGACGTGGTTCGGGTCGTTCAAATTCGGATACACCTTGCTGAAATAATCAAAAGTAGATAGAGGAGTAGCTGCAGAAACGTTTGTTTCAGCAGCCGCTGCCCGGCCTGCCTGAAGAGGCAGGACCAGCAGGGAGGCTGCAAGCAGCAGACTCACGATTTTTTTTGGTTTGAACTTGATACTCATTGATCTTGCACCTCGATTTCTGTCGTTTTCTGAAAATATAGTTGGCTGGGGCTTAGCTCAGCGGCGATGATGCATGAAATCAAGGGCATACTTCTTCGTCAGATGACGAAGCGGGTGCAGGTGCAGGTGCCGGATCAGATGCCGGTGCCGGAGCTTGCACACTCTCCGATGGGGCAGACGCGCTTGATTTGGAATGAACAGGTTCTGCGGCAGGTGCAGTGGTAGCCTTGGCCTTCACCACTTCGGTCGTTGAGAAGGTGATCTTCTTGGCTGGAGCAGCAGTAGGCTCCGGTGCAGCAGTGGCTTTAGCTTCGGCAGCTGGAGCTTGTGCTGGTGCTGCCGTCGGTTGGGCGGCTTTCACTGCTGGAGCAGTGGTAGATGCCGGTATGGTCTTGGAAACCACGGGAGCTGCTGCGGCTACCGGTGCAGGGGTTGCTTGCGGCTGTGCCAGTGCCGTTTGTGCCGCAGGTGCAGCAGTGGCTTGTGCCGGCGCAGCTACTTTGGCAGCGGCGGTGTTCACGGTTGTAGCTTCGGCAGCCGGTGCAGAAGCTGTCTTCACCTGTGCGGCTTCGGCTTGCGCAGGTGCTTCTGTTGCTTGCGGCTGCTGAGCAGTAGCCGCAGCGGCTTGGTCGGCAGGCGCGGCAGTGGCCTCAGCCTGCACGGCTTCTGCAGCTGGCACAGGAGTCGCTTCTGGTTGAACGGTCTTGGCTACAGTCTGCACAGCTGTCTGTGTCCCTGCAGTGGAGACGGTGTCAGTAGTAGTAGTAGTAGAGGCAGCGGTATTGTTCTGTGCCGGCGCAGCCTCCGTTGTTTTCTGATTGGCCGATACAGCGGCATAAGTCAAAGCGGAGAAAACTACAGCAGCAGTAACGATCGAAATAGTGAGCTTTTTCATAAGAGTAATCATCCTTTTCTTTGCGCCCTTGGCTAGGCAGACAAGAAGGCTTAACCTGTCGCCTTCGGGCTTATTTGTAGTGCATTTTGCGGATACAGCCTAGGCTTTACAACATGTCTTGCGTGGTACGTGGATATCTATCTCGACAAGCTTGGTTCCAGCGGAAACAACAAAAAGACCCAGACAGGTGGTACAAAAACATCACCCGCTGAATCTCTGGTTGTCCAGTAGACTCATTTCTCCGCTAGTTATGTATGCTCATGCTGGATTGCTCGGCTGAAGTTTCCATCCCTCCCTTTTGCGCCAATAAAAAAACCAGAGACTCAAGAGAACGCAAACCTAGCGCTCTAACTCGAATCTCTGGCTGTCCAGTTGATTCTATCCCTTTGGTGATCCAGCAAATGTTGCATGCATCGTGTGATGTTTTTAATATTATTCAATGTCTAAAGCAGTTGTCAATCCATATTTATTTTTCATACCGAAATTATCGGGATTGAATATAATTAACATATAATTACATTGACATTCATAGGTTTTGTATATACATTATTTATCATTATTCATATCAAATAAGTGGGGTATTGGGAGGGTTTTAGAAAGAATGAAGAATATAGACAATAATTTGCTCTCGGCGATTCAAACAAACTGGTACGGATTTGTAGTTTCCATCGTTGTCTTCGGAATTTTATTTCTGTTGGCACGCAAGCGTGTAGGGTTTGGTACCCGAGTTATTATCGGTTTGCTAATCGGACTTGTGGTCGGGATTGTTTTCCAAAAGTTGGAGTTTGAGACCAAGGCTATCAGCACCTTTGGCAGCATTTATGTTAGTTTGATCCGCATGCTCGTTATTCCCCTGGTATTCGTTCTTGTATTGAACAGCATCGCGTCTTTGACCAACCTGGAGTATTTGCGTAAGGTTGGTATCAAGACCTTTGCCTGGTTCCTGGGGACAACGGGAATTGCTTCTATTATAGGGCTTACGGTAGCCCTGCTCTTTAATCCTGGTCAAGGTATTCAACAGGAGGTGCCGGCAGACTTCACTGCCCGTGAGATTCCGACCTTCTCGCAGGTTATTCTCGACCTCGTACCTTCTAACCCAGTGAATGAAGCGGCGACCGGTAAAGTGGTTCCACTGCTTATCTTCGCAGTATTCCTGGCCGTAGCAATTATCAAGATTGGCTCTAAAAAGCCAGAGGCCGTAAAGCCTGTACGTGATTTGATCGAATCCCTGACCTTGATTCTGCACCAAGTAGTCAAATTTATTATCCGCTTAACGCCATATGGTGTATTCGCACTCATTGCCGCAATTACAGCACGTTACGGATGGGAGACCTTGCAGGAACTCGGAAGTGTTATTGTTACCTCTTATGTAGCCTTGATTATTCATTTTGTTCTGATCTTCGGTGGCTTGGTCTTCTTCGTAGCCAAGGTCAATCCGATTAAATTCTTCCGTAAAATCTATCCAACCATCGCTGTAGCATTCACCACGCGCAGCAGCTATGCTACGCTTCCGGTCAACTTGGAAGTCATCACTAAGAGATTGCATGTCTCGCCGCGTATTGCGAGCTTTGTTGCCCCGCTTGGTGCATCGGTGAATTTCAACGCTTGTGGCGGCATCTGGCCAGCAATTGTGGCGGTGTTCACTGCTCAAGTATTTGGTATTAATTTGACTGTAACAGACTACATCGTTCTCGTACTTGTTAGTATTATTTCTTCTATTGGTGTGGCTGGGGTTCCAGGTCCAGCGGTAATCTCTACTACAGTCGTATTAACTGCACTAGGCCTGCCGCTTGAAGGCATCGCTATTGTGGCCGGCGTAGAAGCTCTCATCGATATGGGGCGTACTGCCGTGAATGCGACAGGAACTACCGTTACAGCTCTGCTGGTTGCTAACTCAGAAGGCGAATTCGACCGTGAAGCCTTCAATTCGGATAACGAAGACGATGAGATCGCACTGGGTACGGCATAACTTAACCTATATAGATTGAACTTGGAAATTTGAGTTAAGGGAAAAGTGGCGGAGGTGAATTTTGGAACTGAAGGAGCGTTAGCGCCCGCCTGATAATATTAAAAATAAACACTACAACCCTCCGGTTCCTGCACATGTGCAGCGGTACTGGAGGGTTGTTTTTCACATTTATGGAAGCTGCAACGTACACTAACCCATATTAAGAGAATACAGAGTAATGGGAGGTACGGCAGTGATTACGTTCTTAAATGGCGACATCAACGGGATTAATATGTCCGGCTTGACCGGGGTAGAGCGGGAGATTGTAACGGAGAAACAGAGAAGCTCGGAGAACTATGTGTACGAAAGTCCGGCAGCGCTGGAATTCGAGCTGAATACAAGAAAGCACATTGTGAATGCAGCAAGGGCACTGGATGCCAGTGGAGCAGAGTTTGCCTCTTTTGAGACTACCCGGGGCAATCCGAATTATTGGACTCGGACCAGCAAGGGCGGGCTGCAGCTAAAAAGCGGGGTTCAGCCATCCGATGGGATCAACGATATTTTTCGTAACGGTCATCTCTATGCATTTGAATGCGCCACGGCAACAGTAGTGGTTTTATACAAGGGAGTCTTGGATGTGCTGGGCCCCGCTGTATTTAACTCCTATTTCAATGATCTGCTACTGTATGACTGGCATTATGATAGCGATCTGCAGCTTACTACTATTAATAACAATCTGGAAGCGTATCCTGGCGATGTGCAGTATTTCAAGAATCCCGACCATGATCCAAACAAACCTGAATGGCAGGGAGAGAATGTTATCGTCTTGGGGAATGGGGAATATTTCGGTCACGGCATCGGTATCGACTCTGGGGAGGCCATCATTGCTGCGTTGAACGAGGAGAGGGTGCCGGGAAGCACAACGTCTGCATATCTCTTGGATGAGACGTTTCATCCTGACTTTGAGTATTTGCGGAAATTATCGGAGGGGCGAAGCCGCTCGTCTTCCGTAGTCAGAGCTTCAGACCTGGCGGTAATCGCCAGAATTGGGGGTCATCATTATATTTATACGTATAAAAAAGCGGATCTCCCGACCACAACGATATAAATCGAGGGTTTCTGAACCGTAAGTATGATCATAAAGTATCAAAAAACCGGCGCTACACTACGTCAGGGACGCGTGCAGGCCGGTATATATTTGCCTTTTAGGAGTTCTCAGAAAGACAAGCAGTCCCCCACCCAATCCTTTGCAGAGGTGGGGGCTTTCCTGTCTTTCTGACCGTTTAAAGCTCGATGAAATCGTTCCGGTACTTCTCAAAGTCTGCTATTTTGCACTCCAGCGTCATCCGGGTGCCCTTTTCCTCATAGCTTACCGATTGGACATGAGCGTTCTCGTTGAAGTAAGAGACTAGACGTCCCTGGTCAAAGGGTACGATGATCTCGCATTGCATGTAGTCATTAAACACATGATCGCGAATCAACTGTGTTAGTTCAGGGATGCCTTTATTTTGCTTCACGGACAAGTACAAGCTATCTCCTTCAACAAGTGGATAGGACAGGTCAGTCAAATCCGCCTTATTGTAGGCGTAGAGGACAGGAATCTCGTGTGCGCCAAGCGCTTGGAGAGTATCCTCCGTCACAGCCATATGTTGCTTGTGCTGTGAATCAGCGATATCGACGACATGGATTAGCAGATCCGCTTCGGTTACCTCTTCAAGTGTGGAGCGGAAGGCTTTGACCAGATGGTGCGGCAGCTGACTTACGAATCCTACTGTATCCGTCAAGAGAAAGGTTTTGTGATCCGGTAAACCGATACTGCGTACTGAGGTCTCCAGGGTAGCGAACAGCATATCCTTCGCGAATACCTGTTTGTTAGAACCGGGATGGTAGGTCTCAACCATTGCATTCATCAAGCTGGATTTACCGGTATTGGTGTACCCAACGAGACAGACCACAGGTACTTCATTCTTGTGACGCTGCTTGCGTTGAATTTGGCGCCGGGACACCTGCTGGGTAAGCTCAGTCTGGAGAGCGGTGATGCGCTCCTCAATTCTCCGGCGGTCGAGTTCAAGCTTTGTCTCCCCGGTACCTTTGTTCTTCATCCCGGCACCACCGCCCTGGCGTCCAAGAGATTCACGCAGACCCGACAGGCGGGGGAGCATATATTGCAACTGAGCCACTTCCACCTGGAGCTGGGCTTCTTTGGTTTTGGCCCGTTCGGCGAAGATATTAAGGATCAGAATCGTCCGGTCAATAACTTGCCGGTCCAGTGTGGATTCCAGATTGCGGATTTGGGAAGGCGATAGTTCATCATTGAAAATAACAAGTTCCGTACCCGCTGCTTCCATTAAAGTTTTCAGTTCTTCGATTTTACCCGTCCCAAGATAATGGGAAGGGTTGATACGGCTGGTCTTCTGGCTCAATTCCCCGATAACCTCGATATTGCATGCAGCCGCAAGATTGCGCAGCTCTTCCATAGAATAGGCGAAGTTATGGTCCTGTTGCAGCTGGACTCCAACAATGATCGCTGTCTGCTGAGTAGGTTCCATCATATATAATCATCCTCCGTTAGTTAGCCAAAGTTAACATGAAAATTTAGCAAAAATGAAAAACAAAAAAGCACAGGCAATCTGCCTGTGCTTACAGTATCTGTAGAGGACTTCAGAACAAGGAACCGAGAGAAGAGGTGCTTCCGCTGCGAGATCTGGTCTTCCATAGGATACAGGACACAAATAGCCTTCACATGTGAAAAGATGTATGACATCTCTCCATGCGATAACAGACTACGCTTGTGTTCATGGATTCTATGGAGTTCCTAAAGGTGGAATGCCGAAGAGCGGTAAGCTTCTCCGGGCAGTCCATGGCTGTGGGTTACCTTTAAAAATGGCAGACCTATCCTGAGTCCTCTGCACATGGGCAGAGCTTGAGCGCTATTCAATTAGCCGCGCAACGTACGAACTCGGATAAAGTCTATCACACGTAACCCTCCGTTCAATAAAAAGATAAGTCGATTCTAACACATGCACTAATTTATGGCAAATTCAGAGATGTATCGGGTTCACTTCAGATCTCTGCATAATCGAAGTAAGCTCCCAACGCTTGTAACGCACAAGAAAGTAAGAACTCACCGGGATCATGGGTAGGCTCAACACTTTACGCCATCCATTCCCTGCGTAAGGTAAACAGATCCTTGAGCGCATCTGTAGACAGCTCAGTAATCCAGCCTTCCGAGCTGGAAATTACGTTGTCGCTAAGCTGCTGCTTACTCTCCAGCATCTCATCAATGCGCTCTTCGAGCGTACCGAGCGAGATGAATTTATGGACCTGAACATCCCGGGTCTGGCCCATCCGGTAGGCCCGGTCGGTTGCCTGATTCTCGACGGCGGGATTCCACCAGCGGTCGAAGTGGAACACATGGTTGGCCGCGGTCAAGTTGAGGCCAACGCCGCCGGCTTTCAGGGAGAGGATGAAGACATTTGGCTGATCGGACGATGCTGGGTTTGGAGCGGACGAAGATCCGGCCAAATCTGTTCGTGCGGGAGCCTGGAAGCGATCGATCATCCGATCTCGTGCAGTTTTGGAGGTGCTACCATTCAGATATAGCACCGGCTCTCCGAGCTCTTGCTGGAGCACGGCCTGCAGCATTTGGCCCATGCCGACATACTGCGTGAAGATGAGACAGCGCTCATCCTCCTCGCGCAGCTCACGCACCATGGCCATTAAGCGCTCCAGTTTGGCCGATCGTTTGATCAGCACTGGGGCGTTCAGCGGTGCCATCGCTCCTGAATCGGCGTCCATCTCCTGCAAGGCTTCCTTAGATAGCAGTGCTGGATGGTCACAAAGCTGCTTGAGTCGGGTGAGAGCTGAAAGAATAGCGCCTTTGCGCTCGATCCCTTCGAGCTTCTGCACACGTTCCAGCAGTTCATTGACGGTCTGGTCATATAGCGCAGCCTGCTCTGCTGTCAGGTGAATATAGGTTTTCATTTCGTTCTTATCAGGCAGATCGAGCTGGATTGCCGGGTCTTTCTTCTTGCGCCGCAGCATGAACGGCTTAACGAGCCGTTGCAGCTCATTTGTACGGCGCTCATCGCGCTCCTTCTCGATGGCATTGCTGAATCGGTCTTGGAACGACTTGGAGCTGCCGAGGTAACCGGGCGTGATAAAGTCGTAGATTGACCACAGCTCAGAGAGGCGGTTCTCGATCGGCGTGCCTGTCAGCGCAATCCGGTGCAGCGCCGGGAAGCTGCGAACGGCGACAGACTGCTTCGTCTGCGCATTCTTGATGTTCTGCGCTTCGTCCAGGCAGATGCATCCCCAAGTGAACTGCTTCAGCAGTTCCTGGTCCAGCGAAGCGGTGGCGTAAGATGTTAGTACCACATCGGCCTGCGAAGCGGCTCCATAGAAGTAGCCAGCTTCCAGACGTTTGCTGCCGTAATGCAGCATAACGTTCAGGGACGGAGCGAAGCGGGCCAGTTCCTTCTGCCAGTTGCCGAGTACCGAGGTCGGGCAGATGATGAGTGATGGCCAATCCGCAGGGGCCGCGTGAGGGTCCCGTTTGGCTGCCGCATCCGGTTTGGGGGCGGCGGCATAGTTGTCTTTCAGGTGGAGCAGATAGGTGATCAGCTGCACCGTTTTGCCCAGGCCCATGTCGTCGGCCAGGCAGGCGCCCAGCCCGAAGCGACGCAGGAAAGCCAGCCAGGCGAAGCCTTCGTGCTGGTAGCTGCGAAGCTCAGCCTTAAGGCCAGCCGGTATCTCAGGCTTCGGCCACTGGGCCTGTTGTCCGAGCTGGCCGATCAGGCCGAGCAAGTGTTCGTTCAGCTCCACCTCCAGGCGGAGCCGCGTGGCCTCCTCCTGAAGCTGCTCTTCGGCGGCTTCAGCGTTCTCGGCTTCATCACCTGTACCCAGGAGATGAAGCTGCAGAACATCCTGGAAGGACAAGCCCTGCGACTTGTCCATACCAGCCATGGCCCGCTGAATCTGGGCCAAGAGGGCGGGGTCGAGCGAAATCCACTGGCCGCGGAAGCGGACCAGACGCTCGCCCCGGGCGACCAGCTCGGCGAACTCGGACTCCGAGAGGTCCGCATCGCCGATGGAGATTCGCCAATCGAAATCGATTAGCGAATCCAGACCGAACAGCGACTGGCCGCTGCGCTCGCTTTCGCCAGAGCTGACCTTGGCGCGCAGGCGCGGCTTCTTCCGGCTGGCGGTTTCCCACCACGCCGGGAGCAGCACCTGCCAGCCCGCTTCCAGCAGACGGCGGCTGTCCGCCGTCAGGAAGCGCCAGGCCAGCTCATTGCTGAGCGGCGCGCCCAGCATATCGGCGCCGCTTAGGAGCTGCTCGCCTGGCAGGCTGGCGAGCAGCCGGGCGGACCAGCCTGCGGCGCGTTCGCGGACGTGGGGCGTCCACGCCGCAGGCCACTTCCCGGCGGTTTCACCCTCGCCGCTCAGCTGTATCGGCACCAGCACGGACTCGTCGTACTTGTCCTGCAGTACAAGCTTCAGCACCCAGTGCGGCTCATCGCCTTCCGGCTCCAGCAATTGCAGCGCCGGGCGGAACGGGGCGGTGTCGGCCTTCCAGCCGATAGAGACCAGCCAGGCGGCTTCATCCATACCTGCTGCGCCCGTGCCGCTTCTATCGAACAGCAGCGGGTATTCGCTACGCAAATCGCCAGCCGTGGCTTCGGTTCCGTAATATTGCTGGGACACCGCTGCCGAGAAAGCTGCACGGAGTCCTTCCGTGAACTCGGAGCTCTCAGTAAGCATCTGGTGTAGAGTAGAGGATTCGTTCCGGTCTGTGGCGGCCCGCTGCAACGCGGCATCTTCCCAGGTCCATTGCAGCCGCCCTTCCCGATAGGCAGACAGACTTGGAATGTATTTTTTCCCCTTCAGGCAGTCCGTCAGCAGGGGGGCTAATACATTAAGACGGGCAGCGCCGCCTTCCCAGTTCCAGTGCACATGGCTCAGAAGCTGAGGATCAGAGAAGAACGGGATGACCTGCTCTGCAGGCAGGACCACCACTTGAACGTCCTCCACCTGTCGCACCGCCAGTTCTGTACCATAGAAGGAAGCTTCGTGCCAGGCGAACAATCGCTGTTTGAGGGTCAGACCAGGAACATAATCGTCCCGTTCATTGAACCCGAATATTAAGGCATCGCCGTACTCGCTCAAGGCGAGCTTCACGGTGATCGTATTCAAATGCATATTGATGCTCATGTGATCAGTTTTCCTTTCCGAAGCTCTTCCTGCAAGGCGCGGAGTCTGCTATTGCGAACGGAGAACGAATGGATATACAGCTCCCAGCGCTCCTCCTGCTTCATTTTCTTGTATAGCTTGGATAGCCGCTTCAGCAACTTAACTGCCGCTTTATAACTCTGCCTGTTCTTGTCCAGCACGAACCGTTCTATAGCCTGATGGTAGAAGGGGAGCAGCGTTTCCGGTGCGTGCTTCTCCAGCGGCTGAAGGTCCCGGACACGGAAGTCGGCAGGTTCTTTACCGTTCGCAAGTTGGTAGTCCATCCAGACTTGCCATTTCTCATGGATGAGCAGCTTTTCGCCATAGATTTCACCGGCCAAAGGCAACATTTCGCTTAGAGTACCCCACATCAATGGCTCACTTTCCGGGCGCTGGGCTACGGCCGCATCCCAGTAGCTCGAATAATCCTTCAGATTGCCGTAGATTCGGCTGCCGAGCAGCGGGCCGGTCTGTGTGAGCCAGTTCACCAGTCGGTCCCAATCCCCGGTGCTGTATAACGGCTCAAGGAAGCCGAGCAGATCTTCCGGCTGCAGAGCGGGGGTGTCCGCAGCGGTGCGAAGATGTGCCCAAGCAGGAGGGTCGTCCCCTAGGTAGAAATACATCCGGCTCTGGGCTAGCAGCCAGGCATGTCGCGAGAGCGAAGTGCCAAGTTCTGTTTCTGCTGTACGTAGCTGAACAAGCTCTTCTTCGTATAGCTTGTTGTCGCTAAGGTTTGGTTCGAGCCAATGTTCCCAGTACAGCTCGTAAGCTATGCGGAAATAAGGCTGCTCACGGGAACGGCCGCGTGGCTCAGACAACATTTGTAGCCGCAGATAGGCCAGAATTTCCTTCGCCCGGGGCCATTGCTGTGATTCAACCCGCAACGGCAGGCCGCTAGTCAGAAGCTGCCCGATAGAATCCTGCAGCTCTGTAACGGTCAAATGGGCGAAGTAGCCCATGGAGGAAACGGAAGTACCCTGCGCCGAACCCTGGGGTTTAGTTATCGTTTCCAGCACAAAGAGATGGGTATGGAGAAGGAACAGTTTCTCTGTAGTCGGTGACATCGACGGTTTAAATTTCAGGATGGCCGCGATGGCTTTCTCGGCATAACCAGGCGTCCGGCTCGTGTGGGCCAGCGGCGTAGTGCAGCTTATACAGAACTCACGCCACTCCGCTACTCCGGCATCCGGAATGCGGCTTGCCTGTTGTTGAAGCAGATCCTGGCGCGCCAGCATTGAAGCGGCCCCGGACGGAACCTTGGGACTGGCTGGACGCTGCAGAGAGGCGGCGGCCTTAGCGTTCGCCAGCATCTGCACGGAGCGATTTTGCATGTCTGCATAATGCATTAGCACGGCAGCCATATGCTTGCAGGGTCCTTTGACAGGACATTCGCAGCGGCTATTTCCGAGATTGTCGAGATCGACAACCACGGAGTAATCATCGCTACCTTCAACGAGGGTGATGATTTTACGCGCATCGGTCACTGCAAACGGCCGGACACGCTTTTGCTTATAATATTGAAATCCACGTTTGAGCGTCAGATCATCGAAAAGATACGCCACATCCTGAATGAGCTTGTCCCACAGTTCATCATCCATGGCATCTATAGTAGATTGCATCGCTTTATTCTCCCGTTAATATATAGTCGCTATTATCTCCTTCTATTATATCATTTATTATCTGTCGTTCTCTTCATCGACTATGGCAGCTTGGAAGGGCGTTCCATAAGCTGACAGTCTTACTATTAGTATAAGCGAAAAAAGGAGCAACTCAGATGTCTGAATTGCTCCTTTTTATTCGATCATTAAGGTGTTTTGATATAGGTCCCTTGTTCGTAATCATCGGCGTCCTTCCAGTTTACGCGCAGGGACTTCGTAGTATACAGCTCCGCACTGTTGGCTACCTCGAAATGCAAATGCGCTTCACTGGAATTACCCGAGTTGCCGCATTTGCCCAGCCGATCGCCGGGTTTCACCTGGTCGCCGACTTTGACGCTGACCGAGCCCTTTTGCAGATGGGCATAATAACTGAACTCTCCATTGCCGTGATCGATAATAACATGGTTTCCGGCAATCTCCTTCGTATTCTCCGTTCCGACAGGGCTGTTGTCATGGATGTTGTTGACTACTTTCACTACTTTACCTGCTGCGGCAGCGAAGATAGGTTTACCGAAAGCGTAGTAGCTTTCATTTTTGGTGGGATCACCTTTATAGCTGAATCCATTGTTAACGACAATCAGGTCATACGCATATCGCTGTTGTTCAGCCCCATAGTGGTAGTTGATCAGCTCATTGGGTCCTCCCCAGAAGACAAACCAATTCCCTTGGAAGGGAAGCTGAAAGGTTGTCTGCGTACGCTTGGCATCGGTCTCAGGATACAGTTTCAATGTATCAAAGATAAGGAACTCGATCTGATTTTTACTGTTAAACATGACCTGAATCGTTCTTTCACCTTTAGGGTCCGTCCAGGCATAGTAGTTAGTGTTGTTCAAGGTTACGTGACTCTTCAATTTATAGGAAGTGACGTTACTGTGGTACAGGCGAGCCAGTTGCTTGAACTCTTGAAGCGGGAAGGCCTTCTTGTATTCGGCTATTGTTTGCCCATAAATCACTTCATATTTTTCTTGCTGTAGCAGTTGCAGTAGTTGATCAGGTTTGAAGGAAGAAGCTTGGGGCTGCGATTTCGAATTCACTGCAGATACCTTCGTAATAGAACTTACGGGTGCTGTGACAGACTTCGCGGAATCTGCCGAAGCTGAGGCGGCAAGCGAACCTACACTTAATGAGCCAATAAGACTTAACAGCACCAAGCTTTTTTTGCTAATAAAATCATTCATCGGTTTATCTCCTTTATCGTTGGTTTCATAGCTGAGTCTATCCGATGAGTGTTAACACCTGGGTAACTGAATCTTATCGTTGCATTAATCCCGGAGGTCTAAATTAAGGTGCGGTTAAGACAAGGTCGTAACCCTTTTATCTAATTGAAAAAGGAAGGCTTGAATCGTTTCTATGACTGACGTTTGGTGAAGATTTGAAAGGTTACGCCGAACTTATCCTTAACCATCCCATAAGCCGGACTGAAATAGGCCGCTTCCAACGGCAGAATGACCTGACCCCCTTGTTGCAAGGCCTGATAGAATTGCTTGGCCTGATTGCTGTCATCTGTGGTGAGACAGATCGTCAGAATGTTGCCCTGTTGGAGTGTTAACCCCGGAATGGAGTCGGCCACAAAAACTTCCGTGTCCCCGATCTTCAGAATGGCGTGCGCGACGAGTGCCGCGTCCTCGGCCTTCAGCGGAGAATCAGGGTTCTGTGGGCCTTGACCAAAGGTTTGTTTGAAAAGCAGCTCGGCACCTAAAGCTCGTTCATAGAATAGGATGGCTTCCTTAGCCTGACCGTCAAGCATAATATAGGGAATTAATTGAAAAGACATTCTTACATCTCCTTAGGTTGAATTATGGTGTGGTGTTCTTGTCCGGGTTGTAATCTTATTGTAGAGTTTATTAGTGACAACTATTGTCACTAATAAAAAATTAATGGAGTCTGCCATATGCCAAAATCAAAACGGCTGCTGGAGCTGATGATGACGGTCAACCGGAAACGGAGATTTACCGTCAAAGAACTGGCCGAGGAATTCGAGGTCTCTACAAGGACTATCCTGAGAGATCTGCAGGAGCTTAGCGAGCTGGGTGTTCCTCTGTATTCAGAAGTGGGTCCACACGGTGGTTATCAAGTGTTGAAAGAAAGCATTCTTCCGCCCATTGCCTTTACGGAGGAGGAGGCAGTTGCCCTGTTTTTTGCCAGCCATGCCCTGCGTCATTATACTTCGCTACCTTTCAAGGGAGAATCTACGGCGGCGCTTCAGAAGTTCTACCACCATATGTCCAGCGAGGTAAGAGATCGTATTGACCAGGTGAAGAATCGTTTCGATCTTGTGACCCCTGTACGGCAAACAGAGTCTCCCTATCTATCAATACTGTTGGAAGGGGCAGTTAGGCAGAGGGTGATGACCGTTGAATATGAAGCGAAGGGGGAACGTTCGCAGCGTCAGATTCAGCCCATCGGGATCTATGCCCATAATGGCTTATGGTACTGTCCGGCGTATTGTTTTCTTCGTGAGGGCATTAGGGTCTTTCGCTGCGATAGAATGTATTCGGCGGATTTCGATACGTCTGGCCTTCCGCCGATGGAATTGCGGGAAATTCATCTGGGCAATCGGAAGGAAGTGCTGCAGGAGGAAGTGGAGACCATACCATTGCTTGTCGAACTGGGTAAAGAAGGGGTTCAGAGGTGCGAAGCAGAATTGTGGTTGGTTCCCAAGCTGCATATCCGAGAGAATGGCACCGGGTGGCTGGAAGGGGAGGCTCCGAAGCATGACCTTGCTTTCTTGGCTGACTTTATGATCAGCCTGGGCGATGAAGCGACCGTCCAACAACCAGCAGAATTGGTGAGCCAGATGGTTGCCAAGCTCTCGCGGATGATGTCCAAATACGAATAGGAACGATGCTATTGGGATGTACCGGCGCGCCTGATATGACCGATAGGTGTCATTACCTTTCCGTTTCGAAAACTCCGTACCTGTGTTGTGAAGAAATCTTTCCAGGGGCATATTGAGCAGCAGCCCGTTCCACTTTCCATGGAACGGGCTGCTTTATTTGGCTTTGGAGTGGGAAGAGTGACGTTATTCCAGACTCAGGGCCGGACTTAGCGTAATTTCAAAGGCACGACCCCAGATGAAGTCCGGGTTCTCGTATGGGAGTATCGCGCAGGCATATTCAGCATAAGTCCAGTCGGAGCCGCAGATTTGGAGAATCGCTGAGTTGCCGGCTTGAAATGCTGCTGTACTGGCAAGAGTAGCGGTGTGGCTCTGCATCTGCTCTCGCAGGACAGTCTGCATATGAGTATAATCGGCAGGCGAATTGAACAGCAGCATATTCTGATCGGCAAGCGTTGAAGTATTGGTGTACAAGGAATGATCTCTGGAATAGGTTCGGATCTGGACGATGGCTAGTGTTTTATAGTAGTAGTCTTTCAAAAAGCGTTTGAATAGCAGTGACCCGTGAGCGTTCATAGCTGCCTTAAGGGCGGTTTCATTGGTCTCTGTCAACAAGTAAGCATACCGGGCTTGCCCCATACCAAGTGCGAGCCCCATTTTGTTACCGGCAGTATTCCAGGCACAGTATCCCAGAAGACGGCCAGTGTGCTTGTTACCCAGCAGGGCCTCTGTCACTGCAGGGTTGCCTTTGCCCAAGTCGACGAAATCAATGACGATTGTCGGAATACACTGGTCACTGTTGGCGGTGATTCTGTTCAGAGCAGCGGGTAGTTGATCTGCAGCAGTAATCGCTACAATCTCCACTGCAGGGTCGTCTGATACCATACAGCCGCCGATGATATCCACATGCCGCTCTAAATTTTGATGCACATCCATATACTCGTAAGCGCTGGTAATGGTCGAGCCGTGGGGCCCGAAATAGTGTACAGCAAAACTAGGTTTTACCCCGCCGCGATATAAGTGGTTCGCCATGCGAGCCACCATCGCTTGCCCCAATCCATCTGCATCTGGCAGAATGATAGCTCGATCCGGATTCTGTCCGTTACTTCCACCCCCCAGCCAAGCTTGAATGCGTCCTTCAACATACTTGATCTCATTGATCTGCACACCTTGGGTGTTGGCGTCGTCCACACCAATCGCAAGGAAATCAATATAGCCTTCTTTTGTCAGAGACTCCAGAATATAGCGGTTGGATTTGAATTTGTGCTGGCGAGTGTTATAGTACTGCTCTTTATCAAAATGAATGGTATCTCCATAGGAGGAATCAGGAGACAGGTTATATCCCTCCAAAATATCATCAAATGCAGTCAAGGTTCTTCTTGGCTGTAGCATGAGCCCGCGCGATTCATTATAGGCGGCCAAAGTAAGCCCCTCAGTAAACACGGTTGTCGCCAGCCGCATAATCGTATCGAGAACAAACATCGGTTTGTTCGGAAAATCTTGCTTAACGAGACGGATGACATCCAGCAAATCTGTTGTTGTCGTATCATAGTCCGGGTAAGTCCCGCCACCATTTGTACGAAGACGTCTGCTGCCGATCAGGCCCCCGTAGGCCAGCATATCACTCGAAATAATAAAGCCATCCACCGATGCGGCATGGTTCAGAATGAAATGGCGGATATTCGCCGGATGGCCATAGGTTGGCGAGGAGGTACTGTCCAGCATGGTACCGGAGGAAATTTTCTCAGAATCTGGGCGGTTTCTGATATCGTCAAGTTTCGGTGTAATGATCTGGATGCCGGCAGATCTTCCTTGGACAATGACATCATCCAGGTTCACCGGGCGATCATCCAGCGGTACGTACAACACTTTTTTCATCATATTAGCTCCCTTTGATTGGATAGGCTGTCATAGCCTTCACTTATAAAGGTGATTTCGTGTAGAGAATAACAACCGGAAATCTATTTTTTGGGGAAAAGGTACTCAGCCAGCCTCATTTGGAATAGAGAATTTACAGCTCATTTCACAATCTAGTTAAATAATGGTACTATAAACAGGAACTAATGTTCCTATTTTGGTTGTGAGAAGTTCCCTTGAGTTTCCCTACTATAGACAACACTAGAGAGGAGAGCCTTAATTGTGAACAAACAGACATCGGTCTATGAGCGCTGCAAAAGCGAGATTTATCGTATTGGATGGAGAGTGCAGTATCGGGCCAGAAAAATCAGGAGCCAGGAATGCTCCTTCTATGACAATCCCCCTACCGGTAGCGACTTTGCCGTTTCCTCTGAAGAGAAGGTTTGGGTCCGGCAGCTTATCGACACGTTGCCCCCGCAAGGAAAGGCCATTATAGATAAACTTTACTTTCAAGATCTGACGGAAGCCGAGATCGCCCGGCAGCTGAATATCAGTCAACAGGGGGTGAATAAATGGAAACAAAAGATGATCCGGGAATTATCCCGGACCGTGAAATTCTAGAGTTACTGCGTGCTGCCAAGCAAGGGGATACCGAGGCTATGCTGCAACTTATAGACTTATATGAAGAGGATATTCTGCGAATCAGCAAATTCATACATTTGCCGGAGGAGGATGCGGTGTCTACGATTGTTCTGGAGTTCCTAGAATTTATTCAGGGGGGGAATGAGACCTTCGGTGGGTAACCTTGAGCATGCTGGATCATGAATACCGTGAAAGATATGTAGGTAAAGGCTAGCAACAGGGGCAAAGTTATATGAAAAGGCCAACCGGGATCGGCTGGCCTTTGTTTTTGCAATGAGTTGGGGCCCGTTGTAACCATCATCCGAAGCGAGCTTCCTCAATCATTCCACCCAAGGTACCAGGTGAGGCTGCTCGTCAAGGATGGAGATGTACTGTTCCTTCCATCCATATTGACCTTCGGGGTCAAGGTGCATATATCTTGCGAATTTCTCCAGACGAAATTCCAGTCTAGACCAGCCAAGATGCTTGATGCGTAAAAAGCTTAATTGATGGGGGACTTCGAACACGTTCTCCGGCAGGCGCCCGCAGTGCTGCGGAGAATTTTTCCAAGTATAGTTCAAATCCTTGTTGTAGCGGAGCAGGAACGGCCTGAAGCTGTGATGGGAACTCCAATACTGGTCCTCCCTGTAGTGATTCTCATCCCAGAAATCATAGAGCCGGAAGCAGAGTAGACCAGACTTTGTCTGCCGCAGCAACTCGTCGATCTCTTGGACGAATCTGTTCTCGAATACTTCATCTGCATCGAGGGTGAGAATCCATTCCGGCTCGGTTTGGACCACTTCCTGCCATAACTGTGTGCGCAGTTCATATTCATTGCTGAATCTGGACTCGGTGTTGCGTATAAGAGTGACAGGAAGGCCTGCCAGTACCTCCAGACAGATATCTGCCGTATCATCTGTGCTGCCATCATCTATAATCACGGCTTCATCAATATATTTACGGTGTTCTTCCAGTACCTGTCGCAGAAAGCGGTTGGCCTCATTTTTAACGATCATAGCCAAGGTCAGCTTAGGGCGCTTTTCGGAGACTGGAATAGCTGATTCTTTCTCAAGAAGCTGATCTTCCTCCGGCGGGGGTGATTCTAACGATCCTACGGGATTATCCGGGCTTCCGTAGCTTTCCGATCCTACGGAGTCTTCAGGCTGATTGGAGTCCTCCTGTGGAGAGGAGGACTCCAATTCGCTACCCGACGGTGTGTCTGGCTCAACGGACGTACGCTGTACAAATTCATCAACTTTACTGAGATCACTATCCCTGTAGAGGTGCAGCGCAGGATAGTGAGTGTCAACGAACAGAGGAATACCAAGCGCTGCGGCGCGAATGCAGAAGTGACGGTCTTCTCCCCAGAAGGAGATATTTTTGACAGGATTATAGCTAACGCCTCTCACAATGGCTGCTTTACTGATGAGTGTGCAGGCGCCGAGACCACCGACTTCATAAATTCCGGGAGCCTGCATTCTGTTAATGAATTCGTGGAACCTGCTGCGGGTCTCTTCAGCTGATAGCTTCTCACCTGGTAGTTGATCCCACTGATTGTATTCATCATGCATCCAGACCTGGGGCTGGAACATCGTGTCCGGCTGCCACTGCGTCCAGAAGACCTCAGAGATAATATCTTTCTCCGTGCTGATGAGATGACTCAGCGTATCAGGATAGAGGATCAGATCGGAATCCAGCAAGAATAAATAATCATATTCGAGGGTCTGGGCCCGCTGGATCATAAGATTCTTGAAAGTAGCTACCTTCCAGACCAGGTTAGTGCTCCAGAAATGGGTGGTATTATTCCGGATATAAGTGTCGTTGTAGCCCGAGGGTTGGATCAGAACATTGCCCGTGCTGGCCTTGAACGCCCTGAGTAATTCAGCGGACTGTTCATCCTGATTATCATCGATAAAAAAGAAATCAAGATGGATTCCCTCTGACTTCAAGCGGCCCAGTGACTCCAGAAATTCTAGCAATACAGGCGCTTTCTGATGAATGGGGCTACCAAGCAGCACGCGGATCGGGTGATCGCTCATATGTCACCACCTTGGTTGGTGTCAAGTTCCGGATCTGCTTGTGTCTGCGGATTCAGGACGACCTCCAGATAAGTCTTATTTAACAGTATACGTTCGTCGTTAGGACGATAGGTACGGGCTGCCTCGTTATGGGCGTAAGCCAACTGATACTGGCCGATTCTGTCATAGCAGACGCAGAGCTGAAGGTGGGGAAGCCAGGTAGAGCAAGCCAGGTTGCGGAGTCCCCATTGATCGCCAGAAGGCTGATCATTTGCGGCTGCCTTATACCAGAAGATGGCCGCGTTGATATTGTTTTTATTGAGAAAATGGTACCCGATCCGGCAGCAAAATTCCGCACGTGGCTGATCATACCGGAAGGACAATAGTGCGGCTTCCAGCGCCAGGTCCTCATCCTTCAGCCCGTGGTAGCAATCCGCCAATTTGCCGCAGGCAGCAATGTTGTCCTCGATCCAGCCTAGCCCGGTTCCGAGGAACTCTCCATAGAAGCTGATGGCCCGCTCATACTGGCTGTGATCCAGCAGCTCGTTGGCGAAGTAGTATAAGTCCCGGGGTGAGAATTGCTCCCCGCCGGCCAGACGTTCCTCATAGATATTCAGGTTGCGGTCGCTGTCATGATGAATGCTACTATGGGTAACGGCGATATCGCTGTTGATGATGTTCCCGCTAACCTCCAAATATTCATGGACCGCTCCAATCCAGCGAAAGCCATTGCTTCTCTTGACTAGCCGGTTGCGCCGCAGGCTGGACACCACATTTCCTTGTTCATCAAAGGCCAGGTGATAATTCATGGTAACGGAATCGACCGCCCGGTCCAGCGTGTCTTTGAGGGCGCGCAGGCGCTCACGATCTACATCTTTGAAGACATCGTCTGCATCCAGCCACAGAATATATTCCTTCGTCGCTTGTGAGAAGGCGTGGTTACGGGCGGCGGCGAAATCATAAATCCATTCAAAATCAAACACTTGATCACTATACTTACGGATGATCTCTTTTGTAGCGTCTGTCGATCCTGTATCGACAATAATGATCTCATCGACCAAATCGGCCACAGAGCTTAAGCAGCGGTCCAGCGTATCCTCTTCATTTTTTACGATCATGCACAGGCTTATTGTGATCATAAGGCCCTCCTGTTCTCGAAATACATTTGTGCGTATGGTTTAATATATTTAGAAAACGTGAACGTTGACCCTTATTTTTTCGGGAAGCGTCTTTTTCTTCGGTTAAAACCTTAATAATGGAGCAAAATAGGGTTGTAGTGTTGTCGACATGTTTTAAAATTGGTGCAAATGCTGTACAATAGCCTCAGTCCGTCATTACAAAAGGTAAGAATGATACACTTAGTCAGTGATTTCCTTTTTGTTGCATTTATGTGAAATTACATCCATTGTAATCCCTAGTATTCCGATATATAATTAAAAAAACAACTTGGGATTCAATAGAGAGATATGGGGGAAAGAAACATGCGCAAACGACTAACTGGTTTTATCGGCGTGATATTATTGACACTCCTGGTGAGTGCTTGCTCCGGCGGAAATAACGCAGCACCTGCTGCAAGTAATGCACCTGCGGAATCGCAGCAGCCTGCTGACAATGGCGCACCAAAAGACGGCGGTAATTTAATTATTAGAGTGGCTGCCGATCCGGTCATCCTGAACCCGAACTATGCGGGCGACCGTGTCAGCTTGACCATCGACCAAGCGCTGTATGCACCATTGTTCCAAGTGAATGACGGGAAGAAAACTTTTTATCTGGCGGAGAGCCTGACACCATCCGCTGATAACCTTACCTATACATTGAAGCTGAAGAGCGGACTGACTTGGCATGACGGAGAGAAGCTTACAGCGGATGACGTTGTGTTCACAATCAACAGCATTTTGGATGAGAAACAGAACAGCCTTCTGAGATCCAACCTGATTATCGGTGACAAGCCGATTCAAGCGGTTAAAGTAGACGATCTAACTGTAGAGTTCAAGCTTCCGCAAGTCGCACCGGCTTTTGAAGCTACATTGGTACAGATTTCTCCGATTCCAAAGCATATCTTTGAGAACGAGGCAGACATCGAGAAGAGCCCTAAAAATGCCGCTCCAGTCGGCTCTGGACCATTCAAATTCAAAGAATACAAGACCGGTGAGTACCTGACTTTGGAACGCTTTGATAATTACTTCGGTGGTAAGCCGCATTTGGATTCCGTGACTTACCGGATTGCTAAAGACACTAACAGTGCCAACCTTGCACTGCAAAACGGCGAGATCAACGTGAATTATCTTGATCCGCAAGACGTAGCCACATTCCAGGCGACAAATAACTTTGAAATTCTGCCTTACAGCGAAGGACGTCTGGCATACCTGCTGTTCAACGCTAACAGCGACAGAGGTGCTCTTGCCAAGAAAGAAGTACGTGAAGCGCTGTCCCTGGCACTGAGCCGCGATGAGTTGATCCAGACGGCCTATACATCTAATGATTATGCTGAACCAGCAAAATCGTTCGTAACACCTGATGGTCTGTTCTTTACCAATGACGTAACTTCATATGATAACGACGCAGCCAAAGCCAAAGAATTGCTGGACAAAGCTGGTGTCAGCAACCTGAAGCTGAGATTTATTACAACGAGCGGTAATAAGGTACAAGAAGCAGTTTCCTTGTATGTTCAACAAAAGCTGAAAGCGATCGGCGTGGATGTTGAATTGCAAAGTGTTGATGCTTCCGCATACTCCAAACGATTCACGGATAAAGACGCTAAAGACTTTGAACTTGCTCTGGCTGGATATATCATGGGTTATGACCCGGATGCATACCGCATTCTGTACAGCTCTACCGGGAATTCCAATTACTCGCACTATAACAATCCGGAAGTAGATAAATTGTTTGATGCAGGTGCTAGTGAAGCAGACACTGCTAAGCGCGGCGAAATTTACAAAAAAGCACAGGAGATCGTAGCTGAAGATGCGCCGATCTACCCTATTGCGTATACCAAGACCATCGTAGCTGTCTCTAAGCAATATGGTGGCATTGAAGAAGCAGTATTGAAGCCTGTCGTTATTTTTGAAGATTTGTCCAAAATCTACCTTAAATAAGAACGGGAAAAAATAAGCTGGTTAATCCAGCTTATTTTTTTGCCGATATGAGCTGGGAGAGTATACGAATGAGACAACTCATCGTCCGTAGATTGCTGCAAACCGTACCGCTGCTGTTCTTCGTATCAGTGGTATGCTTTTTCATGATCAAACTGGCGCCGGGCGATCCGGTGCTTTCCTTCGTCACCCCGAATATGCATGCCGAAGATATCGAGCGTGTCCGGCATAATTTGGGACTGGACAAGCCGGCCTACATCCAATATTTCATCTGGCTTAAAGAACTGCTTCAGGGTAATTTCGGCTATTCATTGATCAATCATCAGCCTGTGCTGGGCCAGATTCTGGAGCGTCTGCCGGCTACCGCTGGTTTGATGGGCAGCGCCATTGCTCTAGCTGTGCTACTCGCGATTCCGCTTGGTCTTCTGGCCGGAGCGAACCGTAACCGCTGGGTAGATAAATTGATTAACTTTATGTCGTATATCGGGATTTCCGTCCCGTTGTTCTGGCTGGCTTTCCTGTTGATTTATTTATTCGCGATCAAACTTCATTGGCTTCCGAGTATGGGGATGCGGACCATTGGCGTGGAGTCGGCGGCAGATATCTTTAAGCATGGAATTCTGCCTTGTACAGTGCTAGCTTTCGGATTCTTGACCAGTTACGTGCGGTATATCCGTTCCAGCACCATTGGTCAGCTAAAAGAAGAGTACGTGCAAATTCAATACGCCTTTGGAGCTTCGAAGACTACAGTGCTGTTCCGCCATGTCATGAAGCATGTGCTGCTTCCGGTAATTACGCTGCTCGGGATGTCTATGGGGGACCTTGTAGCCGGAGCAATTGTTACGGAGACGGTATTCTCTTGGCCGGGTATTGGCTCTTTGGGCATGACTGCAGTGAGGGGTATGGATTACCCTGTTATTATGGGTATCACTTTATTCTCTTCTCTGTTGCTGATTATAGGCAATCTGGCGGCGGATATCCTGTACAGCTTCGTGGATCCGCGAATTAAACTAACGAGGTGACCTCATGAATCGCAGTAAATGGAAAAATGTCGGAAGTGAGCTGCTGGGAAATGGTATGGGTGTCGCTGCCCTTATCCTTCTGTTGCTGTTCACGCTTGCCTCGGTCTTTGCGTTCTTATCCGGTCATGATCCGAATGCGCTGAATGTAATGGAACGTCTGACCCCACCCGGAGCAGAGCATTGGTTCGGAACCGATGATTTCGGGCGGGATTATTTCGCCAGAGCGCTGTACGGAGGCCGTGTATCCTTGTTAGTCGGCTTCACTGCCATGATTATTGCGACCGGCATTGGCGTCACGGTAGGAGTGATCAGCGGCTACTTTGGTGGCTGGCTGGACAACCTCCTGATGCGCATGCTAGATGTCATATTGTCGATACCAACGTTTCTGATCCTGCTGCTGCTCAGCGTATTTTTGAAGCCGAGCGTCGGCAATATTATTGTCATTATTGCTTTACTGATGTGGATGCATATCGCCCGGGTCATCCGCGCGGAGACGATGACCCTGAAGGAACGGGAGTTTGTACTTTACGCCAAGGCCTCGGGTCAAAGTGCGTTTGGTATTATCCTGAAGCATATTATGCCGGGCTTGATCCCGGTCATCATTGTAGGGGCTACGAATAACATCGCTTCGGCGATTATGATGGAGTCTTCCCTGAGCTTTTTGGGCTTTGGGGTACAACCCCCGAATGCAACATGGGGCAGCATGCTGAACAATGCGCAGGGATATATCGCGCAGGCGCCATATTTAGCGGTGTTCCCGGGCTTACTGATCCTTTTGACTGTACTGAGCTTTAATATATTGGGCGATATTTTGCGGGTTGGCTTTGAACCGAAGCTAATCAAGAGATAGGAGTGTGGAGACATCATGACGGAACGTCTACTGTCTGTTGAAGATTTGAAGGTTTCGTTCTCCACGCGGGATGGAGAGAATCAAGCCGTGCGCGGTGTCAGCTTCCATATTGACGCCGGGGAGACCGTGGGTATTGTCGGTGAGTCCGGCAGTGGCAAGAGCGTGACAGCCAAGGCGATAATGTCTTTGATCACACCACCTGGCAAAATCACCTCGGGTAACGTCAACTTCCGCGGTGAGAACCTCCTGAAGCTGCCCGAGAAGCAGTGGAGAAAACTGCGCGGTAACCAGATCGCGATGGTCTTTCAGGACCCGATGACCTCACTGAATCCGGTCAAAAGAATCGGCCAGCAATTGACGGAAGTGATCCGCAGACACCGCGGATTAAATAAAGAAGCAGCGCTGACGGAAGCGGCTAATATACTGCGTCAGGTCGGGATCAGCCAGCCTGAGCAGCGCCTGCAGCAATATCCGCATGAATTCAGCGGCGGGATGCGGCAGCGGGTGATGATCGCCATGGCGCTTTCCTGCCAGCCGGAGCTTTTGATTGCGGATGAACCGACAACGGCGTTGGATGCGACTATCCAGGCGCAGATTCTAGACCTATTTAAGGAACTGAAGGGGAATTCACATACCGCAGTCGCGCTAATTACGCATGATTTGGGCGTAGTGGCTCAAGTCTGCACCCGGGTTATTGTAATGTATGGCGGACTGATCATGGAAGAGGGCACGGTGGAGGATATCTTTTACCGCCCGCAGCATCCTTACACCAAAGGCTTGCTGCGCTCTATTCCGAAGAATGGCGGCAAGTCAAAGGAACGCCTGGTGCCGATCGAAGGCTCACCGCCGGATCTGCTGGACCCCCCGCCTGGTTGCCCATTCATGGACCGTTGCCCGCATGCGTTCGCCCGCTGCGCGGAGCGGCCTCCGGTGTTCGAACTGTCGCCGGGACATCGCTCGATGTGTTGGCTGGCTGATGGTGAGGTATCCGTAGGTGTGGAAGGAGGGACGTTCGCTTGAGTGAGAGCAAAATATTGGTCGATGTGAAGAACCTCAAGAAGCATTTCTCTAAAGGCAAAGACATCTGGGGGCGTGATACGGATGTGCTGAAGGCAGTGGACGGTGTTAGCTTTCAGATTCGCAAGGGTGAGACCTTTGGTCTTGTCGGCGAATCGGGGAGCGGCAAGTCGACGGTAGGACGCTGTCTGCTTCGTCTGTATGATTATACGGACGGAGAAGTATCTTTCGATGGACAGCAAATTGGTGGATTGGGCGAGAAGAAGCTGAAGCCGTTTCGCAGACGTATTCAATCGATTTTCCAAGACCCGTATTCTTCACTAAATCCCGGTCTGAATGTATTGGAGCTGATCAGCGAGCCGATGAAGATCCACGGCACTCACCAGGGCGAAGATCGCAAGGAAGTCATTGCGACCCTGCTGGAGAAGGTGGGACTTAAGCGAGAGCATCTGTACCGCTTCCCGCATGAGTTCAGCGGCGGGCAGCGCCAGCGGATCTCCATTGCCAGAGCCCTGTCAGTGAGACCGGAATTTGTCGTCTGCGACGAGCCCATCTCTGCGCTGGACGTTTCCGTTCAAGCCCAGGTCGTGAACATGCTGGAGGATTTACAGGCTGAGTTCGGACTGACGTATCTCTTCATCGCGCATGATCTGTCAATGGTGCGGCATATCTCCGATCGCATCGGAGTGATGTATGCTGGCCGTTTGGTTGAGGTTGCCGAAAGTGATGAATTGTACGAGAACCCGCTTCATCCATATACACAAGCGCTGTTGTCTTCCATCTTGGAGCCAGATCCGAAGAAGGCCGGTCAACGCCTGAGCCAGAACGGGTATACGGCAAAGCGCAGTAGTGAGGGGAATCCCGAGCTTCGCGAAGTAAGCCCCGGTCACTTCGTTGCTGATTTCTAAACCATCTTATCGAAAATGGGAGGAAGAAAAGATGTCGGAGAATTTAAACAGAGTGAAACTGTCCCAGTGGGATGCGCTAATCCTGGAATCGCTGCGTACCTTAGGTTGGTCTGATGACGAGCTACTACGCAGAGTGGCCTCAGGTGAGCTGCCAGTGGACGAAAGTGAGTTCCATTTTGATTATAAGCAGCTTACGGCGTTGCAGGCAGAGCAGCCCGAACTATTCGAGCGGGCGGTACGGGAAGGTTATCAGATCAAATACAATACCATTCGTGGTGTCCGCAGCTGGATTTTCGTGGCCCTGGGCAAAGAGCCTGTATTGGAACTTGAGCCTGGCAAGGAAGCTGTCGAGGTATCTTTGACAGCAGCCGAGAAGACGCGTCTGGAAGGAGTATTGTCCTTCGGCTGGGAGATTCATGAAGGAACCGGAGCTACGGATGGCGAGACTTCCAGTTATCGAATTGAGCCTGTGCAGCGTTAAGATATATAACTAAGAGTTAGGATTATCTAAAAAGACTTCAAAAAAACGATTGCTTTGCAAGGCTTTACGGCCTGCTAGCAATCGTTTTTTTGTATGATCATATTTGAACTTAGAAGGACAGTAGAGTGCTACACTCTTACAGCAGGAAAGGCTACCTCGTATTGTGCCGAGGGAACCCAGGTTCCGGTCTTGAAGTTGCGGCCCCGTACCAGCACTTTGTCGCTGTAGATTTCCACATAGAAGCCTTGGCTTCCTTCCCTGCGCTCATCTTCGTTCGTCCAGAGGTAGGCAACCGATGCAGCATTGAACATCGTCGCCGTCTCCCCATGGCCTGGATACATCGTATTATCAACTTCCAGTTCCCAATGGGTATGCCCTGTGAACAGCAGGGTCTGCGGATGCTTGGAGAGAATGGCCCGCAATTCTTGATCCTGAGTCACACCGTACCATTCCTGGGATTCCAGCGAGCCGGCCACAGTATCCTTGAGCGGCTGGTGGAGGAACAGGAAAACCGGCTTGTCCGGTGAAGCTTTTTCGCCGAGTTTCAGGTCCAACCACTGAAGCTGCTCTTTGGAGAGGTCGCAGAAGAGCGGTAGATTCTCTTCCGTACCTATAAAGATAAAGTGGTAGCCGTCTATCCAGTGATCGTGATAGGGGCCGGGCATTCCTGTCCGGGAGGCATACAGCGCCAGTCGTGAATGCCAGTCACCCAGGCCAACGTCATGGTTGCCGAGGGTAAAGCGGACAGTCGGCAGTCCTGCTTGGTGCAAGCTCAAAATGCGGCGTACTTCCTCATACTCTTCGGGGAATCCATGGTCGGTGACATCCCCAATGTGCATGATGCCGCTGCTTCCTTCGGAGTGGCTGACAATATCGCGCAAAGCCTGTCCGAAGTTAAGATTATATTCATGATTAGGATCGGCAGTAACGTGTGTATCTGTGATGATCTGAAAGCTGGCAAGAGGTTTTGCCACTTCTGCAGAATTCATGTTCATGGAACAGGCACCTCCTGGAATAATATGAAGGGGACGCGGAGTCACTTAGTGGCTTTTGTCGCTAAGATTAAGTCCAACGATCCCCACAACGATGACGGCAATCCAGAGTAGGGAGGACATGGGCATCCGTTCTTTGAAGAAAAAAATGCCTGCTACGGAAATCAGTATGATTCCGGCTCCCGACCATATGGCGTATGCCATCCCCACCTTAATAGAGGTAAGGGCATAATTGAGCGATGTGAAGCTTATCGCGTAGAACAGAAACATGAACACAGAGGGCCACAAGCGTGAAAATCCCTGAGAGGCTTTCATCGAAATGGTGCCAGATAGCTCGAAGACAATGGCCATGGCCAGGAAGATCCAGGCCCATGCTCCTTCCGGCTTCATTTCCCTGGTCTCCTGACGCTTAGATCTTCGTAGGTACGTACGATGACATGGGCATCAGACAACAGATTGGTTGCCTCATCATCCGAAGCTGAACCTGGAAGCCCGATAGCCAGGGCGGCACCTGCCGCCTTGGCCATTCTCATATCACCGTTCGTATCTCCGATCACCACTACCCCGGAAGGGTCAATCCCAAGTCTGCTACAAGCCAGCTGAACCATATCCGGGAATGGCTTCCCGCGCTCTACCTGGTCGGTTCCGATCACTTCAGAGAAGTAATCACGGATGCCGAGCCAGCGCAGATGTTTCTCTGCCGCATCGGTTTCATCGGCGGTGACTACAGCCATAGGCACACCATGGCTTCGGGCCTCCTCTAGGAAGCGTGCCAGCCCTGGCAGGGCAACTACTGGCCGCATCTCGTCCATCATGGCGTCCGCTTCCTTACGACACAGATCAACGATCTCCATCGTCTCTGCCCAGGATAGTCCCTGCAGGTAGCCCTGCCAGGCGAGAATGGCGTAGAGGTCAGCCATCGTACCCATGGCAAGCGGGCCGTTGCGATCATAATCCGTGATGTTCCCGTCTTCATTGTGCACGGTACCGAACAGGGATGGGATAGTCTCCGGCTGGAGCGTGAGCTGGCGGCTATTCAGATGTGCGCTGAAACGCTCCAGCAGGCACTTGGACCAGACTCCCCAGAGAGATACGAATTCCAGCAAGGTCCCGTCTTTATCGAACAGGATGGCAGATACAGCTTGACGCCCTTGCGGAGTAATAAGATCAGACATTACGATTAGCCACCTTTATTTCAATTTATCCAAAGCCGCTTGTGCGGTTTTCTTCGCTTCTTGAAGCGCCTGTGCTGCAGGGATGTTCTGGATTTCTACCTTGTCCGCTGCAATCTTCAGTGCATCAGTGATCTTGCCGCCAGTTGGGTCTTGGAATGGTGCAGAACCATGTGCTGCTTGCATAAGCGGGATCTTGATTTGCGGATTGCTCTCGCTGAACTTCACGAATTCCGGATCTTGCAGTGCGGATTGACGAACAGAGATGTATCCAGTTTGGATCGACCAGAACGCTGTATTCTCGGAATTAGTGAAGTAAGCCAGCCATTTCATTGCGGCTTGCTTTTGATCGTCGCTAGCTTTGGAAGGAATACCAGCCATCAGTGCTTGAGCGACAGGCTTGCCTTCACCAACACCGGCCCAACCTGGTTGTTCCATAGCAGCTACAACACCAAAGTCCAGATCGCCTTGGTCACCGCTGGAACCGGTGTAGCCTGCGGCTTGACCCTTCATAACATCATCAATCGTTTTATACCAGTACTCCCAGCCTTGACCGCCGGAGTGAATGCGCATGATTTTATCTTCATGAATCCATTTGCGGAACGAATCCCATGTCTGTACCCATTCCGGAGAATCGATCGTTACAGTTTTTCCGTCTGCACTAAGGACACTTCCGCCCTTGCTCAGCACAGCATCATACATATTCTCGTAACCCCACATTGGCTCCCAGCCGTAGAAGGAAGTTTTGCCGCCGTCTTTAACAGACATCTTCTCAGCTGCCGCCGCGAGATCTTCCCACGTCTTCAGTTTATCGGCTTCGATTCCGTTCTTCTCAAAAGCATCCTTGCGATAGTACATCACTTGTGTAGTTCCGTACATTGGCAGGAAGAACTGCTTGCCGTCCACTTGTCCCTGAGTTAGGAAAGTCTGTACAAAATCCTCTTTGTTGAAGTCCGGCAGTTGCGCGATCAGATCGTCCATTGGAGCGAAGTAGCCTTTACGCGCCCAGTCTACATTGGAAGACAGTACAGCAGCAGGTACTTGTCCAGTTGCGATAGCGGCCTGAAGCTTCTGTTCGGTCTCTGTATAATCGCTCTGTACAATTCCTTTGACGATAACGTCCTTTTGTGAGGCATTGAATTTCTGAATCAGCTTGTCCATGTTCTCGCCTAGCTTACCGCCGAGTCCGTACCAGAATTCAATGGTTACTGGAGCACTAGGTGCGGAAGAAGCCGGAGCGGTTGTCTCAGTAGCAGTTTCGTTCGTTTTGCCAGCGGTGTTTGCAGTGTTCGCAGTGTTTCCGCCACAAGCGGTGAGCAGGGTGAAGCTGGCAACCAGGGATACGGCGGATACTTTTTTCAAAACGTTCATCATCATTCTCCTTCAAATTAAGTATTATGGTGATAAGAATATTAACCTTTGCTGGAACCGGCGGTCATGTTGACGCTGGACATAATTGTTTTTTGCGCCACCAGGAAGACAAGCAGCAATGGAGCGATTGTAAAGGCACTAGCAGCCATGATCAGCGGCCATTTTAATCCGTATGCACCTCCTTCAACGAAGAAGCTACGAAGTCCGGCAGATACCAACTGGAGGTTAGGGTCTTTGGTGATCAGCGTCGGCCAGAAATAGTTGTTGTATTGATCAATGAACGTGATGAGGGCTAGCACCGCAAAGGAAGAGCGGGCAACAGGAACGAGAATGGTCCATAGAATCCGCATATGCGAGGCACCATCCACTTCACCGGCCTCCACCAGTTCATGGGGAACTTGCAAGAATGCTTGTCTAATCAGGAAAATCGAGAACACGCTGACACAGTTGGACAGAATCAGCCCGGCATAGGAATTGAGCAGACCAAGCTGGGACAGGACCAGATAGCTTGGAAGATAAACGGCTGTGGCCGGAACCATGTAACCGAAAAGGATGATTCCAGAGAACAATCCTTTGAGCCGGAATTTCATATGGGTGAGCGCATAGGCCATCATGCCCGAATTGAACATTTGGATCAGAACGATGGAAGTAGCAACGATAATGCTGTTACCCATATACCGGGAGAACGGTGCTGCATGCCAGGCCTCTGCAAAGTTGCCCCATAACGGTGTCTGTGGCCATAGCGTTGGCGGTGATTGCCAGATCTCATCATTGGTTTTGAGCGCATTTGTAATCATCCAGTAGAACGGAAAAGCCATGATTAAAGCAAGTGCAGCGAAGAACAAATGGCGTGACAGCTTGCCTATGTGTGAAAGAATACTCATAAAGCCCTCCTAGATGGCTAGTTTCATTATTAGTAGTGAGTGTTTCGACTGCTGAAAATAACGGATAGCAGGGATAGTAGCATACATATGAAGACAAGCGTCATGGCTATAGAGGAGGCTTCCCCGATCTGGAACGATTCGAAAGCAGACTGGTAATACATGTATAGCAAGGTACGTGTGGAACCAGATGGTCCACCTTGAGTTAGTACGTTAATCTGATCGTAAGCCTGTAGCGCTTGAATAAGCTGAACAATAAACAGGAACAGGGTAGTCGGCGAGATCAGTGGGAGCGTAATGCGGATGAACTTATGGACAGGACTTGCTCCGTCCAGGTCAGCTGCCTCCATAAGATCGGTAGGCACATTGCGCAAGGCCACCAGGTAAAAGATCATCGCCCAACCGACAGATTTCCAGATGGTGACGAGCATTACGCCGACGAGTGCCCAGGTTGGATCTTGTAGCCAGCCGAGCTTTTCGAATCCCAGAAAGCTCAGGACTGTATTGGCGAGGCCGATCTCCGGTTCGTAGATCCATGACCAGACGATGGATACGGCTACCGTAGGAGTCACCCAAGGTGAGAACAACAGAACCTGATATATCGCCGAGCCTTTCAGCTTCTTGTTCATTAGAAGGGCCAATCCAAGACCGATCGCGATGACCGGAAGCACGGTGCCTGCACAGAACAACACGGTGACCCGTAGTGCCTGGTAAAAAGCAGGGTTGCTCACCAGGTTGATGTAGTTGTCGAGCCCGACAAAGGTTTTCTCCGGACTCATGAAGTCCCACTCGGTAAAGCTTAGATACAAGACGTACAGCAGCGGTGCAAGCCAGAACACGGTGAACGGAATCATGGCTGGCAGTGTGAATAGCACTGGCTTCAAGCCGCCGATAAACTTCGATCGAATCATTGTGTATATACCCCATTCCATCTTTTCAATTTCACTGTATAATTTGGAGTAAAGCTTCTCTGTTCAAAAAAAATTGTACACTCAATATCTGCAGGTGTGGTAAAGACGACGTAAAACGGAAGCTAGATTTATGTAAAATTCTTAAAAAACGCGATAAAAGTTTCAGTTTTGTGTAATGTAAAGGATAGATTCCACAGGAAGTGAAGGTGTGCATGATGAAACGAGAAGGAATTGGAGAGTTAGATTTGGAGCTGACGCCGCGGGTACAATTGCAGCGTAGAATGATCGATGCTATCGCTCAGACGATGGATTTATACGGAGCCAATTATTCATTCGGGCAGTTGTACGGGATCATGTTCTTTGAAGATCGGCCGATGACGCTTGAAGAAATGAAGCATATGATGAGCATGAGCAAGAGTAATATGAGTTATGGGGTCCGTTCCCTAATCTCTTCTGGCATGGTTACGAAGCTGGAAGAGAAGCAGGAGCGCAAGGATCTATATATGGCGGAAACGGATTTCTTCAGAGCATTCAGAAGCTTCTTTACAATGAAGCTGCAGCGGGAGATTGACGTGATGAATGAAGCACTGGAGCATGTGCTGCCAGGTCTGCAGGAATTATTGGAGGCGTCAGAGCTAAGTGAGGACGAGCGGCAGCGCTGTCTGATAGACTACGCCAAGATACAGCATGCGGTGGAATTTTATCAATCATTGCAACAATTTGTGGATGAATTGCGTGTGGGGGATATTTTACCATATAAAGGGGGAGCCTAGACGAATAGCAGGGCAAAGAGGCAGGGCAAGAAGCGTATTTCTGCAATATCTCTGATTTTTTTCTAAAAAAGTACAAAAATCGCGAAAATACGACCGATTCGGGGCCCGTTATTTGCTATAATTGTTTTCATTAATGTAGACTATAATTAGGTGCCAATTGCAAGCGAATGGAGAGGAAGCATGGAAGTGTTCAAGCGTTTTTTTGAAAATTTAACTGTTCGGCGTTTCGGAATATTATTTCTGATCTGCCTGCTGTTGTTCAGTATCAGAGATATGCTCAATCTGGTACTGCTGACCTTTCTGATTGCTTATGTCATGAACAGCTTTCAGGTGATGCTAACCAAACGGCTTGACAAATATGTCCGGATTAACAGCAAGGTTATTATTGTTTTTCTATACCTAGCTTTGATTGCTACGATTGTTTTTGCACTCGTCAATTACCTTCCGAAAGTATTTGTCCAGATCAAGCAATTAACGTATTTTCTAACTAACCTTACGTCTGAAGATATTCCCCAGAATGACATCACCCAGCATATATTTAGAACCTTAAAGGATTTGAAATACGAGTCCTACATGACGCAAGGAATTGAATATGTTCTGAGAATCAGCAACTGGGGTACGACCTTTGTGTTATCCACGATTCTTAGCTTTGTCTTCATTCTGGAGAAGAATCGGATTGTGGCCTTCACATCCAGACTGAGCACTAGCAAGATCAGCTGGTTCTACAAGGAACTGGAGTACTTTGGTCAAAAATTCATCTCTTCTTTCGGAAAAGTTATCGAAGCGCAGCTTCTAATCGCGATGTTCAATACCGTGTTTACGGTGATCGGGCTGTGGATTCTGGGTTTTCCGTATCTGTTCGCGCTGTCAATTATGATTTTCCTGCTTAGCCTGATCCCGGTCGTAGGCTTTGTAATCTCTTTGATCCCGCTATGCATCATCGGTTACAATATCGGCGGTCTGATGATGATCATCTATGTAGTAGCTATGATTGCTGTATTACACTTTATTGAGGGATACTTCCTCAATCCGAAGCTGATGTCCTCCAAAATGAATCTGCCGATGTTCTACACCTTTATCGTCCTGTTGTTCTCTGAGCATTATATGGGCGTGTGGGGGCTGATTCTGGGTATTCCAATCTTCGTCTTCTTCCTTGATATTCTGGAGATTAACCGGGAGAATGAGAAGAAGGGATAACTTCTATTCACATACACACAAGAAAGCCCGGCCATCTGGCCGGGCTTTTAGTTCTACTAATGCCCAGAACATTCACTCTTTATGTCTTATGTAACAAAACAGTCCCAATCAGCATAACATTTGTCCATGAGGCGATGGACGTAGCGGCTGATTAAAAAAGGACTTCCCCCGACAGAACGCTGGCATCTTGGCCCAGACTGATCTGATGGGGGAAGTCCTTATTTGCGCCTTGGGGCGGCGTAGTCTGAAGGAAATCGGTTCGTTTCCTATGTAATCCTGTTAACCGAATGAAGTGAGGACACTCTGCTCAACGATTTCTTTGATCTCTGCTTTGTGCGCAGCATATTGCTCGGCCGTAATACTTCCGCTGTGTAGGCGTTCATCCAACTGCTGTGTAAGCTGTGTCAGTTGCAGCTCAATCACATTGGCAATATCCCCGCCCTGATCAGTGGCAATGTCTTGCAGCGATTTCCCGTCATACAACGAATCATACAGCTCCTCATCGGACGATTGATTGAGTGCTTCCAACAGGTCATCCTTGTCCGCAATGCCAGTGGCAACCCACTTCGCTACCGGACTTGCGCTTGTAATGGAGCTGCCCCAGGCGGTGCCTCCGAAGGACATGGCGACTACCATCGTTCCGACAATCATCACTCGCTTTATGTTCATGGTTAGAAATCCTCTTTTCCTGTTTTTTGGTGCTTAATATATGCGTACGGTTATGGGTGTGAGAGTTCAGTCTTCTGTTTGACCTAATGTTATTGTAAACAGCGAACCTGAGATAAACCTTAATTGTTCTTTAAGATAATCTAAAGATTGCTTTTAGTTATAGAACTTAGGTTTTAATCAAGATTAGGCGGGACACGGTGGCCACTGGCCTGTTCATAGGCATAGGCTAACCCCAACAGCACCGGCTCGCTGAAGGCAGTCCCTACAAAAGTAATTCCTTGATGTCCTTTGGTAGTGTAGCCTCCCGGTGCTATAACCCCTGTTGCGGCGAATCCTCCGGGAACAGTGATGGAAGGATAACCTGCTCTAGCAGCAATGTCAGCGCCACCTTCATCGTCCAGAAACAGTAGGGCATCCAACTGATGACTTTGCAGCGCATGATCAATTCCCTGCTCCCGGGACATGTGTAGGTCCTTCCTTCTGCCTTCCAGATAGACCTCCTCGGTCAGTGTACCGCTGGTTTCTTCGGACCAAATCAAGGTACCCTGACCGTATTTCAGCGCGGCTTCGCCGTGCTGTTCATTATAAGCAATGACTTCTGAAAGCGAGTGAACGGGCACGTCATCTGGCAGTTTTCCAAGATAACTGTTGAGTGCGGCCTTGAATTCATAGCGCATTACATTGCCATCCCACTCCATGTCTTCGCAGGGAAGATGTACAGGGTCTATAATCACTGCCCCTTGTGCCTTCAGCTGAGAGACGGCTTCTTCAATAATCGCCAGTCTGCCCTCGTCCAGATCCTGATAATAAAACCGCGGAATCCCTATTCGCGCCTGCTTCAAGGCTTCCCGATTCAGATAGGGGCGGTAATCCTGCGGTTTGCCCTCTACGGCGAGCGCGCCCAGCAGAATCGCCGTATCTGTTACGGTTCGGGTCATCGGACCAGCACAATCCTGGCTATACGTAATAGGGATGATACCGGATGATGGAATTAAACCCACAGTAGGCTTCAAACCGACGAGGCAGTTGCGGCCTGCCGGACCAATGATGGAGCCTGAGGTCTCTGTCCCGATGGCCGCAGCACCAAGATTGGCCGCAACAGCCGCCGCAGAGCCTGAGCTGGAGCCGCCAATGAACAGCTCGCCCGGACCATAGGGGTTCAGGACAAGACCTCCTCGCGCGCTATATCCTGCCCACATCGTTGGCGACATGAAATTGGCCCATTCGGTCATATTGGTTTTACCCAGAAGGACGGCCCCTGCCGCACGCAGCCGGGCAGCCACGTAGGAATCCTCAGGAGCGATAGATTTTGCCAACGCCAACGAGCCTGCACTGGTATGCATCTCATCATGGGTGTCAATATTATCTTTTAACAACACTGGAATACCATGCAGCGGCCCACGGGGCCCCTTGTCCTTTCGCTCCTGATCCAGGGCCTTTGCGATAGCAACAGCCTGCGGATTGATCTCCAATACAGAACGGAGCACAGGATCGTACTTGCGGATGCGTTCCAGATAGATATTGACCAGATCCGCTGAAGTCACTCTTCCTGCGGTCATTTCCGCCTGCATGCCTGTAATATCTGCTTCGATAATCCATTCTTCAAGATGGTTATCCATAGCGATTCACCTCTTTTCAGCTCAATGATGTCATAAGGTAGAACATTTCCTTACAATACGATGAAGTTCCTTTGACGAGAGAGGGGAGATTTTAGCTTTATTTATTTTTTACAGAAAAATAGCGCCATTTCGGCGCCATCTTGTTCCAGTCTATAAGGAGCGGATTTTTCTAAACCGGAAGATTACCGCCGCTGGCAGCTCATGCCAATCAAACTGGGTTTTCGCCGCGGATTCATCCAGTTCAAAGCTAGGCTCCTCCAGGCCATCCAGCACGAAGCCAGACTGCATGAACGTATGGATGTAATAGGATAGAGGCCTGTGAAAAATAAGATGGGCCACCGGCTGGCCCTTGATGCCAATAGAGTACATCGGCTCCGGGGTCAGGTAGCTGCTGACCTGCACGCTGTTGCGGTGGATGATCTCCCCATTGCGGTCCTCGGTCTCATGGATTTTTCGGGTACCGGGTGCCTGAAAACACGGATGCGGAATTGAAAAGACGACAGCACCATTGTCTCTCAGTATCTGTCCCAGTGCTTTTACCAGAGGCACAATGTCGGCAATATCCATAAACGCCATATTGGCGACAGCAGCATCATATTGAGCCGTGCCCAGTGTCAGTAAGGAATCGTAGTCTGTGGCGTCGATCACTCTGTAATCAATATTCGAAGCTGCCTGTCCAGACCGTGAGATAGCCCGCTCCACCATGTTGGGACTGTAGTCAAAAGCAGTCACGACAGCGCCAAGCTCAGCCAGCCTTCTGGAGAAGTTACCGTTGCCGCAAGCGATATCCAGTACGGCTTGAGCTGCTGTAACATTCAATAGCTCCTCGGTCTTGGGCCTTATAATCTCCCGGTGGAACGGGTTGCTGAGGTCGCCCATATAGCTGTCCCAGAACTCGGCATTTTCCTCCCATTTGGTCCGGGATTCTTCCGTTAGCTCTTTCCATTGGTTCATGTAAAGCCCTCCTTTTATCCTAACGTACAAAATTAACCCTTGGTTCGCAATGATTTCAGCGTATTCAGCTAGCAAATGCTCCGAAAAGCTTAACAATACTCGATAGGATATGATATAGAGCGTGATAGGGCATGTGGATAACAGGAATAACTCCTGTTGTTTTGACTAAATTTACTTCTTTTTAAAAGATAACTGGAAAATATCCAGTTAATTATCTCTTAACTACCCCATTGCGGGATAAAAGAGATTTTTAACTGGAGAAATTCCCGTTATTGATGCTAAATAAGGTGAAAGAAATGAATTAAAGGTATATTTTCCTGTTATCAAAGCCCCTCTTAAGCTCGTGCGTGGCTCAGTGGAATATTTCAGTGAAGCGTGGAATCCCTATATCCAAGGATTTCATCCATCCAGGATGCTACAGGTTTCAGTTTACACTATATAAATTGGCTGATGTTTCATTATGGTGTGAACCGGGTCAGAGGGTATACTGAATAAAAGAAAAACTTAAACTTCGTTGAAAAGGTGAACACCTATGAATAAAAAAATACTGGTCGTCGATGACGAACCAGGCATCGTGAGCGCTATTGCTTATGCACTGCGCCGCGAGGGCTATGAAGTAGATACAGCCGGGGATGGCGAAGAGGCACTTGGCAAGGTGAGTACCTTTCAGCCGGACGCCCTGGTGCTGGATGTGATGATGCCGCGCATGAGCGGGTATGATGTGTGCCGGAAGCTGGAGAACCGGAGCGACATTGGAATTATACTACTAACTGTCAAAAATGATATTGTCGATAAAATCATCGGCCTGGAGCTTGGCGCAGACGATTATATGACCAAGCCGTTCGAGATTCGTGAGCTGCTGGCCCGTGTGAAGGCGCTGCTACGCAGACTGGACAAGAAGGCTGGAGGAGACACGAAGACGGAGTTGATTCAGTACGGCACATTAAAGGTACAGCCGGATCACCGGAGTGTGCAGATTGCCGGAGATCAGCTCGATCTGACGCCCAAAGAGTTCGATCTTCTTCTCTTGCTGCTATCCCATCCACAGCGGGTCTACATGAGGGAAGAGCTGCTGGAGCAGGTGTGGGAGATGGACTATGCGGGCGGCACGCGCACGGTGGATATTCACATCCAGCGTCTGCGCAAGAAGCTGGGAGATCCCTACCAGAATATTCTGCAAACTGTATATGGAGTAGGGTATAAGGCTGTCCCTGCGGGAGATTACTCATGAAGATCAGCATTAAGCTGAAGTTCAGCTTCTTTCTGGCGCTGCTACTGATTCTGGCCATCGGAGTGTTGAGTTTTTTTGTGCTGCGTGGAGTGGAGAACAATCAGCAGGCTCAGGTGGAGAGCTATCTGGCGCAACATGTTAAAACCGTCAATCTGCGAGTGAAGCAGACGTATTATACGGGGACGGGTGACCGCCCTGAGCCGCAGGCCTTCCTTCAGCTGAGGGGGCGGGGAATGGCGGCTGAACTGGCCGGGTTCACCGGTATGGAAGTTACATTGTATGACGAAGAGGGGGTCATGGTCGGCTCCTCCGCACAGGGCGGCCCGGCGCCCGTAAAGACGGATGTCAGCACCGCTCTGTCCTATGCGCTGGAGAATAAAATTGCCTATCAAAATGCAGGTGATAACCTGCTCTACCTGGCCCCGCTGCAAGGCCCAGAGGGGCAGATGGGAGTGGTTCAGCTCCGGTATTCGTTGAAGAGCAACAACGATTTTCAGCACACTCTTCAGAACCTGTTCCTGACCACAGGCGGAATCGTGCTCTTGCTGAGCTTTCTGCTGGGATATCTGTATTTCAATACCGCAGCTGCCGCCATTGGCCGGTTGAAGCAGGCTGCGGAGAAGATTCGCCGTGCTGAGTATATCGCTGAACCTCCGCTTCGCCGGAAGGATGAACTGGGAGAACTGGCGCAGGGCATCTTTTACATGAGTCAGGAGATTGAAACGAGTATTGCAGCGAAGGATGAGGAGCAGCGCAAGCTCCAACTGGCCGTCGAGAAACTTCAGGCGCTGGAGCAGCAGCAGAAGCAGTATATCGGTAACATCAGTCATGAATTCAAGACCCCACTGACCTCGATCAAGGCCTATGTGGATCTGCTTAACATGTATGACGACGATCCCCGGCTCCTGGAGGATGCCAAGCAGAATATCGCGAAGGAAACCCAGCGGCTCTATGAGATGGTGGAGAAGGTACTGCAGTTGACCGCACTAGAGAAATATGATTTTGAATCCCAGAGTGAGCTGCTGGAGGTCGCGGCGGAGCTCAGGGAAATTTGCAGCCGGATGAATGGCAAGGCGGAGCGGTTTGGCCTCACCATCAGCCTGGATGTACATCCTGCCCATGTCTGGATGGACCGTGAAAGCTTTATGCATATTTTTATCAACCTGCTCGACAATGCGATCAAATACAACATTCCCGGAGGAAACATTCACATCTTCTGTGAGCAGCAGGAGGGCCGGGTGCGCATGATTGTCCGTGACACAGGGATCGGTATTCCTGCGGAAGCCAGGGGAAAGATTTTCGAACCGTTCTACACGGTCAATCGTGACCGGTCCAGGCAGTCTGGAGGCACAGGTCTTGGCCTGTCGCTGGTGCAAAATTTGGTGGAGAAGCATCACGGTACAATTGAGCTTCTGGGTACAGAAGGGCCGGGCTCTGTGTTCGTCCTGTCTTTCCCGGCGGTATCGTGAGAGGCGCTAGATAGATTGAATTCGCATCAAGTTTACACCATGGAAACATTCTGCAATGGTTTGGAAATATGACGCTAGTATGCTGAGAGCAACAATGTTCTAGGAGGATTCGTGTATGGAAGACCAGAAAGGCGGTAATACAGGAAAGCCGAAGGCCACACGTCGCTTGGTGAGAGCGGGAAGACTTCTGCTAGGGTGCAGCTTTCTTCTAGCTATGACAGCGTGTGGGACGGCGGGTACGGAAGCTCGGCATGTTGTGGAGAAGCCGGGGCAAAAGGTTACGGTGATGGACAATACGACAGATTCCGTCTATACGAAGCTCAAACTTGACAGTATCGACAAGTTCGAAGGCATCCGTGGTATGGATTGGTTAGGCGAGAATGAGCTTGCTGTCGACAAGGAGAATCGAAAGCTGACTTCCGAAACGATCGAAGGCCAGGAGCGGTATCCCCATAATTTCTATATTCGTGATCTGGTAAGCGGCCAAGATCAGCCTCTCAAGGAGGGGAAAGAGAATCTTGGCAATGCGATAGTGTCTCCGGATAACAAGTATATTTTTTACAAAGAAGTTTATGAAGCTACCGGCATCGGCTACTTAATGAATCTGGAGACCCGTAAGACGGTTCAACTGGGCAAGGATGAATTCATGGCGAGCGAAGGGGAGTGGGCGGACAGCGGACATGTAATTTACCCGGACATGAAGGGCGACATTATCAAAGCAGATGTGCAGGGTAAGAGTGAGGTCGTGCTGGAGACAGGTGCGGGTATTATCCACAATGTAGTGCAGTCCGGCAGTATTATCTATTACGTTGCCCATGAAGATAGCCAATTGTTCGCCTATGACACAGAGACCAAGAAATCTAAAGTGATCAAAAAGAATGTAATGTGGGTTATCCCTTCCCCTGACGGCTCCCGGTTAGCTATTGTAAAGCGGGAGGGCCCCGGGGAGATGAAGCTTGTTCTCTGCGATCCTGCAGGCAATGAGCAGTCTGTGATCGACAGCGGGATGCAGATTTTTGGTACCAATTGGTCACCGGACGGCAGTAAGCTGGCCTACAATGTCAGCTCTGATAATGGCAATGTAAACCGTTTGTTCATCACCGAGGTGGAGACTGGAGAGCAAACCCCGATTTCCGACGAAATGCAGGCTTCTGACAAGCTTCGTTGGAGCCCCTCGGGGAAGAAGTTGCTCGTTTCAACGTCTGTGTTAAAGGACAATAAATATCAGTTTGTCACATACGTAATTACGCTATCCTGAGATTATAAGTGTTATTAAATTACGTATTTAAGTCATATATGTCTGTGGAAATACTTAAATACATCATTTTATGCAGGCGAGGACACCCATAGGGTGTCTTTTTCAATACGTGAAATTGGAAATTTACGTCTCTCTTTTACAATCCACTCCATTATCCTTAATCTCCGGCAAATAATCGACTCCTATACTGCAAGTGGGTGAAGAACTGCTTGGTCCTTAGAGAAGAGCCCACAAATAGGAAATGGGAGTGAAGGGGAAATCATGACAATCCGATTCAGAAAACAATGGTTCATCGGTCTTACGCTGTCCTTGCTCGTCCTGTTGCTTGCTGCTTGTGGAAATTCGGAAAACAAGGCGAATGCGCCGGAAGGTAATGCCGCTGCACCAGAGCTCAGCTTGAGCGACATTGAGAGCAAAGCCAAAGAAGAAGGCAGTGTAATGAGTGTCGGCATGCCTGATTCATGGGCCAACTGGAAAGACACTTGGGCAGATATGACTAGCGTATATGGATTGAAGCATGAAGATACAGATATGTCGAGCGCGGAGGAAATCGCCAAGTTCGAAGCAGAAAAAGATAAACCGACAGCAGACATCGGTGACGTTGGTATCGCGTTTGGTCCCGTTGCGGTAGCGAAGGGCGTAACACAGCCATACAAGACGTCTTATTGGGATGAAATCCCTGACTGGGCAAAAGACAAAGACGGTAACTGGGTTGTTGGCTACCAGGGCAGTATTTCGTTCCTGACGAATACCAAGCTTGTACCAAACCCGCCGAAGAGTTGGGAAGACCTCAAGAACGGCAATTATAAAATCATCGTTGGTGATGTGACTAAAGCCGCGCAAGCGCAAATGGCCGTACTTGCCGCAGCGATCGCTTTTGGTGGTGACGAGTCGAACATTGAGCCAGGGATTGCATTCTTCGAAGATCTGGCCAAGAAAGGCCGTCTCTCGAACGCAGAAGCTTCTGTCGCTAACATCGAAAAGGGTGAAGTTGAAGTAACTCTGCTGTGGGATTTCAACGCTCTGAACTACAGAGATCAAATCAACAAAGATGGCTTTAACGTTGCCATTCCGAAGGAAGGCAGTGTAGTCAGCGGTTATGCGACCATCATCAACAAATGGGCTCCGCATCCTAATGCAGCCAAGCTGACACGCGAGTACATCCTGAGTGATAAAGGCCAGATTAATTTGGCTAACGGTTACGCTCGTCCGATCCGTGACAGTGTCAAACTGCCGGATGATGTGGCAGCGAAGCTTCTGCCGAAGGAAGAGTATGCTAACGTCAAACCGGTAGGCGACTACAAGGTATGGGAAGAAACAGCTAAAAGCATTCCGCAATTATGGCAAGAACGCGTTCTTGTACATTTGAACTAACCGATCCCGGGAACACGGGAGCAGTACTTTAATCAGAGGGCGTCTTCGTCATGTATCATGCCGAAGCGCCCGCTTTTTTGAATGGGGCAGAGAGGTGGCTTTTAAAGAATGAAACAGAACAGACGCGGCGGTGTCATTCTGGCGTTGATTCCATTCGTACTGATGGTGCTGGCGTTCCAGCTTGTGCCTGTATTGTCCATGGTGAGCAACAGTTTCCATAGCGGAGACGGGAAGGGTATTACCTTTGGCAATTATGTGCATGCGCTGCAAAGTGCCTATTATATGCAGGCAATCAAGAACAGCCTGTTCATCTCCATCGCCTCCAGTGTGGCTGGAATCATCATCGGACTAGTGTGCGCTTATTGCATCACCCGCTTTACGCCAGTCGTACGCGACCGGGTGCTGATGGTCTCGAATATGACCTCCAACTTTGCCGGCGTACCGCTGGCTTTTGCGTATATCATCTTGCTGGGCAACAACGGAATATTCACCCTGCTATTCAAAGATTGGGGCTGGGATGTATTCGCCGGATTCAATCTGTACAGCTGGACCGGCCTGGCGCTGGTTTATGTCTATTTCCAAGTGCCTCTGTCTTTGCTGCTGCTGTATCCGTCTTTTTACGGTATCCGGGAGCAGTGGAGAGAAGCGGCGGCGCTGCTCGGTGCAGGACGCTGGCAATTCTGGAAGACTATCGGTCTGCCGCTGCTGGCTCCCGCGATTTTTGGCACGATGGGTATTCTCTTTGCTAATGCGATGGGTGCGTATGCGACGGCCTATGCTCTGGTCGGCGGTAATTATAACCTGCTTGCCGTGCGCATTGGCTCTCTGGTCGCAGGAAATGTGGTTACCCAACCAGAGATGGGCAGTACGCTGGCTGTCCTGCTGGCACTAACTACGCTGCTGGCTGTTTATCTCAACCATGTTATGGTCCGGCGGGCGGGACGTTTCGTGGCGCGAGCTGCGGATAAGCCTCAGGCTAAGGCCAGTGTGGTACGACGTCTTCGGCCAAGGGCAAGAGAGGAGATGGGACAATGAGTACTCGCAAAGCGGGACTTGCTCCACGTGTACTGATCTTGCTCCTGATGGTGTATCTACTCGTGCCGCTACTGGCTACGGGATTGTATGCTTTTGCCCAGGATTGGCAGAACAGCTTGCTGCCTCGTGCCTGGACCTTCGACTGGTTCATACAGATGTTTCAGGACCTGCGCTTCATGGAGGCACTTTGGACTTCGCTGTATCTGTGCCTTATAAGTGTAGTGGTCAGTCTGGTAGTTATGCTCCCGGCTGTGTTCGTGATCACGATGTATTTTCCGCGCTGGGAGAGCTTGATGAAGGGGATTGTCGTTCTACCGTATGCGGTCCCCGGTGTTGTAGCGGCGGTGGGTCTCATTCGTACTTATTCTTCTGGTCCTCTCAATATCGCAGGCACTTCTTACTTGCTGGTCGGCGCTTATTTTGTAGTTATTCTGCCGTACATGTATCAGGGCATCCGCAACAGTCTGCTGACCGTCTCCGCTGCTGAACTGCTGCAGGCCGCTGAACTGCTCGGGGCCCGTCGCCGCCAGGCTTTTATGAATGTGATTCTCCCTAATATCTGGCCGGGTGTAATGGTCTCTGCCTTACTGTCTTTCTCGGTGCTGTTCGGTGAGTTTGTACTGACGAATATGCTGGTTGGCGGACATATCCAGACGATCCAGATTTACTTGTATAAGCGGGTTGGCGAGAGCGGGCATTTGGCCAGTGCGATTGCGATTTCGTACTTTGTGTTTATTTTGGTGCTATCCATGGTGCTAATGAAGCTGGGTAAAAAGATGGGAGGCGTTCGCGGATGAATGATTACTTGAAGCTGCAAGGTGTGCGCAAATTATTCGGGGACGCCTGTGTCCTGGACAATGTGGATCTGGAGATCCGGGAGGGAGAGCTTGTGACCTTACTAGGACCCTCTGGCTGCGGAAAAAGCACCCTGCTACGCTGCATAGCCGGCCTGACGGAACTGGATGGCGGCAGCATTATGCTGGCGCAAAAGGACGTCACCCGGCAGCCGCCCCGTAACCGGGAGGTGGGCATGGTGTTCCAGTCGTATGCGCTATTTCCCAACCTGACCGTGGGCCAGAATGTTGAATACGGGATGAAAATGCGCGGGATGTCCAAGGCGGCCCAACGTACCCGTAGCGAAGAGCTGCTGGCTCTGGTCGATCTTGAAGAGAAGCGGGACGTATATCCGCAGTCACTGTCCGGCGGACAGCAGCAGCGGATCGCGTTGGCCCGTTCGCTGGCTGTGCAGCCCAAGGTGCTGCTCCTGGACGAACCGCTCAGCGCGCTGGATGCCAAGATCCGTAAAAATCTGCGGACTGAAATCCGCGAGATTCAGAAACGTCTTGGGATGACGACTTTGTTCGTCACGCACGACCAGGAAGAAGCGCTGATTGTGTCTGACCGGGTGTGCGTCATGAAAGGCGGACGGATTATTCAGGATGATTCACCTGAAGGGTTATACACGGCGCCGCGCACCGAATTTGTGGCGCGGTTCATGGGCAGCTACAACGTGTTTACTAGGCCGGAGGCGCTGAAACTATTCGGCCGAGTAGACAGCCCGGCGGACAGCTTCGCCTTACGCCCTGAAGCGATTACGCTGCTTAAGGCTGGGGAGGCTGCAGCGGCTGAAGGAGAGGGCAGGATCCTGCTGGACGCCAGCATTCATTCGGTATCAATGCTGGGGAATATCATCCGCTGCACAGCCGAAGCCTCCGGCATTCGCCTGACAGTAGATGTGCTGAACGACGGAAGTTGGCTGCGTTTGCGGGAGCAGGATCGGGTCACACTGGTGCTGGACCCAGCACAGCTCAGACATTTGGAACGGGAAGGCGCATAGCATCATCCATTCTCTGATTCAGGAAGGGCGGGGCAAAAATGAGTGAGATAACGAACAAGCTGATTGTGGTTGTATTGGACGGACTTCGGTATGATGCGGCTCGAAAATATTTGGGCTACATGGAGCATCTGGTAGAGCAGGGAGTCGTGTCGTGCTACCGGGTACAGTCGGAATTACCCAGCTTGTCGCGGCCGCTCTACGAGGTGCTGCTTACTGGCACACCTGTGGTCAGAAACGGTATCACGGCCAACCATATCAACAGGCCCAGCAAGGAACAGAGTGTCTTCCATTTGGCGGTCGCTGCGAATCTACGTACTGCCGCAGCCGCCTATCACTGGGTCAGTGAGTTGTACAGCTCATCCCCGTTCAACCCGATTACCGACCGTCACCAGCACAATGTGCTGCGCCCGATCCAGCATGGCAGCTTCTACTTCGAGGACCAATATCCCGACAGCCATGTGTTTGCAGATGCCGAATACTTGCGCGGGGCATTCGATCCCCATTTTCTCTACGTCCACTCCATGAATATTGACGATGCGGGCCACCGCTATGGAGGGGAGAGCAAGGAATACGAGTTAGCTGTGCGTCAAGCCGACGGTTTGCTGGCTACGATGCTGCCAATCTGGATGAACGAAGGCTATAAAATTCTGGTTACTGCCGACCATGGTATGAACGCGAATGGCTTTCACGGCGGCGTTTCGCCTGCGGAGCGTCATGTCCCTCTGTATACTTTTGGCGAAACCGTGCTGTCCCCGGAAAAAGAGGTCCAAGCGCTGCCTCAGCTTCGCCTTGCACCCTTAATGTGTCACTGTCTAGGCCTTATGCCTGCGGCTGCCATGAGCACTGAGGGTCTGCCACCTCTGGTTCCGGCTGCGGTAAGCCGTGAGGCAGAAGAGGTAGTGTGAGGGTGAGTACAGGTGGAGAACTGTGCGTGTAGGGGGCGCAGGGGCTAGAAGAAGGACTGTAAGCGTGTTGAGAGGTTCGGAGGGTTAAGCGGAAGATTGCGAGTGTAGATGGGCAGGAAGGCTTTAGTAGGCTATGAGAGGGACTGCGAGTACAGAAGGTAGGGGGACTAGCAGCGGGACTGCAAGTACAGAGCGGTATAAGGCTAGGTAGAGAGAAAGCTTACGTTCGATGAGGACGCTCTTTCCGTTAAAGCGAGCATACCCGGCAGTCTGAAATGGATTAGCACCTCCCGGACATTTAGCGCATTGTAACGGAGTACTCTATCCCCCAGCTTCGGGACTCCTTGTCCGGGCTGGGGGGCTTTGTGTGTTATAATGAATGTCGCATAGAATAGTGGA